>JAJVII010000008.1 GCA_022072085.1 Phycisphaerae bacterium
CCCAATCTTCGGGGGCAGTATCAGGCACGTGATCCACGATTCGTCACACAAGCCAAGGATCTGCCTTCGCACCGCGGCTATCAAAGGTGGCACCGCGAGTTGGACGCTGAAGTTACAGATTGGTTGCGGAGAAACCCTCAAGCAACACCAGCTGACTTCGATGCATACCTGCGTCACCGGTATTCTCAGCCGGACCTGATCGACAGGTTTCCCAATGGGCTTGGAGGTGCAGAATGAGCTTCTATGTGCTGCGCAACCCGTCCACCCATGACGCCAGCAAGCACGCAGTGATGGACTACGAGCCAGTTGGGAACTCCAACTTTGGTGATGCGACGCGCTGCCCTGAATGCGGGAAGCCTACAAACATGCTGCCGTGGCTTCCGCCTTACCGAGTTACGCTGGAACTCTGGACAAATCGATACGGTGACATTGGCTTTGGCCCCTACGCGGAATTGCTTCTCACTGGGAATGTTGTGGAAAAGTTCCGTCAAGCGGGGCTGCGGGGCCTCGAAGTACTCGGCAAGGCTGAGATTGTTCGTGTGAAGCGACGAGGCGGAACTCGCCCGGAGGGCGAACTGCCATCCTATTTCGTCGCTATACCCGCCCGTAGCTCAACCAAGATTGACCTTGAAGCTTCTGGTGCGGAGTTTGAGACGCCAGTGACCTGCGGCACATGTCGGGGAGGATTGCTGCTAAGACATGATCGGGTTGTTGTTGATCAGGCGACTTGGCGTGGCGAAGATATCTTCTATGCCAGGGGGATGCCAGGACTGATCATCACGTCGCAGCGATTCGCTACGTGGCATCTGCAGAACCAGATCAACACTGGGGTTCTTGTTAGGAGCGAGGAATACAGCAAGGACTTCTACTCGGCCAAATGAGCGGCGTAAGTGTGGCTGGACATCACCGATGCGGCCCGGCAACTGGCCAGCGTTCGTCGAGAGAGGCCTGCTCCCTGTTGTGGTCCAGCGATCTTTGTGCGGAAGGTGTTCGGGCTCTAACTTGCCCGACATCAGCTCTTTGGGAACTGAATAGTCGCTTACCTCGCGGCTGTGGGCAGGTCTGCAGTGCATCGCGGGCTTGTTCCATGGCGTGCAGGCAGCTTTCTTCACGATGTCCGCGATCTCCGGCGCAAAGGGGCTCTACAAGGCGCCGGAGGGCGCGGTGGCCAAGGGAGCGCAGACAGCGACCAAGAAAGCTGTCGAAAAGGGCGTTAAAGATGCCGGCGAGAAGGCGCCGGCGAAGCTGGAGAAGCGGGTTGTCAAGGCGGGCGATGAGATACCGGTGCCCACGCCCAGCCGGGCCACGGCCCCAAAGGGGCCAATCAACAGGAACTCACGCTCGTTTCAGGGTGACTCACATGTGTATGTAATCAAGGCTCCGGATGGCTCGATCCACAAGGTTGGCAAGAGTTCCGCCGGTACTCGGGTGACTGACGGGGCCTCTATACGAGCAGAATCACAAGTGCGGAAACTGAACCGCATTGATATCAAGAATGGTGGTTATGGCGGTTACAGCAGTGAAATCCGCAAACGATTTGGCTCAAGTGGTGAAACGTTGGACTATGAGGCGAGGTGGCGTGACACGTATCGTCGTCTCTATGGGGAGGACAAGCTTCCGGGCAACCGCGAGTTCTTGCGAGGTCGACGATGAGAGATGATATCAATGTAGTGCTGGGCGGTGTTGGCGTAGTTAAGGGTAGCGTTCGCAATGCCGGCCCTGCGATGGTCAAGATTACGAGAGAGATCAACCCTTACCTCGTTGAGGACGGTTTTCTGTTGAAAGCCCCGTTTTGCCTTCTCAATGGGGTTTTCAGATACGGAATGCGGTTTGATCCCCACGCCGGGGTCGGGCCCATCGATATCGCACACAGGGAATTGCCTTTTTCGATGGAGGTTGAATTGGCTGTGATCGCTCGCGCGTCCAAGGAAGAGGTTGAGGCGGTGTTCCTGAAAGCTCTAGTGCCTGCACTCTTTGCCATCGCGCTCGAATTCGATCTGCCGGTTGCCGGATTGACTGCTTTCGCTGAGTCTAGAGGCTTCTCTATCAGCAAGGAGAACTGACCGAGCTGTAGTGTGCCAACGAGTTATGGGCGGCGTTCCAGTGACAGTTGAAGGTGGCGGTTCCTTGCCATGATAATTCGTAAGCGGGGGAGAAGCGGGGTCACTGGTGCTCCTTAGAAGAACTCTAAGTAATTGAGCGGTTGGCACTAGTGCTTCTTTCTCGGGATCGCTTTACCATGCCGGATGAGCACCACCAGCAAGTCGCCACGGGCCGTTGCGTTGGTGGCCTGGGCGGTGGCCAAGCAGGCCCTGCCGGCTTACTCGCACGGCTGCAGCCCCAGGTGCTTCACCCAGCCCAACTGTTCGTCTGCCTGGTTCTCAAGGCCTTCTTCAGGACCGACTATCGCGGCATCGCCGCCATCCTGGCCGACAAGGGTGTTGACCACGAGGGTTGTTTCTGGGTCTATACGTACGCGGTTTGGGATGATCTGGCACTGATGATCACGGTGTCTGGGGATTAACGAGACCTTGAAGAAGCAGAGAACTGGGCATTTACGGCGATGAACAGCTTACGACGGGCCGCGAAGAACTGATAGCACCTTTCATTCACGTTTTAATGCCGGGGACCGTGCCCTTTGCTGGGGCGATACCAAAGGGCGCAATCGGAGCGTTCTTGAAGGGGAGACTTCCATGAAGGGCAAATGGCTGGTGGTAGCCGCCATGTCGGTCGTGACGACTGTGGGAATCCAGGGCCCGGTTTGCGGCGCTCCGCCCACGACCCGTCAGCAGAGGGAAGCAGAACTCCGCGCCCGCCGTGAGGCAGAGCTTCGCGCCCGGCAGGAAGCCCTCGCCAAGGAGAAGGAGCAGCAGGCGAAAAAGGATCGCCCGCAACGGACCATCAAAGCTCCCGACGCTGACGACATACTGCGCGAACTCATGCAGATGTCCAAGGAGGGCCAGCGACTGGCCCCGGCGATCAGGGCGATGGATGCCGGCAAGCAGGTCCCACCGGATGTTGAGGAGGAGGTCAAGGCGTTCCGCGCGAAGCGTGAACTTCTGGCCGGCTATCTCCGGACCGGCGAAGAGTCCGACCCCCGAAAGTGGGTCAGCCCTCGCGTGCCGCAGTTCAATCCAAACCTCCCGATCGTGCCGGGTGGTGAGCGGGACCCATTCCTCAAAGGCCTTCTCGACTCGTTCACCCGGCAGGTGGAGAAGGACCCGGATGCGGACCTGCTTAAGCGGGCTGCGCAGTGCCTGCTGGCCCGCGACGCTGAAGACGTGTCTCCACTCTATCACGTCACATTTGGCATTGTCCTGGTCCGCAAGCTCCGTTCCTCCACGGCGGTGCCGCTGCTGCTCTACTACATGGCCAAGAGCGAGCCAGGGGTTTCCGACCCACGAGCGATCCTCTGCAAGGCCTCGGTCCAAGTCCTGACTGGCGAGCAGGCCAAAGTCGAGATCGAACCAGAAGACGACGCGGAAGGCCGCATGCGCAAGGAGGCCGAGAGGCTGGCCAAGGTGGTCCTGAACCCGGATGGGGTCCCGCGGCCCTTGAACGGCAACTCGACGCCGGCGCAATGGCGGGTGCGCGTCCAAACGCTCTGCTGGCTGTGCAGCCACGATAGGAACCATTCCTGGGAGGTCAAGCCCCAGGGGGCCCTCGATTCCGCCTCGATGGACTTCACTGTCAGGGCCTGCATCGATGCGGGCGTCGTGGCCACGAACACGTGGCTCCAGGCCGACCTCAGCGACGAAATGGTTCCTTACTTCCTGGAACTCGCCGGTTATGCGGGCACGCCGGAGGCCCAGGTCAACACACGGCCCGCCGATGCCCGATTTCCCTATGACGCCATCGCACCACTATTTCGTCTGCATCACTTCAACCAATCGCCGCTGCTGGAGAAGGTAGTCAACGACACGAAACAGCCCGCCGCCGTCCAGTTGCTTGCGCTTCTGGCGGTGAACGCCGTGGACTGTCAATTGCCACTGAATCGACTGGTAGCCATCGCACAAGATAAGGATCAGCCGTCGGAACTGCGCATGATCGCCGTCTCGGCGATGCGGTATTGCCCGGATGAAAAGGCAACGATTGGCAGATTACGGAGCCTGCTGCTGTGCGGCGACGGGCCGGTAGTTGGCATGGCCGCCATGACCCTGGGGACGTTGAAAGCCGAAGGCACGGAAATCGATCTGGGGCGTCTGCTCCACCAGCCCGACGTATCGAACGAGGTAATAACGAGCGTGTTAGGCGGCTTGAGTCGAATGAGGACTGACTCGGCCACGACCGTCCTGCAAGGCTTTCTGCGGACAACAATGAACGACCCGGCCAAAGCCGCGTTTCTCCGGCCGACGCTCTACACCTATATGAATGTGATAGGCTACATGCCGGGCCGGGCGCTTGCGACCGAGCAGGAACTTCGCGATGAGGCCGTCAAGGCGATGAACTGGTCCGCCGGCCACGCACGCCGCCCTTCAGCCCCCAGACCATGAGATCGGAAAGGAGAGCGACGGCGGTCAGAGTTTGCAGGTTCCCTCTTCGCAGCCACGGGCCAGGCGGTGGCGGTTCTTCGCGACAAGGGCGTAGCCCCAGCGGAACAGGGCGTGAAGGAGCGGGACGCGATAGAGCCAGGCCAACCGCCGCCAGCCACGCAGGCGGCGGGCGATGTGGAACACCGCGTCGGCAGCGACGTAGACCCGGCCGTCCGGCTCGATCAGCCGCATGCCGGAATTGAAGTCCCCCTCGACGATCTGCCGAAACCGCTCTTCCAGCCTCTCCTGGCAGCGCGGGACGTACTCGAAGATTCCCCCCGGATCGCGCCGGCGCATGCGATCGACCTGCCCGCGGCAGAATGCGCAGTCGCCATCGTAGACCACGACGGGTCGGCCGGCGTCAGCGCGGTGCGGGATGGTCGTCGCCTGGGTCATTCAGAGGCGTCCTCCGGTTGCCCCTAGTATAGGCATTCGCGCAGGAAAGAGGCCGGCCCCTCGGGAGGACCGGCCTCGACGTCTCGGGGAACGTCCGAGTCTCAGCCGCGTTTCTTCCACGGCGGGGTGTCGGGCAGCAGGGCGTCGAACTCGGCGATGAGTTTCGCTTCGTAATCGCCGGCGTAGGTCCCCTTGATGAATCGACCGAAGGCCTCGTCGTGGAACCGCTGCCAGCTCGCCTCCTCGTGGCCGGGGTTGATCGGGAAGAAGAGCGCCCCGTTGGCGCGGGCGGCCTTCATGTCGCCGGGGGCGTCGCCGACCATCAGGATGTGGTCGGGGGCGTAGTTGGGCTTGGCCGCGAAGCCGAGGTGCTCGGCCTTGGTGCCCATCTCCTGGCCGGCGATCACGCGGACATACTTGGCGATGTCGTGCTCCTGCCACTCGCGGACCAGGGCCTCGCCGGGGGTCGCGGAGACGACGACGACGTCGGCCTTGCCGGCCAGCTTGCCGCTGAGGCTCTCGCGGACGAAGGGATACGGCGGGACGCCCTCGACGATCTCGCCGACGGAGCGGTTGACGCCCTCGCTCCAGGCCAGGGCCTGGGTGAGCACCGCGTCGGCGGTCCTGGCGACGGCGGCCTTGAGCGCGGGGTTGCCCTGCTTGGTCTCGGTCTTGATCCATTGGCGGAGGCTGTCGACCTGGGGCATCTTGACGCCACGGGCGAGAACCTCGGGCCGATCCGCGAGCAGGTCGAAGACCATCACCAGGGCGGGGAACCGGTTGATGCCTCGCCACTTGGAATAGAGGTTGACGAACTCCGCCGCTTCGCGGGCGTACTTGCTGACGGCCTGGAGCTTCCAGTAGCGGATGATGTTGGGGATGAAGCACTCCTTGTGCTTGATCTCCATCGTGTCGAACGCGCAGCCGTCGGAATCGATGCCGACGAAGAAATCGTGCCGGGGCTTGAAATCCTTCAGTGGTGCAGCCGGGTCGCTCATGTCCTGAGAATCCTCGTGATGACTTTGGAACGGTGACAGGGGCTTGTGTCAGACCCCGTGGAACGCGTTGAAGCCGCCGTCGATGGGCAGCACGATGCCGGTGACGAACGCCGCCGACGGGCTCATCAGCCAGGTCGTCGCGCCGATCAGGTCGGCCGGAGCGCCGAACTTGCCGGCCGGAGTGTGGGCGATGATCGTCTTGCCGCGGGGCGTCAGTTCGCCGGTCTTCTGGTCGGTCAGCAGGAAGCGGTTCTGCTCGGTGAGGAAGAAGCCCGGGGCAATCGCGTTGACGCGGATGGCCGGGTTGTATTCCTGGGCCATGTGCACCGCGAGCCACTGGGTGAAGTTGCTCACCGCCGCCTTGGCTGCCGAGTAGGCCGGCACGCGGGTCAGCGGCGCGAACGCGCTCATCGAGGAGACGTTGATGATCTGGCCGCGACCGGCCTTGGCCATGCCACGCCCGAAGACCTGCGACGGGCCGATCGTGCCCAGGCAGTTGAGTTCGAAGACCCAGCGGACGCTCTCCTGCGGGATGTCGAAGAAGCTCTGGTCCGCGGAGGTGGTCGCGTCCTTCTTGTTGCCGCCGGCGCCGTTGATGAGCACGTCCGGCGGGCCGAACTCCGCGGCCACCTTCCCGGCGGCGGCCTCGACGCTGTCGCGCTTGAGCACGTTGCACTCGACGGCGACGGCCTGGCCGCCGTCGTCGCGGATGGCCCTGGCGATCTCCTCAGCCGCCTTGACCATCAGGTCGAGCACAGCCACCTTCGCGCCCAGGGCGCCCAGGGCCTTGCCCAGTTCGCCGCAGAGCACGCCCCCGCCGCCGGTGAGGGCGACAGTCATGTCCTTGATGCCGAACAACGATTCGAGAGTGACCCGGCTCATCTACTTTCCTTTCGCAAACGGATCGATGTGCCGCTTGAGATGCGACGACACCGTCTGGTAGTGCGTTTCCTCGTTCTCGCGCAGCGTTTTCATGAAGCGGTCGCGGAACTTCCAGGCCCCGCCCTCTTTGGCCGTCAGCACCGACCCGAAGGTCACGTGAAGCACCTGGCGGCCGTCGAACTGGTCGAGGCCCGACTCCAGCTCGCCGTCGGCCAACTCGTCCGGGCGCTTCACCTTGGCCAGATCGGCCGACACGTGGTAAGTCCGCTTGTCCGCGTCGTAGCGGGAGATCGCGAAGGCGAGAATCTCGCGGTAGAGCCCGGGGTTGACGCGGGCGATCGCCCGCAGGGCCTCCAGGTAGCTCGTGCCCGCGGTCTTGAGGTGGACCAGCCCGCCGGTCAGCTCGGCGGCGATGGGGTAGACGCTGAACTTGTCGCTGCCGCTGTGCAGCGAAATCTTGTAGCCGCCCAGCTCGCGGGCGATGGCCGCGTGCAGCGCGAACTGGCGGCGGAACAGCCCCAGGTCGCCCTGGTAGTCCACGCCCTTCTCGAACTTGCCCACGAAACGCGGGGCCAGGCTGGTCGGGACCACGCCCAGGCGGCGCAGCTCGTTGGCAATGAAGTAATGCTCAGCCGGCGAGGTCGGGCTCTCCGTCTCGTCGACGCTCATCTCCAGGTCGAAGTTGCCTTGTCCAACCACCTTGACCAGGTGGCGATACATCCCGAGCGTGTGGGCGATGGCCCGGCCGTACTTCACGGCGGCTTTGCGGGCCTCGGCTTCGTTGATCGACAGGCGCAGGCCGCCCGGCAGCTTGACCTTCAGGTCGTAGTAGGTCTCGCGGCAGTCGGCTGCCGAGATCTCCAACTCGTCCCAGGGCAGCGCGTCGTAGCGGGCGCGGCAGTCGGGCCCGTCGTAGTCGTCGGCGCCGTTGTCGACGTGGTCGCCGGGGTCGATGGTGAACATGCGAAAGCCCGCCGCGGCGGTCGCGTCGATGTCGTCGGTGCTCTTGAGGTGGTCGGCGTCGGCGCCCCAGGGCTTCCGCCAGCCGGCCTGGAGGACACCCCAGATCGCGTCGTCCATCACTTGTTGCGGCGTTCGGCCGGTGCGGGTCATCTCGCGGATCGACTGCTGCGCCGGCACTGGCACGACGCCGCTGTCGCCGACGGCCGCCAGGTGCGCAGGCGTCGCCAGACCCAGCCGGTCGCCCAGGCCGGCACTGGTAGCCGCCCCCACGACGCCCGGCCGGGCGAAGTTGAACGCCTTGCGCAGGGCCGCGGCGTTGGCGGCGTTCAGCAGGCAGCGGCGGACCGCCAGCTTACTCCCGGCGATCGTCACGTCGGCCGACTTGCCATCGAACGCCTCGGCGCCCTTGCCCCAGGCGAGCAGTTCCTTGTCCACACCCTTGCGGGCCATCACAACCGCGAGCCCGCCGGCGTCGGCCGCAGATGCGGGATAGGCCTCCAGTCCGAGTTTCTCGCACACCTGTTGCGCCGATTTCGTCTTGCTGCCTGTCGCCATGATCGTCCTTGTTCAGGAACCCTGCGAATCCGGCCCGGCGGGTTGGTCCCGGCCGGGACGACGGAAAAGGCCATGTTACGAATCCGCTGGGCGTTGTCAACGGCGGCGGTTCGCGCTGGACCGCCCCGCATCGCCAACTTAGAATGCCTTCGACTTCGACCTCGACTCCTCTGCGGTCATCATGGACCAGAAACGGGCAGTGCACGAAGCGGATTCGGGCGCGGGGGCCGGGGGCGTCGGCCCCGACTCCGGGCTTCGCATGCGCCGACTGGAGCGGCTGGCCCGGCACTTCAGCCCGCGTCCGCGGCGGCCGCTGCCCTACGTCGGCGGCAATGACTTCCACCTGCTGATCAACGGCAACAAGGGGTTCTCGCACATGCTCTCGGCGATGCTGACGGCGCGGGCCAGCATCGACATCGAGATGTACATCTGGCGGGCCGACCGCATCGGGCGTCGCTTCGCCGACCTGCTCAAGGCCAAGGCGGAGGAGGGGGTCAAGGTTCGCGTCATCCGCGACGCGGTCGGCTGCTTCCTCGAACCGCGCAGCTTCTGGCGCGAGATGAGCGACGCGGGCATCCTGATCGCGGAGTTCAACCCGATCGCCCCCTGGCGGGCCCGCAAGTCGGCGGGCCGACTCTACCGCAAGCGGTCGATCAACCACCGCGACCACCGCAAGATCATCCTGGTCGACGGGGAAGTCGCGTTCACGGGGGGCATCAACATCGGCGACGAATACGTCGGCGACGGCGACAGCCACCGGCACTGGCGGGATACCAGCGTGCAGGTCCGCGGGCCGGTGGTCGCCCGGCTGGCGGCGTTGTTCGAGCGGCAGTGGCGGCAGGTGACCGGCTCGCGGATGATCGTCGGCCCGGTCCGTCGACCCGACCCGGTCGGCGAGGGAGTGGGCATCGTGCTGGACAGCCAGCCCTGGAAAACCAACCTGATCCACCGGACGATCCTGGCGGCCGTGCGGCGGTCGCGGAAGCGGATCGAGATCACGATGGCGTATTTCATGCCCCCGGCCAGGCTGACGCGGGCCCTGCGGCGGGCGGCCCGACGGGGTGTACTGGTGCGGCTGCTGCTGCCGGCCCACTCGGACGTCGCAGCCGTCTTCCACGCCGGGCGGTCCAACTACAGCCGCCTGCTCAAGGCCGGCATCCACATATACGAGTGCCAGGGGACCGTCCTGCACGCCAAGACCCTCCAGGTGGACGACGTCTGGGGAACAGTGGGGTCGGCCAACCTGGACATGCGGAGCTTCAGGCTGAACGACGAGGTGAACGTCTTCGTGCTCGGCCGATCCTTCGCCCGGCAGTTGCACTGGATGTTCGAGAGCGACCTGGCCCGCAGCCGGGAGATTACCCTGGAACAGTGGAAACGCCGGCCCTGGCTGGATAAACTGAAAGAGCGATTCTTCCGCCTGTTCAGGCGGTGGCTCTGACGGTCGGCCGATCGCGGCGGTGGAGGGCGGAGACCGGCGGTGTCAACGCAAATTTTCAACTTTTGGGTTGTCCCTGGCCGATAGATTTTGTACAAGATTGAGGGATGCATCTCGTCAGGATAGCGGATTACAGGAAAGAGTCGTCGGCCATGCCTGTTTCGTTCGACCGCCGCAGCAAAGTTCTTCTGGCCCTGGTCGTTTCGATGACCCTGGGGGCCGGTCTTCTCATGCTGCTGGCGCCCGAGCCCGGCGCGGCCCCGGGGGACACGGCCATGGTCGGGCAGAGCAGCCCGCCCGAGCCGGCAACGGCGCCCGCCTACCTCGCAACCGATGTTGAGCCGATCCGCTGGCAGCGGGTCGTGATCCACCGCCTGAACGAGACTCGCCGCGGCGACTACCACTTCGTAGTCGATGCGGACGGGACCATCCAGTCCACCGAAGCCTGGCGGAAGCAGTTGACCCCCGGCGGGGTGGCCGGACAGCCGACCGAAATCAACATCGGCGTGGCCGATGATCAGGGGGGCGCCGAGACCGTGACGCTGGAAGCCGGCAAGACCCGTTTCTTGACCCGGCAACTGATTGACAAGCTGGGCTTGTCCTGGGGGCAGGTCTACCTCCACAGCCAACTCGACCAGACCCCCTGCCCGAGCAAGGCGTTCGAGCAGGCCTGGCGAAATGCATCGGCCATCTGATTACTCACGGAAAACCGGCCTGACCTCCTGCCTGGCGGCCACCGGAAGAACGAAGCCGGATGAGAGAGGGGCAACCTGTAATGAGAGCATGAGACCGCCCTCCCGGCCCAGCCGCGAAATGAATCTATCCAGACCATTTGAGTTTGACTGCGGCCAGCCGACCCCAAATAATGATCTGGTTGGTTTGCCCGCATGACGGCGGCCCGGCATCTCAGGACAGGAGCTGGAAATATAACTAAGAAGGGACCTGGCAGCGGTCGATGAAAGCGGCGGGAAACGCCAAGGCGCTCCCTCGGACGATTGCATCGGACTCATCCATACGTCATTAACGGCGAGTGCCGACGGGAAGACCTTGGGAAAGAACGTCATTCCATCCGCGAGAAAATTCAGCGGGTACATTGTTCAGCGGCGTCTGGGCAGTGGAGCCAGCTCGGCGATCTTCGAGGTCTCCAACCCGACCTCGGGCGATACCTACGCGCTCAAGCGAGTCATCAAGCGTACCGAAAGCGACGAGCGATTCCTCCGCCAGACCGAGAACGAATACGAGATCGGCCACCAGGTCGATCACCCCAACGTCCGCCGCATGTTCCAGATATTCCGCCTTCGCAGCTTCTTCCGGGTCCGCGAACTTCACCTGTTGATGGAGCTGGTCCCGGGCAAGACGCTCGAACAGCACCGCCCGACCCGCCCGCTGACCATCGCCCGCATCTTCATCCAGATCGCCAGCGGACTGGACGCTATGCACCAGGCCGGCTTTGTCCACGCCGACATCAAGCCCAACAACGTCATCGTCATGCCCGACGGACAGGTGAAGATCATCGACCTCGGCCAGAGCTGCCCGATGGGCACGATCAAGCAGCGGATCCAGGGAACGCCCGACTACATCGCCCCCGAGCAGGTCTACCGCCACCCGATCGACCGGCGGACGGACATCTTCAACATCGGCGCCACGCTTTACTGGCTGCTCACCGAGAGACACGTCCCCACGGTGCTGCCCAAACGCGACCCTGGGCGTGAGATCGCCCTGGTCACCTCCAGCCGCGCCGAGCCGCCGCACGAGATTAACCCTCGCATTCCGGCTTCACTCTCACGGCTGGCGATGGACTGCGTCAAGGTCAGCCCGACCGACCGCCCCAGCGACATGCGCGTCCTGCTGGACCGCCTGGAGACCATCGAGCTGATGCTCAGCCGCACCGACGACGGCCACCCGGACTCTCCCGGCGACTGGGCCGACGGACAGGTCGAGGGCAACGCCGACAACGACACCGTCGACCTGCCCGGCCTTGAAGCCGTCTGACCCGCCGCCGGACACTGGACCAGGTCATGTTCGAGCCGATCATCGCCGCATACCGCCAGGCCGCCGACGCCGCACGGCATTGTCCCCTGCGCCGCGGACAGGTCGTTCACACCCCGCCCGGCGCCGACCTGCTGATCGCCGGCGACCTGCACGGCAACGGGCAGAACCTGCTGCGGATCGAGCGGCTGGCCGACCTCGACCGCTACCCCGAACGCCACGTCGTGCTCCAGGAACTCATCCACCCGACCTCCGACGCCTCCGACCCGCCGGCGGCCGCGGGCGACGATTCTCACCACGTGCTCACCCGCGTCGCGCGGTGGCAAGCCCGCCATCCGCAGCGCGTCCACGTGATCCTCGGCAATCACGAGTTGGCCCAGATGACCGGCCAGGACATCCTCAAGGACGGCGCGTCCATCTGCCGCGCCTTCGCCGACGGCGTCGCGGCCCACTACGGCGGCGAGGCCGCCGAGGTCCTGGACGCCATGTACGACTACTGCCGTGCCCTGCCGCTGGCGGTACGGTCAGCCGATGGCGTCGCCGTCGTTCACTCCCTGCCGGCCGACCGCCTGGCCCCGCGGTTCGACGCGACAATCTTCGTCCGCGAGCAGACCGACGCCGACCGGCTCCGCTCCGGGCCGGTCTACCAGCTCGTCTGGGGCCGCACGGTCGGCCGCGCTGCCATCGACCTGATCCGCCAGATCCTGGACGCCAAGCTCCTCGTGCTCGGCCATCAACCCCAGCCGACCGGCTTCCGCGTGCTGGACCACGACGCCCTGATCATCGCCTCCGAACACCGCCAGGGCGTGGCCCTTCCCCTGCCCCCCGGACCGCCGCCGTCGGCAGACGATCTGGCCGAGCGGCTGATCCGCCTCGGCGAGGTCGCGTTTTGACCGGCCCACCGGCCACGGCCGTCTCATGAAGTTTTCAATTTACAATTCCCCCAGCCATGCTTAACTGACAGCCTTATGGGTTATCAGTTCATCCAGATCATCGGGCTGGAGAAGCCCAGGGATCTCCGCCGGGCCCGGCGGGCCCTGGCGGCCCACTCCGCTTCGCCCGCCTGCTGGGTCGACCCTCTGGACCAGGTCGCCTGGCTTCAGCGGCCGGGCGGGCCGTTCACCGACGACGAAACCGGCGAGGCTGTCGACCTGCTCAACCGCTCCGGATTCTGGGCCGTGCCGGTCGATCAGCGCAAGATCTCCGGGCCGGCCTGCATCGCGCTGCACCGTCGCCGCCGCATCCGCGACATCCGCCAACGGCTGGCGATCGCCGTCGGCTTCGGCCTGCCGGTCATCGCCCTGCACCTGTTCGGCCATCGCCTGGCCGCCGACCCCGCGCGCGAACTCTGGCCGCTCTGGATGCAGCTCCTGCTCACCGGCTGGGTGCTGTTCGCGGCGGCGGGATCCTGGTTCTATCACGGCATCTGGTCGGTCATGCACGGCCACTGGCGTTGGCGCACCGGGGCGGCGGCCGTGCTGGCCGGCGGTCTGCTGCTGGGAACCATCGACCTGGTCCTCCGCGCCTTCGGCGTTCACGGGCTGATGCACCCGCTGCTCGGCCCCAACCCGGCTGACCCCCTGCGATCCCTCTTCGCCCCCACGGTCGTCGCGCTGATCCTGCTGCTGGTCCGCGGGCTGCTCATGCGGCTGCGGCTGAGGCGGATCAGCGACCCCTTCGATCGCTGGCTGGCCAACCTCACCGGCGAGGACGAGACCCGCCTGCGGTTCTTCCTCCAGGTGCAGTCCAGCCACCAGCAGCACGGCTTGGACCTGAGCTGGGGCAAGCTGGCCGACCGCTATTCCGACTATGGCCTGGCCGCCGCGGCGGTCGTGTTCGTCCTGGCGCTCATCCTTACCGGCAGCCTCATGCCTGCGTGGCTGATCGCCGCCGCGCTGCTGCTGACGCTCGACCCGCGGACCTTCCAGTTGACCTGGGTCGCGCCGGAGGTGCTGGCTGAACGCCGCGCTGCCGCCCAGGGCCTGTTCATCGCCAACCCGCGTGTCTTCGGAAAGGCCGGCCACATCGGCGCCGTCGTCTTCGAGAAGACCGGAACCGTAACCAGCGGACGCAGCGAGGTAATCGCCGTCGAGGTCAACGCACTGGCCGGTCTGGACCTGACCGGGGACGAACTGCTCCGCCTGGCGGCTTCCGCTGAGCAAGGCTCGGAGCATTCGATGGCCCGAGGCCTCCTGCACGAGGCCCAGCAGCGCAAGCTCACGCTGTCCGAGGCCGCCGGCATACGCCGTCAGGCCGGCCTGGGCGTGTCAGCGACCGTTGACGGACGGGCCGTGCACGTCGGCAGCGAGCGGCTGATGGCCGAGAACGGCCTGGACACCAGCAGCTTCGCCCAGACCGCCAACCGCCTGCGCCGCGAGGGCTACAGCGTCGTGCTCGTTGGAGTCGGCGAGCAGATCGCCGGCGCCATCGCCGTCGAAGAAGCCGTCCGCCCCGGCGCCGAGCAGACCGTCGGCGAACTCCAGGGCGACGGCTACGGCGTTCGTCTGATCACCGGAGACAGCGAGTCGGCCGGCGCCGCCATCGCCGCCCGGCTGGGCATCGACCAGGTCGTCGTCGAACTGGGTCCGCAGGGCAAGATCGACCAGCTCGCCCGCTGGCGCCAGGCCGGTGACTGCCTGGCCGTCGTCGGCACGGTCGACAAGGACGAGGCCGCCCTGGGGGCCGCCGACGTGGCCATCGCCTTCTACGACTTCACCAGCGCCGAGGATCGGCTGGCCAACCTCGCCGACGTTGCCGACCGCGGCCTGGGCGACATCGAGGACATCACCGGCGCTGACGTCGTCGTGCTCGGCCACCGGATCGAACGCATCCCGCTGATGCTGCGGATCGCCCGCCATGTCGGCAGCCAGCGGACGCGGAGCATGGCGTTCGTCACCGGGGTCGTGGTCGTGTCGGCGGCCATCTCGCTGCTGATGCCCCTGGCCCGCCCCATCGCCGAGTGGTCCCCCGCCGTCGTCGCCGCCCTGACGATGGCCGAACTCCCCCTCCTCCTCTCCCGCCCCGACGCCGGCGCCAAGGCCGACTGACTGCCCGCCTCGCCGTCGCCCTTGCAAAATCCACCCGCGGCGACTAGAAGTAAGCCCACTGACAGGAGAACCCGATGCGCTGGACGCAGACGTTTATTCCGACCGTCAAGGAAGTGCCCGCCGACGCCGAGGTCAAGAGCCATCAGCTCATGGTCCGCGCGGCCCTGATCCGCAAGCTGGCCAGCGGAACCTACACCTACCTGCCGCTGGGCTGGCGCAGCCTGCGGAAGGCCGAGGCCATCATCCGCGCCGAGATGGACGCCGCCGGCGCGATCGAGATTCACATGCCCGTCCTCCAGCCGATCGAACTGTGGCAAGCCACCGGCCGCGACCAGGCCTACGGCGAGAACCTCATGGTCGTCACCGACCGCCACGGCCGCCGCAACGCCCTGGGCCCGACGCACGAGGAGGTCGTTACCAGCCTGGTGGCTGACCACGTCAGCAGCTACAAGCAGCTCCCGGTGAACCTCTACCAGATTCAGACCAAGTTCCGCGACGAGTTCCGCCCGCGGTTCGGCGTGCTGCGCAGCCGCGAGTTCCTAATGAAGGACGCCTACAGCTTCGACGCCGACAAGGCCGGCCTGGACGCCAGCTACGTCAAGATGTACGACGCCTACTGCCGCATCTTCGCCCGGTGCGGATTGAATTACGTCGTCGTCGAGGCCGAGAGCGGGCCCATCGGCGGCGACGCCAGCCACGAGTTCATGATCCCCACCGACGCCGGCGAGGACATCATCCTGCACTGCCCCGCATGCCGCTACGCCGCCAATCAGGAGCGGGCCGAGGTGGGTAAGGTCGAGGCACCGGCTGCCGGTCCGGCCTCCCCGGCGATGGCCGAGGTCCACACGCCCGGCACGACGACCATCGAGCAGGTCTCGCAGTTCCTCTCGCGTCAGCCGGACGAGTTCATCAAGACGCTCATCTACGTCAGCGAGTCGGGCCAGGTCGTCGTCGGCCTCGTCCGCGGCGACCACGAGCTGAACGAGACCAAGCTGGCCCGGGCCGCCGGACTCGGCCCCCTGGCGATGGCCGATCCGCCGGTTATCGAGAAGCTGACCGGGGCAGCCGTCGGCTTCGCCGGCCCGCAGAGCCTGCGCGGGCGCGACGCCAAGCTGATCGCCGACCCCGCCGTCATGCCGCTTCGCAACGCCGTCACCGGCGCCAACCGGACCGACCATCACGCGGTCAACGTAGACGCCGGCCGCGACTTCGACCCCGAAACCGTCGCCGACATCCGCGTCGCGCTGGCCGACGACCCCTGCCCCCGCTGCGGCGCCCCCATGGCCGCCAGCCGCGGCATCGAGGTCGGCCACGTCTTCAAGCTGGGCACGAAGTACACGACCAAGCTGAACGCGACCTACCTCGATGAGGCCGGCGCGTCCCACCCGATCATCATGGGCTGCTACGGCATCGGCGTGAACCGCATCCTGGCTTCGGCGATCGAGGCCGGCGCGGACGACAAGGGCATCGTTTGGCCGATCACCATCGCCCCGTTCGAGGCGATCATCGTGCCCATCGCCGCCGACCGCAACGAGTCCGTCCGCGTCGCCGCCGACAAGCTCTACGCCGACCTGACCGCCGCCGGCGTGGACGTGCTGATCGACGACCGCGACGCCCGCCCGGGCGTGAAGTTCAACGACGCCGACCTGATCGGCATCCCGGTGCGCATTACCGTCGGCGACCGCGGACTGAAGGAAGGCAAGATCGAACTGAAGCTGCGCAGCCAAGCCGACGTGAGGATGATCGACGCCGCGACCGCCGCCGACACCGTCGGGGGCATCGTACGCGAGATGCACCAGTCGCTCCGGACCGCAGCCGTCGAGGCCACGCGGCGCAAGGAGGCGTGACCGCGACCCGACCCCCTTTCACTGACAGGGAGACAATCGATGGACGAGGGAGATCAGCTGGGCTTCTGGGCCCGCGTGGGCGTCGTGATCGGCTTCCTGGCCAGCCCGCCGGTGGTCAATGCGTTCCTGATCCTCGTGGGCATACTCGGGACGTCGGCCGGCATCACGGCGCTGGCGATTCATGGTGCCGGTGAAGGGGGCATTTCCGCGGGCATCCTCTTCGTGGCCGCGGCCCTGGCGATGGGACAGCTCAAGAGGCAATAGACCGTCTCGATCAGTCCTTCCTCATCGGATAGAGGTGCTCGGGGGCGGGGTAGGCGCCGGCGGCGATGTCCTGGCGGTACTTCGCGAAGGCGTCGCGCATCTGCGGGCCCAGGTCGGCCAACTTCGGCACGAACCGGGGCGTGCGGCCGGGCGTCAGGCCCAGCAGGTCGTTGGTCACCACGACAAACCCGTCACAGCTCGGACCCGCGCCGCAACCGACGACCGGCACGCCGACCGCGTCGGTCACCCGTTGCGTGGTCTCAGCCGGCACGGCTTCCAGCAACAGCATCACGGCGCCGGCGTCGACGAGCTTGATCGCGTCGGCCACCAGCCGCTCGGCATCCTCAGCGGTTCGACCGGTCGCCTTGTAGCTGCCGGTGTAGGTGATCCGCTGGGGCAGCAGGCCCAGGTGAGCCATCGTCGGCACGTTGGCCCGGTCCATCGCAGCGACCACGTCGGCCATCCGCCCGTCGCACTCCAGCTTGACGCAGTCGCAGCCGCCGTCAGCCACGAACGCCAGGGCGTGATCGACCGCCTCGTTCAACCGATTGTGGTAGGAGCCGAAGGGCATGTCGCCGATGACGTAGGCCGACGGCGCCCCGCGCCGCACCGCGCCGCAGGCGCTGAGCATCTCGGACAGTTTCACGCGGACGGTCGACTCGTGGCCGAACACGCACATGCCGATCGAGTCGCCGACGAGCAGGACGTCCACGCCGGCCTCAACCTGCCAGCGGGCCGTCGTCGCGTCGTAGGACGTGAGGACGGGGAACTTCTCGCCGGCCGACTTGCGGGCCCGGAGGTCGGTCAACGTAACGCGCGGGCGGCCCGCGTCCCCGGGGTCAGTCTGCTTTCGTGCGCTCATGCCGCATTCCCCGATGCCGGACTCACGCGGACGCCTTGCGCCGCGCATGGGGGTCGAACTCGCCCGCCAGGATCGCCGTGATCGCCCGGGCCACGCCGTCCGCGTCGTGGCCGGCCGTCACGTGGTCGGCCACCGCCAGCACGTCCGCATGGGCGTTGCCCATCGCCACGCCCAGGCCGCCGGCCGTCATCATCGGCACGTCGTTGATGTCGTCGCCGATGCTCGCGGTCCACTCGATCGGCCAGCCCTGCCGCTCGCAGACCCAGCGCATGGCCGTTCCTTTGTTCACGTCGCAGCCGAACACCTCCAGCAGCCGCAGGTCGGTGTCGGGGTAGAACAGGTCGTGCCAGTGGGCCCGCTCCTGCATCGCCTCCAGCCGCTGGCGGATCGGATCGCCGGCCTTGCCCTCAGCCACCATGCTGATCCGCAGCGTGTCGTCCGCCGCCCCCGGCGTCCAGCGCGGAACCTCGCAAAACCGCGTGCCGAAATGCGTCGTCGAAATCCGACGGTAGCGGTCATAGAGCGGCCAGTCGCCCCCCGGCAGCACGAGACGATAGTCGTAGCCCACCTGTGAGACGTCCTGAAGCATCAGCATCGGAACGCCCAGCTCGGACATTGCGGCAGCCGTCGCGTCGCGGGCCGCCGGCTCCATCGACCGGCGATGGATCGTCGCGCCATCGCCGACGCGGCTGACCAGGGCGCCGCCGGCGCAGATGGCCAGGTCGCCATCGCCCAGGGGCAGTTGCCTGAACGCCGGGACGGCTTCGGTGTAGCAGCGGCCGGTGCAGACCACCACAGCCAGGCCCGCCTGGCGGGCGGCGTCGACGGCGTCGGCGTTGACCCGGCTGATCAGCCGGTCCGGACCCGTCAGCGTCATGTCAACATCTATGAAGATCGCGCGGTATTCAGTCATCGCGTCGGACTCGGCTTCAGATTCAACTTCGACTTCACGTTCGACCTGGCCGACGGACAGCCCAGGTAACGTTCATACATCGCCGGGTCGCGATTGTTCACCACGTCCGTGCCCGGCACGAGTTCCTTGTCGCGGGCGGCCGCCGGCGTCAGTCGAGCCACGACGGCCATCGCCTCGCCCGCCAGCGAGTCGGCCAGCACCGTCCCGGTCGGAGCGACGATCACGGCGCGGTCCGCGGCGGCTGCGACGACGTAGATCCGGTTCTCTGACGCCCGCGTCCGCAGCAGGCGAAGGTCCGGGCAGTTCCCATCGGCTGCCGCGTCGGCGACGAACAGGTCCGCCCCGCCGAGCATCGCGGCCCGCGCGGCGGCGAATCCCTCCACCGGCCCGCCGGCCAGGCGGAACTCGCCATGCTGCAACGCATAGGCCAGCCCGCCGGTGAAACCGAGCATGATACCACAATCGGCGACGCGACGCATCCAGCGTGCCCAGCGGTCCTCGCCGTCAGCCAGCGACGGCGGGACGATCAGTTGATTCACGCCCTGGGCCCCCAGGCCGGCTGCCAGACGGTCCAGCCGCGATTCGCTCCATTCCTTGCGTGTCCCGGCGATGGCCGCCACGATTAACGGCTGCTCGCCCGGCGGGGTCTGCTTCCGCCGCTCGGTGATCGGCAGCGATTCGGTCGCGTCGAACAAGATCGCGGGCAGTTCCCCGGCGGCCGGGGCCCCGGCGATCGACAGGTCCACCTCCGCCAGCAGCAGGCCCGGCTCCTGCGGGCCCAGCGACGCAACGCACTCACCCCGCGGCGAGACCAGGTTGCTGCGCCCGCAGTAGACGA
The DNA here is from genome assembly GCA_022072085.1 of Phycisphaerae bacterium. Lineage (GTDB taxonomy): Bacteria > Planctomycetota > Phycisphaerae > JAJVII01 > JAJVII01 > JAJVII01. The sequence continues at coordinate 19,525 of JAJVII010000008.1, forward strand.
TCGCGTCGGCCTCGATGCCGACTTTGTTGGCCGACAAGATCCAGCAGCCGGTCTCCATCGCCCGGGCCGGCAGGAAGTAGCTGATCTGCGGGTTGGACAGTTCGTCGGCTTCGCGGCCCCAGCTCACCCACGCCGTCGGGTTGACCAGCAACTGGGCGCCCTGCCGCGCCGCCGCGGCGGCCAGCTCCGGCACACGGCCGTCGGCGCAAATCATCAGGCCGATGCAGCCGATCTCGGTCTGCACGACCGGGACTTCGTCGCCCTGCTCGAAGTACCGCCTGTCGAAATGCCAGAGCAGGTGCTTGCGATAGCGGGCCAACTCACGCCCGTCGGGCCCCAGCAGGATGGCCGCGTTGGCCAGCCGCCCGTGGCCCATCTCCTCGATCACGCCCGCGACGAGATAGATGGCGTTGCTCCCGGCGACCTCCGAAAGCCGCTGCATCAGGGCATCGAACCCGAGCCGGTGGCCGGCCATATCGCGGTAGTCCTGACGCGACCGCAGGAAATACGCGGGATAGGCGCACTCCGGCCACGCCACCAGCCTGGCCCCCTGCCCCGCAGCCTGTGCGGTGAGGTCAGCCAGCCGGTCCAGGTCGGCAACCGGTCCGGTGATCTGCCCAGCCGGGGCCTGGACGGCGGCAACGGTCAGACGGGTTGCGGCGTTGCGGGCCATATCCAAAGGATACCCCGCGCGGCAGCCGGTTGGAACAGGAATCACACGGGCCCAAGGGCAATCGCGTTCCGTCCCCTCCGCATCCAACGGGGACGGGCCCAAGACCAGGTCGCGGTGCAACCGTGCTCAAGGGTCCTGCGGGGAAACAGCCAGGGGGACTGACGAGGTCAGAGTGGGAGACGCGTCGGCCCGCCTACGGCTCGAACAGGGCTACTTCTTGGCCGGTCGCACGGGCTCGATCTCCGGCCGTCCGATCGACAGCGTGCCGGGCCAGTTGCGGATGACCACGGCCAAACGGGCCGCGTCGGCTGGGCGTTTGCGGCGGGTCGGTCCACGCCAGCGGATGATGCTCTGACTGCCCAGTTCGCCCTTCTGCTCGACCACCTCGCCGGTGAAGACGCCGTCCTTGAAGAAGAAGATCAGGCGATGGACCGGGCACTTGCGGTGCGACGTGCGATAGAGAGCGGCCGTCGCGACGAACCGTTGCCGTCCGACGGGGACGGCCGTGTTGAACAGCACCGCGGCGTAGCCCTGCGGCCCGTCGGCCTGTACGCTGACGATGTCATCGTGGACCTTCGCGTTGCACTGGCGCGGCACGCGCAGCCAACTCCAGCCGCCCTCCAGATGGAACGGCGGGTCGGGGCGCTGGACGGTGCGCGGCGGCTTGACGCCCCGGCACAGCGCCTCCAGGGCCCGGGCAATCGACTGCCCGATCCGCCGCCAGTCGTCCGGCCCAGCCAGGCGGCTGTTGGCCTGCCAGTTGTAACTTAGCTCGATGGAACTGCTGTGGTCGGCCAGGCCGCAGGCCGCGTGGAAGGTGGAAGAAACCTTCGGCCCGACCTCCGGCCCGGACCAGTCGATGTGCTCGGGATCATTGTTCGCCCAGCGCAGCGGGCTCTGCTCGCTGTTGAACCGCTCGATGAGCTTGGCCAGCCACCACGCCGATCGCCACGCGTCCGGCCCGCTCCACGCCGGGCTGGGCGGGACGGGAAAGCTCACCCCCGACGGACCCGGGGCGTGCAGGTCGATGAAGGCGAGCATGCTGCCGCTGCGCCCGCCGCACTTGAGGCGGCTGGCGTCCATCGCCTGTCGCAGGGCCCTGATCTCGGGCCGCTGCGGGAACGCGCACCAGTCGCGGTTGAAGTCCACCGGCGCTCGGTCCTTGCCGTACATCCCCTCGGCCACGCCGTCGACGTCGGTCGCGGGGCAAACGAAGATCGTCGCGCGACGGCGGAGGCCGGCAGCCCACTTGGCCTTGCTCAAGATCGCCTCGACGAGTCCCTCAGCCGCGAAACTGCCCGGCACCTCGCCGGAATGCTGGCGGGCCAGCACCCAGATCAGTTTGCGACCGCGCGCCGGCGTGCCGATCCGTAGCACGCGCAGACTGCGGCCGCCTCTTGTGCGGCAGAGCGTGAGGATCTTCACCCCCGACCGGCGGCCCATCGCCGTCCACCGGGCAAACGCCTCCTCCACGTCCTGCATCGTGAAGGGGTAGCAATAGGCGACTTCCGTCACGCCCGGCCCGCAAGGCACGTCGAACTGGAAGAACCCCTGCGTCAGCCTCGGCCCGCCGTCGAAGAGCCCGCCGCCGGGCTCGCCCGAGCGGCAGGTCGTGGGGTCCACGCGCAGCCACGGCCCGTCGCCGGTGCGATAGACCGGGACGGCCCGGTCGAACGTGGGCGCCCCCAGAAGATGGTCGCGATTGGTCAGGATCATCCGGACCGGCGAGCCGTCGCCGCCGGCAACCTTGAAGTGGAACCACATGCCCCGCGGGCCGTCGCCTAGCGGGGCCGCGAACTGGATGCGCCGGTCTGAGTCGCTGACGCGGACCTTCTCGACCGCGGCGTGCTCGAAATCCTTGAGAACCTGAAGTGCCATGCCGGCTCCTGCACGGGACTGGACGTACCAGGGGCATCGACGGACCTGCGTCGATAGTCGAAGGTATATCGAATTGCGGCCCGAGTCCATAGGCCAATTCGCCGCCCGACGACCCCGTCCGAAGCGATCCGAGGCTTGCCGCGGTACGTCGGCTTCGACTATGCTCTGGGCCTGTACCCACGGAGGCCCAGGCCATGCCCGGACGACCCAACATCCTGTTCCTGATGACCGACCAGCACCGCCACGACGCTCTGGGATGCGTCAACCCGACGATCCGAACGCCGACACTGGACGCGATCGCGGCTCGCGGCGTGCGGTTTTCGCAGGCGATCTGCAACGTGCCCATCTGCGTACCCAGCCGATACTCGATGATGTGCGGACTCTACGGGTTCCAGAACGGCGTGAAGCACAACACCCAGATGGTCGTCCGCGACGCGGAGTTGCCCGTGCCGGTGCTGGCCCAGCGGCTGGCAGCCGGAGGCTATCAGACCGCGGGCATCGGCAAGACGCACTGGTACATCGGCTCGTGGGTCATGCCCGACGTGAAGGTCGAGGGCAGCCGCCGCGGCTTTGAGGCCCGGGCAATCCAGGGCCGCCGCGAGCCCAACAACGACGAGGTCGGCAGCCTTTACATGGCCGACGACCAACCCGAGTGGTTCGACCGCGTCCGGGAGGAAGCCCGCATCGGCGGCCCGGGCGGCGAGGCCATGCCCGGCTACGTCGGGGCGACCAGCGGGATTCCGCCTGAGGAGCACTTCGAGGGCTGGCTGACCAGCCGGGCGCTGGACTTCCTCGACCGCCAGCGCGACCCGGCCCGCCCGTTCTTCCTCTACCTCAGCCTGGACTACCCGCACGCGGGCCTCCAGCCGCCGGCCGAGTTCGAGGACCTCTACGACATCGCCGACTTCCCCGACAACCCGCCGCCCGAGCCGATCCCCGACGGCCATCGCCACGCCCCCCCCGGCGGCGATCCGTGGGGGTACTTCGAGGACCGCTGGATCAACATGACGCCCCAGCAGCGCCGCCGCTCGCGGCTGCGCTACGCGGCCCTGTGCAGCTACGTCGACAGCCGGTTCGGCATGGTGATCGACCGGCTGCGCAACATGGGCGAGTTGGACAACACGTTCATCGTCTTCACGTCCGACCACGGCGACATGCTCGGCGATCGCGGCCGGGTCTCCAAGTATTGCCTCTACGACGGAAGCGTGCGAGTGCCGATGATCGTCGCCGGGCCGGGCGTCGGGCGGAGCGGCGCGGTGGACGATCGCCCGGCTGAACTGGTGGACGTCGTACCGACGTTGCTGAACGCCGCGGGCATGGAGATTCCCCAGACGCTGCCGGGGTTCAGCCTGCTGTCGGATTTCCAGCGGACGGGGTCGTTCGCGGAGTTCCACGGGCGCGGCTACGAGCAGTTCCAGCGGGCGCCGGCCGTCATGTGGCGGACCGCCGACTGGAAGCTCATCCTCTACCTGCCCGGCAAGCTCGGCGAAGTCTACGGGCGATATGACAACCTGGCCGGCGAACTGTATCACCTGGCCGACGACCCGCTGGAGCTGCGCAATCTGTTCAGCCGGCCGGACTGCGCCGAGGTCCGCGAGCGGATGACGCGCCAGTTGCTGATGCACGTAATGAGCGCCCTGGGCCGATTCCCCTTCGCCCCCGCGCGGCCGGCGATCCGTGTCACCGGCCCGGAGACCAAGCCGGACCGGGCAAGCTGGTGACCGCATTGGCCTGGAATGAACCAACTCCTGTAGGGGGCTCTAACAGAACCTACGCGGGTCGCGACGACGGGTATTGCGGTCGCGGCCAAGGAGTCGAGGAGGAGTCGATACGGGACGGAGTATCGTCGACGACGAGCGACGCCGGCCGCGACCGCAAGCCCCGCCGTCCCGGCGGGTTGGGCCGCAAAGGGCCCGTCTGCGGCGTCGCCGCTTCTCGACGATACTCAGTTTCGTATCGACTGCGTCGCGGCTTCTTGCATCCGGGCCCTTTGCGACCCAACGCGATCCCGTGTAGGTTCTGTTAGAGCCCCTAAGGATGGAAACAGCGATGAATGGAACGCTTGCGGCAATTCTCGTCCTTCTGCTCTGCTCCTCGATTGCCCTGGCTGCGGATGCGACGCCGCCGGCCTCGCCGACCACTCAGCCGGTCCAGGCCGCCAAGGCCAGTCCGAACACATGGATCGCCTTTTCGCCATCCTTCCACGGCGCTCCGCGCGGCGGGCGCTATATCGCCGTCGGCTGGAACAAGATGGTCTACGACGCCCGCGGGCATCGGGCGATCATCATGGACCGATGGAAGGACGACATCCGCGACATGACGATCTACGCCAACGCGGCCATCGCCATCGACGTGGCGGCCGATCGCGCCGACGTACTCAAGCTGACCAACCACAAGCGGGCGTCCGGCAACGGGCCGGGCGGCTACCTCACCGCGACCCTGCCCGAGAACGCGACCGACCCGACGCCCATGGACCGGCACCCCTACGGCTGCCTGGTCTACTGCGACTTCGACAACTCGATCTACCTGGGCCCCGGCGCGAACCGGTCGGCCAAGCCCCCGCACCCGCAGGATTTCTGGCGGCTGGATCTGGCGACGCGCAAGTGGAGTCTGGTCGATCCCGGCCCGGAGAAGGTCGTCGGCAAGGGTCTGCTGGAGCGGGCGATGTGCTACGACTCGGCCAACAAGGTGATACTGTTCTATAAGTCGATCGGGGCCGGCTCGACCTGCCTGTACGACGTCGTCAAACGCGAGTGGCGTCAGCCCAAGCAGGCCGTCGAACCGGCCGCCGGCATGAGCGCGGCCCTGGAATACGACTCGAAGCGCCAGGTGATCTATCTGTTCGGCGGGCCGGGCAGCAAGGGCAAGGAATGGAACAGCCCCGGCGCCGAGCTGTGGCGTTACTCGGTGAAGGACAACGAGTGGAAGCAGTTGGCCGACTCGCCCGTGCCGGCCCGGGCGCCCGCCCTGGCCTACGACTCGGCCCACGATGTGCTGCTGGTCAGCGTCGAGCGTCAGAACAAGCCCAACGCCGTGCTGCTGTATCACCCGGCTGACGACAAGTGGACGGAGATGGTCCCACCGGCCGATGGCGGCCCCTGGCCGACCGGCGGATGGGACACGCTCTGCTACGACGTCACCAACAACGTGTTCGTTCTGAAAGCCGGGGTCTACGACGCCCAGCGTTGGCTGGTCATGCACTATCAGCCGACCAAGTAGCCTGAAATCGCAGCCGCCCCTGACAAGTTGATGGACGTTCCGCTTTCATGCCACCCCATGAGCGCAAACAAGAGAAGCCCGGCCAACGCCGGGCTCCTTCGCGACTGGGCGATATAGGACTTGAACCTATGACCTCACGGGTGTGATCCGTGCGCTCTAACCAACTGAGCTAATCGCCCGCTGTCCTCAATTGTCGCTGGGCCGGGGGCCCGATTCATTCTTCTTCTCGGCCGGCTTGTCGCCGGCGGTGTCGACTTCGCGCTTCACATCCTTCACCTGGTCGTCGACATCCTTGAGGCCCCTCTTGAACTCCACGAGGCCCTTGCCCAGGCTTCGCCCGACCTCCGGCAGCCGTCGCCCGAACAGCAGCAACGCCACCAGCAGGATCACCATCCACTCCCAGCCGCCGGGAGCCCATGCCAACGTCGGTGTCCACATGACCGTCCACCTTCCGCCATGCAGGCGGGGTTGCATGAATTATAAGGACCGCCCGGGGTCTGTCAATCAATCCGTCCGCGGAGCGTCCCGCTCATCTATTCTACCGCGCCGGCCTGGCCCAGGCTTCTCAACTGCCGCACCGCCACCAGCAGCTCGCGCATGTCCGCGGGCGGCTCGGCCTCCAATTCCATCGGCCGATGCGTCACCGGATGTTCAAACTGAATCCGCCACGCGTGCAACGCCTGGCGGGCGATCAGCGGCCCCTCGATGGGGGCGTCGTCCAGAGACGAGCCGGCCATCCGCGAGCTTCCGCTCGCGGCTCGCGGAGAGGCGAGCAAGTCGGCCCGCGTGATCAGTCGGCCGCCGTAGTCGCGGTCGCCGACGATCGGGTGGCCCAGGTGGCTCATGTGCACGCGAAGCTGGTGCGTTCGGCCGGTGTGCGGCTCGAGCTGGAGCAGCGTGAAGCCGCGGAACCGTTCCAGAACGCGGTAGACGGTGACGGCCTGCTTGGCTGACGGGTTCTCCGGCGAGACGGCATACTTCTCGCGGTGCCTGGGGTGCCGCGCCAGGGGGGCGTCAATGCGATCGGCGTCCAGGTCCATACCGCCCTGCACCAGGGCAATGTAGAACTTGTGGATGCGGCGGGCCTCGAACTGCCTGGCCAGCCGCCAATGGGCCTCGTCGGTCTTGGCGACCAGCATGATTCCCGTTGTGTCGCGGTCGAGCCGGTGGACGATGCCCGGGCGGAAGGGGTCGCCGCCGCTGCTGAGCTTGCCGGCGTAGTAGGCCAGCCCGTTGACCAGCGTGCCGTGCGGGTTGCCGCGGGCCGGGTGGACGATGATGCCGGCCTGCTTGTTGATCGCCAGCATGCAGTCGTCTTCCCAGACGACCTGGATGGGGATCGGCTCGGGCGGAATCTCCCGCGGCTGCGGAGGCGGGACAACGACATCCACCACGTCGCCCGGCGCCAGCCGACGGCTCGCCTTGGTCGCCTGGCCGTTCACCGTCACCTGCCCCGCGTCGATCAGCCGCTGGATCGACGAGCGGCTCAACTGCGGCAGCCGCGCATTGACGTACTGGTCGAGGCGGCGGTGGGTCAGTTCGCGGCGCACCGTCAGCGAGACGCGCTGGAGCGGTTCCTCGTCGCCCTCGCCGTTTTCAGGATCAGGTGTGATGGGCTCGACGGTCATGCCTGCCTATTCGTCGTCCGGCTGCCCGCCACTGTCGGCCGGCAGAGAAGTCGACGACGGCGTGGCCGTGCCGGAACCCGCATCGGGCGTCCCGGGCGCCGGCTCGCCGGTGTTGTGTCCGCTGGGCATGGTCAGGCCGGGCTGCGAAGTCGCCGACGGGGCCGGGCCCTCGGTCGAGCCGGACTCCGGCTGGGTCGCCGGCGGCGGAATCGGCACGGTCACTTCCGTGTGCGACGCGACGCCGCGGACGAACTCGACCGGCCCGGCATCGGCTGCCAGCCGCGCCTGACGCTCGCTGGCCATGTCGCGGAACAGCGGATCGGCCTGCTTGTCGTCGATGATCTGCTGGTAGAGCTTGCGGGCGTCGTCCAGGCGGCCGCTGTCCTTGGCAATGTTGGCCAGCAGCAGCCGCGCCGCAGGGGTCGTCAGGCCGAAGTACGGCCGCTTCAGGGCGGCATCCAACCGCTCCTGTGCCACTTCCTCATGTTTGCCGAACTTCTCGCGGTCTTTGGCTGCGTCGATTGCCTCGGCCTGGCGCATGATCAGGACGCCGCGGGACAGTTCGGCCAGCCCGGTGACCGGGTCGGTGTCGGGATAGCGGGTGACAACGCTTTCGAGTTGGACGGCGTCCTCCTTGCTCCAGGCGGCCCAGTAGTCGCCCCAGGCCTCGGCCTGCTGAGTCCGGTCACGGTTGCCGAGGTACCAGTAGACCGTCAACGCGACCAGGACGACGACCACGGCGACGAGCAGCTTGTTCGCGTGCTTCTTGATCCTGCCGGGAAATTCGCTGATCCAGACGGACAGCTCGTTGGTCTTGAGACGATGTCGCTCTTCGGACTTCATGATGACTTCCACGCCAGGAGCGTCAGATCCACCGCGCCGCCCGCCACGTTGCGGGCCTGCGGATCGGATGGAATCAAGGGAGTAAGTCTACCACCGCCCACGGGCAAGCTCAAGGCCCGCGGCGGGCACAAATGCAGGCCGATCGCGGGACCCCGTCCGGCGGAAACCTCAGCCCTTCTGCTGCTCGACGGGGTAAATCTCGGCGTGGATGGTCGTGTAGCCCCACATGTCTTCGGTGATCGTGACGATGCAGCGTTCGCTGCCCTTGCCGAAGTCGATCTTCAGCGTGCCGCGGTCGTCGCGGTAGTTTTCCTTGAACCAGCGGAAGTTGGCCGGCATCTGGTCCAGGTAGAAACTGGCCACCCGCTCCTTGCCCGCCCGGCCGCGATAGTAGTGGCTGACGTAGCGGAAGTGGCTGTTGGCCTGGGCGACGCTCTTGGATTCCTGGAAGGAGAAGTCCAGCGGCACGGGCAGGTCGGCGACCTTGGACTGGCTCTTGGCGATCAGTGGGCTCGGGTCGTTGCCCACCTCGCGCGGGGCGCCCGAGGAGATGTCGATCTGCCGCGTCTGGGCACAGCCGCCCAGCGAGAGCAGCAGCCCCGACGCAACCAGCAGGACCGAACCCGGCGCGGTGCAGAGCCTCATGTCGCACCTCCCTGTGCAAGCGATTACGCCCGGCAGGATTCGAACCTGCGACCCCCGGTTTAGGAAACCGGTGCTCTATCCTCTGAGCTACGGGCGCTCAGCGGCTGCCCGCCGGGGCGTGAATCATTGCCCAATATCGGCCAGCCGTGCCTTCTTTGTTGAGCCCATCCCGAGGGCCCAGACCCGCATTATGGCCGCGCCCGCAGCCGCGGTCAACGACGCTCCGGGGCGGCGCCGCCCAACCCCGCCGCCTCCGGCGTGTCCAATAGGTCAGCGGAGGGACGAATTGGAGGACCCGCGAAGCAGATTAAGGCCCTCCCCTCGTCGGCCGATATGAACTCAGGGATCGGCCGGGGAAACAGACGGGAGGCAGCGCGATGCAGGCCGCTACGGACGTTGAAAAGCTTGTGGCTCGAATCGCCCATCTCGACCGCGCCCAGGTCACCCGTCACCTGCTCAACTTCAAGGGCAGCTTCCCGATGGACTTCACCGCCGACTACCTGGCCCGCCTGCCCCTGGACCGGCTGCGGCACCTGCTCATGGCCGCCCACCTGCACCAGGCCCGCTGCCGTCGCCATCCGGTCCACCACTGACGGCATCCGGACGTCAACTGCCTCTTAACGCGCCGCCCATCGGCCGTTAGAATGCTCCGTCTATGGTCCGCAAGGTGATCGACTATCTCGTTTACGTCGTGACGCGCGTTGTCGCCGGCTTGATCCAAGTCGCCGGACCGGCCGAGGCCAAGGTGCACGCCCGCCGCCTCGCCCGGCTGTGGTGGCGGCTGGACCGCAAGCACCGCAACATCGCTCTGACCAACCTCCGCAACAGTTTTCCCGACTGGCCGCAGGATCGCATCGAACGCGTCGGCCGCGAGAGCTTTGAGCGGCTGCTCTGCTTCATCATCGACGTCCTGCTCACCCCTCGGTTTGTCACGAACCATCGCTGGCAGGACCACATCCGACTGGTGGGCTTCGAGCCGACTCTCGAAATGCTGTTGACCCCGCGCCAGCCGATCATCATGCTGACGGCCCACTACGGCAACTTCGAGATCATGGGCTACACGCTGGCGACGCTGGGGTTCCCGACCGTCAGCGTCGCCCGTCCGATCGACAACCCCTATCTCAACGAATACATCCTGGGCGTGCGCGAGCGGCACGGGCAGGAGATTCTCTACAAGAAGGGGGCGACCGGGTCGATGCAGGACGTGCTGGCCGGCAACGGCGTGCTCTGCTTCATCGCCGACCAGAACGCCGGGCACAAGGGACAGTTCGCGAACTTCTTCGGGAGGCCGGCGTCGACCTACAAGTCGATCGGCCTGCTGGCGATCCAGTTCCGCTGCCCGATCGTGATCGGCTACGCCCGGCAGGTCGGCACGGGGCTCCAGTACGAGATCGGCGTGCAGGAGATGATCAGGCCCGAGCAGTGGCAGGGCCAGCCGGACGAGTTGGCCTGGATCACGCAACGATACAGCGACGCGATGGAGGCCTTCATCCGGGCCGAGCCGGCGCAATACTGGTGGATCCACCGACGCTGGAAAAGCCGACCGCCCTGGGAGAAGCCCGGCGATGCCCCCAAGGAAGCCGGCGGCAAATATCACCCCAAGGCGACGGCCTGACGCGTCCGGCTCACTTCCCCGCCCGCAGTTTCTTCAACGCCGCGAGGATGTCCTTCGGCTCGCCGCGCGTGGTGTAGTCGGGATCGACGTAGGCGTAGCGGATCGTGCCGCCCGGATCGACGACGTAGGTCGCGGGGATCGGCAATTCCCAGTTGTCGTTGCCCTGGCTCTTGGCCAGATCTAGACCGAAGCCTTTGTAGACTTCCTTCAACTCCGGCTCGACCTTGAAGACCAGCCCGATCCGCCGGGCCAGCGCGTTGTCGCGGTCGTTCAGCAGCGGGAAGCCCAGCTCGTCCTTGTGCCCGGTCTCGAACGCGTTGGCCTGCGTCTCGGGCGAGATCGCCACCAGCGTCGCCCCCTCGGCCCGGAAGTCAGCCAGCGACTGTTGGAGGGCGTGCAACTCCATGTTGCAGTACGGGCACCACCCGCCGCGGTAGAACGCGATCACCACCGGGCCCAGCGCCCGCAGCGTCGAGAGGCTGACTGCCCTGCCCTGGGCATCGGACAGCGTGAAGTCCGGCATCGCGTCGCCGACGTGCAGCGACGTCTCGGCGATCTTCGAGTCTCGCAGCCGGCGTTGCGCGTCCTCCATCGTCTTGCGGACGGCCTCGGGGGCACGGCCCTTGGACGCAGCCCGCCGCTGGGCCATCTGATCGTTGAGCGACGCCGGCTGATTCGTCGCACAACCGCCCGCCGCCAGAAGCACGGCCATGATCGCCATTGCCGCCGCTCCCCGTCCGATCGCGAATGCACGCATCGTCTGCTCCTGAAATGGCCCGCCGCGCCGTCCGAAACGGGCGGTACTGCATCCGACACAGGTTTCAGTGAGAGGCACAACAAGGAATTGTATGCCCCGCGTGACTGCGGGTCACACTCAGTTGCAGCCGTCGGCCCGATCGCTACGCAGCCGGTCGGCCGGGAAGAGAATCGCCGTCGCAGCCAGCACGATCAGCAACGCCAGCGGCAAAGCCAGCGGCCACTGGCCGGCGAACGTGCTGGGCCAGCCGGTCCGGGAGAGGCTCGCAGCCTCGAACATCGGGTTGAAGGCGCGGAAGTGCATATTCGCGTTGTCCAGGAAATCGCGGCTGAGGTAGTCCAGTCCCAGCAGGCCGAAGTTCAGCAGCACCATCAGCAGCGACCACCCCCAGCGAAGCGAGGGTCCCCCCCTGTCCACCATCAGCCAGCCGACGGCCAGCCAGGCCAGCATGTAGACCAGCGGCATAGCCGTCCGGCCCGTGTTCGCCTGCGCCCACCAGGCCGCCGGGATCGCCGCCAGCAGGCAGCCGGCTAGCAGGAGCAACGCTTCGAGGCCCGCCTGCGCACGCGGGCGGGTGGTCAGCCGACCGATGCCCAGCGTCGGCCACAGCCAGCTCACAAACAGCACCTGCGCCCCAGCTAGCATCGCCCAGCCGCGGCCGGGATCGGGCGCGGCGCTGGCATCGGGAAATGCGGCGACAGCCAGCACGGCTACCTCAGCCGCCAACAGACCGGCCGCCAGCCAGGTCGGGAAAGTCACCTGCGACGCGGAGGGTGACTCGCTGACCGGTGAATCGGGCGACATCGGGCGCCTCAGGGTTGCATGGTGAGCGCGGATCGGCCGGGGCCCAGCGCGTGCGGCACAACGTTGGCTCGGGCCTCGCCCCTGACCGAGTAGAGGTCGATCGGCCCGTCAACGACCCGCAGCGCGGAGAGGTTGAGCGTCTTGTAGGTGGTCCAGATTTCGCGGAGCAGAACGAGTTTGCCCTTGGTGTCGTTCATCTCGCCCCGGTCGGGGTTGCCCAGCCGGTAGCCCCACTTGATTTCCTGAACGCTGGAGTAGCGGTCCACCGGCGACCAGACCCGCAGCACGAGTTCGGCGGCGTCAGGGTCGGGCCGCCCGAAGTTCCCGACATCCACTTCGCAGATTTCGTTGAAGTAAGGCCGGTCGCTCAGCAGGCTGACCAGGTCCAGGCCCGCCTGGATGGCCGCCACCCCGAGTTGCCCGCCGACCTGCGGCTGCGGCGAGGGCGCCGGCACGATCGACGGCAAAGCAGGCCGCTTGCTGGATTCCGACGAAAGCACGAAGCCATCCTTGTCCAGCACATACCACCGCCCCGGCCCGTGCGAGAGCCGGCTCTGCCACCAGACTTGGGCCAGCGGGCGGCGATACTCCACGGCCATCACGATCTCACGTCTGAACCCGCCCTTGCCGTCGTCAGCCGGCACGAGCCGCTTCTCGACCTGCGTGACGCGCGAGACATAGGGGTGGCTCCCCAACGCATGGGCGATGTTGGGCGCCAGCTTCGGGTCGAACCAGGTCCGGGCCGTGTCGCCGCCGACCGAGGCAGCCAGCCGGTTCACGGTCTGCTCGGCTGCCGACTGGAGTTCGTCGTAAGCGGGGTTGGACGGCGCCATCCACTCCGGCGGCGGCGCCATGACCAGCATGATCTTCTCGCTGGGGCTGGCGAGCGAATGAACGTAGCGCTCCATCGAGTGCAGCCCGTAGACCAGCCCGCCGGCCAGCACGGCGATGAACGCCACGTGCAGGCAGAACCGCACGGCCCGGCGTTTGCTCTGGTCGCTCAGCCGCGACCACCAGCCGTCGATGAGCGGGCCCCGTTTGCCCGAGGACGATCCGCTGCGCGAACCCGCGCCGGCACGCTTGGTCTTTCGCTTGGCCATTCCGCTCCGCGGGCATCGCCCGCAACCGAAACTTCGAGGCAGACAAGTCGCCCGCCGGCTGCCCGGAATCCTCCGGCAGCCCGGGCGCACCGCTTATCCAGCATCGGCCAGCCGCTTGTTTCGCCGTGAGGCTAATTCCACCAGCCGCCCGCACAGCGCCCCGAAATCCAGGCCCGACGCCGCAGCCGCCATCGGCAGCAGCGAGTGACTGGTGAACCCGGGGATCGTGTTCACCTCCAGCAGGAACATTCGGCCGTCCGGCCGAAGGCGGAAGTCGATCCGGGCGTAGTCGCGGCAGCCGACCGCCTCGAACGCCCCTTCCGCAATCTCGCACATCCGGTCGCGCAAGCGGCGGGTCAGGTCGGGCTCGACAACGTAACGCGTGCCGCCGTCATCGGCGTACTTCGCCTGGTAGTCGTAATACTCGTGCGCCGCCGAAACGACGATCTCGACCGGCGGCAGCGATTTGCCCTCCAGGATGCCGACCGTCAGTTCGCGGCCGGGGATGAACTGCTCGATCAGGCAGCGGCCGTGCTTCGCGCAAACCGTCTCGACGCCCTTTCGCATCGCCTCCAGGTCGCGACAGATGAACAGGTCGACGCTGGAGCCCTCGTCCACCGGCTTGACGACCAGTGGGAAGTCGCCATCCCATCGGCCCGGCCATTCGCCCAGCACCTGCCACCCGGGCGTGGGAAGTCCGGCGGCGACGAAGGCGGTCTTCGTCGCCGCCTTGTTCATCGCCAGTTCCGACGCCTCGGGGCCCGAGCCGACGTAGGTCAGCCCGCGATCTTCGAGGATGCGCTGAAGCTGGCCGTCCTCGCCCCAGGTCCCGTGCAGCACGGGAAAGACGACGTCCGCATCGGGCCGGTCCAGCGACGACAGGTCGTCAGGCGTGATGTCGAAGAGAGAGACGCGATGGCCGACGCCGCGCAGGGCCTCAGCCACGGCTCGCCCGCTGACGAGGGAGACCTCACGCTCGGCGGACGGCCCGCCATGCAATACGGTGATATTCAGTGGGTTCATCCGTGAACCTCAAAGCCAGGAGGCCGGAGCAATATCGAAAAGGGATCCTTGCCTCGGACGGCTCGATCATCCGCCCTCGCCCAGCGCCTCGCGAAGTTGGGCGACCAGCGGCGGCAGATCGATCCGGATCACGTTCCAGAGCACATCAAAATCCACGACATCATAGCCGTGAACCAGGCGGTTGCGCATTCCGACCATCTGCGCCCAAGGAATGCCGGGCAAACGCTCTCGCCCCGCGGGAGAGACTCTTGCCGCAGCCTCCCCCACGATCTCCGCCAGACGAACCAAAGCCAGATTGAGCTTCCGATCGCGGTCGAGGTCCGCCCGGTCCAGCCCCTTGGCGATTTCGATCGCTTCTTCAGCATACTCCAGCATGTCCAGCAAGCGAGTGCCGTCGTCATGCTGCGTCATACAGCACCTCGGCTTCGGCTAGAACGCGACCGATGATGCGTTTGCCGATGAAGCCGGGCGTGTTCAGGTCCACCTTCCGCCCGAGCATTTCCGATAGCTCGATTTCCATGCCGAAAAACCGCAGCCCCGGCGTCTGCCCCGGCTCGAATTCCACCAGGATGTCCACATCGCTGTCGGGCGTAAAGTCGTCCCGCAGGACCGAGCCGAACAGGGCCAGCCGGCGAATGCGGTTCCGCCGGCAGAACGCAGCGATCTCTTCCTTCGGAATGTCGATGCGTGGCTGCCCCATGACGCCTCACCAGACTTCCAGCTCCAGCTCCAGCTGCACGCCGAAACGCTCGAACACGCGCTGGCGGACCAGCTCAATCAGCTTGAGCACGTCGGCCGACTTGGCGCCCAGCCGGGCGATGATGAAGTTCGCGTGCTTCTCGGAAACCTGGGCCCCGCCGACCTCGGTGCCCTTGAGGCCGGCCTGGTCGATCAGGGCGCCCGCGGAAAGCTGCCGCGGGTTCTTGAATACGCAGCCGGCGCTCTTGGCGTTCAGCGGCTGGCTGTTCTTCTTGAAGAACCAGATTTCCTTGACCTTCTTGAGGATCTCCTCCGGGTCGTCGGGCGTCAGGTCGAAGGTGGCCTGGAGGATGAACTTCGCATTGATGTTCGTCGATCGGTAGGCGAAAACCAGGTCGTCCTTCTCGGCGAAGAAGGCCGTGCCCGTCGCGTCCATCAGCTTGACGCGGCGGATGATGTTGCCGATGTCGCCGAACGCGCCGCCGGCGTTCATCTTCACCCCGCCGCCCACGCTGCCCGGCACGCCGGTCAGACACTCCATGCCGGCCAGCCCCTCGCGGACGCAGCGCAGGTTCAGCTTGCTCATGTCCACGCCAGCGCCCGCGGTGACCGTGCCGTCCTCGTCGATCGCGGTTTCGGCGAACTCGCCGGCCAACTTGACCACCGCCCCGTCGATGCCGTCGTCGGGGATCAGCAGGTTGGCCCCGCCGCCCAGCACGTAGATCGGAACCGAGTTGTCCCGGCAGCGTGCCAGCGCCGAGGCCAGTTCCTTCTCGTTGCGCGGCTGGATGAAATAGCGCGCAGGCCCGCCGAGGCGGAACCACGTGTGCCGAGCCAGCGGCTCGCGTTCGGTCACGATTTCCCGAAACTCAGCTTCCTTGAAGATAGTCATCGGCGATCTTCCAGACGTCCCCGGCGCCCATGGTCAGAATCAGGTCCCCCGCCCGCACGTGCGAACGGAGGTGTGCCGTGATTGTATCAAAATCCTCGAAAGATTCCGCATCCCCGCCCACCAGCCGAATCTGGCTGGCCAGGTCGGCCGCCGACACGTTCTTTCGCTCGGCCTCGCTGTCGCGCACGAAGTAGATCGGCGGCAGCAGCACGGTGTCGGCCTGGGCAAAGCTGCGGGCGAAGTCGCGCATCAGGAACCGCGTCCGGCTGTGCTGGTGCGGCTGGAACACGCACCACAGCCGGGCCGGCTGATGATACTGCCGCACCGCTCGCAGCGTCGCCTGGATCTCCGTCGGGTGGTGGGCATAGTCGTCCACGACCGTCACGCCGTTGACCCGCCCGCGGAGCGTCATCCGCCGGTCGGCGCCGGTGAACTCGCCCAGGTAGGCCAACGCCTGCGTCGCCGGCACGCCACAGTGGATCGTCATCGCCGCCGCGGCCAGCGCGTTGTAGACATTGTGTCGGCCGGCCAGCCGCAGCCGGCATCGGCCCAGCACGCGGTCGCCGCAGCGTACGTCGAACGCGTGCGTGCCGCCGTCCAGTTCGACGTTGACCGCCCGCCAGCGGCAGTTCTCGCCCAGGCCGAACGTCTCAACGCGGGCGGCGACCCCCTCGACCGCGCGGGCGGTGTTGGGGTCTTCGCCGTTGACAATCAGCAGGCCGTTGCGCGGAGCCAGCGACGCGAACGCGGCAAATGACGCGACGATCGCGTTCAGATCCTTGTAGTAGTCCAGGTGGTCCTCCTCGATGTTGAGGATGGCCGCCACCGTCGGGTGAAGGTTGAGGAAACTGGCGTCGTACTCGCAGGCCTCGGCCACGAAGCAGGGCCCGCCGCCCGCCCGGCTGGAGCCGCCGAGTTGCGGCACGGTCGCGCCGATGACGTAGGTCGGATCGGCGCCGGCCCGCATCAGCACGTAGGCAACCATCGCCGAGGTCGTGCTCTTACCGTGCGTGCCGGCGATGGCCAGGCCGATCGAGTCGGCCATCAGCCGCCCGAGCAGTTGGGAGTACTTGATGACCTCGACGCCGCGACTGCGAGCCTCGGCCAACTCGGGGTTCTGCGGCGGGACGGCCGCCGAGGCGACGACCAGGTCCAGTTTGACCGGCAGGTTCTCGGGCTTCTGGCCGATGCTGACGGCTGCGCCGGCTTCGGCCAAGCGGACGGTCGTCGCCGACGGAGCGCGGTCGGAGCCGCTGACGTGAGCGCCGCCGGCCAACAGGACCGACGCCAGCCCGCTCATGCCGCAGCCGCCGATGCCGATAAGGTGAACATTCTTGCCCGCATAGGCGGACCCGGGGCGGGCCGGGGCGGGCGCGTAGGTGTTCGAGGTCTTTGCGAGCTTTTCCTGGCCGTTCATGGGATCCTTCCCGCTCCAGTCTACACAGAGAGATGGCGCACAACAAATCCTATCTCGTTTATCGAATCGCGCGGCGTCCGGGCTTTAGAGCGAGTGGCGCCGGTACAGGACAAGAGCCCGGTCCGCGCGGGCCGGGCTCGAATCATCGCGTCGTGTGCCAGCGGTCAGGCGGTAACGGCGCCCATGACGGCGTCGGCTTTGTTCTGGCAGTTGAGCATGACCAGCTTGCGTTTGACGACCTTCTTGATCGCGTCGCGGGCCGGGCCCAGATACTTGCGCGGGTCGAACTCCTCGGGCTTCTCGACGAACACCTTGCGGATGCTGGCGGTCATGGCCAGCCGCAGGTCGGTGTCGATGTTGATCTTGCAGATGCCGTATTCCCGGGCGGCCTTGGCCATCATCTCTTCGGGCACGCCCTGGGCGCCCTTCATCTTGCCGCCGTACTTCACGTTCATCTCGACCAGGTCCGGCGGGACCGACGAGGCCCCGTGCAGCACCAGCGGCACGCCGGGGATATTCTCCTGGATGGCCGCCAGACGCTCGAAGTTCAGCTTCGGATTGCCCGTGGAGAACTTGTAGGCCCCGTGGCTGGTGCCGATGGCGACGGCCAGGCTGTCGCAGCCGGACTTGGCGACGAACTCGGCCGCCTGGGCCGGGTTGGTGTAAACCGCGTCGCGCTCGGAGACCTTGACGTGCTCTTCCTCACCCGCCAGTTTGCCCAGCTCGGCCTCGACCGCCACGCCGTGATCGTGGGCATACTCGACCACGCGGCGCGTCAGGGCGATGTTCTCCTCGAACGGCAGATGCGAGGCGTCGATCATGACCGACGTGTAGCCGTCGTCGACGCACTGCTTGCACAGTTCAAAGCTGTCGCCGTGGTCGCAGTGCATGACGATGGGCAGGTCGCCGCTGGCCTCCAGGGCCGCCTCGATCAGCTTGCGGAGGTAGCGGATATCGGCGTATTGCCGGGCGCCCTTGGAGATCTGGAGGATCAGCGGGGCCTTGTCCTCGGTGCAGGCCTCGATGATGCCCTGGATGATCTCCATGTTATTGACGTTGAAGGCCCCGATGGCGAACCCGCCGTCGTAGGCCTGCCTGAACATTTCCTTGGTCGATACCAGCGGCATGGCACGTGCTCCTTGCTAGCGGTTCACTGAACTCCACGGAGGTTTCTCAAGCTGCGAAGCGGGTAATCTATGGCGGGCAGACCGTTCTTGCAAGTTATATTAGGTTGCGTCGCCCCGTCTGACAAACAGACCGGCCTTCTTCGCCCCCCTCTGGCCGTTGTTGCCCGTAACGCTATAATGCGCCGCTTTACCCGCATCTGCGAAAGGGCAAACCGCAATGGGCACGAGGATCAAACTGGGGCTGATCGGCGTTCAGAAGTGGGGCAAGAAGGTCGGGACCAGCATGGCCGCCAGCGACAAGGTCGAACTGGCCGGCGTCTACGACCTCAACGCCGACGCGGCCGCCTCCGCCGCCGCCCAGTGGAACACCCGCCCGGCCGCCAGCCTCGACGAACTGCTGGCCAGCGACGTGGCTGGCGTGGTCATCGTCACGCCCAACCACACGCACGCCGAACTGGGCGTCGCCGCCGCCCGAGCGGGCAAGCACCCGATGATCATCAAGCCCTTCACCAACACCATGGCCGAGGGCCGCTCGGTGCTGGAGGCCTGCCGCGAAGCCGGCGTCTTCGCTGCATCCAACCACCCCTCGCGCAAGAGCGTTTACGCCCGCTGGGTGAAGCGGCTGCTCGACGCCGGCGAGATGGGCCAGGTCCTGCTGGCCGTCAACGTGACCGGCCACAACGGCGGGATGCACAAGACGCCCGAAGACTGGCGGGCCCGGCGGTCAGCCGCCCCGGGGGGGCCGCTGATGCAGCTCACCGTTCACACGTTCGACACGTGGGCCTACTGGTTCGGGCCGATCGAGGCGATCCAGGCAGCCGGCGGGCACGCCGTCACGCCGGGCGACAACGACGACCACTTCGCCGGCCAGGCGCGGTTCGCTTCGGGCCTGCTGGCCAACTTCGCGACGCAATACGCCTCGCCCGGCGCCAACTTCGACGCCGTCTACGGCACGACGCGGACCGTCAGCCACGACCGCGCGGGCATCCGGCAGCACTTCCTCCTGCCGAACCTGGCGCCGATGGACTGGCCGCGGTCGAAGGAAGAACCCTTGGAGTTGGAGGAGCACGACGCGATCCGCATCGATGTCGAGGAATTCGCCGCCGACATCGTCGCAGGCCGACAGCCGCACGCCAGCGGCGAGGACGGCCTGCGGGCCGTGGCGGCGGTCCATGCCGCCCTGCTCAGCCGCGACCGCGGCGGGGCGTGGGTGACCATCGAGGAAGTGATGGCCGGCTGAAGCCGCTCGAACGACGCGTCATGTCCGAAACGAAAGGCCCCGGGAAGCTCTTCCCGGGGCCTGGCACGTTTTCGCTCGGGCCGCCCTCAGCTCACGCCGTGGATGCCGAACTGAGCGAGGGCTTCCTTCTCGGTCGGGAAGAACTTGAAGAGCCGGTCGATCTGGGTGATTTTGAAAACCTTCAGCAGGTCCGGGCGGATGCCGGCCAGCAGGATTTCGCCCTTGATGGCCGACGACTTCTTGCGGAGGTTCAGCAGCATGCCGATGGCCTGCGAACTGAGCATTTTAACCTTCGTGAAGTCCAGAACGATCTGGCGGCGGTCCTGCTGATCGACAAGGTGGTACAACTCCTCGGACATCTTCTGAATCTGAAGCGCGTCCAGGACGTTGTTCGTGTCGAAGTTGACGATCGTCACGCCGCCGACGCTTTCGACGATCAGTTGCGAACTCTCAGACATGGCTGGCCCTTCGCAAGTCCGTGAATGGTGAACCGAACGCCTGACGGGCATTCTATCGCGGCGTCCACGACTGGCAACAGCGAAATGCCCGCCGGCTGTCCGTCATCGCCCGACCGGCGGGGTCGCGGGATAGCGCAGGTGGCAGCGGTTGCACGCGTCGGCTACGGCCACGACGGCCGGCCGAACCTGCTCACGCGACCACTCCGGCGGCACGCGACCCCACGTCTCCACCGACGAGGCCAACTGCCGCAAGTCGCCCGGGAACCGCACGTCCAGCCGATCGCCCTCCCGGTTGGCGAAAATGATCACCTGATCGACCGCCGTGTTCAGCCGCTGCGTGTTGACGCTCAGCAGCGGCTGCTCGTGAACACGCAAGCGATCGGCGATGGCCAAGTACTCCTGGTTCAGCCGCTTCATCAGCGGCGTCAGCTCCTGTCGCTGTCCGGCCGTCAGCGGCTTGACCGGAACCAGCGGCAGTTCGGCCTCCGGGCCGGCCTGGGGTTGCGTCGTCGGCGACGCGGGCGCCCTGGCCGGGCGGGCTGGGCGCATCTCGATCGGCTGCACCGGCCGGGACGCCGGGGCCGGACGCAGCGCCGCCTGCTCAGCCACCGTCAGCGGGCGCTGCGGCGTGAAGTAGATGTCGCCCGGCAGCGTGTCGGACGACGGCGCTGGCTGAACGGCCTCCGGCTGCGCCTGCTGCTCGCATCCGACGATGCCGGCAACCACCAGCATCGCCAACGGCGCCGCCAGCAGCGCGATCGCCAGGCCGACTTGAGTCCTCGGACTTCTGCGCATGCCTCACCCGTCTCCTCGGCGGCTCAGGCCTTTCGCCGACCCCTGCTGGAATTCCTGCGGCCCCTTCCGGTCTTCCTCTCATCGGCCGCCGGCGCCTTGAACTTCAGCTTCACCCCCAGCGCGATCCGCAGCACCTCTTCGATCCGGGCCACGGGGTGGAACTTCAGCCCGCGGGTCATTTCCCGCTCGTCCCTGCGAAGCTCGGCCAGGTCGCCGCCGTTGTCGGCCGGCAGGATGATCTCCGTCACGCCGGCCTGGCGGGCCGCAAGCACCTTCTCCTTGATCCCGCCAACCGGCAGGACCAGCCCGCGGAGGGTGATCTCGCCGGTCATCGCCAACTTGGGCTTGACCGGCCTGTCGGTCAGCAGCGAGGTCAGCGCCGTCAGCATCGCGACGCCCGCGGAGGGCCCGTCCTTGGGCACAGCGCCGGCCGGCACGTGGACGTGGATGTCGGACTGGTTGAACCGCTCGGGGCCGATCTTCAACTCGCCGGCGTGCGTGCGGATCAGCGTCAGGGCGGCGCTGACGCTTTCGCGCATGACGTCGCCGAGTTGGCCGGTGAGCTGGAGCAGGCCCTTGCCCGGCATGGCCGCCGCCTCGATAAAGATGATTTCGCCGCCGACGGGCGTCCAGGCAAGCCCCGTCGCCACGCCCGGCACGTTCTCGCGATCGATCACGTCGTGGTGGACCTTCGGCGGGCCGAGGAACTCCTCGACCCGTTCGGCGTCCAGCGTGACCGACTTGAACCGGCCACGGACGATGCGGGCGGCCGTCCCGCGGCAGAGCCCGGCAATGGCCCGCTCCAGGTTCCGCACGCCGGCTTCGCGGGTGTACTCGTCGATCAGCCGACGAATGGCATCGTCCTTGACGCGGCAGTTGGACGCCGTCAGCCCGTTCTCGCGGAGCTGTCGCGGCACGAGGTATCGCTTGGCGATCAGCAGCTTCTCGTGCGGCGTGTAGCCGGGCAGGTGGATCATCTCCATCCGGTCGCGCAGCGCCGGCGGAATCGGGTCGGGGATGTTCGCGGTCCCGATGAACATCACCTTGCTCAGGTCGAACGGCACGTCGAGATAGTGATCGGTGAAGGTTCCGTTCTGGGCCGGGTCGAGCACCTCCAGCAGGGCGCTGGCCGGGTCGCCGCGGAAGTCGGCGCCGATCTTGTCGATCTCGTCCAGCATCATCAGCGGATTGTTGGCGCCGGCCTTGCGGATCTCCTGGATGATTCGGCCGGGCATCGCGCCGATGTAGGTGCGGCGGTGACCGCGAATGTCGGCTTCGTCGCGGATGCCGCCCAGGCTCATGCGCACAAACTTTCGGCCCAGCGCCCGGGCGATCGACTGGCCGAGGCTGGTCTTGCCCACGCCCGGCGGGCCGACGAAGCAGAGGATCGGCCCGCGCCCTTCAGGGTGCAGCTTGCGGACAGCCAGAAACTCCAGGATCCGCTTCTTGACCATGCTCAGGTCGTAGTGGTCCTCGTTGAGGATGGTCTCAGCCCGCTTGATGTCCAGCTTGTCCTGCGTGCTGACCGACCAGGGAAGGTCCGCCAGCCACTCCAGGTAGGTGCGGATGACGTTGTACTCGGGGCTTGCCTGCGGGATGGCCGCCAGGCGGTTCAGTTCGCGGTCGGCCTCGGCCTGGATCTTCTCGGGCAGTTTCGCGTCAGCCAGCCGCTTGCGGAGCTGCGGAATTTCCTCGCGGCCCTCCTCCTCGCCCAACTCCTTGCGGATAGCCGCCAACTGCTCGCGCAGGAAATACTCGCGCTGGTTCTTCTCGATGGTCTCCTTGACCTCGCCCTGAATCTTGGCCGACAGGTTGAGCATTTCGAGCTGGTCGGTCAGGACGCGCTGCACCTCGCGCAGGCGTGTCTCCACGTTGACGGTCTCCAGCAGCTTCTGCCGCGGCTCAAACTCGGAGACGAAGTTGGCCGACAGAAAATCGGCGAGCTGGCCCGGCTGGTCGATATTGTCCAGCGCGATGCGGGCCTCCTCGGGAATCTCGTCGCTGCGTTCGATGACCTTGCCCGCGGTCTGGCGGACCGTGTGGACCAGGGCATCGAGCTGCTTGCCGGGATCGACGACGTCGGGCAGCAGCTCGACGGCGGCGCGGAGCAACGGATCGACAGTCAGCACGTTGCGAACGCGGAAGCGAGCCAGCCCGTGCACGACGATCGCCTGGTTGGAGTCGGGCAGCTTGAAGACGCGCATGATCATGCAGATCGTGCCGACGCCCAGCAGATCGCCGGGACCGGGGATCTCGATGTTCGGGTCGGTCTGCGAGACGATGCCGATCATCTTGTCGCCCGGGGCGGCCTCGTCAACGACGCGCTTGGATCGCTCGCGCCCCACCTGGAGCGACATCACCGTGCCGGGGAAGACGACGGTGTTGCGGACGGCCAGGATCGGCAGCGTGGGCGGCAGGGGAATCTCCTGCGGGCCCAACTGCCCGGGGACGGTCAGGGTCTGCGTGGGGGTTTCGACGGAGGGCGCCGCGGCCGATTCGCCGGGCTGCGTCTGCTTGGCGTTCTCGTTGTCAGCCATTGCGGCCTTTCAAGGATGCAGGCGTCAGGGGTCGCAAGCTCGAAGCGGACGGTCCGGCCGGCGTCTCGGCTTATCGCCGTTGTCGCGGCAGTTCGATCCAGAGGAAGCCCGCCGACGTGTAGTTGGCCCGGATCGAGTCGACATCCACCTCGGAAGGAATCTCGACCGAGCGGCAGAACGGGCCCTGGTCCACCTCCATCAGATGGATCGACAGGTTCTCGGTGTCCCACGGCGGGCGCGGGTGCCGCCGCGTGCCCGAGATCACCAGGATGCTCTTCTTGACCTCGACGCTGATTTCCTCGCGGGCCATGCCGGCCACGTCGACGCAGACGTAGTAGCTGGTGGCCGACTCGTAGAGGTTCACCGCCGGGCGCCAGGAATCGACCGGACAGTAGTTGTAGAACGGCTGGGCGGACGAGCAGTCCTCGTCCGCACCTGGCGCAAGCAGATCATCCCGCGGCTCAATCCGTCGGCGGGCCAGTTCCAGTTTCACGGGACTCTCCTTCGAAAACGCGACATGACGTCCCGGAATGCCGCCGACAGCCGGTCGCCGGACGTCGGGGGCGGCGCTACGTGCCCTGCCCCGATGCCCGGCGCCGGCGCCGGACGATTCCGTTTCTCCCCCATGAATTGTACTCACTACTTCTTGAGCGGCAACAGGACAAACCGCGACCCGCCGTCCTTGGAAATCACCAGCAGCCGCACCGTGCCGCGATCCTTCGCGCCCGACAGGGCCTGGGCGAACGCGTCGGCGTCGGCAACCGCCTTGCCCTGCACCTGCGTGATCACGTCGCCGGGCGTCAGGCCCTCGCGCGATGCCTCGCTGTCGGGATCGACCGCAGTAACCAGTACGCCCTTTCGGCCCTCCAGGCCCAGCTTCTTGGCGTCGGCCTCGGTGAGCGTCTTGACCCCGATGCCCAGCAGGGCCTGGCTGTCGCCGCCGGCGGCCGGCGGGGCCGGCAGGCCCGGACGCATCTCATCGTCGGGCAGTTCGCCGAGCTTGACCTCGACCGTGATCTGCTTGCCGTCGCGATAGACGCCCAGTTTGACCGACTGCCCCGGCGCCACCGCGGCGATCAACTGCCGCAGTTCGTTCGGACCTGCCACCTTCCTGCCGTCCACCTCGTTGATGATGTCGCCGACCTGGAGCCTGTCCTTGCTCGGCGAATCGCCGCGGACCTGCGAGACCAGGGCGCCCCGCGTGGAGTCGTAGTTGAAGCTGTCGGCCAGCTTGCGGGTGAGCGGCTGGATCAGCACGCCCAGGTAGCCGCGATGGATCGTCTCGCCCTTCTCCAGCCTGGGCAGCAGGGCCTTGATCATGTTGATCGGAATCGAGAAGCCGATCCCCTGGTTGCCGCCGCTTCGGCTGGCGATCGCGGTGTTGATGCCGATCACCTGGCCCGAGATGTTCACCAGCGGCCCGCCGCTGTTGCCCGGGTTAATCGACGCGTCGGTCTGGATGAAGTCCTCGTAGTCGGCGATGCCCACGTTGGCCCGGCCCTTGGCCGACACGATGCCCACGGTGACCGATCGGCTGAGCCCAAAGGGGCTGCCGATGGCCATGACCCAGTCGCCGACCTCCATCTGGTCGCTGTCGCCCAGCTCGGCCGGCACGAGGTCCTTGGCGTCCTCGATCTTGATGACGGCCACGTCGGTGCGCGGGTCGGCGCCGATCACCTTGGCCTGGACCGACTCGCCGTCCTGGCCGGCCAGCGTGACCGAGACGCGCTCGGCGCCGGCGACGACGTGGTTGTTGGTCAGGACGTAGCCGTCCTTGGTGATGATCACGCCGCTGCCGGTCGCAACGCTCCGCTGGGTGCGCGGGCGGTTCTCGAAGAACTTCTTCATGTCGTCGGGATTGTCGAAGAACTTCTCGAAGGGCGCCAGGTCCGGCATCTGGGCCGTGTGCTCGGAAGTGATCTGGACGACCGACGGCTCGAGCTTGCTGGCGACGGCGTGGAAGACCTCCGAGATGGCCTCGGCCGTCTTGACCTGCGAACTCATCGCGCTCAGGCGGGCCGTGGCGGCATCGTACTGCGCCTTCTGTTTGGCCAACTCCGCGGCGTAGGCCTTGTTGAACCGGACCTGCTGATTGTCATCCGCAACCGCCAGCCCGCCGGGCAGCTTGGCCATCAGCACCACGCCGCCGACCAGAACGACCATGGCCGCCACCACGGCGACCGTCTTGATTGACCTGTTCATCTGCACAAACTCCTCTCTGACAGTTTCAGTTGTGTCCCGGATCGAATTCCACCCGGGTAGCATGCTTGGTAAGAGGCACTACCTGGAGTCTCTACGAGATTCTATACCCAAGGTTCATCGGCAGGCCTCAACAAAACCTGCGCCGGCCACATCTCGCAACTGACAGTCCTCGCTGAAGCAATGAGAAAAGCCCGCACCGTGACGGTGCGGGCTGTGGCAGGCAAAGGCAGGAAGCCCCTGGCGCCCCGACGCGCCCGAAGCTCCTGCCCACGGCACCCGTGAGGGCACCATAGTCACGAAGCCACCCACTCGCCCGGGCCCCCAGCCCGGCGGCGGACGCTTCCGCTCAGCCAATGATCGATAGGCCATCCAGCGCACGGCCACGATCCCGGCGTCCCGACAGGCATCTGGACGCCTTAACCCCAGTTAAGAGCAAAACGCGTACCACATCCGATCCTGGCAGCAGGTGAAGAGCTTGGCCGAAATTCTAAGTGATTCTCCCCCAACGGGTTGATCCTCCTGGTCCTCGCTGCAAGCCCGTATTCGCAAGGCATGCAAAGGTTGTGTTATTGCGACAATTGTGTTGCAACGGACAACGCATATCTATTCAAAGCGTTCCCCTTGCACACCTTGCAGACTCTGGAATATGTTGATTTTATGCAACGCGACAATTGTCCCAGATGGGGACATCAGCCCGGGCTGGAAACAGACATGGCAGGATTCTCGATCGCGGCCGCCAACTTGATCGCAGGCGACACGCTGAACTGATCCAGCCGGATCAGCAGGTCGACGCCTTCGAGGCCGATCCTTTCGGCCGTGCCCGCATTGGCCAGTGTCAACCGACTCAGGCTTTGCGGCGTGCCGAACCGGCACCCCAGGGCCATGACCGACAGTTGCTCCGGCACGGCCACGCCGGCCTGACGGCAGACGCGCACGAACGACTCGGCGGTCGGGATGTTGTGGACGATAATGGCCGTCGGCCGATCGGACGCCTCGCGCCAGCGGCGCACCCAGTCGATCAGCCTGCTCTCCACTCGGTCCCGCGGCGGCTCGGGCTCGTAGGAAAGGTTCCATCCCTGATCCCCTTCCAGCCCCTCGTGCCGCAGGATGTTCGCCACGACCGAGCCGAGGAAACGGCCCGGCGTACTGAGGCGCGTGCCGATCGTCGCGATCCGCCGATGCCCCAGCGTCAGCAGGTGCTCGACCGCCAGCCGGGCGGCCTCCACGTGGTTGGGCACGACCGCCGGCGCCGCCACCTCGAAGTGCGCGTTGTCCAGCATGACGACCCGGCGACCGGCCGACATCCATCGCTCCAGCAGGACGCCCGGCGGGTAGGCCAGCATCAGCCAACCGATGTGTTCGCCCGAGAGAAAACCGGCCAGTTCCTCCAGTTGGTCGGTCACTCGATCCGGGTCAACCCACCGGCTCTGCATTGCCAGTTTGAGCTGGCGGCAGCGATGATCGGCGCCCATGGCCACGTACTGGCAGAACGCCCCGCGCATCGTCGTGTCGTGGACGAGGACCACCTGCTGGATTCCCACCCGCCGCGCCGGCCGGTGCTGCACTCGATAGCCGCCGCGTGTCGCGCGGATCCATCCGTCGGCCTCGAGCCGGCCCAGCGCCGAGCGGACCTCGCGAAGCGATACGCGGCACAGCCGGGCCAGTTCGGCCTGGCTGGGCAGGCGGCGCAGCAGCGGCTCGCGTTCGATCGCCTGTCGGATGCGTTGGACGACCTGCTCGATGGCAAGCCGCCGCTCGGGTGTGACGCGGCGTGGGCTCATGGTTTCAGGCTACCCCCCGCAGCCGGTTCGATCAATTGCCCGCCGGCACGGGCGTCGGCGGCAGTTCCCGGGCCTCGCCCCGGTGTTCGGCGCTCTCGCGGACGGTCAGCGAGTAGGCCACCGGCAGCACGACCAGCGTCAGCAGCGTCGCGAACGCCAGGCCGAACATGATCGCCGTCGTCAGCGGCCGCCAGAAGTCTCCGCCGCCGGAGAAGTCCAGCGTCAGCGGCAGCAGTCCGACGATGGTGGTCAGCGTGGTCAGGAAGATCGGCCGCAGGCGAAGTTGCCCGGCCCGCACGATGGCCTCGTACTTGCTCATGCCGGCTGCGCGGAGCTGGTTGATGAAGGTCACCAGAACAATCGCATCGTTGACAACGATGCCGGCCAGCGCGACCACGCCGATCATCGTCGCGATCGAGAAGTTGTAGCCTGTGATGACCAGCCCGATGATGACCCCGATGAAGCTGAGCGGGATGGCCATCATCACGATAAACGGCTGGCGGAAGCTGTCGAACTGGATGACCAGGATCACGCCGATGGCGATGACGCCGAATATCCAGGCGGTGGACAGTTCCTTCACCGAGCGGTCGCGTTCCTCATTCTCGCCGCCGAACTCGATGTTGAAGCCCTGCTGCTGGAGGGCGGCAGGTCCCAGGCCCGCCCGGTCCAGCTCGTGCAGGAAGTTGGCCTGCACATGGTCGGCGATGTAACCGTCGGCGGTGTCCGTTCGCAGGCTGACGATGCGGTTGCCCCCGCGGTGGTTGATCGCGTAGGGCGCCAGCACGTCGTCGCGGATGTCGGCGACCTCGCCCAGGTCGCGGACCGCGGCGCGCACGCGGCCGTCGGACCCAGCCGAGCGGCCGAGGATGGGCAGGTCCGCCAGCGACTGGCGGCTGCGGAACCGCGGCAGGTTCTGAAGCCGGATGTCGATGCTCTCGTCGCCGCCGAAGTTGGCTTCGGCGATCTTCACGCCGTTGAGCGCGTAGGACTCGTAACTGCCGATCTGCCCGTCGCTGACACCGCTCATCGACGCGAGCTGCCGGCGCGGCGCGACGCTGATCTTCCGCTGCTGGAGCCAGTCGCTGGTCACGTCCTTGCTGCCCGGCGTTGCCCGGAGGATGCGTTCCAGCCGCTCGCTCATTAGGCCCAGGTCGTCGACGCGGCCCTGCCCGGTCTCCGAGACGCGGACGACCAGAGCCGACCCGGCCGGCGGGCCCTCCTGGGCGATGTCCACCCGCACGTCCTTGAGCTCGGGCAGCCGCGGCATGCGTCGGCGGATGTCGTCGATGATCTCGTCCATCGAGCGGCTGCGTTTGCCGGGCATCACAAGCTCGACGCTGATCGTGCCGTATTGCGGACCGCTCTTGGCTGCGCCGAACTGGGCCGCCAGCACGCCCGGGTCGCCGACGGTGATCACCGGCGGGCTCTCCAGTTCGCCGCGTTTCTGATTCTCGTCCAGCACCGGCAGCAGCTTCCTGCCGACCTCCAGCGTCTGCCCGACGGTCCTGCCGGGCGGCAGCTCGTAGTTGATGCGGAACTGGGCCAGGTCGCTCTTGGGGAAGAACTCGAAGCCGATCAGCCCCAGCCCGATTGCCGAAATCGCCACCGTGACGGCCACGCCGGTGAGGATCAGGATCACGCCGCGGTGGTGCAGCGCCCAGGTGATCAGCCCGCGGTACGGGCGCGACAGCCGCGTCGCGTCGGCGCTGCGGCGAACGTCGTCGAGGCTGGAAGACTCGGCCTGCCCCTCGTCGCCGCCGGGCGGGGCGTCGCCAACGGCGCTGGTCAGGCGGCCGACGCCGCGTTTCATCACGAACCGCGCCACCGCCGGCAGCAGGAAGTGGTCCACCAGCATCGACGCGGTCAGGGCCATGGACACGACGATGGGCATGAACTTGAGGAACTCGCCCATCACGCCGCTGACCAGCAGCATCGGGGCGAACGCCGCAATGGTGGTCAGGTCGGCCGAGATGACGGCCGTGCCCACCTCGCGGATGCCGACCTTGGCGGCTGAGCGGCGGTCCATGCCCGACTCGATGTGGCGGAAGATGTTCTCGCCGACGATCAGCGCCCCGTCCACCACCATGCCGACGATCAGGATCAGCGAGAAGAGGACCATGTTGTTGATGGCCGCCTCGTCGTTGATCGTCAACTTGATGAACAGCATGATCCCGAAGGTGAACAGGATCGAAAAGGGGATCGCGAACGCGATGACCAGCGCGTTGCGCAGCCCCATGAAGATCCAGAGCGCCACCAGAACCAGCGCCACGCCGAACAGGGCGCTGCTTGAAAGCTGGCGGACCATGATGCGGATCTCCCGCCCCGTGTCGCCGGCGACGTTCAGCGTCGCCCGGTCGGCCAGCCGCACGTTTTCCCGGTCGATCAGCGCGTGGATGTCCCGGATCACCTCCAGCGTGTTGATGTCGGACTTGGGGCGGACGTTGAGCACGACGGCCTCGCCGCCATTGCACCAGGAAAGCGAGCGCACGTCCTTGAACCCGTCAACGACGGTGGCCACGTCGCGCACCAGCACGTTGCCGCCAGGCCGGGCCTCCACAACGACGCCCTCGATTTCCGCGGGCGTGGCGAACTTGCCGCGATACTGCACGTCGGCCGCCTGGGCGTCGCCGTGCGTGCGCCCAGCCGGCAGATTCAGGTTGGCCGACTGCACCGCCGCCGCGATCTGGTCGTAGTCCACGCCGCGCTGGACCATCAGGTGCGGGTTGACCAGCACCTGGACTTCGCGCTCGCGCCCGCCGAACAGGTCGGCAGCCGCGACGCCCGGCTGGGCGGTCAGCTCGTCGCGCAGGTCCTCGGCGATCTGCCGCAGCTCGCGCGGATCCTTGTTGCCGCTGACGATGATCTGGATGATCGGCCAGTCGGTGAAGCTGATGTCGGTCACCGTGATGTCCTGGGCGACCGTTCCGGGCAACTCGGGCTTGTGGCGGTTGATGAGTTCCTGGACGTCGTCCTTGGCGCGGTCGATGTCGGCCTTGTCGGTGAACTCGAACTGAAGGACGGCCGCCCCGCTCATGGCCATCGCCTCGTAGCTCTTGAGGTGGTCGAGGTTCTCGGCGTCTTTCTCCAGCTTCTCGACGATGTCGACCTCGTTGTCCTCCGGCGAGGAGCCGAGGTTGGGAGCAGCCACCAGGATCAGCGGCAGCGTCACGCGCGGCGTGCGTTCCAGCGGCAGACGGGCCAGCGCCAGCCCGCCGACCAGGCAGATCGCAATGGCCGCCACCAGCACCAGCCGCGGACGGTCGATGGCTTTTTCGCTGATCTTCATGCCGGGTTACTCGACCGTGACCGTTGCGTTGTCCGAGAGGTTGTGCTGGCCCTCGACGATGACCGAGGCGCCGGCTGGGCCGGGCCGATCGGGCTGCGTCGTCGCTGCGGGCGCCGAGCCGAGCAGGTAGCAGCCGTCCAGCAGCACCGTCGCGTCCGGGTCGATGCCCACCCGCCGAACCGTCGGCGGCGTCGTGTCGGCCAGCAGATAGAAGGCCAGCCCCTCCCGGTCGCGCACGGTCGCCGACTGCGGCACGCGGAAGACCGGCTGGCGGTCCACAACGATGTCGGCCCGCACGATCATGCCCGGCCGAAGCAGCGGGCAGTCCTGCCCGTTGACGCGGACGAAGCGGTTGGCCACCTCCACCTCGACCATGAACAGGCTGGTGTCGGGGTTCTCGCGCTCGGGCACGCGGAGCACCGTGCCGGGCCAGGTCTGGCTGAGGCCGGCGGAAACTTCCCCGTCGCCGCCGCCGATCGGCTGACCGCTGCCGACGCCCAGCCCCGCCAGCCTGACGGCGTTGCGCAGCGACTCGATGGTCAGCGTCACCTGCTGGCCGGCGTGCAGTCGGCCGACGCGGCTGTCAACCACGCCGACCACGGCCTTGACGCGTGAGAGGTCCATCAGCTCGACGGCCGGGACCGCGGGCGAGACGATCTCGCCCACCTCCGGGGCCACGTCGGTGACGAAGCCGTCGATCGGGGCCTTCAGTTCCGTCTTGCCCAGGCGGATGGCCGCCAGGTCCGCCGCCGCGAACGCCGCCTTCACCTGTTCCCAGCGAGCGTCGAAGCCCTGCCGCGCGCCGCGGAGCACGGCCTTGGCCCGGCTGACTTCGGACTGGGCACGGTTCATCTCGGTCTTGCTGGCGCGGCTCTTGGACGGGTCGGGATCGTATAGCCCGGCGATGCGGTCATGTTCGTCCTGGGCAAACTGAAGACCGGCGTCGGCCTCCTGGATCGCCGGGTCGGCGGCGGCCGCCGGCTCGTAATACTGCCGCAGCGTCGCGGGGTCCTTGCACAGGGCGTCGGCCTGCGAGCCGGTCAGCCCGACCGCGGCCAGCGCCTGGGCCAGGCCGCTGCGGGCCCGCTCCAGGTCCTTGGCCTGCTCGCCGCCGTCCAGGGCGATCAGCCGATCGCCCCGGCGGACCTGCTGGCCTTCCGGCTGGCTGGCGCCTTCGGGCACGCGGATCATCGCGACCGTGCCGGCGTATTCGAAGCTGAGTTCCACCTGCTTCCAGGGTTCGAGCTGGCCGTAGAAGGTTTCGATGAAGGGGTAGTCCGCCAGGTCGATCTGCTGAACGCGGACAGCCGGGGGGTGCACGTCAGGCGGCTTGGGGCTGGCCGAGTTCTGGCGGGCGTAGCCAATGGCGAAGACCGCGCCGAACAGCAGCACGATGGCCGCCGTGCCGTAACCCAGTTTCTTGAGAATCACCCGCATCCGCTCACATCTCTTAACAAGTGTTAATAATTGCAGCGTTTATAGCATATTCGGGTCGGCGGATGGACGCAAGGAGAAGTCCGCCGCCAAGGCGACAGAAGAAGCCCAGCCAAGGCATTGGCTGGGCTTCAAACGTCCAGGGCAATGGGATGCCGCTCGATCTGGGCGTCTCCGGCGCGTCGCGGTCAGACGGCCGCGCGGGTGGCGTCGGCGATGCGGTCCTCGGCCATCTTGTTGGCCGCCTCCAACGTGGTGATGCCGTGCTCGCTCGCGGTGGCGATGATCCGCCGGATCGTGTCGCCGATCCGGTGGGCGCGGGCCAACGCCTCGTCCTTGGGGATGCCCAGGTATTCGCTGCCGACGTGGATCAGCCCGCCGCTGTTGATGGCGTAGTCGGGGATGTAGAGGACGCCGCGGTCCTGGAGGGCCCGGGCGTGCCGCTGTTCCTCGACAAGCTGGTTGTTGGCGGCCCCGGCAACGACTCTGCACTTGAGCGCCGGGATCGACTTGTCGCCCAGCACCCCGCCCAGCGCCGCCGGGCAGAGGATGTCGCACTGGGTCGTCAGGACTTTCTTCACGTCGGTCGTCGCGGCCCCGGTCGCCTCAACGATCTTCTGGACGCGCTTGGCGTCGATGTCGGCGACGACAAGCTTGGCGCCAGCCTCGTGCAGGAGCTTGCAGATGTAGCTGCCGACGTGGCCGCAGCCCTGGACGGCGACGGTCTTGCCGGCCAGGTTGTCCGACCCGAACGCCGACTCGGCCGCCGCTTTGATGCCCTCGAACACGCCGATGGCGGTGATCGGGCTGGGGTCGCCGTAGCCGCCCTCGTAAACGCCGCCGGTGACGTGCCGCGTCGCCCGGCGGATCGCATTCATCGCCGCCTCGTCGGTGCCGACGTCCTCGGCCGTCACGTACTTGCCGCCCAGGCTCTCGATGAACTCGCCGTACTTCTCGAACGTCTCGGCGGTCGGCGGGCTGGCCGCGTCCTTGATCATGACCGCCTTGCCGCCGCCCAGGTCCATGCCGGCGACCGAGGCCTTGTAGGTCATCCCGCGGCTGAGCCGCAGGACGTCGTAGAGCGCCGCCTCGGTGGAGTCGTAGGTCCAGCAGCGCGTGCCGCCCAGGGCCGGCCCCAGGACGGTCGAATGAACGGCGATGATTCCGCGCAGGTGGGTCTCGGGGTCGTTGCAGAACACGACCTGCTCGTGTCCCCAGGTTACCATTTCAACGAAGGTGTCAAGCATCCGTCACTCCTTGACCAGTTGGCAGTGCCTGCCGCGGGGCGGGCGTGGTGTCTCCCTTCCTCCGGCCCCATCCTCGGGCCGCCATTATACGACGGAGCGATGGGGCGTCAATGAGATCGAAACGCACGCCACAAGGCAAGCCGCGAAGGGGCGAAGGGGTATAGGGGCGAAGGGGATAGGGGGGA
The DNA here is from genome assembly GCA_022072085.1 of Phycisphaerae bacterium. Classification (GTDB taxonomy): domain Bacteria; phylum Planctomycetota; class Phycisphaerae; order JAJVII01; family JAJVII01; genus JAJVII01. The sequence goes on from JAJVII010000008.1 coordinate 53,010, forward strand.
TAGGGGGGACAGAGGGGGCCACGCGCCGAATTTCTCTCCAGGGAAACCCGTTCTGCCCGTGAAATCCCTGTTCCATCCCCCCCTCCGGGCCTGCGGAACCCTTCCACAATCGTCCAAAGATTTGTTTACAAACCGCCCCGGCCAGACGATAATATCGGCGGTTGGCCTGTCGAATGGACCAGTGACGCGTTCGTCGGTGTCGGTCGGAGGTCGATGTGATCGCCGAGGCATTGTCGGACCGCGAGCCCTGCAGACCAGATCGCCTGTTGCCCACCCTGGCCGTTGTTTCCGTTCGGAACCCGGCCTCTTTCTCTCCGGCCCGGAAAGCGTATAAGCGGGTCGGTTGCCCCACTTCCCAAAGGAGAAAACATGGGCAAGAAGTTGTATGTCGGTAACCTCCCGTACACTACCGACACGGCGGCGCTGGAGCAGTTGTTCGGCAGCCACGGGACCGTTGAAAGCGTCCAGATCATCACCGACCGCGAGACCGGCCGCAGCAAGGGCTTCGGCTTCGTCGAGATGGGCAGCCAGGAGGAGGCCAACGCCGCCATCCAGGCCCTCAACGGCCAGCAGCACGAAGGCCGGGCCCTCACCGTCAACGAAGCCAAGCCGCGCGAAGAGCGTCCGCGTGGCGGCAGCGGCGGCGGCGGGCGCGGCGGCCGGGGCGGATACGGTGGCGGTGGCGGTGGCGGCGGCGGACGCCGTTTCTAAGTCCACCCACCGGACTTCGTAACGCTGAATGACAAGGGCCGGAGGCGATCCCCGATCGTTTCCGGCCCTCTCGTTTTCTCGTCCCAGCCGCCCGCTGCTGGTTTCCCCCATTCAAGAGGCCCCGAGGAATAACCCAACCGCCCCCGGACTCTGGCCGAATAGAATGCCCGGGTTTCCATTTGTGCTTGACGGGGCCGAGGGCCAGTCGTATCGTCGCTCTGCCCGTCTGACAGTTTGACTCGGCCGCCTACAATGTCGTGAAGGCCCGGGGATTCCGGAGGTCGCCGTGACCGTTTCGCGGACCATCCTGTTGACCGTCCTGGCCGGCTGCCTGCTGGCAGCCGCGGGCGGATGCTCCGCGCCGGTCAAGCTGCGCAACAACGACGCCGAGACCTACGGCAAGGTCTACTACCTCGACGGGGTCGGCTGCTACGGGTTCGGAAAACACACCGTGCCCCAGGGCTTCCGCGACGCCGGGTATCGCGGCGACGTGGAGTACTGGAGCTGGTCGGCCACCGGCACCCCCTTCGACCAGGTCGGCGGGCCCTTCATCCGTTCCAAGGGCAAGGACCTGGCTGAGTTGATCGTGCTCTACAAGGAGACCTACCCGCAACGGCCGGTCTCGCTGATCGGGCTGTCCGGCGGGACCGGCGTGGTCGTCTTCGCCTGCGAGCAGTTGCCCGAGGGCGTCAGCGTGGACGAGGTCGTGCTGATCGCCTCCAGCGTCTCCAGCCGCCACGATCTGACGCCCGCCCTGCGGCACATCCGCGGGAATATCACGCTGTTCGAGACCAGCGGCGATTTGGCCCTGGGCGTCGGGGCCCGCATGCTGGGCAACATCGACGGCGAGTTCGGCACGCCCGCGGGGCTGGTCGGCTTCTCGCTGCCCGACCGCCAGCTCTCCGACGAGGAGCGCAGCCTGTACCAGCGGGTGATCAACGTGCCCTACGCGCCGTCGTTCGCGGCGCTGGGGTTCACGGGCAATCACACGTCGGCAGTCGACAGCCCGCTGTTCATCAAGACCAAGATCGCCCCGCTGATTCTGCCCTACCGCGCCAGCCCCGGCACGGAGGGCCGGCCCCCCGGCCCGATCGACGTCGACCTGGGCGCCGACGGCGCCCCTCAAGCTGGCACACAGGCCAACGCAAACGGGGACTTCAACTCGCCGCGCAGCCGCGCCGACCGCGAAGCCGCCGTCCACACGACGCCCGCCGCCGAAGCGCCGGGCCCCCCCGCCGGCGACCTGATCTGGTGGCCCCAGACGGAGACCCATCGCTAGGCCGCTTCACCTGATTGCATCAGTTCCCCGTCCGCGCGTTTAGAGCGACTTGACAAATGCCGTGACGAGTCATGCCGCCCGCGCTCCCTGACGGTCGCGGCTATTGAGACCTGCAAAAGAAATCTGCATTCACCACAGAGGACACCGAGATCACAGAGGAGGTCAGAAGCGTCAAGAAATGCCTGAAATCAAGAATTTCTTGATACTCCCGACTCTGTGCTCTCTGTGTTCTCTGTGGTGAAGATTGCTTCTACAGGATTCAGTAAACGTTTAGCCGCGACCGTCAGGGAGCGCGGGCACAGCATTCACGGGACGCGTCACTCCACTCTTGCATCGCCCAGCAACTTCTCCCCTCCCTCCTTCCGCATCTCCCGCGCAAACTCGCCCTGCGATACGTTGCAACCCGCCCCGCAGCAGGTTATCCTCTTCCTCGAATCCACTCAGCTACCGGACAGGGAGGAACCCGATGGCCGACCCCACGCCCGCACCCGACAATCCGCAGCCGCCCAGCAACCCGCTGACCGACGCCGCCCGGAAGAACGCATCCGACGACTACTTCGATGACGAGCACGTCATCTGGCAGGACAGGACGCACTACAAGTCCTTCCTCGGTCGGTGGCTGCTCTACGTCGTCTTCGCAGTCGTCGTGCTCGTGGTCTACCTCCGTTTCGGGCGGCCGGACGACAGCCCGAAGTTGGCGGCCTTCTTCCATTGGACCGCCCTGCTGCTGCTGATCCTGCCGGCCCTCTGGCTCACCGGCCGCATGCTCTACGCCCGCTGGGCGACGCGATTCCGCCTAACGGCCCAGCGGCTGTTCATCGACCGCGGCCTGCTGACCCGCACGACCGACCAGCTCGAGCTGATCCGCGTGGACGACATCAGCGTCCGCCAGACGCTGATCGACCGGCTGGTCGGCCTGGGCACGGTGATCGTCCGCTCAACCGACGCGACCGATCCGGCGCTGTACATCCGCGGCATCCCCGAGCCGGAGAAACTGGCCGAGCACGTCCGCGAGCGCATGCGCAAACTCCGCGGCCGCGGCCTGTACGTCGAGAGCCTGTGATGGCCGATCACGACCTGCCGCTCCCGGCAATGGAAGCGTCGGACGCCCCGGCGGCTCCCGCCCGGCGTCTTGTCGACATCAGCTATCCCGACCTCCGCGTCGATCGGGAACGGGGAATGCTGACCGCTCGCGAGCACACCGCCGCCAACCGGACGATCGCAACCGGGCTGGCCGTGTTCGGCACGGCCCTGCTCCTGACCGGATGGGCCGCCCGCCTGGCTGACGTGCTCCACCTCGGCGTCGGGCTGATCGCGTTGGCCGCCGCGGTCAGGTTCTGGGGTTTCATCAACGATGTCGTCCGCTGTCGGCTGGACATCAAGACCGGCCAAGCCGTCCTGCGGCCGCGCGGTCTGGGCAGGCTGGTCCGACTGCCGCTGGAGCAGATCGCGGCGGTGCAGGTGCTCCCGGCGGGCCTGGGCCCCAGCCGCCATCGCAGCCGCGGCTGGTATTGGGGAGTGCGAATCGCTCCGCCCCATGTGCCGATGCTCCAACTCAACTTCATTCTCGCCGACGGCACGCGGCTGAACCTGATGCACTCGGAGTTCGGCGTCAGCGTGCGCCAGACAGCGAACGAAATCGCCGACTTCCTGCAAGTCCCCCTGCACGACCCGATCGAAGAAACCGACGACGAGCAGTGACAGCGGCGGCCTGGCACTATTACTTGCTGGCACTGCCCGGGCGAGCGGGCGGCGTGTGAGGCGAGGCGGCTACTGGACCGGCAGCGCGGGCGCCGGGCGGGCCAGTTCGTCGCGATAGATGCGGGCGATTTCCTTGCGAAGTTCGTTGCGGACGCTCAGGTTGGCTTCGACCAGGGGGCCCTTCTCCTTCACCGTCCGGTCCCAGTAGTCGCCGAACGACTTGTAGATCAGGTCGCGCTGATGCCAGTCGCCCTTGGCGATCAGGCTTCGCCCGTTGGCCAGCCACGCCAGCCAATCGACCGCGTCGTCCGCGTCGGCCCGCGGGTCCAGCAGCACGTAGGCAATCGATTCGTCGGCGGCGTCGGGCACGTCCAGCCGCGTCAGCCGCTGCGGGTTGGCGAAGACGATCCGATAGCCATAGCCCGGACGGATGGCCATGAACCGCGAACGCTCGCTGACGTTGACGGCGATCATGGTCACACCGGTGTTCAGGCCCGGGCGGAACTCGCGGTTGTCCGGCGTGATCATCCCGCCGCGAAGGCCGGTCAGCGTGTCGGCGGCCGGGACCTGCTGCTCGAAGCCCGCGGTGACCGGCGAGTCGCTGGCGACTTTTTCGATCCACTCCAGGAGCAGGACATTCTCGACGGGCTTGTCGGTGACGGTGTCGTAGAACTGCCATGTGCGGATGGGCGAGGCGTGCATCGTGCACCCGCCCGCCAACACCAGCGCCACCGCCGCCGCGATCGAGAATGGGAGGTATCTGGCCATGACCGGCCTTTCGGAAGGAGGAGCCGACGCCATTCAGCATACCCCGGCCCCCGGGTGAATCAAGGGCGCCGCGGCAGGGGCGTCAGGAGAATCGCCTGCTCGCAGCGGGGATGGATCCCCGTCGCAGGCGACGGGGCTTGGCCGAGGACCAAGTGGCCTGTAATCGCCTGTATTGGCCTGTATTGGCCTGTATCTGGAGAGGCCCCTGCGAAAGAGTGGGTTGCGCCCTCCCGGCCGTTGCCCGGCCAAGGCCCGGCCGTTGCCCTCAGACGCAATCGGCCGGCGCACCCCTACTCCGGGTCGACCTCGCCCGGCCGGATGCGGCCAATCGCCTCTGGCCGCCTCGGCCGGCCGAGCTCTGTATTGGCATGTATTGGCCCGTATCCGCGTCGCTCGACGGCCGGCGGTCAGGGCAGGTGCGGGGCCACGTCCTCGGGGATCGCGATGACCTGGCCGTCTCGGCCGACGCAGGCCAGCGTCGTCTGGGCGGTGCAGATCAGGCGGCCGTCCTCGACGCGGACCAATTCGTAGCTGTGGTCGATTCGGCTGCGCGTGACGCGGTCGATCCGCGTGACCAGGCGAAGCTCATCGTCGTAGTGCGCGGGCTGGCGATATTGGCAGGCGGCCTTGAAGACGACGAACAGCACGCCGCGGATTTCGAGATCGCGGTATCGGAAGCCGGCCTGTCGGAGCAGTTCCGTTCGGCCCATCTCGAAAAAGACGAAATAGCGGCTGTGGTGCAGCACGCCCATCGGGTCGGTCTCGGCGTAGCGGACGCGGAAGGTGATCTCGCACTGCTGGGGGGCGACAGGCTGGCCGGTCATAAGGTTCCTCCGTGACAAGAGATATACCAGAGGCGGGGGCGGGGGGAAATGTCGAATGTCGAATTCCGAATGTCGAATCAATGGCGAAACCTCAATGACGAATGCCCGAGCCGGCGACACCCCGGGGCTCATTGGGGTTTCGGCATTCGTCATTCATTTGACATTCGACATTCGTCATTCGACATTGCCCAGCCCCCCCTTCCGGGGCCGGAAATTCCCCTTGCTTCACCGGTGAAAGATGCCATACTGTATGACTTGGCCGGGGTTGAGGCTTCGGCGCGGAGCAGACGTAACTGGTGCGTCCATTGGCAATTACCCCCGCAAGGCAAACAACGGAACTGAGGTTGAGGGTCGATGATCAAAGTCAAGTCACGCGGTAACGAGTCGATCGAGCAGTTGCTCCGCCGGTTCAAGAAGCTGTGCGAGAAGGAAGGCCTCACCAAGGACATCAAGAAGCACGCCTACTATGAGAAGCCCTCTGAACGCCGCCGCCGTCGGCAGCGTAAGAGTCAGAAGCGGGCTTCCCAGGTCATGGGCTCCTGACGGGGCCCGGGGGGCCAGCCAACAGGCCATGGACCGGATGACCGGAGCCGGTGGCGCGTTCCATTTTGGATTTCGGATTGCAGATTTCAGATTGAAGGCCCAAACGGGACGGGCCCGCGGCCTTATCCCTCGCGCGGCGGATTCCCTTTCCGCGCTTCCAATCTGAAATCCGCAATCTAGAATCTGAAATCAGAATCTCCGGAGGCTTGCCGTGGCCAGTCATCCCCCGCCCGCCGTCGTCGCCGAGAACCTCACCAAAATCTATCGCGACTTCTGGGGCCGCCCCAAGGTCTTCGCTTTGGACGGGCTGAACCTCCAGCTCGAGAAGGGCGAGGTGTTCGGCCTGCTCGGGCCCAACGGCTCGGGGAAGTCCACCACCATCAAGCTGCTGCTGGGGCTGATCTTCCCCTCCCGCGGCAGCGCCACCGTGCTCGGCCGCCGAGCCGGCGACGTGCGGGCGGCTGAGGGCATCGGCTTCCTGCCCGAGGAGTCCTATCTCTACCGCTTCCTCAACGCCGAAGAGACGCTCGACTTCTACGGGCGGCTGTTCCGCATCCCGCGATCCAGCCGCAAGCGGCGAATCCACGAACTGCTCGACCTGGTCGGCCTGGACGCGAAGGCCCGCAAACGTTCGCTGCGCGAATACTCCAAGGGCATGAGCCGCCGCATCGGCCTAGCCCAGGCGCTCATCAACGACCCCGAACTGATCCTGCTGGACGAGCCGACGACCGGACTGGACCCCATCGGCACGCGCGAGATGAAGGACCTGATCCTGCTGCTGAAGGAACAGGGCAAGACCGTCCTGCTGTGCAGCCACCTGCTGGCCGACGTGCAGGACGTCTGCGACCGGATCGTGATCCTCTTCCGCGGCAAACAACTCCGGCTCGGCCGCGTAAAGGAACTGCTGGAGGACCGCGACATCACCCAGCTCCAGGTCCGCGGGCTGTCGGGCCACCTGCGCAAGAGCCTGGAGGAGATGATCGCCAAGGACGCCAAGGCCGAGTTGGTCGATGTCTCCCACCCGACCAGCACGCTGGAGGAGCTGTTCCTGCGGGTGATCCGCGAGCAGACCGGCGTCACCGACGAGACCTCGCGGCAGGTCGGGTGAGCGGAAAGGAAACGTCGAGTGTCGAATGTCGAATGACCAGCCGAAGCGCGTGAGCTGATCGGCGATCCAACATTCGTCATTCGGAATTCGTCATTCGTCATTGATTCGACATTCGACATTCGACATTGCCCCGGTGCCCCATGCTGTCCGCCTTCACGATATCCGCGATGATCGCCGCCGCGACGCCGGCGCCGCCGGAGCCCGTCTCCGAGGTCGCCCGGGTCATGCGCTACGTCCAGTGGGGTGTCCTGCTCCTGCTGGGCGGCGGCGTCCTGTGGGTGGGCTGGCGCGACATGGCCCGGCTGAGCCTGTCGCGGATATGGGCGATCTCGGTCCACACACTGCGCGAGTCGGTCCGCCAACGCGTGCTGCTGCTGATCCCGGCGGTCATGCTCCTGATCGTGCTGTTCGGCCTGTTCCAGCGCGGCTTCGACGAAGTCTCCTCGCTCCGTCAGGCGACCGAGACCTGCATCGTCAGCAGCTCCGTGCTCACGCTGGTGCTGATGCTCCTGCTGACGGCGTTCGCCTTCCCGCGCGAGATCGAAAGCCGCACGATCTACTCACTGGTGACCAAGCCCGTCTCGCGCCTGGAGATATTCGGCGGCAAGGTCATCGGCCTGTCCATGGTCGCCGCCATCGTCCTGGGCCTGATGGGCCTGTTCAGCTACGGCTACCTCCACGTTCGGGCCGCCCAGTTGCTCGGGGCCGCCCGTGAACGGCTGGCGGCGCAGGAGTCGGCCGCCTCCGCCCACGCCCAGGCCGAACGTGACCTGATCCGCTACGAGCGTTCCCGCGTCTCCGGTTCGCTGGCCGAAGGCCCCTCGCCCACGACGCGCCCGGCCGACACGCGCACGCCGACCTTCGAGCCCTCCGACGAATCGCTGGCCCAGCTCGTCCACATGGGCCTGCTGGTGTCGATGAACTACATCGACGTCAGCCGCCCGATGGCGCTGGCCCCCGGCCTGCCGCCTGACCTGCCGCGGTCGCTGGCCGACGACAAGGCCTGGCAATGGGGCATCACGCGGCGGGCCTATGTCGCCCATTACGTGCTGAACATGCCGCCGCAGAACGCCCGCGGCGCCAGGTGGCGGCTGCGGATTCGCATGGCCTGGCCCGGCCATCGCGGAAGCGACCCCCTGGCCGTCTCGGTGCGGCTGTTCACCCGCGACTTCTCGCAACCGCAACAAGTTCCCTGGCGGGCGGCCCCCGAAGGGCTGATTCGCATCGGCTGGAAGATCAACCAGGGCGAAGAACTCCGCGCAAACCTTCGCCCGATCGCCGAAGACAGCGACATCTACGCCTCCGACGAACTCGTGCTCAGCGGGCAGTTCCTCGAGGCCCTGGGCGATGTCAGCCAGCTCGCCATCGGCATCATGCCCATCGGCTCCGCCGAGGGCCAGCTCTTCGGGGCCCGGCCGGATGGGTTGGCTGTCGACCTGCTGGCCCCGGGCAGCGACGCTGCCGTCGCCACGCTCAACCCCGTTGAGTTTCGCCTGCTCCCGCAGGTCTTCTACCAGAACATCTTCCCGATCCAGGGCAGCAAGGCCGGGCAGACCGCCGAGAACGCGGTCTTCCATTTCAGCGGGCTGGACGCCGCCGACCTGGCAGCCGGCGACCTGGTCTTCCAGATCGACCTCCAGCGGATCGACAAGGGCTCCGGCGCCGCCTACCTGAGCAACGCCCTGGTGACGGTCATCAACCCGGGCACGGGCAAGATGCTGACCAACCCGGTGACCGGACGGCCCGAACCGCTGCGAGTCTTCCCCAGCAGCGAGCACGCGAGCTACCTGCACGTCCCGCGCGATTTCGCCAGCGGCGGCGAACTGGTGCTGGAGATCCGACCGGCCAACGCTGGCGACATCTTCCGCATGGGCAGCCGCTCCGTGCGGCTGCTGGGCGCACCCAGCAGTTTCGCGTTCAACCTCCTCAAGAGCATGGCCATCTGCCTCATCCAATCGGTGGTGGTGGTGGCCATCGGGGTCATGGCCAGCGTGTTCCTCTCCTGGCCGGTCGCCCTGCTGCTCAACGCGGTCGTGCTGATCGCCGGCAATTTGCTCGATTTCGTCAGCGGCATCGCCCGGCACCAGACGCCGGTCTTCAACGTCTCTGACGCCGACCAGCGGTCAGTGCAGCTCCTTCAGCAGGCAGCCAACCGCTTCGTCGAGGAGTCCGCCCGCGTCGTCACGACGATCATGCCGGACTACGGCCGGTTCCAGCCGGTCGCACACATCGGACAGGGCGTCTCGATTCCCGGCGTTGACCTGTTGTGGAACCTGCTGTGGGCGCTGGCCTACATCGGACCGGCCATCGCCATCGGCTACCTCTGCCTCCATTACAAGGAGGTGGCGCGATGAGCGGGCATCCGCGTCTCTACCAGTTGATCTGCCTGCTCGTGGGCCTTGGCCTGCTGCTGGGTCTGTCCTGGCCGTCGCACCGGGCGCTCAACGAGCAGCGCGGCAAGCTGATCCCGCCGACCGAGGAGGCGGGCAAGTCGGCTGAACTGGACAGCTTCGCGATGGGCCTGATGCTCGGCGGCTTCCGCGGCCCGCTGGTGATGTACGAGTGGATCGCCGCCGACAACGAGAAGAACAATGAGGACACCGAGCGGTTCCTCACGCGGATGAAACTCATCTCCGACCTTCAGCCGCAGTTCGTGACGATGTACATCCATCAGAGCTGGAACCTGGCCTACAACATTTCGGTGCAATACAGCCTGCCCAGTGAAAAATACCGCTGGGTCATCGAGGGCATCCGCTTCGCCGAGTTGGGAAACCGACGCATCCCCGACAACACCGACATCCTCGCCCAGATCGGCCAGCTCTACTATGACAAGCTGGGAAACAGCCAGGAGGCCGACTACTTCACCCGGCGGTTCCGCCGCGAGTCGCTCGAGCCGCCCGATCCGTCCAGGCGGATGGTCGCGATCGATCCGCAGACCGGCTGCCTGCTGCCGCCGCGCAGCGGGCAGTGGCTGTTCATCGACCGCCTGCCGGCGCTCATCGCCGACGCCCAGGCGGTGCTCAAGTCGGCAGCCGAGGAGTCGTCGCGTGGCGGGCAGACCCGCGTTCAACTGCCGCTGAATCCGCCGCCGGACACCTCCGCGCGGCAGACCTGGAAGCAGGGCGTCAGCGTCTTCGCCGTCTCCTACGAATACTACAAGCAGGCCAACCGCCCGGGCCTGCCGGCCCACACGCAATACGGCGACTCGGTCGTCTCCAGCCGACCGGCCATTTCGCTGCGCTCGTGGGAAAACGAGGAGATCAACCTGGCACTGGACGCCGAACAGCGCGTCTGGCCGGGCCACCAGGACGGCCCGACAGTCGGCCTGCCCATGCCCCTGCCGACGGCGGCGATGCTCGCCGGCGACTCGGCAGCCGCCGCCTATGAGGAAGCGATAGCCCACTTCAAGACCGCCGACGACGTGGGCGCCCTGTGCATTGCGGAATACGAGTCCCACCTGGCCCGCTACGGCTACGAGTCGTCGATCTACCGCCCGCACGTCGACATCGTCTCGGCCCGCCGAAAGCTCGCCCAGGCCGGCCTGGCCCGACTCGAGGGCATCCGCCAGTGGCTCGCCGCCGGCGGCGCCGCCGCGGGCGACAGCGATGCCCTGGCCCGGGCACAGGGACGCCTCCGCGAAGCCGAGTCGCTATACGACTCCGCGATCAGCGGTATACGCTACTACGTCGCCCGCATCTACCGCGTCGACGCCTGGTCGACCGATTTCTACGCCCCAAGCCGCAAGGAATACGACGACCTGATCGCCTTCGCCACCCAGGCCAAGGCCCAGATCGAAGCGATGCTTGGACAATAAGAAGTGCTGAGTCCTGAGTGCTGAGTGCTCAGTGCCGAGCGGGGACGCCAGCGTTCCAGGTAATTGCTTATTGAGGCCTGCAAAAGAAATCTTCATTCACCACAGAGGACACCGAGATCACAGAGGAGGTCAGAAGCGTCAAGAAATGCCTGAAATCAAGAATTTCTTGATACTCCCGACTCTGTGCTCTCTGTGTTCTCTGTGGTGAAGATTGCTTCTACAGGATTCAGTAGCCGCGAGCCTCTGGCGAGCGCGTCGTGTTCGCCGAAATCGTCCACCTGCCCCGACACGCCCGCCATTCAACCGTCGTCATTCCCCGATTGCCTCGATCGAGAGAATCCCCGACGGCGTGTCGTCGATTGCAAGCACTCCTTCACCGTCAGCCACGACCCGTCGTCCAGCCACGGCATAGGCACCGCCCTTCTCGGCGTCCAGCAGCAGGCAGCAGCCGCCCTTGACGGTCTGCACCGTCACGCGATCCAGAGGCCGGTTCTCGCGTGCGAAGATGACGACCGTGTCGCCCACGCGGCAGGCCGACGCGTCCGGGCCCGCCTCCAGCAGCGTCACCTCCGGCAGCGGCGTCGCGTCGTCGGCCAGCCGCGGCAGCAGGACGGTCAGGAACCGCGTGTCCGCGCCGGGACGCTCGGGCGCAATCTCGATCCGCCACTGGTCCGGGCCGGTCTTGCCGCCGCGCTTGCCGACGCCCTCGATGAGGTTCCGACCGTCATAGCCGTTCGCGTCGTCGCCGTCGGCCTCGACGTAGAAGCAGTAGTCGGGCCCGCCGATCTTGGTCACCCGCGCGTCAGCCGGCAGCAGCACGCTTGTGGTCAGCTTTCCGCGACCGGCCTGCCACGACACGCTGCGGTCGCTCGTGGTCAGGATGCCGTTGTCGGCAGCGCCTTTGACGACCGTCTCGTGCTCGGTGACGGGCTTACTCAGGGCGTGCAGCAGGAACTTGGGCAGGAAGCCCGGCTGCGTCGTGCGGACGCGGTCGTGGACGACGAATGCCGCCTGCGGCCGCAGATAGAGGAACTGCCTCGTGACCAGCGAGAGCTTCGCGGCGCAGCCGGGCTCTGCGAACCGTGTCGAGTTGTAGGCGGCGGTGATGTCGGCGGCCGCGTAGTCGAACTGCCCCGCGACGCTGCCCCACGCGGTGATGTCGGCCCGCTCCAGGTGCGGGCCAGCCGTCTTCTGCGCGAAGTAATGGTCGAAGTCGACGCAGTGGAACCCGGTCGCGCGGATGACCCGCTGCCCGCCGCCCAGCCAGCCCCACTTGTCGGGATAGCGCTGCTTCATGTACGCCGACCGCTCGCCGGGCGCCATCACCAGCAGGCTGTTGCTGGAGACAGTCTGCACCTGGTAGCCGAGGCGGTGCTCGCCCAAATACTCGCCGTAGTACCCGGTCTGCGGCGACAGGACGCCGCCGCGCTGGATGACGAAGCTGCCCGTGTCGTAGTGGTCGTGGTGCGCGAGCAGGTCGCCGGCCTTGAAACTGGCGTAGAGTTCGTCCGCATCGCCGAACCGCCCGCGCATGAACGCGACGCCGTAGCTGTCGCGTCCGAAGAGCATGGCCTGCGGCATGTGGGTGCGCATCCAGAGTTCGGGACGGACCGGGTCGTAATCGCCGCCCGCGCGGGCCGACGGGTCGTAGGTGACCACAACGTTCCAGTAGTACTTCCGCCGCCCATAGGGGTCCGGCGAGCGGCTGCGGAAATAATCGCCCGCCGCCGCCAGCAACGGGTCGCGCGACAGCTTGGCGTAGTGATCGGTCGTCAGACACCACCAGCCGGTGTCGCCCAGGTGCAGAGAGCCGGCGCTGTCGCCGTAGGGCTCGAACACGCCGTCGGGCCCGTACTGGTAGAGCTGCCACCGCCCGATCGTCCGCATCACGTCGCGAATCCGGACGTCGCCGGCGACGTCCGTGCCCGTCGCGGTGATGTAGCAGTCAGCCGCCAGCGGATAGGGCCCCGCGCGGTTGTAGATCCAGTAGCTCGCCCCTTCGGGCCAGCCGCCGCTGTAGCGCAGCGCCTTAAGCTCGTCCAGCCAGTGGGCCGTCGCGCGGCGGAGCGTCGCGTCGTTCACGCCGCCGTCGCCCGCGAGGCAGAGGGCCGCCGTCATCACGCCGTTGGCCGCCTGGTTTCGCCCGTGCCAGACGGCCTTGCCTTCGCCGTCCAGCTCGTGCAGTTCCGTGCCGATCCGCTCGCGAATGACGGCGGCAGCCTTGGCTCGCGCGTCGGTCGTCATCAGCGGATGGTGATAGAGCCAGTCCCACGCCAACGCGTACGACCAGACCAGCGGATAATACGGCTCATTGCTTCGGCCCAGCGGCTGGGTCAGCATCGTGTGGATCGCCGCGGCGGCGTAGCGGTCGTCGCCGGAGACGATCCAGCAGGCGGCGTCGGCGGCCGGGTGCTGCTTGCCCGGTTCGACGGCAAGGGCCTTGTCCATGATGGCCTTGAACGTCGCGTCCTGCCGGTAGAGCCGCCGCACCTCGTCGAACGTTCTGCCGGCGCCGGGCCGGTCTGCTGCCCGGAAGATGCAGCGCGGGTGGCCCGCGTAGACCGCCGGCGTCAGGTCGGTCGTCGGGGGATGGTTGCGGGCGGGTACGATCCAGAATCCGTTGTCGTCAGCCGGCGCGGGCCTGGGCGCGGCGCAGCCGCCCGCCGGCAGGATCGCGACAACAGCGAGGCAAAGCATCAGGCGTGGGCGCATGCGGACCTCCTGGGATGCAAACACGCGACGGGGGCCCATTGTATCGTCGCAGGCGGTCGCGGTCTTCGGCCAACCCCGTCGCTTGCGACGGCGGGCCGCTTGCGATGAAGATGCGACGGCCCGGATTTCAGCGCCATCCGTCATTTCACGCGCGGGCCCGCAAACATACAATGCGAGGCGGTTGACGGGAAACTTGAGCGTGCTAAGCTGGTAGTCTTGCTTCTACTGTCGGAGGTCGCGGGCAATGACTGGACGAAACGGGTTGACGGTCGCCTTGGCGGCGCTGGGTCTGGCGGTGATGGCCGCGGTGGCCCTGTCGGCTGGAGGCGATTCCGAAACCGCCTCCCAGCCTCAGGCGCCGGGCGCCCGGCCGCAGCCGACTGACGCGGCGCTGCTGGCCGAGATCGACGCAACCAAGCCCGAGGAGTATTTCAACCTGCGGGCGGAAGTGGCCGCCGACAAGAAGATATATTTCGCTGGCGAGCCGGTATGGGCCGAGTTCCGCATCCGCAACGAATCCGAGCACGCCGTCAGGCTGTCGCTCCCGGGCCAGCCGGCGCAGAAGATCGGCGAGCAGTACGTGCTCGCGGGCCTCCCGCTGGCGCACGTGTTCAGCCGGGACCCGGGCGGCCCGGACCCGCAGGCCGGCCGCTGCCTGATCATCAACCCCGCGTCGGACATGATTACGACGGTGGACGACATCGTCGCCTACAAGCCGGACCACGCGGTCCCGCCGGTCGTGATCCGTCCGCACGGCGTGGTGGGGCGGCGGGTCCGCCTGGACGAGTTCTACCCCTGCATGCGGAAGCCCGGCGATTACCTGGTCCAGTGGCGGCCCTATCACGACGCCCTGCGGTCGATGCGAGAGGAGTTCCGGATCATGGCCAAGGAAGAGGCGGTCATCGCGACGAGCCTGGGCGACATGCGCCTGGGATTCCTGTACGACAAAGCGCCCAACCACGTCGAAAACTTCCTGGATCTGGCCCGCGGCGGCTTCTACGACGGGCAGCGGTTCCACCGCGTGATCGAGGACTTCATGATCCAGACCGGCGACCCCCTGACCAAGGAAGACGCCAAGCGGCAGCTCTGGGGCCGGGGCCGCGGACCGCGGACGCTCCAGCAGGAATTCAGCGACACGCCGTTCAAACCGGGCACGCTGGGCATGGCCCGCGGGCCGGACGTGAACAGCGCATCCAGCCAGTTCTTCATCGTCACCGGGCAGGCGGCGCACCTCAACAGCAACTACACGGCGTTCGGGTACCTGACGGACCAGACATCGCTGGACGTCGCACTGAAGATTTCGCGCGTGCAGGTGAACCACGAGGCCGGCGACTGCCCGGTCCAGGACGTGGTCGTCAAGAAGGTGACCGTCGTGCCGGTCGGCCCGTATGACAAGGCGGCAACGACGCAGCCGGACCGGTGACGCGAATGAGCGGCAGGGACCACCAAAGCCCAGGGAACTGACCCCTGGGCTTTGGTGCTATGGAGTTTTCGGATTCTACCCCCGGCGGTCGCGACAGGCGGCCGCAGGCGGGAGGCTCTTAGAGGAAAGCGAATATGAGCGAACTGATGCAGGTGATCAAGAACGGCGAGCAGGCCCAGTGGGACCAGGCCTTCGCGACCGCGGCGGCCGAGGGCAATCCCGCCCGCGACGCCGAGATGTTCGAAGCGCTGGAGTTCCTCAACTCCACCCGCCGCTCCGACGCCGCGGAAGTCCTCGCGTGGGGGTGGCTCACCTCGTTGTCCAAGAACCGCCCGCTGGCTGACGCCGTCGCCATCGGCGGGCGCCTGCTGCTGCTCTGTCCCGGCAGCAGCCAGATCCGCACGGACCTGGCCGACGTCTACCGCGCCGCCCACGGCGAGCGCGACGACCTGGCCGCCTGGCTCGACGCCAGCGGACTGACCGGTGAAAAGGTTCCGCCCCATCGCGCCCTGCGGACGCTGGACCTGATGCTCTCGATCAACGCCGGCGACTGGCTGGTCGAACGCATCCTGCCCGGCGCCGAGCACCCGCTGCGCGAGCGCGTCGCCGAGGTCGTCGACATCTCGGCCGCATCGGACGCGGTCACCATCCGCGTCACCGGCGGCGTCGAGGAGGAGCGGACTTCCCTGCGGCTGGCCGACGAATGGCAGCGGGCCGACGAGAACTGCTACTGCCTGCTGGCCCGGCGCGACCGCGAGCGTCTGGTCGGGCTGATCGGCTCGGACCCGCTGGCGGTGCTGGTGTCGGCGATCCGCGGCGCGGGCGGCCGAATCGACCAGGAGCAACTTCGCGCGGCCTTGGCGCCGGCGTTCATGCCCGACAGCGACTGGAGCAAGTGGTGGTCGCGGGCCCGCAACGCCGCCAAGAGGAACCCGCACATCCGCATCGAAGGCCGCATGCCCGCGGTGCTCGTCTACGACGAGGTCGGCGTGACGCTCGAAGCCGAGACGCTGGACACGCTGGGCAAAGCCAAGACGCCGGCCGCCCGACTGGGCGTCGTCGAGGGCTACCTCCGCACGCGCGGGGGGGCGCCTGACAAGGAATTCCTCAACGAGGTCGCCCGGCTGGCGACCAGTTGGGTCGCGGGCAAGTCGCAGCGATTCGCCAACGCCCTGGCAGCCTATCGCCTCAACGACCTGGGCGTGCCGGTGGACGAGACGGCAACGGAACTGGCCATCAAGCACCTGGCCGACGTCGAAGATGCCGCCGATCTGATCCGCTCGCTGGACGACGACAGCCTGTGGGCCGTCGCGCTGGACCTGCTCCGTGAAGCCAAGCCCGTCGCCCCCGGCGGTCCGGCCCACGGCGACTGGCAGGCGATCTACCTCGAACTGCTGCCCAAGGCGCCGACCGCCTGCTGCGACCGGATCGCGGCTGCCCTGCTGGGCGCGGGGCAGACCGAGCGGCTCAACGCCGAAGTCCTCGTCATCGTCGAGTCGCCGGTGGAGTCCATCGACGCGCTCTGCTGGCTTTGGAACCGGCCGGCTGACTCCGACAAGATGCAGTTGCCGAGCTCCGGAGAAATCCTCGGCCAGTTGCTCGGCCTGCTGCGGCACGCCCTGGTGCTGGCCGACACCGACAGCGCCCAAGCCAAGTTCATCCGCGGCAAGGTCCGCTCGGCCTTGTCGGCCCGCGGGTACGGTGCTTTCGCGGCCCACCTGGAGACGATCGACGCAGCGATGGCTGAGCCGCTGCGGCGGCAGCTCCAGCGGGTCGAGGGGATCGGCTCGACCGTGCCCGAGCGGCTGCTGGCGATGCTCAATGAGCGTCACCCGCCGCGGCGCGTGGTCAAGACCGTGCCGCAGTGGCTGGAAGAGGACGTGATCTACTGCTCGCCCGAAGCCCTCCGGGGCCGCGAGCGCGAGCTGGAGCACATCCAGAACGTGGAGATGCCGGCCAACGCCGTCGCAATCGGACGGGCAGCCAGCTACGGCGACCTGTCGGAGAACAGCGAATACAAGTACGCCCTGGAGGAGCGAGACCTGCTGCGGGCCCGGGCGGCCCGGATCGCCAACGAGCTGGCGATGGCCCGCACGATCCACCCCGGCGAAGTCCCCGCGGACCACGTCGCCATCTACAGCCGCGTACAGCTGCAACTGGCCGGCGACGACCAGGCCAAGCTGATACAGATCGTCAGCCCGTGGGACAGCGACGTGACGGCCGGCCGCTTCAACTATAAGGCCCCGCTCAGCCAGCAACTGCTGGGCAAGAAGCCCGGCGAGCGGGTGACGCTGTCGTTTGACGGCGGTCCGGAGCAGCAGTTCACCATCGCCGGCGTGCTGCCGCCGCAGGCGTAAGAGATGAGCATTGGCAACGCCGAGGCCATCCGTTATACTAAGACTGGCCGTGCTAGGTGGGGCGCTGGCGGTGCCTCGCACCTGCAATCCGCCTCAGCAGGGCTGAATTCCCCGTAGAGGGAAGTCCGTGCCCGGCCTCTGGGGCGGCACGGGGCGATGACAATCGGGTCCTATGCAACGGAGCTGCGTGAACCTGGTCAGGTCCGGAAGGAAGCAGCCATAAGCGATTCGTTCCGTGTGCCGTAGGGCAACCCGATTCGAGCCACCGACCGTTTCATGCTGCGTGCGTCCTTTTCGAAGCGGGGTGCACGGCCTTTATGACGGGCGATCCCGGAAGCCCCGGGGTCGCCCGCCATCTTTTTCCGACTCGGCTGGCCGACCGCTGGAACGCCGACGAAGCCTCTGGTAAGATGTCTCGCGTCACGACGTAACACGGTTCCCGCAGACTCTCAAAGCCAATCGTTCAATGAGCTACACGGTCCTTGCACGGCGATACCGGTCGAAAGACTTCGACGACCTGATCGGTCAGGAGCCGATCTCCCAGACGCTGCGCAACGCGATCGAGACCAACCGCGTCGCACACGCCTATCTGTTCTGCGGCACGCGCGGCGTCGGCAAGACGAGCATGGCCCGCATCCTGGCCAAGGCCCTCAACTGCGAGAAGGGCCCGACCGTCAAGCCCTGCAACACCTGTGACCGCTGCAAGGCCATCGCCGCCGGCGAGGACATCGACGTCATCGAGATCGACGGCGCCTCCAACCGCGGCATCGACGACATCCGCGAGCTGCGCAACAACGCGATCTACCGCCCGGCCCGCTCGCCCAACAAGATCTACATCATCGACGAGGTCCACCAGGTCACGCGCGACGCGTTCAACGCGCTGCTCAAGACCCTGGAGGAGCCACCCGACCACGTCAAGTTCATCTTCGCGACCACCGAGCCGCAGAAGGTTCCCGAGACCATCCGCTCACGCTGCCAGGAGTTCAGCTTCGGGCCGATCTCGACCGACAAGATCGCCGCCCGGCTGGGCGAGATCCTCAAGGCCGAGAAGATCAAGGCCTCTCCCGAGGTCGTCGCCCGCGTCGCCCGCGCAGGGCGCGGCTCGATGCGCGACGCCCTGAGCATGATGGATCAGCTCCTGGCGATGGGCGCCGACGCGGTCACCGAGCAGATGGTCCAGTACCTCCTCGGCCAGCCGGCGTCGGAACGCCTCGGCGAACTGGTCGACGCCCTGGCCGACGGCGACGCAGCCGCCGCCCTGACGCGGACAGACGCCCTGCTGTCGGCCGGCTACGCCCCGGAGCAATTTGTCGTCACGACCATCGAATTCCTCCGCCAGCTCATGCTGCTCGCGGTCGTCGGCGAGAAGTGCGAGTTCCTGGACGTCGCATCGGCGGACCGCGAGAAGCTGGCCGCCCAGGCCGCCCGGTTCTCGCCTGTCACGCTGGTCTACATGATCCAGCTTCTGGAGCACCTGCGGCAGTCGGTGCGGGCCTCGACGACCGCGGCCCGGGCGCTGATCGACGCGGCCATGGTCCGGCTGGCGCTGGCCGACCAGTTCGCCGACACGGCCGAGCTGGTCGAGCGGCTGACCACCGGCGGCACGGCCCCGGACGGACCGGCAGCCGGCGCGGCAGCGGCGGTGACCGGCGCAAAAAAAAAATGGGACCGCCCGGCCGAGGTAGCCCCCCACGCCCCGGCCGATGACGTCCCCGACCGTGCGGCAGCCGCCGCGCCTTCTGTCGCCGCCAACGGCGCGGCAACGGTCAACGGCGAGTTGGGCCCGCCGCTGCTGGGCGCGGGTGATGATCTGTCGGCCCTGCCGCTTGACGCCCTGTGGAACGACGTGATCGGCCGACTGGCCGCCGCCCGGCTGGCGCAGTTGTCGGCCCCGCTGCGATACACGCGGCTGGCGTCGGTCGAGGGCGACACGCTGACGGTTTCAGTGCGGCGGGAATACGTGGCCGTGCTCAGTTCGGCCAAGCAGCAGGAGCGGCTGATCGAAGTGCTCGGCCGACTGCTGGACCGCCGCGTGCGGCTGAAATGGGAACAGGTGGCCGACGGCCCCGCCCCGACTGCCCGGGAGCAGGCCGCAACGCCGCCGCCTGCACCGCCGACCGGAAGAATCAACAAGCAGGAGATGGACCAGATCACTTCGGACGGGACGATCCGCGAGGTAATGCACCTGTTCAACGCGGCGGTGGTGAGCGTGGAGAAGCGACCGGCGGACGCGAACGGGACGGGCCCCAAGTGAGCATCGGACATCGGGCGGCCTATCATAAGCCGCACGGACAAGTTAAGCCGGCCGGGCAACCGGTCGATTGAAATGAGGGCGGCCACGGGTCGTCCTCCGCACCGATATGAGTAGCGGATACACAGAGACGATGCAGCGTCTGATCGAGCGGTTGGGCACGCTGCCGGGCGTGGGGGCGCGGTCGGCTGAGCGGATCGCCTTTCACCTGCTGCGGGCCGAGCCGGAAGAGGCTATGGCCCTGGCCCGTGCGATCAGCGATCTGAAGACGCGGACGCGGCACTGCACGCGGTGCTTCAACCTGACCGAACAGGACCCCTGCGGGATCTGCACGGACGACCGGCGGGACCAGAAGACGATCTGCGTCGTCGAGCAGCCGAAGGACCTGATCAGCATAGAATCGACAGGCGCCTATCGCGGCGTGTATCATGTGTTGATGGGACACCTGTCGCCGCTGGAGGGCGTGGAGCCCGAGGATCTGACAATCGGCGACCTAGTCGGCCGGGTGAAGCGGGAGCAGACCGCGGAAGTGATCCTGGCGACCAACCCGACCATGGAAGGCGACGGCACGGCGTTGCACATCACGTCGCTGCTGTCAGGGACGGGGGTCGCGATCACCCGTCTGGCACGCGGGGTGCCCAGCGGGTCGCAACTGGAGTATGCCAACCGATCGATGCTCGCAGACGCCCTGTCCGGGCGTCAGAAGCTGGGTTGAGTGAAGAATGCGGCTTGAAACGTCGCAAAGAATGGGCCTCGAGCAGCGGATGAAGCTGGCTCCGCGGATGATCCAGTCCATGGAGATCCTCCAGCTTCCCCTGCTGGCGCTTCAGGAGCGCATCGAGCAGGAGTTGATCAGCAACCCCGTGCTCGAAATGCGCGACCCCTCCGAGGACGAGCCCGCCGGCGACTCCGACGGCGAAGAGGCCCCCCAGGCACAGCAGCAGGAAGAAACTACCAGCGAGGACCGCGGCGAGTCCAGCCTCATCGTCGACGACAAGAACGACAAGCTCGACTACGAGCGTCTGGCCGAAATCGCCGACGACAACGACTACGAGGACTACTACTCCCGGGCCCGCGGCAGCGGCATCCGCCATGTCGGCGACAGCGACCGCGACCGCAAGCTCGACGCAATGGCCAACACGGCCGCCCGCGACACCTCCCTGCACGAGTATCTCACCTTCCAGTGGAACCTGGTCGAAGCCGAGGAACCGATCAAGACGGCCGGCCAACTCATCATCAACCACCTGGAAGACGACGGCTACCTGCGCGTGGACACCGAGGAACTGACCCGCCGCTCGCGGACGCCCGTGACGCCGGTGCAGATCAACCGGGCCCTCGTGCTGGTGCAGAGCCTCGATCCGCCGGGCGTCGGGGCCCGCGACCTCCAGGAATGCCTGCTCCTCCAACTCGACAGCGTCGAGGAACCGCCGGCCATCCACGACCTGGCCCGCACGCTGGCTGAGCACCACCTGCGCGACATCGAGAACAACCGCCTGCCAGCCATCGCCAAGTCAACCGGCCGGGCCATCGAGAATATCAAGGAAGCGATCAAGTATCTCCACCGCTTCGACCCGCGCCCGGGCCAGCGCATCGGGCCCGACAACGTGCCCTACATCGTCCCGGACATCCTGGTCGATTACGCCCAGGACGGCGACGGCTACGACGTGCGGCTGGCCAGCGGCAACGAGCCCGTTCTCTACATCAACCGCATGTATCGCCGGATGCTCCGCAACGGCACGGTGGACGTCAAGACGCGCGAGTTTATCAAGAAGAACATCCAGTCGGCCCGCTGGCTGATCGAGTCGCTCGAACAGCGCCGCTCGACGCTGCTGCGGGTGGCCGAGGCCATCGTCCACGCCCAGCGCGACTTCCTGGACAACGGGCCCAAGTTTCTCAAGCCCCTGCCGATGGGCGCCGTCGCCGACAAGGTCGGCATCCATGTAGCCACGGTCAGCCGGGCCGTCTCTGACAAGTACATGCAGTGCCCGCGCGGCATCTATCCGCTGCGGCAGTTCTTCTCCAGCGGCGTGGAAACCGGCGAGGGCGGGTCTCTGAGCTGGGAGGCCATCAAGGCCAAGATCAGCGAGATCATCAAGAACGAGGACAAGAACGCCCCGTTGAGCGACGACCAGATCGTCGACATGCTCAACGGCGAAGGCATCCAGATGGCCCGCCGAACCGTTGCCAAGTATCGCAAGGCCCTGGGCATCCCCTCGGCCCGGCAGCGCAAGGATTTCTGACCACCCGCCATTCCAAGCCAGTCGGCCCGGCGCCGGACGCCTGCGGCGTTGCCGCAACTGCACGTCTAGCCGCGACCCGCAGGGGAGCCCGCCCGACACAATCAGGCGACCTCCCCTAGCGCTCCATGCGATCCCGTCGGATGCCCGGAGGCGAGCCCGGCGGGGCCGTGCCGCGCGCCGACGCCGGCAGCGGCGTCAGGTCGATGCGGCCGGGCTGAACCGTCTGGGGGTCGATGTTGCGCACCGCCCGGGCGAAGTTGTGGATGCGGATCTCGTCGCCCTGCGGCCCGCGGCCGCTCGACCACTGCGGCGACCTCGGATCGCCGCTCTTGGGGTCGCTCCGCTGGGCGCCGGCGCCGTGAACGTTGAGGTAGTGCCGCGGGCCCGTACGCGGGTTGGGCATGTGGCCCATCGCCCGGCCGAAGGCGACGTAGATGGCCTCCTCCCCCGGCGTGCGCCCGCCTTCGAGGTGCGTCGTGCCGGTCCAGAACCATCCTTCGCCGCTGGTCATCGAGAAGACCGGATCGATCGCCGGCCCGCGGCCGGAGGCGTCGGTCGCGTCCGGCGCCCGGGTGTAGTCCACGATGCTTTGGAGTTCCTTCGCGTTGGGCAGCCGCCAGTCATCGTGGCCGGCCAGCTTGAGATTCTCGCACCAGGCCAGCGCCCCCCGCCAGTCCAGCCCCTTGCCCGAGTCGGCCTTCGTCCACATCAGCCCAGTCGCCAGGTCGCTGACCGTGCCGTCGCCGTTGTCCACGAAGTTGTTCTTGCCGTAGTCGCTGTTGCAGCGGACGAGCATGCCGTAGTGGACCGCCGCCCCGCCGCCGGGTCCGCGGTCGCGCGGGTAGCCCTTGATCCGCCCGTCGGCGAAGTTGACGCCGAAGACCGTCGGGGCGTTGTCCATCGTTCGGCCGACGTATTGCGTGCTCGACCAGTATTGCGAGTCGATGATCCGCTCGCCCTTGTCCGCGTCGCCGTAGGTGAACTTGAAGTACTTCGTGTCGATATAGGCCACCGGCGGGTTGGTCCGGCAGTTGCCGTTGAAGTCGATCAGCGAGTAGAGTTCCTTGATCGTCGGCGCCCGCCAGTCGGTGTAGCCGCCCGTGCGGCAGTTCTTGGGCGCGGCCAGGAACTGCGCGAAGGTCAGTTTGCCACCGCCGTCGGGGGCCTTCTGCCACATCAACCCGGTGTTCAGGTCGCTGATCGTGCCGTCCTTGTTGTCGACATATCGCGCCGCCGGCCCCTGGTAGTAGCAGTCCTGGCCATGGAAGGCCTCGCCCGTCCGCGGCGCCGCACGCAACTGGGCCCGATCGCTGAAGCAGAGCTGCTGGCCGGTGTCCACGATGCAATAAGAGACGGCCGGTTTGTCGAACGCCGCGCTGGACGGGGACGTCGGATCGCCGGCGATGGCCGACGACGCGACAGCGGCCAGGACCAGTCCCAGGACGGCCTTGCAGATGTGCTTCATCATCGTCTCCTCCCGGGCTGGACTCGCGTGAGATCGCGTCGCCACCGGTTACTTGAACGCAAAGCAGCCGCCCGCGTCTACCCGGATTTCCACGGCAATCTGTTGTGCGTGAAGGCCGACTACGAACCGCCGCCGGCCGGCGATTCCTGACCGGCCGACCGGTCGAGCAGATCCCCCAGCAGTTCCGCGAGATAGTCCGGCGTCTCGTCACCCACCGCGCAGTAGATCAGCCCGCCCTGCTGCACCGCGACCGTGCGGAAGCCCGACATCGGACAGACCCAGAACGTCCGCCCCTCCCTCTCGATCTTCCTGCCAGTTTGCAACTGCCGCGCGTTGACGTCCGAGACGATGAGGCTCACCTGGCCGTGCGGACCCTGCACGACCATATTGCCGGCCTTTCGCCCGAGGAATCGCGACACGCAGCAGGACTTCATCCGCCGCTCGCCCAGTTCGTCGGGCACGGGGCACTGGAAGCCCAGTTCACGCCGCAGATACGCCTGCGCATCGGCCGCCGATTCGTGCTGCATCCCTTGGCCGCCGGCCAGATTCTGCCGATGCAGTTCGACCAGTTCCATCGCAGCCGCCTGCGCAGGCGCCGGCTCGCCAAGCCGCATCACCGCAACGACGGTCAGGCCCGCCGCCAGGCACGCCGCCGCAGCCAGCGGCCACCACCGCCGCAGCAGCGACCGGCCGCCGCTCGCCGACAGACTGCGCACGCGGGCCTCGGCCTGGGGCGACACGTGCACGTCCGCAAACGCCTGCCGCAGCCGGGTCTTCAACTCGCGTGCCTCAGCCAGCCGGCCGCGACACGCCTGGCAAGCGGCCAGGTGCCCTGCTGCCCCCGCGTCGGGCTCGCCGGCCAGCGCGTCCTCCAACTGGATGTCGTCCAGACAGTCGCTCATCCCTGCTTCCCTCCGGGCCCATCGCCTGGGCCCGACAGCCGCTCGCGGATCATCTGCCGCGCCCGGCTCGCACGCGACTTGGCCGTCCCAACGGCCACGCCCATCGCCTCCGCGGCCTCCGCGTGGGTCAGCCCCTCGACGTCGACCAGGAACATCGCCAGGCGATACTCAAGCGGCAGATCGCGAATCGCCGCAGCCAGGCGATCGTCACTGAGGCCCTCGACGTAGGCCTCCGCGTCGCCGCGTGGGGGCGGGTCGGCTGCGGGCTCGCGCGCCGCCCGCAGGTCCAGCTTGCCCGGGTCCGCCGCCGCGGGCCGGCGCTTCCGCAGAAGGTCGATCCACGCGTTGGCCATGATCCGCAGCAGCCAGGCCCGGGCGTTGCTGCCGGCCTGGAATCGGCTGAACTGCTCCCATGCCTTCAGGTAGGTCGCCTGGAGCAGATCGTCGGCCAGCCCGGCATCGCCGCACAGCGCGAACGCCGCCCGGTAGACGGCGTCCATCCAGACCAGGGCCTCGGACTCGAATCGGCTGCGATCGGCCACGACACGCGGACAGGCTTTCGCCTGCTCTCTCCATAACGAACCAGGGGCTCAGAAGGTTCCCGATGATCGGCGTCGCTCCGGCCAGACCCGCATAGGAAACGGGTTCACGGGAATCCGTGCGTCCAGTCGCCGCTGGTCGGCGTGCCGACCGCGCCCGTCGCATCCAGCCCGCTGACGTAGTAGCGGCGCCGGTCGGTCGTGGGGAACTCGGCGTCGTCCCAGCAGGCCGGCGCCGCCAGCGGCGCCGCCTGGAGCCGGAAAACGTAGTCCTTGTACCAGCCGTCCATCCGCATCGCCCGATAACCGGTCGCGTCGCCGCCCCGGCACGTGCCCCAGAGGATCAGCCGTCTGCCATCGGCCCAGGGGATGGTCCGCACCGGGCCCGGCGGATCGGCCAGCGCCAGCGTCACCGGCGACGGGCCGCCTTCGACGCCCCACGCGTTCACCGGCCGAACGACGTAGGCGTAAGTCCTCGGCCAGGTCAGTTCGTCGGCTGGCCCAGCCACCTCAGCCGACGCATCGACGAACTCGCCGTCGGCGGCCGGATGGTCCGTGATTCGCGTCAGCGTCTTGGCCACGTCCTCGGGGTTGAACCGCGTCGTCCACGGCGACAGCTCGACCGGGGCGCGGTAGACGTGGCAGCCGACCACGTCGTCGCCGACGGTCGTCCACTTCAGATGCACGCCGCCAGCCGGGCGAACCATGGCCGTCAGATCGCAGACGATCCGCGGCGCGGTGCGGGCCGCGGAACTCGGCACGCCGGCCTGGCCGTCTTCGCCCAGCGCGACGACGCGATAGAAGGTCAGCGCCTTGGCGCCGGGCATGTCGGTGAACGTCGTCTGGCTGCCAGGGACTTCGCCGGCCTTCTGCCAGGTCACCTGCCACGCGTGGTCGGCCGCCCCGCGTTCGATGCGATACTTCGCGGGCTGGGCCGCCGGCGGCGACCAGGTGATCTTCACGCTCCCACCGGCGACCGTCGTGCAGGCTACATCCGCCGGCCCGGCCGCCACCGCGGGCCCGCCCTGGGCCGGCAGGTAACGATAGGTCCAGGTCTCGCGGGCGTTCAGCGACGCGGAAAGCCCGCTGGGGCTCGTGCCGCCGATTACCGCGACGTTGTTGGCGCGGTCGTAGGCAGCGTCCCAGACCTTGCCCCGCGCCGGGCAGGGATAGACCGACGGCTGGCGATCCCAGCGGTTGTCGCGGATGTGGTAGACCCAGACGCCGACCTGCCCGCCGGAGGCGTTGAACGCGAGCATCACGTCGTTGGCCGAGTCGTAGACCATCGGACAGGGCGGTGGAACGTCGCCGCGCGGGCGCAGGTCGGTCCAGGCATGGGTCGTAGGGTCGAACGCCCACGTGGACTTCTCGTCGAACGTGATGAACAGGCCCGTCTTTCGGTCGAACTGCCCGCCGGTGTCCAGGCCGGGCGTCGGGCCGGGGCCCTTGGGGCGAAACTCGAACCAGGAGTTGGCGTAGACATCGAACGCAATCAGCCGGTCGCGCCACCACAGCGTCACGCCGTGCCGCGGGTCGTGGCTGGCGGGCATGTAGCCACCGGCCCAGTATGACAGGGCCCGCGCCGGATACCACTGGTCGGTCGTCACGTCGAGGATCCAGGGCGAGCTGTGCATCAGGTTCGCCCGCAGCGCGTTGTGCCAGCCGTGCGAGCAGCTTCCGCCGCTGCGCGGCGAGATGACTACGCGGTTGGCGTCGTCGTATGCCGTTCCGCGCACGCCGCAGACGCCGTTGGGCCAGTGGACGCTGTCGGTCAGCCGCGTCCATCGCGACGACTCGGCGTCGAAGAACCAGGTCAGCGCCGTCTGCGGCGTGTCGTAGCGCCGCCCGTGAGCGCCCCACTGCACGATGCGGCCGTTGAACGCGTCATAGCAGAGCGACGATTCGTAGGTCAGATTGGTAACCAGGTTCTCCTCGGCGTGGTCGTCCCACGCCCGCAGGACGAAGCTGTTGGCAGGCTGCGCGGCCACCGGCGGGGCTTCGGTGATGCCGCCAGCGTCGCGGTCGCTGCCAGCCAGTTTGGCCAGCGCCTCGCGGACGCGCGGCATCTCGCGGAAGTCCCGCCGGCGCAGCGCCGCGACGGCCTCGATCGCGACGGCCGTGTTCGTGTCGCCGGTTGCCACTTCGATCAGCGCCTCGGCCGCCAGCGGGTCGGGCGTGACGCCCAGCGAGCGGGCGGCGCCCATCCTTACCCGGGCGTCCTGGTCATGGCCCAGACGGACCAGGGCATCCACCGCCTCCGGCCACAGCCGCCCGCCCAGCGCCGAGGCCGCCGCGCCGCGGATGCTCGGACGACGGTCCGCCGACGCCTGCACCAGCGCCAGCGTCGCCTCGCGCCCCGCCGACCGGACCGCGCCCCACATGTGTTCGTTCCGCGTGTGGTTGTCCAGCACGTCGCTGCCTTCTAGCAGTTCGACGATCGCCGGACCGTAGGCCAGATCGCCGAGTCGGCCGGCCGCGTTGCACGCCCCGATCCGGTCGGCATGCGTGAGCAGCGGGATAAGGAACTCCGCCGTCTCGCGCGGCGTCGCCAACGCCAGGTGGCGCACCGCCAGCGGCAGGTAGCGCGGCGAGTCGGGCGTCGCCAAGTCGATCATCTTCTCCTGCCCGGCGCGGTCGGCCAGACGGGCCAGGCCGATGACGGCGTAGTTCCGCAGCCGCTCGGGGGCCTTCACGTCGGCGGCAATCTTGCCCAGCGGGTCGGCTGCCAGCGGCGAGAGGCTGTGCCCCAGGCCCAGGATGGCCGCGATCCGCAGGTCCGCGTTGGCGGCCGCGTCGTCCAGCGCCTTGGCCGCCCGGGCGATGCCCGCCTTGCTGCCCAGCCTGGCCAGCGAGCAGACGGCCCCGCAGCGGACGCCGGCGTCCTTGTCGTCGGCCAGCCGCAGGAGAAGTTCCTCGGCTCTGACACCTGGCACGTCGGCCAGCAGTTCGGCGGCGGCGGCGCGGACCGCTGGGTCGGCGTCGGCGGCGGTCTTGGCAACGACCTCCTCGGCCCGGCCGGCGCTGACCTCGACCAGCGCGGTCAGCGCCGACACCCGCAGGTCGCTCGCGGCCTGGGTGTCGGCGGCCAAGGCAGCCAGCTTCGCGCGGGCCGTCTCCGTGCCCAGCCTGGCCAGTGACTGACAAGCGACGAAGCGGACCGCTGGGTCGGCGTCGGCCAGTTGGCTCATCAGGCAGCGTTGGGCCGACTCGTTGTCCGGGCGACAGAAGCCCAGGCCGAACGCGACTGCCCGGCGAACCTCGACGTCCTTGTCGCCGGCGTCGGGCGTCAGGCGGTCGGCGGCGTCAAGTTGTCCCTGGGCCATCGCAGCCAGGTAGCGGTGCGACGGCTCGTTGGTGACGACCTCGCGCACGCGTGCCCGCATCGCCCAGCGGCCACAGGGGTCGCCGCAGCGGCCGAGGCCCCAGAGGCTCAGTTCCATCGTGCCGGAATGGTCCAGCCAGGCGTGCTCCCAGAGCTGCCGCGCCAGCACGGGCTCGCGGGCCCGGGCGAGCAGTTCGACGGCGAGTTTCCAGTTCCGCCCGCCGACCGGCCCGCCCTGCTCCAGCGCGAACAGCAGGCCCTTGCGGTCGATGCGGTCGGCCAGCACCTCGAAGATCGAGACGCGGCCGGGCCAGGCGCGGAAGATGAATTCGCCCTCCAGCCGGCACAGGGCAGCCAGCGCCTGGAGGCGCGTCGAGCCGTCGTCGCTGCCGGCCAACCGCGTCAGCGGCACGGCCGCGTCCGAGTCGCCGCGTGCGTCGAGGGACGATACGTCCTCGCGGCCGTCCTGCTTCTCGGCTGCCGGCGGATCGAAGACGACCACGTCGTTGATCCAGCGGATGCGCGTGCCGGTGGCGGCGGCGACACGCTCGACAAGGGCATCGACCTTCACCGACTCGCCGGGCCTGAACGGACCGACGGGGGCATCGAACCGGGCGGGAATGACGGCGTAGAGCAGCCCGGCCTGGCGATGGGCGGTGGTCAGGGCTTCCGGCGCCCGCATCCACGCCCGCGGCACGACGACGGCGGCCTGACGCGACTGGGCGGGCCCCCGAACGGGTGCGTTGCGGACCTGGCCGTCCTCGATGAGCACGCCGGGCGTTGCGGCCATGGAGCAGGAGCAGAGCACGCAGAGCAGCAGGATCAGGATCGCCGGGCAGGTCATCGCAGGTCTCCGTAAATTGAACGTAGCGCGGATCGCACAGGTTGCCGCCACCGTCGCATGCCGGCTGGGCCGTCGTGCTTGACGTAGTAGAGAGTTCGATGGGAGCCCAGTCAAGTAGGCAGGGGAAGCGGCGAGCCGGAATCTCATCGAGATCGGATAAGTCTGCTGCTTGCAGCGGAATGAATCCCCGTCGCAAGCGACGGGGCTTGGCCGAAGACCGGGCGCGATTGCCTCGGGGCAACGCCCGCCGAACGCCGGGCGAGCCCGCAGGATCAAGCGACGGTCGGCGAAACCTGCGCCGTTGCAGCGTGGTGGAACCGGCCGGTCAGCGCGACGCGCTTGGCCAGATAGAAGATGACCGGATAGACCAGCAATTCCATGATGAAGCTTATGGCCAAGCCGCCGATCATCGGGGCGGCCAGGCGGCGCATGGTGTCGGCGCCGGCGCCGCTGGCCCACATCAGCGGAACCAGACCGATAAAGGTGGTGACAACGGTCATCGTCTTGGGGCGAATGCGCATCACGGCGCCGTCATGGACGGCGTGCCAGAGGTCGTCGGGGTTCCGCATGCGGCCCTCGGCTCGGAACCGCTCAAAGCTGTTGTCCAGATAGAGCAACATGACCAGGCCGGTCTCGGCGTCCAGCCCGGCCAGGGCGATGATGCCCACCCACACCGCCAGGGACAGGTTGTAGTCCAGGAAGTAGAGCAACCAAACGGCCCCGACCAGGCTGAACGGGACGGCCAGCAGGACGATGCCGACCCTCAGCCAGCTATGCGTGGCCATATAGAGCAGCAGGATGATCAGCACCGCAGCGATGGGCACGACGACCATCAGCCGCTTGCGGGCCGCCTCCATGTACTCATATTGCCCGGACCAGACGACGCTGTAGCCGGGCGGCAGCTTAACTCCCGCATCAACAGCCCGCTGGGCGTTGGCCACGTAGGTGCCCACGTCGATGCCGGCGATATCGACGTAGACCCAGCTCGTCAGCCGGGCGTTCTCGCTCTTGACCATCGGCGGGCCCTTGTGGATATTGAAAGTGGCCAACTGGGCCAGGGGCACTTGAGCGCCATTGGGTGTGGCCACCAGTGTCTGCTTGAGTGAATCGATGTTATCGCGCAGCTCATGGGGATAGCGGATGTTGACCGGGTAGCGTTGCAGGCCCTCGACGGTGGAGGTGGCGTTCATGCCGCCCAGGGCGCTCATGATTACGTCCTGCACGTCGGCCCGCTTAAGCCCGTAGCGCTGAAGCTGCTCGTCGCTCAGGTCGTCCCGCGGACGAATATCCAGGTAATTCCCGCCGACGCTCTTCTCGGGGAAAGCGCTGACGGTATAGGGGCCGGTCCCATCGGAGGTCTTGACCACCTGGGCGATCTGACTGGCCAGTTCCGACAGGGTCTTGAGGTCCGGGCCCATCACCTTGATGCCCACCGGCGTCTTGATGCCGGTGGAAAGCATGTCGATGCGAGTCTTGATCGGCATGGTCCAGGCATTGGTCAGTCCGGGAATCTGGACCACCTCGTTGAGCCCCGGCACGTGTCTGCCGTCGGGCCACTCGTAACCGTAGATCAGTTCGTTCACGGTAATCGCCCGGGTATCCGACCATATCCTGGCCGGCAGCCAGCGAGCCCAGGCCGGCCAGCCGCTGTAGAAACGGGTCAGCGGTTTCTGCCGCCAGCGGCTCTTGTCGCGGCGGAGGGTGATGGTGGTCTCCAACATGCTGGGCGGGGCCGGGTCGGTGGCGGTCTCCGCCCGCCCGGCCTTGCCCAGAACCGACTCGACTTCCGGAAACTGCTTGATCAGGTTGTCGGTTTGCTGGAGCAATTCCCGAGCCTTGTCCATGCTGATGCCTGGGTCGGTGGTGGGCATGTAGAGCAGGTCGCCCTCCTCCAGCGGGGGCATGAACTCGCTGCCGAGGCGGCTGAGCGGCCAGAGCGTGATCAGCAGCAGCGTGAAGGCGACGGCCAACGTCAGCCATTTCCGCGACATCACCGCCACAAAGAATGGGTGATACAGACGCTGGAGCGCCCAGGAAATCGGATTGGCCCGCTCGTGGATGATCTTCTGCGGCACCAGCAGCATCCCCGCCAGGACGATCCACCCGATCGCCAGCCAGTGGCGATACGGGGCCAGGGCGGACAGCGGCAGCAACAGGATGATTGCCGCCGGAATCAGCATCGTCAGCATGGTCACGGCCAGGTTGGTCTTCCAGCCCCAGCGTTTAGGCAACACGCGGGCCGTTATGAACAGGCTCATCAGCACCGGGATGATCGTCACCGCCAGGAACGCCGAACTGCCCATGGCAAAGGTCTTCGTGAACGCCAGCGGGCGGAACAGTCGCCCGGACTGCTCGCCCAAGGCGAAGACCGGAAGGAAGCTGACGGTGATGATCAGCAGGCTGAAGAACAGGCTCGGGCCGACCTCCGTCGCCGCCCGAGCGATGATGCTGCGTCGGTCCTCCGGCACCCCTGCCAGACCGGCCGCTGCCAGCCGGTGCAGCCGATCCTCCTCGCGGTCGAGGTGCTTGTGGGAGTTCTCGACCATGACGATCGAGCTGTCCACCATCACGCCGATGGCGATGGCGATGCCGCCCAGGCTCATGATGTTCGCGTTGATCCCCAGCAGGCGCATCAGCAGGATGCTCGCCAGGACGCCGGTCGGCACCACGAAGACCGCCACCAATTCGCTGCGGGCATGCAGAAGGAACAGGATGCACACCAGCGCGACGACGGTAATCTCCTCCATCAGCGTGCCGCTGAGCGTGTGCACCGCCCGGTCGATCAGGTCGCTGCGGTCGTAGCCGACCTCGATCGCCACCCCCGGCGGCAGGCCCTTCTCCAGGTCGGCCAGCTTCTGCCGCACGCGATCGATCGTCGTGCGGGCGTTCTGGCCGAAGCGCATGACGATGATTCCGCCGACGGTCTCGCCTTCGCCGTTCCAGTCGGCCACGCCGCGTCGTATCTCCGGCCCCGTGCGAACCTCGGCCAAGTCGGCAAGATAGATCGGGGTCCCGTCCTCCGTTGCGCCCAGAGCGATCTTGCGCAGGTCCGTCAACACCCGCTCGGTGCGAATCCGGTCGACGCTCTTGCCGGCCGCCCGGGCGTCCGCGATCTCTGCATCGCTCAACGTGCCCAGGTAGCCTAGCCCGCGAACCATGTACTCCGTCTCGCTAATCTCGATCAGCCTGCCGCCCACATCGCTGTTGGACCGCTGAAGGGCCATCCGCACCTGCTGGACTGGAATCTTGTACGCCAGCAGTTTGACCGGATCGACGACAACCTGATACTGCTTGACGAAGCCGCCAAGCGAGGCGACCTCGCTGACCCCATCCACCGCGGTCAGCTCATAGCGAAGATACCAGTCCTGGTGGCCGCGCAAGTCCGCCAGATCTTGATCGCTACGGACCAGGTTCCTGCCATCCAAGGGACAGGTGTCGCGGCCCTTGACCAGTTCGATCCTCTCCAGCCGCCCGCGGGCCTCCGCCGGGGCCTTCTCGGGAGTATCGTAGCGGCGGTTCTCTTTCAGGTCGGCGTAGATGTAACGCGAATCCTGAAAGACGCGGTGGTGGACCAGTCGGGGGCGGACCGCCTCGGGGGCCTCGGCCGCGTCGGCATACCACTGGTCATGGTCGGGGTCGTGCCATGCGCCGTTGTGGTGATCGGGGCAGTACTTGCCGGTTGTCAGGACATACTCGTAGACCCATCCGACGCCGGTTGCGTCCGGCCCGAGCTGGGGAGAGACGTTTGATGGCAGCTTTCCGGCCACGAAGCTCAGTTGCTCCAGGACGCGGCTGCGGGCCCAATACAGGTCCGTGCCGTCCTCGAAGATGATGTAGACGAAGCTGCTGCCGAACATGCTGTAGCCGCGGACCACCTTGGCGTACGGCACGGCCAGCATGGCGGTCGTCAGGGGGTAGGTGACCTGGTCTTCAACGATCTGCGGCGCCTGGCCCGGGAACTCCGTGCGGATGACCACCTGCACGTCAGACAGGTCGGGGATCGCGTCAAGCTTGATGGTGAAGGTCGCCCAGATGCCGCCGGCGATGACGAACAGCGTCAACAGCAGCACCATGGCCCGGTTATTGATACACCACTGGATGAGTTTGCCGATCACGGCCTGACCTCCGATTGCGGCGTCTGCGGAGAATCCGGCTGGCTGGTCGCCACCGGCCCGAATGTCGTTACGACCGAACCGCATGTCAGCATGTCGTGGCCATAATATGGGTTGGCTACTGCCTTGCCCGTCTGGAGCCAGTCGGCCTTGGCCATCGGGCAGTGAACAACATACAGCCGTTGGTCGATGTCACCGGGGCCGGTCCAGTCGAGCAGTTCGATGAGCAGAGGCGAAAGCGTCTTCAGGGCTGCGCGTGCCTTGGCCAGGTCGCCTGAGTCGGCGCCGGTCGTGGCGGTCTTCAGCTTGTCGGCCAACTCTTTCAGTTCGGCCTGATCGGCGGCGTCAGCCAGCGCGGCCGCGTCGGCTCGGATAGCCTTGATCTGCTCGGCGACGCCATCCACCTTGTCGTCGGCCAGCCGGCCCGCCATCGCCGGCCGGCAGGCCCGCGAGAACGTGCGATTGGCGGACATTCAATGACCTCCTTGCGGTTGCGACGCCGGGGCGTTGAGTGCGGCAGGCTCGCGCAGCGTCGCGACGACCGAGCCGCAGGTGAGCATCTCTTGGCCGTAATACGGGTTGGCCACCGACGTGTCGGTCTGGAGCCAGTCGGCCTTGGTCATCGGGCAGTGGAGCTGGTAGAGGGCCGGGGCGACGGTTGGACTGGGCGGCGCCAGCTTGGCCAACTCGATCATCGCCAGCGACAAATCCTTCAGGGCCAACCGCAGGGCGGTGACGTCGGCATACTTCTGCCCGGCCAGCTTGGCAATTCTGACGGCAAGGTCGGTCACCGGCGCAGGCCCGGCGGCGGCCAGGGCGTCGGCCGACTGTTTGATGCCGGGCAACTCCGCAGCCGTACCCTCGAACTCGTCCCGGGCCAGCATCCGCGTGAGCTTCAGGTAGTTCGCCATCAGGCGATCCAACCCCCGCTGCCCGGCTGCATTCAGGTGGACTGGCTGCGGCTCGGCCGCCTGAGTGGCGGGCGCTTCTGGCATCAGGACGTGCTCGGCCGGCTGCGTCGATGGCGCCGGTTCACCGGATCGGCCGGTGATCGGCAGGGCCTTGCGCTGGTCGAAGCAGTCGATCATGCGGGCGCCGAAATACGGGTTTCGCACATTGCCGGCCGCCTGCAACCAGAAACCGCCGCCCTGATCCTTCATGAACATGGGGCAGTGCAGTTCCTGGACCTCCTGCTGAAAGGACGGCGGAACGCCGGTGGCCTTGAGCAGCTTAGCCAAGGCGACGCTCAGGTCGGCCAGCTTCTGTCGCGCCGCAACGATGTCCTTGGCCTCGGCCAGTTTCCGGGCCATGCCACCGGCCGTTGCCACTTCCTTGTGCTGGTGCCAGAAGTGCGGATGATCGGGGATGTCAGTCAGTACCAGCCGGGCCAGGGCGTCGGCCAAGTTGCTGGCCGCCGGGCCGATGCCCTCGATCGTGTCGCCGGCCAGTTTGTCTGCGATGGCCAGGTAGGACCGGACGGCGGTGTTAAGGGCGTCGGAGACGGAGTCGGGCAGGGACTCCAGTTCACTGCGGCCGGCCAGGGCGGCCACCGGCTTCTGGTCGGCGGCCATATCGCCGCGGATCATCTTGGCTAGGGCCTCGCGGATCTTGGCCTCGCTGTCGATCAGGAATTGCCCGGAGATGACCACCATCTCGCCGGGCTTCAGCCCGTCGAGGATTTCCACCCGGTCGTCGCCGGCCTGAACGCCCATCATCACGTTGCGCGGCTCGAACTGGCCCTCACCGAGGCTGACGAAGGCCACCTGCCGCTCTCCGGTGTCGATGATTGCCGACCGAGGGGCCAGCACCCGGTCCTCGGCCAACTGGCTCTGGAGCTGGATGTTGGCAAACATGCCCGGCTTGAGCAGCCCTCCCGGGTTCTGGAACTCCAGTCGCACCTTCACCTCGCGCGTCTTCTCATTGAGGTACGGATAAATGTAGATCACCCTGCCCGTCCAGCTCTGGCCGGGGATGTAGGCCAGTGTCATCACCGCTTCCTGGCCCAGGGAGACATAGGGCAACTGGTATTCGTAGAGGGTGGCCATGACCCACACCTTGGACAGGTCCGCAAGGCGGAAAATCTGCATCCCGGCATTCACCTTCATCCCCTCGTTGGCGTGCTTCTCGATGACCACGCCTTCGTAGGGGCTGGCGATGACCATGGTCTTGCTGGGCTTGCCGGCCTTGGCCAGGGCGTCGATCTGCGCCGAAGCGATGTCGAAGTAGAGCAGCCGCGTACGGGCAGCTTGGACCAGATCCTGGGCGCCGCGGGCTGCATCCGGCACGAAGCTGGCTCCGATCTGCCCGGCGTTCTTGACCGCCAGCAGGTACTCCTCCTGGGCGGCGAACAGGTCCGGAGAGTAGATCTCGAACAGGGGGTCGCCCACCTTTACCGCCGCACCAAGGTAGTCCACGTCCAGTTTCTCGATCCAGCCGGATATCTTGGTGTTGATGTCTCGAACCCGCGTCTCGTCGTAGTCCACCGTGCCGACCGTGCGGATGGTGCGCGCCAGCGGCCCGGTGGTCACCGGCTGAATCCGCACGCCGATGTTCTGCACCACCACCGGGTCGATGGTGACTTTGCCGGAGAATTTGGACGGATCTAGCGGCGTGAGCTTCATGTGGCAGATTGGGCAATCCCCCGGCTTGGGCAAGATCACCCACGGATGCATGCCGCAGGTGTAATAATGCACGCCGTCCTCGGCCTCGGCCGGGGCCGCCCGACCGGCGATTCGGTTCCACACCTTGTGGGCGCCGGCCGACAGACTGGCATTCCACCGCGCGCCGGCCCACAGCCCGCCGACAAGGACGATCAACAGCACAATCAGCACCCGCAAGCTGGGCCCGCGGGGGGGCTTGGAACTGGGCGACGGGCTGTGCCCGACCGATTCTGCGTCGACCGCGGGCTTGGTATCCTTCTCGATATTCGCATCAGATTCATCGGACATGTCAGCGCTCCATCGGCCCGCCGTCGGGAGCGGGCGCGTCGTGGTTCGGGTCTGAAGCAGCATCAAGGGCTGGCGTCAGACTGGTCGCCGGGGCTGTGGATGCCTCTGTCGTGTCTGGTTTCAATTCACCCCGCGGCGGCGCGGGTGCAGTCCCATCCGGTTGAGTCGCCGGTGGGGGTGTGGCCGGACCCGGGCCTCGGTGCAGGTCCCGCCCAACCGCCTGCTGGAGTTCGGCGAAGTTCTGTTCCAGCGTCGACAGGCTTTGCTCGTAGAGGAGCTGGAAGTTCAATAGTTTCCGCCAGTTGTCCACCAGCGTCAGGAAGTCGATTCTTCCGGCCCGGTAGCCGGTGTCTGAGACCTCCACTGTCTGGCGGGCCTGGGGGATAATCACGTTGCGGAACAGCACCACCAGCCGCTGTTGCGTATCCATCTTCACCCACGCATCCTGCACGCGGAAGGAGATTCGGTTCTGCTCGTTGCTCAGGTCGGAAGCCGATTCGAAGATGCCTTGCCGGGCTTCCCGCTCTGCCGCCGCCAGCTTCTCAAACCAGATTGGCACGTTGACACTGAAGCCAATCCACCACTGATCGTCACCATTGCGGGTCATCTTGGCCAGACCGGCGTCATCCACAAAATTGTAATTGAGGCTGAGGGTCAGGTCGGGCACCCGCTGCAACCGGGCCAGCCGCAGCCGCTGGCGGTCGCCCTCAATCTTCTCGCGTAACCTCTGCAAGGCTGGGTTGGCCTCGGCTGCGTCAGCCAGCAACTGATCCAGGCTAAGCGAGATCGAGTTCAGCGAGACCGCCTTGGGCTCGGGCAGGCTCGCAGTGACCGGCTGGTCCAGCAGGCTGTTCAGCATCGCCACCGCTGTCGTCTGGCGCTGACGCAGCGTGATCAGCTCATTGTCCAGATTGCTCAGTTCGACCGAGGCCCGCAGGACGTCCTGCTGGCTTGCCGTGCCGGCCTTGTACTTGGCTTCGGCGATCTGCCTGAATTGCGACAGCAGGGCGCGGCTCTGGTTGGTCACCTCGATTGCCCGGACGGCAAAGTAATACGCCCAGTAGGCCCGCCGCGTGTCGGCCGTCACCGCCAGCCGCATGGCCGCCAACTCCTGCACCGCCATCGCCGCCTCCTGATAAGCGACCTGGCCGCGAGCGTCGAGCTTGCCCGGCAGAACGAGCTTCTGACTGAGGCTGGTCATCGTCCCCACCTGCCCGGCCGCCGTCTGGGCCATCTCCCCGATCGGCGCAACCATCAGCATCGGGTCGTCCAGGCTGCGGGCCTGCGGCACGCGCTCCAGCAGTCGGCTCACCTTGTGCTCTGCCGCCCGGATGCCGGGGTTGTACTTCAACGCCTCGCGGACGTAGTCATCCGCGCCGTCCAGGGGGGCGGTGGGGGCCTCGGGCGAAGCCGGCGCCGGCTGGCTGGCCAGCGTACGGCTGGTGTGTGTCGCGCCGCCCTCGGTCACCTGCCACGAGGCCGGATCCTGTCGAATCCACTGCGACAGCGGCGTCGCATCGCGCGGGGCCGACTCGCACCCGACGCTCGCCAGCAGGACGACCACGCCGAGGCCCGCCAGCCAAGCTGTTCTGACTCGCATGATTCTCTCCTTGCCGTTCCGTGAAGTGCGAAGCGGTCGCCGGCTGGTCCCCAGGCTGCGCAAGTCGCCGGCGTCGTGCCTTCCGCTTTCAGATAAGCAGGAGGATATGCCAGGAATGGAGGGTTTGACCAGCCGGAAGTTGAAGTGCCGGACCGGCCCTGGCGGTCGGGAAAAATTCAGGCGCCATCGGACTGCCGATGCCCGCGTCGGCCGCCGCAAGGCCGTGCGGTTGGACGAGCAGCAGAACACGCGTCGGCGCGACCTGATCCGCAACCGCCGGCGTGACGACGCCCTGACGCACCCCGCAACGGCACGGGGCCGCTGGCGGCGGCGCATGGCCATCAGGGGCGACGTCGGCGACAGGGGCGACGTCGGCGACCCGGCCGGGCTCGGCCGCCGCCGAGGCCTGTCGATGGCAGCATCCCGCGCGGAACGGGCGGGCCGCGAGCAGGCGCCTCGCCTGTGCAGCCGACTCGTGGCCGACGACAACCCGGCAACGACAGAAGGCGGGCCCCCAGGCCGCCATCAGGGCCGCCATCGTCAATCGTATTGCACCGTCGCCGTGGATCATGCCTGCGTCCTGCTCCGGTTGCTACCCAAGGAACGGCCCCCGGGTCCAAAGGGTTCCCGGATAATCCTGATCTGCTGCGTCTTGCCAGGCCCCGGGGCGGTCGTCCGCTGATTGGCCTCTCCCAATTCGTGCAGGCCGGGCTACAATGCTCGCGTTGCAGCCACGCCGTTGTTCCTGCGACTCAGACAACGGCCGTGTGGCTGACGGGGTCCGTGGCAATGACGAGAATCGACAAGTCCAAATCGCGGCTGGACCACGTGGTCACCGAACTGCGTCGGCGGCTGATGCACTATCTGCCCGGCTCCCGCCTGCCGGGCTACCGGCAGTTGGCTGGGCTGACGCACGCGACCGAGCAGACGGTCAAGTCGGCGCTCGCCCAGTTGGCCGGCGAGGGGATCGTGGCACTTCACGAACGCCAGGGGACGATCGTCCTTCAGCAGCCACGCCGCATGCCGATCTCACGCATCCGGGTGCTGAACACTCACACCCCCAAGGAACTGTTTTCCGAGACGGTGCTGGCCGGCGTCTCCAAGCGATGCGACCGCTACGGCCTGAAGATGGCCGTGGATCGGGAACCCGGCGATCTCAACGCCCCCGAAACCCTCAGGCGGCTGGCCGGCGAGGACCCCCAGTTGGCAGGATGGGTTCTCGTGCTGCTCGAACCACTGCCCGACGCGACGTTGCTGGCCTGGCAGGCCAAGGGCATTCCCTTCGTCGTCGTCGACGACTTCCCCGGCGTGGCCCAGGTGAACCTGGTCGGCAGAGACATGCGCCGGGCCATCTACGAAGCGACCGACAAGCTGCTGGAACTTGGCCACCGCCGGGTCGCCCTGGTGGGCCTGCATGCCGAGACGCACCGCCAGTCGCAGCAGCGGCTCGCCGGTTTCCAGTTGGCCCATGAGCACCACGGGCTCCAGGTCGATCCGTCACTGATGGTTTACGGCAACCCCAGCAAACGCCTGCCCTCGCGGCAAGACCTGCAACGGTTGCTCGCCCGCCCCGACCGCCCGACGGCGCTGGTGGGTGTGGACCAGCCCATCGGTTGCACGATCATCGCTGCGTGCAGGCAGGCCGGCCTGAATGTGCCCGGACAGGTCAGCGTGATTTCCGCCGGACTGCGTCCGCGGCTGGAACCCGATTTGCTCAATCAACTGACCCGCTTCGACGAGGGCTCGCCCGAGCGGCTGGGCGAACTGGCCGTGGACATCCTGGCCGATCACCACAACCACCCAGAGACGACGACAACATTCTGGCTCGGCTCGGTCTACGTCGATTGCGGATCGGTGGCCGGCGTTCCCGGTCCGTCAGGCCCGCGCGGCTGAATCCCCTTCGCCTGTTGATCTGAATGCACATCGAGTCGCTCGCTTAACTATAGCATATAAAGCATGATATGCATCATACGCAGCACGGTGCTGTAATTCCTGTCGTGAGACAGCAACGTGGCGGGCGTCAGAAGCAGGCCAGCAGGCCTGCGTACGGATTTCCATAACTCATTGTTTCGAAATGCACTACGTCACAGGCAGTGAGGGTTGCCCGGCTTCTGGCACACGGTTTGCTACTCATGCTCCTCACACAGAGTGTCACGGAACAAGACTTGGAGTTCTACATCCGGGTCCGATCAGCAAAGGAGAGAAATTATGAACAGAGCGATAACCAAAGAGCGGCCGGAGGGCAGTCACAGTACTGGCCGCCTTGACCGTCCTGGCGCTGTTGGCCTGGAGCGGCGGCATGGCTCACGCCGACGTCCTGTATCTGCACAGCAACCAGAGCCTGATCACCGGTGGCAACTGGCACGCCGTTTGCATGTGATGTCATCCCGCTACTTGGTAGGGGAGAAAATGACACGCACGGAAGGAAAGAGAGCTGCCATGAATCGCAAGCCAATCAAGCTACTGGCGATAGCAACGTTTCTGATTGCCTCGGCGGGTGCGGCGCAAGCAGACACGCTGTATTTGCAGGGAAATTTCGACTTCAGCAGCGGGGACCCCATCCTCGGCAACCTGGCCGATGACGGATCGGGAGGCGCCGTCAGTAAGGACGCCAGCTCGGCGTCGGCGCCGTATCTCTACGAATTCGGCAATGCCTCCACCGGCAGCGGCACGCCGGCAGCCGGCGGGTTCGTGGGCGACCTGGACCTCAACGGCTACAGTCTGAATTCAAACGGCAGCCCCACGGCTATCACGCTGGACATGGGCAACAACGACCTGATCGGCGCATCCGGCTCGTTATCGCTGGATACGGTGAACAACTGGAACATCGACGGCGGCGGGCACGTGGGAATCTACAATGCCGCCGTGGTCTCCCTCGGCGCCATTGACACCCACAGCTATGGCAACGGGTCCGGCGGAGACGTCTTCATCGGCGAATCCGGCAATCTCGTCAGCAGCGTGCGTGTGGATTCCATTGCCACCCACACGATCGGCACGGGCAGCAACAGATATGCGGGCGACGTGGAGATCTATTCCGCCACCGACGTCCTGATCCAAACCGGCGGCGGGATAGCCGGCAACATCGACACCCACTCGGCCAAGCGCGCCGCCGCAGTCACCATCAATCACAACGGCAGCTTCGCGGCGGCGGACATTCTGGCCTATGCCAGCAGCAACGACGTGTGGAATGGCGGAAACGTCACTCTTGAAGGCGACTACAGCGGCGGCGGGGCCAGCGGAACGGCCACGATCGCCAATATCTCGACTTATCTGGACAGGACCGACAGCGACACTAACCGAAGCAGTTCCGGCAGCGTCAACATCTCCGGCTATACATCGGTGCTGGTTACCGGAAGCATCAACACATGGAACGACGTCCCCGGCGGGGGCGGCGCCGGCAGCATCCTCATCCAGGACGTGGCCGGGGATATCGCGATCCTGGGCACGATGAACACGAGCAAGAACGGCACTGTGGGCACGGCCGGGTCGCTGACCCTGACGGCCGGCGGCAGCATCATTCTGGGCAATCTGGACAACAACACACTTGGCCAGATCAGTCTGACCACGGGGATCGACCTCGCGGACGATTACATCTGGGTCAA
Organism: Phycisphaerae bacterium; assembly: GCA_022072085.1. Taxonomy (GTDB): domain Bacteria; phylum Planctomycetota; class Phycisphaerae; order JAJVII01; family JAJVII01; genus JAJVII01. The sequence goes on from JAJVII010000008.1 coordinate 94,075, forward strand.
GAGCGAGCCGGTCAACTTCGTGGACGGCCCGGTCGCCAATTCGCTCAAGGGCCAGTTCGCATCGCTGAACAATCACATCTACTACAGCGACACGGTCGGGAGCGGCCTGGAAGGCGTCAAATATCTGGTCAAGGACGACAATACCGACACCGGCTTCCAGTTCATTCCCGTCTCGCCGACCGTGGCGGCCCTGACCGACGACGCCGACAACCTGACGCTGGGCGCCAACCTGATCGACTTCCTCGCCCTCGAGGGATTGTTCGGCGCCACCGGCAACGGCCTTGACGCACACGGCAACGGCTGGCAGTACATCACCGGGCTGACCCCGGGGACCGCCGGCGACCTGGTGGACCTGGGCGGCGGGGAGTATGTGGCCTACTTCAGCGAGACGGCCGGCATGACCATGACCAACGTGGCCGTCCCCGAGCCGGCGACGATGGGCCTGCTTCTGCTGGGCGGGCTGGGCCTGATCGGCGGAAGCGTCCGGCGGCGGAAGGCCTGAGCGGACGCGGATAGAAGATTGTCCGATTTGACTCGACAGCAAACCGGACCGGCCGTGAGGGGCGGCCGGGCCGGTTGTGACAGGTGTTTCCTGCCCGTTTGCCGCCACCGCGGAAGAACATCCGCATCATCCGGCGCGAAGGATGGTTTAGAGATTCGCTGCGCGCGACGGTCGCCGCGCGGCCAGGACTTACGACCCCTCCACCGAGAGAGACATTCGATGAAACGATTGGCCGTTCTGCTCCTCGCGTTGTTGATCGCCCGGTCGGCAGCCGCCGACACGCCCGCGAAGTTTGCGGCTCCGCCGACGGCAACACGTGACGGTAAGGTCGTCACGATCCGCTTCGCCGTCAGCGGGCCCACCGACGTCGCCGTCTGCGTGCTCGATGCCAAGGGACAGGCCGTGCGACACCTGGCCGCCGGCGTGCTGGGCGCCAAGGCCGATCCGCCCGCACCGCTGAAGCCCGGGCTGTCGCAGGATCTGTCATGGGACGGCAACGACGACTACTGCCAGGCAGCCGGCGACGGGCCTTTCCGCGTCCGGGTCCGCCTGGGCATGGGGGTAAAGCCGGACCGCATCGTCGGCGGCAACCCGTACGCCTACTTCTCTCCGATCATGGGCCAGGGCGACCACTCGGCCTGGCGGATCACCGGGCTGGAGGCCAAGCCCGACGGCACGGTCTACGTGTTGGGCAACGCGAACAACTACGGCCCGCCGGCGCTGCGGGCCTACTCGGCTGACGGCGAGTATCTGCGGACGGTCTACCCGCCGCCAGCCGGCAAGCCGACCGATCAGATGAAGGGCTGGGGGCTGAACATCCGCGAGGACGGGACCTACACGCCCGGTTACGCCGATGTCGCCTCGCCGGCCATCACGCGAACGCTCATCGCGGGCACGCGCGGGGCGATCGCCAACCTGATCCCCTCCCCCGGCGATAGCGAACTGTGGCTGGAATCCGGCCTGCGGGTGCTGCGAGTGAACACCGACGGGACGATCCCGGCTCAGCCGATGCTGGAGGGGTCGCTGATCAACGCTCCCAAGGCGACCGGCTTCGTCGGGCAGATGCAGATCGCGGTCGCGCCCGATCGCAAGAGCTTCTACCTGGCCGGCGTGTTCACGTCGCCGACCAAGGGCCGCGACCGCACCGGCGCCGACAGCAGCGGCCCGTGGCGCGACGGCCAAGTCTACCAGGTCGACTATGCGACGCGGACCGCGAAGGTCGTCTTCGCGCTTGACGCCGACACGATCATCACCGACCTGGACAAACGTGGCGCGTCGCCGATCGCCGACGCGAAATACGGCAACTATGCCGCCCTCGAGGGTGTCGCTGCCGACGCGGATGGGCGCCTGTTCATCTGCGACCGGCAGAACAAGCGCATCCTGATCCAGGACGCCGCGGGCAAGCCCGTCCGCCAGATCGCGTGCGAATATCCCGACGCCGTCGGCCTGGCTGCCGACTCCAAGACGCTGTTCGTCACCACGCGCAAAGGGCACTACCACGGCGGGGGCGAGTTGACGCTCCTGAAGTTTGACGACTGGAGCAAGGACGACGCTCCGTCGGCCACCGTCCCGCTCTGCCACGTGCAGCACTACAGCCAGCCAACGCACATGGCCGTCGCTCGGTCCAAGGCCGAGACGTTCGTCTGGGTCGCCTATTCGGGCCTGCCCGTGCGGGTCTATCGCAGTTCGACCAAGGGACTGGAACTGGTGAAGGACTTTGAGAAGGCCAACGACCAGTGGGCGCTGGACATGCAGCACATGCAGGTCGATGCCAAGACCGGCAGTGTCTACTTCGCCGATGGTTTCGGCCTGTGTTTCCGCGTCGCAGACTGGGCCAACCCGAGAATCGAACGACTGATGAGCGCCAAGGACGCCCCCATCCGCGCGATCGCCCTGACGGTCGACGCCCGCAATCGCTGGCTCTACACGCGCGGCGACCGCCAGCCTGTATTGCGGTGGGAACTCGACAGCGGTCCGATCCTGGCGCCCGCGCCCGTCGGCGAGTCCGGCAGAAACATCTGCACGCCGGTGCTCAGCAACGATTGGCGCATCGGCCTGGGCCGCGGCGACCGCGGCATCGCCGCCGCGCCCGACGGCAGCCTGGCCACGCTCAGCGCCCTGGGCACAGGCGCCGATTACGGCGGCCATCCGCGATTCTTCCACGCCACCGCCACCGTGCCATGGGAGGGCCTGCTGTTCAGCAAGTTCGACAAGATCCGCGCTGGCGGCATCCGCTTCGACCCGCAGGGCAACCTCTACCTTGCCAAGTTCGACGGCCAGCCGACGGCCCTGCCCAAGGGCTTCGAACACGACAGCAAGTTCCTCCGAACGACCGGACGCATCTACAAGATCGCCCCCACCGGCTCGCTGGCGTCGGGCAACCTCTTCCCCACCGAGCCCGAGTCGGCCGCCAAGGCCTACGACGTTCCCTTCGGTTCGATCAGCGACTTCTTCAGCCGCACGCCGCGGTTCGGCGTCGACGCCTACGGTCGCATCTACTACCCCTCGTCGCTGGTCCCCTGCGTCGGCGTCATCGACAACGCCGGCAACCGCATCGTCGAGTTCGGCCAGTACGCCAACCGCGACTCGACCGGCGGGCTGGTGGGCGACACGATCCCGACCGCAGGCGTGCCGATGGGCTGGCCCAACAGCGTCGACGCGACCGACGACTACGTCTACGTTTCGGACATCGTGAACATTCGGCTGATGCGGCTGGCCAAGACCTTCGCCGCAGCCGAGACGGTCGAGATCAAGTGACGGGACAACTGGAGACGAGCATGCGACTGCGACTGATCCTTCCGCTGACCTACATCGCCTGCGGCGTCTGGGCCCATGCTGCCCATGCCGACGAACCGGCCGCCTTCAAATTGGCCGACCTGGCGCCCAACACGTGGGTCGCGGTCAGCCCGTCGAGCATGCCGCTCCAGACCTGGAGCGACGTGTTCTACCTGCCCGCAACCGACGAGTTCGCGATCTGGGGCCGGCCTGAGGGCGCCCCGTCCGGGACGCGGCCGTACGAACTGAGCGCCCTCTCGCTGCGCCAGCCGGCGCCGCAGTGGGCCGACTGCCTGCCGATCGGCAAGGAGAAGTCCTGGGCCGACGGCCGATACCCCGGCTGGGGCGGCGCGAAGTACAAGCCCAAGGACCTGCCGGCCGAGTCGTGGCGCACCGACGTGCAGGACCAGGTGGTGGCCGGATTCGGCGATATCAATCGGGTGAAGTTCGTCGAGAGCGACGGCGTGCTCCGCCCGACGCGCGTGCCGACTTTCCACCAGGGGGCGTACGACACGAAGCGCGACCGCCTGGTCTACTTCGCCGGCGGCCAGACCTTCGCCTACGACCCGAAGAAGCGCGAGTGGACGGACCTCAAGGCCAAGCCGCCCGTCGCCTGCGACGCCCTCGCGTTTGCGACCGTCGCCTACGACCCGGTCGGCGACCAAGTCGTCCTGTTCGGCGGGGCGATGGCCATGAATCCGCAGGGCGGCGCGCCGACCTGGGTCTACGACTGCGCCGCCAACCAGTGGCGCCGCCCGGTGACTAAGGGCGACGAGCCGCCGCTACGATGCAACGCCAAACTCGTCTACGATTCGAAGAACAAGCGAATGGTCCTGTTCGGCGGCGACGCGTTGGATCGCTACTTGGCCGACACCTGGGTGCTCGACCCGGCCACGATGGCCTGGGAGCTTCGCCAGCCGAGGTCCTGCCCGCCGCCGCTGGACCGCTACGCCGCCTGCTTCGACGGCAAGGCCGGCCTGGTCGTGCTGGTCACAGCCACCGGCGCCACCGGCGAGACCAAGCGACCTCAGCCTCGTTCCTCCAGCGGCAAGGGCATCCCCGGGTGCGCGTGGACTTACGACGTCGCCGCCAACGTCTGGCAGCCGCTTAAAGGACGCTTGTCCGACCGTCGCATGGAGTGGCTGAGTTGCGACTATTCGACGCGCGACGACGTGATCCTGCTGGCGGCCCCGGGCGTGGGGACGTGGGTCTATCGCCTGGACGCCGCGACCGCCGCCGACCCGGACCCCAAGCGTGAGTCGGGCGAGCCGGGCGCGTGGACCTGGACCAGCCGGGCCCGCCGACAGATGGATACGATCCTGGCCGCCCCGCCGCCGGACCGTGCCGCGACCGCGAAGATGCTGGCCGACCTGCCGGCCAACACGCCGGTCATCGCCGACTATCCGGGCTTCCTCAACAGCAAGACCTGGAGCAGCGCAACGATGGACACCGACCGCGGCGTGGTGATCTACACCGGCGGCGGCCACGCGGGCTACGCCGGAAACGACATCGCCCTCTACGACGTCGGCGCCAACCGCTGGTCGTTCGACGCTCCGCCCTGCTTCGTGCCGCTGATCTACCGGTTCAACAAGACGCTGGCCGGCTGGGACTACCACCGCCGTCCGCAGTCGCAGCACACCTATCGCTGGTACACCTACGACCCGCAATCCAAGACAATGGTCTACTGCCCGCGGGAGGCCGGGCTGACTCATCGCATCACCATCCAGCTCGGCGACAACCCGGACGACGCCTTCGTCTACGATCCGGACAAGCAGGGCCGCTGGGTGCTGGTCTACGATGCCGCGAACAACCGGCGCTATCCCCTCACGCCCGGGCGGCCGTTCGGCACGCCCTACGAGCTGAACCTGGTCGGCACGCCGCTGGGCGTCTACGCGAACGCCGGAACGGCGCTCTACCACGGCACGGTAATCCGCGACGAGAAGCAGGCCCGCGTCGAGTGGAATGCCGTCCAGCAGGGCTGCCCCTTCGGCGGCTATTCCGAAGAGCAGCCGATGATCTACGACTCCACTCACAAGCGGCTGCTCTACTTCCTCGACCACAAGCAGACGAAGGAAGTGTGGATCTACCAGCGGCCGATTCCCCAGGGCGAGTGGACACGGCTGGAAGTGAACGGCCGCAGGCCCGAGCCCACGCGCGAGGTGGTCTACGACCCGGATAGCGACAGCCTGATCGCGATGCACACCCGCCGATTCGCCGTCATGGATTGTGCAACGAACACCTGGCGGGAACTCGACGTGGAACTGCCCGATGGCCGCTACGGCACCGCCTGCGCCCTGATGTATGACCCCGTCCACAAGGTCTGCGTCGCGTTGATTCCCGCACACGACGACCGGATGCAGGTCGTGCTGTTCCGCTACGACGCCAAGACCGCGAAGTTCAAGTCCGAGTAAGCCGCCGGCGGCCGATCAGGGCGTCTTCTTCGCCTGATCGGCGACGTCCTTCAAACCCACCTTCTCCTGGGCGTGGTAGTCCAGCTTGACGCTGAGGATGCGGTAGTTGCCGTAATCGGCGATGAACAGCCGGTGGTCGGTCCAGGTGGCGACGTAGCTCGGCTTGGCCAAAGCCACCTCGTCGCCGCCGACGGGATGCGGGTCAGCCGGTCCATCCGCCAGCACCAGCGGCCGTCCGTCGTCGACGTTGCCGTATCGCCCGATGCGCATGATGAGGTTGCCATTGGTGTCCAGCACCGCGACGCGGCTGCGGGCCAGTTCGGTGACGAAGGAGCGGGCGTAGAGGTCCAGCGTCGGACGGGCGTTCCAGCAGGAGCAGTTGGGCGCCCAGTGGGGAATGAACCCGTCGCAGCCGACGCCGCCGTACATCCACTCGGCGCCCTGGGCCCAGGCCAGGCCCCCGACGGCCTCGCGCACGTCCGGCTTGCGGTCGGGGAACATGTCCTTGGGAAGGTTGACCACTGTCTTGCTGGTCGAAAGAATCTTGGCCTGGCCCGGCTTGAACTTGACCAGCGTCTCGCTGCTGATGGGCAGATAGCCCTCGCGCTGCGGCGTGTTGCTGGAGGCGTTCTGCCCGGGCAGCAGGCGTCGGGCCGCCCATAGCGCGTAGATGTTGTCGTCACGGTCGATCGCCAGCCCGTCGGTTATGGACAGCCCGGGCACGACGTCCTCCCGGACGACGTTGCCGTGCTCATCCCAGATGTGAACCTCGCCGTACCTCGCCCGTCCCGGATAGATCGGCGGGGCATACTGCCGCCCCACCGCAGCCGGCAGCGCCGGCCCGGCCTCGGTGCGGCTGTGATGCTCGGGGATGTTGTAGCAGGAGACGACGATGTTCCCGCGCGGCGAGACGGCGAACCCGCCCAGGTGAAATTGACCCGGCTTGCCGGTGGTCGGCAGGCGGATGAATGAGTTGACCGTGCGGCCGTCGCCATCGAAGCCCGGGTGCTCCAGTTCTTCGCCGTAGTCGAAGGGCACCTCGCGAAGGTCCTTCAACTGGTAGCGTCCGACGGCCACGTCGGTGCGGAGATAGAGCATCCCGTAAAGGTCGAACGCAATCTCCTCGGTCGTGAACGGCAGGGGAATCTCGCGCGTCGCGTTGGTGTCCGGGTCGACCTCCAGCAGCGAACGCGTGGACTTGCCCACGCCACTGTCGCCTTCCATGACGTAGAGCTTGCCGGTCGTCGGGTTTACGTAGAGCCGCTGCCGCTCGTGGGCCGGCGTCGAGGGGGGATCGATCCGCCCCACCTTCGTGGCGACGTCCTTGGCGAAGTTGTCCACCTCGTACAGTTTCCCGCCCTTCTCGATGGCCAGCCGATAGTGGCACGCCGCCCAGCCGGAGAACTGCCATTGGCCCTTCGAGTAGTCCCGCCGCTGCTGCATCAGTTGCGAGTCCGAATCGCCGCTGCCGGGCACGATCCAGAGCGTCGGCGGATCGGCGTGGAAGTCCATGAACAGCTCGTGCGTGTTCCACGTGCGGTTCATGAAGACGCCCTCGCTGTAGGAGGCGAACGGCAGCGGGCAGCTCATGATAGCCTTCGGATCATCCACCGGGCCCAGGTGCGTGAAGGTCGCCTTCAGCCGGATGTCCGGCACGTGCGGCAGCAGCGCCAGCCACGAGCCGACGTAGATGTCCCCGTTCTTCGGCGAGACGAACACCCGCAGCGGCTTCTGGAACGCTACGCTCTTGTAGAGCTTGCCGTCGGGCGTGAAGACCTGGATGCGGTCATTGATATAGTCGGCGACGTAGAGTCGGCCGGCGGAGTCCATGGCCAGCGACGAAGGCGACGTGAAGTGGGTCGCGTCCTTGCCCGGCTTGAGCGGCTCGCCGATGAACGGTTCGGGCGGCTTGTCGCCGGCATACTCCATCCGCGTCACCGCGTTGCCGAGCAACAGGTAGAGCCACTTGCCGTCGGGCGAGAAGACGCTCGCCGAAGGATAGATCCAGGTCGGGTTTCCCTCGCGGTCGGGTCGGCCTGACTCCGCGGTCTGCGGGCCCTCCAGCGGCAGCCCGCCGGTCGTTCCGTCGGTGGCCAGGCGGTTGAGCCGGCGCATCGTCAAGGCCAGCCGCCCCGGCCCCTGGCCGCCCGGCCCGGGCGACCAGGCCATCGCGGTCGCAGCCGAGCCGTACTTCGTCGGGCCGGTCCGGCCGGTGCCGACGCCCGCGTTGCTGCCGGAGGTCAGCAGCGTCTGGAAGAAAATGCCCTGCCACTCCGGAATCATCAGCCCGTCGATCGGCGAGCGGAACCACTGCAACCCCTTGACGCCCGACAGCACCGCCTGCATCGAGTCGGGTCCGCCGGCCTTGGCGGCGTCGGAGGAGTAGTCGCCCGGGAACGGATAGACCGTGCGGACGTAGTTGCCCTTGTGATCGAACAGACGCAGGTGATCGATGCCGCCGGCTTCGTGAACGTAGACGCCCTCTGGGGCGGCGGCGAACTGCGGCCGATTGCCCGGCGCGATCCGCTTCTTGGGGCTCCAGAACAGCGTCCGCTCGAACTGCGCCCGCAGCCCCAGCGACACGCGCACGGTCATCGCGTCGATCCGGTCGACGTAACGGCCCTGGTCGTTCTTGCCGTCCCAGACGATCGACTGCTTCTTCGAGTCCTTGGCCAGCGGCTCGGGCGCATTGGGCCCCAGCACCCCGCTGGCCAGATGCCGGACGATGCGGCCGCTGGCATCCTCGATCGCCACCGTCACGTCGCACAGGCCCTGCGATTCGAACGCGATCGTGACCCGGTCGCCGCTTCGTGTCACGACCGGCTTGCTCGCAAACGCATAGACCGGCTCACGCTTGACCTTGAACTCGTCAAGCTGCGCGACGGGTTCCTGCCCGAGCAAAGGCCGGACAGCCGCCAACGCAAGCCACGCCACCAGACACACGCCAATTCGCTGGGTCACATTGCACCTGCCTGTCGCCATCAGGACGGCCGATTTCCCGGCCGCAGTCTCCCGTTGCGAACCTCCCGTGGCCGCAACGCCCGCCTGCTTTACAGTGTAAACACCATCCAACGGCAATGCGGCCGCTGATCCGGAGAAACCGGGCGGTGGGAGATTCCCCGGGTTCGCGCCGTCATCCCACGGACTCGGCGGCTGGGAAACTGTCATCGGCGAGGACCCTCAAGCCCATGGGAAGTGCCAAGCAAAGACGCCCGCTGCCAAGTGTGAGCAACGGGCGTCATTCGATGGGCGATACAGGACTTGAACCTGTGACCTCTTGCATGTCGAGCAAGCGCTCTAGCCAACTGAGCTAATCGCCCGCGGCCACTCTTTATATCCCCTTCCAACGAACGCCGTCAAGCCTCAATTGCCCGGCTGGGGCTGGCCCGGCCGCAAATTGATAAGACCCGCATCCGTCTCTATAATGCCCCTCGCGTGAGCGGACCGGCGCCAAACTTTCGACGGGGCCCAGGATGGGTCGAGTACATGTCCTGCCTGCCAACCTGGTGAACAAGATCGCCGCGGGCGAGGTGATCGAGCGGCCGGCGTCCGTCGTCAAGGAACTGGTCGAGAACGCACTGGACGCCGGGGCATCGCGGATCGAGATCGCCATCGAGGCCGGCGGAAAGGGCCTCGTCCGCGTCGCCGACGACGGCGTCGGCATGGACCGCGACGACCTGGCCCTGTGCGTCCAGCCGCACGCCACCAGCAAGCTGAACGACGAGAGCGACCTGTTCGCGCTGCACACGATGGGCTTCCGCGGCGAGGCCCTGCCCAGCATCGGTTCGGTCTCGCAGATGCGCCTCTGCACCCGCACCGCCGACAGCGACGCCGCATGGGCCGTCGACGTCGACGGCGGGCGGATCGCCCCGCCGACGCCGGCTGCCGGTTCGCCCGGCACGGTCGTCGAGGTCCGCAACCTCTTCTTCAACACGCCGGCCCGGCGGAAATTCCTCAAGGCCGATTCCACCGAGATGGCCCAGATCAGCGAGGCCCTGGCCCGCATCGCCCTGGCCCACACCGAGGTTGCGTTCCGCCTGACGCACAACGGGCGGCTGGCCTACGATCTGCCGGCCACTGAGGATCTCGCGCGGCGCATCGGCGACTTCTTCGGCGGCGACCTGGCCGACACGCTGATGCCCGTCGATCTCGCGCCGGCCGACGACCAGTCGCCGGGCATCCGCGGGCTGATCGCCCCGCCGCAGCACTCGCGCCCGTCGGCCAAGTGGCAGTACGTCTTCCTCAACGGCCGCTACATCCGCGACCGGTTCGTCCAGCACGCGATGCGCGAAGCCTACCGCGGGCTGATGGAGCCGTCGCGGCAGCCGGTGGTCTTCCTGTTCATCCTGCTGCCGCCCGAACTGGTCGACTTCAACGTCCACCCGACCAAGATCGAGGTGCGGTTCGCCGACAGCAACCGGATCCACTCGGCCGTCCTGCGGGCGTTGCGCGATCGGCTGACGCGGACGGACCTGACCCACGCCGGCCGCGGGCCACGGGAGGCCTCGACGCCCGAACCGGACGAGCCGATCGCCGACGAGGACGAGTCCGCCCGGCAGGAGCGTATCCGCCTGGCGATGGCCGAGTTCTTTCGACGGGCCGAGCCCGTGCAGCGCCGTATGGTCTTCGAGCCCGAAGCCGGCGCCAAACAACCGACCGAGCCGCTACCCCCCTACGAGCGACGCGCAGCCGCCACGCCGCTGTTCGAGGGCCGCCCGGGCCAGCCGCCCTCCCCAGACGCCCCAGACGCGCCGCCGACCGACGCCTCCGCAGCCGCCCGCGTAGGCGATGTGCCGCGCGAGCGGATCGACCTGCCGCCACCGGGCGCCCCGGTCGTGCAGATTCACAACACCTACCTGGTCACGCAGACCGACGACGGGCTGCTCATCATCGACCAGCACGCCCTGCACGAGCGGATCATGTATGAGACGCTCTACGCCCGGCTGGTGGACCCGGCCAAGGCGGGCCTCCAGGGCCAGCGGCTGCTGATCCCGCAGCGCGTTTCGCTGGGCGAGCCGCAGGTGGCGTTGCTGCTGGAGAATGAGGGACTGCTGGCCCAACTCGGCATCGAGTTGTCGCGGTTCGGCCGAGGCGAGGTGGCGATCCAGTCGTTCCCGGCACTGCTGGAGCGGCTGGACCCGGCGCAGTTCATCCGCGACCTGGCCGATCGGCTGGCCGACGCCCCGCCGTCGGGCAAGGAGGCGTTCGTTCACGAGGTGCTGGACATGATGGCCTGCAAGGCAGCCGTCAAGGCCGGCGATCCGCTGACGCCCGAGGAGATCGCCGCCCTGCTGGCTCAGCGCGACCTGGTCGAGCGTTCCAGCAACTGCCCCCACGGCCGCCCGACGACCTTGCGGTTCTCCATCGCAGAACTCGAAAAGCAATTCAAGCGAAGATGATTCGCCGCTGAGGCGCAGAGACGCTGAGGAAGACCCGAATAAGATCAGGCGGACACCGATTGTCCGATTTTCTCAGCGGCTCTGCGCCTCAGCGGCGAAATCAGCGTACGCGTTCGAGAACGGCCCAGTAGCCGCCGTCGAAGTCGCGCTCCAGGGACGGGAGGGTCAGCTTGTCGCGAACGAGGCGGACCTGGCCCTGGCGGCGGGCGATGGCGTGCTTCACGACGCCCTCGTTCTCCTCCGGCTCCAGCGAGCAGGTCGAGTAGACCAGCAGGCCGTGCACCGCAACCCAGTTCAGCCCGTCCATCAGCAACTCCCGTTGAAGCCGCGTCAGGTCGGACAGGGAATCCGCAGAGTCCAGCCGCCAGCGGGCCTCGGGCCGCCGGGCCAGCACGCCGCTGTTGCTGCACGGGGCGTCGACCAGCACGCGGCTGACCGGCTCGGCTTCCAGCAGCGTCTCGGGCATGTTATCGGCCGCCAGCGAGGTCACGATGTGGCAGCCCATCCGCTTGCAGTTGGTCGTGATGCGGTCCAGGTCCGCGGGGCTCACGTCCACCGCCCAGACGCGGCCGGCGTCGTTCATCCGCTCCACGATCTGCGTCGTCTTCGTGCCCGGCGCGGCGCAGCGGTCCAGGACGTTGAGGCCCGGCCGAAGGGCCATCTGCTCGACGACGGCCGCCGCGGTCGCGTCCTGCGGCTGGATCAGCCCCTCGCGCAGGCAGCGCGACGCCAGGGCGTCGCCGGCCCTGATCCGCAGCAGCGACGAACCGGGCGCGACCGGCTCGGCCTCGACGTTGTCGGCTGACAGCAGCCGCACGGTCTCCTCCGGCGTGACGCGCAGCGTGTTGATCCGCACGGTCATGCCCGGCCGACGGTTCTGGGCCCGCGCGACCGACAGGGCCCGCTCCAGGCCCCACTGTTTGACCCAGCGGGCCGTCAGCCACGGCGGGAAGGAGTAGGCGTCGGCCAGCCACTGCCCCGGCTGACTCTTGGGCGGGGCGAAGATGTCGCGGTCCAGCACGGCGTAGCCGTCGGCCGTCTCGATCAGACGGCGCCGATCCGACCCGCGAGCCGACTCGGCGTGGCTGCGCGAGCCGGCCAGCGAACGGAGCAGGCCGTTGATGAACCCGCCGATGGAGTCGGGATGTTTGCGCAGCCGCGGCCGGGCCCACTGCTTGCCCAGCTCGACGGTCTGATCGACCGCGGCGTGATCGGGGATGCGGCTGGTGAACAGGAGTTGGTAGGCGCCCAGCCGAAGCAGCAGGGCCAGCGGCGGAGCGATCTTGGCGATCGCGCGGGAGCTGAACGCCTCGATGACCAGGTCGAGCGTCCGCTGGTGGCGGATGACCCCGGCAGCCAGTTCGTAGGCCAACCCGCGGTCGCGGGTGTCTAGTTCGGTGGGCTCGGCCAGCGTGTCGAAGACGTCGGCCAGGAACGGCCCGCGCGGCCGGACGCGAGTGAGGGCCTCGGCAGCCAGCGAACGGGCGTCAGTGATCGGTTGAGAACGCGGCATGCGGGTTCCTTCGTGCGGGTTCAGGAGATCGGGCAGAAGCGGTCGCCCGGGGCGAGGTGGCGGCCGCGTGCAAAGTCGGCGAAGCTCATTTCCTTTCGGCCGGCCGGCTTGACCTCGAGCAGTTTCACGCGGCCCAGCGCGGCGGCGACGGTCAAATCCTCGGCCACCGTGCCCGGTTCGACGGCCGGCCCGCCTTCGCCGGCACTCGCAACGGCCCGCACGAGGACGACTTCCTCGGCGCGGCCGCGATGGGTCACCAACTCCGCCCGCGCCCCGGGCCATGGATAGAGGCCGCGGATGCGACTGGCGACGACAGCCGCCGGCTGCCGCCAGTCGATCGCGCCGTCGCTCTTGTGGAGCTTGGGCGCGGGCGACGCGAGGGAGTGGTCCTGCTCGACGAAGCGGGCCGATCCGTCGGCGACGGCGTCCAGCGTCGCCAGGATCGCGTCGGGGCCCATGCCCGCGAGGCGCTGCCGCAGTTCGCCGGCGGTCTCGGTCGGATCGAGCGGCGTGCGCGACTGGTAGACGATCGGCCCGGCGTCCATCTTCTCGACCAGGCGGAAGACGGTCAGGCCCGTCTCGGTTTCGCCGTTGATGACGGCCCAGGAGATCGGCGCCGCCCCGCGGTAGCGCGGCAGCAGCGAGCTGTGCAGGTTGACGCAGCGATGGGGGAAGCCGGCCATCACCGCTTCGCCCAGCTTCTGGCCGTAGGCGATGACCACGCCGATGTCGGCGCCCCAACCGGCCAGCGTCGTCAGCGCGCCGGGGGCGTTGATGCTGTCCGGCTTGATCAGCGGCAGGCCATGGGCCGTCGCCCAGTCGGCCACCGGGGTGGGCGTGAGATGCCGCCCGCGGCCGGCGGGCCGATCGGGCTGGCTGACGACGCCGACCAGCGCGTGCCGCGGGCAGTCAGCCAGCGCGTCCAGCGTGGGCAGCGCGAAGTCGTCGGAGCCAAGGAAGGCAACTTTCATGCGGGGGATTCTACGACGGCGGAGCGCGGAACGGAACTGCAAAGGTCCGCCCGCCTGGGCCGGCGGCGTAGGGGGCGAAGTTGAATGGACGGGCGGCCCGCGGGGCCTTAATATATAGACGAAAGGCACATACGGCGGTCATTGGGTGTTGACAGGAATCGGAGGTCCGTTATCCTAGTCTGGCTTGCGGCCGGTCCACGCCAACGGACCCGAGCCGAACACCCTCGGCGGTACAAGATGGCAGAAGAAAACAACAGCGCCGAACAACTCGATACCGAGCCGGCCCTGAAGCGCGACCCGCGGACGGCAAAGCGTTTCTTTGAACGCGCCGCCGAGGTGGCTGCCACGGGCAGCTACGACTACGCCATCGACCTCTACCGCGACGGGTTGAAATTCGACCCCGAGGACGTGGAGGCCGGGCATAAGCACCTGCGCGAGGTGGCCCTGCGTCGAAAGGCCAACGGCGGCAAGAAGCCCGGCCTGCGCGACCAGGCCAACTACCGCAAAGCCCGCAGCCCGCTGGACAAGCTGCTGGCGTCGGAATACATGCTGGCCAAGGAGCCCGACAATCCGCGATACGCCGAGTCGGTGATGTCGGCCGCCCTGAAACTGGGGGCCGAGAAGACCGCCCTGTGGTTCGCCAAGCTGCTGATCGAGCTGAACCGCGAGTCGGGCAAGCCGACGGTGGAACGGACCCTGGCCGCCGCCGACGCGATGGAGGCGGTGCGCGCGTTCGCCGAGGCGGCCAACGCCGTGCAGTTCGCCCTGCACCTGAAGCCCAACGACCAGGGGCTGCTGACGCGGCTGAAGAACCTGTCGGCTGAAGCAACGATGAAGCGCGGCCGATACGACGAGGAAGGCGGCGACTTCCACAAGTCGATGGACAACGCCAAGGCCCAGGCCGAACTCCAGGAAGAGCAGCGGCTGGTGCAGCGCGAGGACGTGATCGACCGGCAGATCGACAAGGCCCGCGAAGAATACGAGGCCGAGCCCGAAGTGCCCGGCAAGATATTCTCGCTGGTCGACCTGCTCCAGAAGCGCAGCCGTGAGGAAGAGGAGAACGAGGCCATCGCGGTGCTGGACAGGGAATGGAAACGGTCCAGCCAGTATCGCTACAAGGAGCGGATCGGCGACATCCGCATGCGGCAGAACCGCCGCAAGGCGCAATCCGCGTTGGAGGACCTCAAGGCCGCCCCGGGCGATCCGGAACTCCGCCGCCGGGCGCAGCAGATTTCCGTCCAGGCGCGAGCCTTCGAGGAGCAGGAATTCGGCGAGCGGGTCACCAACTACCCGACGGACATGTCGCTGAAGTTCGAGTACGCCCGGCGGCTGTTCCTGAACAGCAAGTTCGACCAGGCGATCCCGCTGCTCCAGCAGGCCGAGGCAGACCCGAAGAACCGGTTCCGGGCGATGAGCCTGCTGGGCCAGGCGTTCTTCAACCTGAAGTTCTTCAGCGAGGCGGCCGACACGTTCCGCCGGGCGATCAGTTCAATGGAAGTCACCGGCAACGACATCAGCAAGGAAATGCACTATCACCTCGGTCGGGCGCTGGAGGAGATGGGCAGCACCAAGGATGCCTTGGCCGCGTTCAGCCAGGTGCTTCAGTGGGATTTCAACTTCCGCGACGTGCGCGATCGGATCAAGGCTTTGCGTGAGAAACAGGAAGGCGGCAACGGCGCCTCTCCGGAACAGTAACCTTCAGACCGCTGACCCCTTACAGGCATCAGCACTCAGTAGCGAGGACTCCAACAGGTGGCAAAGAGCGTATCGGCTAAGAAGCGTATTCGACAGAACGCCCGCCTTCGCGATCGCAACCGCGGCCGCAAGACCCGGCTGAAGAACGAGCTGCGCAAGGCCCGCGCCGCCGCCGACTCCGGCGACGCTGCACAGGCACAGGCCGAGCTGCGCAGCGCCAGCAAGGTCATCGACCAGATCGCCTCCAAGGGCACGATCCACAAGAACAAGGCCTCGCGGCTGAAGTCGCGCCTGGCCAAGCGGGCGAACAAGGCCAAGACCCGCTCAGCCTGACCGCGCGGCACCGTTTTGACTCTCACGGGGCGGACGGCCAGGTCGGTCCGCCCTGTTTGCTGCGCGGAGGCGTCCTTCCCCCGCGCCACGACGGAGCACCGCAATGGACACCCCCGCGCCCGTCCGACGGTTCGTGTCGCGCGGCGGCGACAAACTCGACGCCGCGCTGGCCGCCTTCGTCGTCGACCCGACGGCCCGCGTCTGCGCGGACCTTGGCTGCAATGTCGGAGGGTTTACCGACTGCCTGCTGCGACATGGCGCGACGCGCGTCTACGCCGTCGACACCGGCTACGGGGCGCTGGATTACGGCCTGCGCCGGGACGCCCGCGTCGTGGTCATGGAACGGACCAACGCGATGCACGTCGAATTGCCCGAGCCGGTGACGCTCGTCGCCATCGACGTCGCCTGGACGCGGCAGGAGAAGATAATCCCCGCCGCCGCCCGGCTGCTGGCCGACGGGGGCGACCTGATATCGCTCATCAAGCCGGCCTACGAACTGGGACCCAAGGCCCTGCGCGATGGCCGCCTCAGCCTGGAGCAGGCCGACGAACTGCTGGCAAGCCTCCGCCGCTCACTGGCCTATGTCGCCGGCCTGCGGTGGATCGCCGACATCCCCTCGCCCGTGGTCAGCGGCAAGAAGAACCCGGAATATCTCGCACATTTCAGGAAGTCGGCTTCACCGGCGTGAGTTGCCAGGCGGCTGCGTCCGCATCGCTGCGCCGCAGGACGTATCGCCCCGCGCAGCGTCCCCCTTGCAGTTCGATCTCCAACTCGTCCGGCCCGACGCGCAGCCAGACGACACGGCCGCTGTCGGCGACGGCCACCCGTCCGCGCCCCCGGCTGACCGGTCCCTCGTAAGTCAGATAGGCCAGCCGGTGGTCGGACAGTTCCCGCGCCTCGATCGCCCCGCCGCCCGCGCCGGGCAGTTGGGCGATCTGCCACGTGCGCAGCGTCGGCCCGCGCTGGAGCATGAGGTCAAAGTGCTCGTCGCCGTGTCCGGTGTGGTGCTGGATGACGTAGTCGGCGACGTCGGCGGCCGGCTCGGGATGGTCCATGGACTGGCTCATGGGTTGGCTGGCGCGGTCAGGTCGAACGCCGGCGGCATGACCTTGATCTCCACCTCCGGCAGTTTGGGCGGGCGGAGCAGCAGGTTGCCCAACGATTCGGGCTCGTAGACTTGCGGGCTCGCCGACGCCCAGGCGCTGTGCTCGCCGCGGATGCCGACGTGCCGCACGACGTTCAGCCGCCACATGTGCTCACTCACGGCGCCGACCTCCGCGAGCGACTTGCGCGGCACGGCCATCTCGATCACCCAGTCGCCGCGGCGGTTGAAGTTGATCTCGGTGCGCACGTCCTGGCCCCAGCGTCGCGGGGCGCCCGCGCCGCCCGGACCGGTCAGGCCGCGATAGCCGATCGTTGTGCCGTTGGCCTTGACCGCCAGCCGCAGCAGGTCGTCGCGACCGAGCCGCCCGCACGTCGGATCCAGCAGCACCTCCACAGCATCCTCGCCGACGATCAGCCCGTCGTCGAGCCGAACGTGGTTGCTCCACCGCACCCGGATGTCGTCCGGCGTCTGTCCGAGGCAGACAATCAGCAGATATAGGTTCTCGTCGTCGTCGCCGGCCATGAACCAGGTGTCGGCCGGCTTGCGCGGCGTACCGTAGACCTGGCCCAGCGGCTGGGCCGGCGTCAGCCGATGGAACGCCCCGCCGCGGAAGCTGCTGGTGACCGGCCAGTCGTTCAGCAGCCCGTCGATCTTCGGCGGTCTGGCGAACCGATGGGCCGGCAGCAACGGAACGTTTGTCGGCAGCTCGGCCAGGTCGCGGTTGCCTTCGGCTACGACCTTTGTGGGCATCTGGATGCGGCCGTTGCCATCAATGTCCATGTCGCTGCCCTGGGCCATCAGCACCAGCGGCTCGCCCGGTCCGGGCGGGCGCTCGGTCACCGGCACGTTGAACCGCGTCGCGGCCCACGTCTTGGGCAGTGTGTCGAACAGCACCTTGGGCGGCGGCAGGTCGGCGACCGCTTCCCCCGCGCCGCTGGGCGAAACCAGCCGCGGCATGTCGGAATAGGTCGCCAGCCGGAACACCGCCTTGACGTGGTTGGTCAGCCCGCCGAACTGGTCGTATTCCTCAGCCAACTGGCCGGGCAGCAGGCCCATCTGAATCCACGCGGTCTCCTGGCGGAACTGGGCCCACACGATGCGGGCCTCGCGGGCCTTCTCCGGCTCGAGCGGCTCGTGCCGCGCCGCGAGCATCAGCTCCTGCCGCAGGATCGTGCGGGCGTTGGCGAATGCCGTCGGCGTCCGCATCCAGCCGACCGCCCCGCCCAGCCCCGGCGTCGTCGAGGCCGCCTGCGCCAGGGCATACTTCACCATCGCCCGGGCGATGATGTCAGCCAGCGCCGCCCGGCCGTGGTCGGCCAGCAGCGTGAGGTAGGCGCAGTCCTGCTCCGCCTGGCGCAGCCGCTTCAGCCGCAGGCTCTGGATCGGCAGGTCCTGGTCGAACCACTGTCCCGGATAGAACAGGAACCCCGCGTCGTCAGCCGACAGCGGCTTCTGCCACGGGGACGCGTCGGGCCAGTGCTGCGTCGGGCCCAGCCAGGCGGTGCCCAGGCCGTATCGGCGGGCCATGTAGCCGAGCACTTCCAACTGCTCGGGCGGCGTGAACAACTCCGTGCTCGGCCGCCACGGCGGGACGCCGTCGCCCAGCCACGCCTCCCCCTGGTGGGCCGTCAGATCGGGGATGACCGTCGGGTCAAGGAACTGCGCCGGCGGGCAGTAGACCGTCGCGTGGACCGGCACGGGCCCTTCGCCCGGGCGGCGGGGCCGGCTCGGCGGCTCCATCGCCCACGGCAGCGGTTCGAGGTAACCGATGTCCAACTCGGTCAGCCGCGTGATTCGGCCGACCGTCAGGGCCTCGGTCTTGCGCTGCGGCGTGAGCCAGTCGCGCCAATCGCCCGCGCCGTAGGGCAGCGTCGATTGCGGCGGCCGGTCGCGGTGAATCCAGACCAGCGGCTGCGGCCACTTGCGGTCGGCGAAGTGCGTTCCCACGGCCCGCAGGTACTGATCGGCCACATTGGCATAGGCATCCGACTCGATGCCGCCGTAGAGGTTGGCCGCCGGGTAGTCCAGCCGGAACGGCGCGATCGCGTGCGGCGGCGCGCCGTCGCCCTCCAGGCTCGGGCCGACCAGCCGGTCGTAGCCCGTCCAATCCACAACCACCTTGCCCGCGAGGTCGCGTTTGAAGATCGGGTTCACGTCGCTGACCAGGAAATGCACGCCGTTGGACCGCCCCAGGTCCACCCACTGGGCCAGCCGCTTGCGGGCCAGCGGGGCGATGTGCGGATCGTCGAACAACTGCGAGTCGGTCAGTTCCCCGCCGCCCAGTTCGGACGCCAGCATGCGCTTCAGGTCGATCGGCGCCAGCAGCGAGAGCCCCGGCGAATCAGGCATCGTCAGCGGCATCACCGTCATCGACACGTCGATCCATTCCTGCGGGCCCTGTTCGGACTCGATAAGCAGCCGCCCGGTGTAGACGCCCGGCTTGGCGTCGCGTGGGACCGCCACGTCCAGCCAGAGCCGAAGCTGCTCGCCCGCCGGCAGCGTCCACGGCTGGCCGTAGCGGGGATGGTCGATCGGCAGCAGCGCGTCGTGGAAGTCGCCGAACGCGCGGTTGGCGTCGGTGTCGCGCGTGGGGTCGCCATAGAGCTGATACCAGCCCGGCAGGTCGTTCACGCGGACCGGCAGGATGCGGTAGATGGTGACGGCGGTGTGGCTGATCGTCGGGGGCTGCGGGCCCAGTGCGACCGGCTGGCCCTGCATGAGGTCGCCCATTCGCAGTCGCAGGCCCGCGACCTGCCGCGGCGGGAAGTCGATGTGGAACCCCAGCACCTCGCCGCGCAGCCCGGTCAGTTGCAAGCGGCCGTGCTCCTCGTCGAACAGCGGAACGATCGGCGGCGGGGGCAAGTGGCCCGGCTCGCCGGGCTGAAGCACGCCGGAGGGCCCGATCCGCGGGTTGCCGTCGCCGGCCGCCGGACGCGGAACGACGACCGCCGGCAGATCGCCGGACGGCGCGTCGCCCACGTGGACGTCGGTCGCCCGGCCGGTCCCCTGCCCCGGACAGCCCGGCAGGCAGACGAGCATGGCCGCCCCGGCCGCCAGGGCCAGGATCAGCACGCCGACGCGGCGGCTGCATATGCAGAGGCTGTATCGTCGCGGGTTCAAGCTGCGGCCACTCTCCAAAGAAGGCTCGGGCGGTGTCCGCCAACCGGGGCGGGTGAACATTTTATATTCCCCCACCCGCCCATTTCTGGCAAGCCCAATCGCGCCGCGGCGGAGGGGAGGAACACGGATTGCACCGGGGGGCACGGATTTCACAGATCCAGCGAATGCTCGAAGAGTCCTTCCGCCGCCCACCTATCCTCTCCGTGAAATCGCCTCTCGCATCCGTGCTATCCGTGTTCCCGCATGAGACGGGGGGCGCGTCGAACGCGCCGGCGGGTTGTCGCGCCGGCGGCGGGGCCTATAATGCAGCCGACGCGGACGGGGACGTCACCGACACGAGGGATCACATGACGGCACAGATCATCGACGGCAAACAGATCGCGGAACGGATGCGGCAGCAGATCGCCGAGCGGGTGAAGGGGCTGGCACGGCCGCCGCTGCTGGCGGCAGTCATCGCGACCGACGACGCCGGGGCCGTCATGTACGCCCAGAGCCAGCAGAAGAAATGCGAGCAACTCGGCATCGGCTACCGCCTGGTAACGCTGCCCGGCTCGGCGACGCAGGCGCAGCTTCAGGCCGCCATCGAGGAACTGAACGCCGACGACGCGGTCGACGGCATCATCATCCAGCAACCGCTGCCCAAGGGCATCGACGAGGTGGCGGCGGCGTCCGCGGTCCGGCCGGACAAGGACGTCGAAGGGGTCTCGCCCACGAGCCTGGGCCTGCTGGCCTACAACCAGCCGAGGCTGATCCCCTGCACCGCCCTGGCGGCATGGGAGGCTATCTGCGCCGCAGGGGTCGCGGTCGCGGGCGCCGAGGCGGTCATCATCGGGCGCAGCCGAATCGTCGGGCGGCCGCTCTCGCTGATCCTGGTCAACCACCACGCGACGGTGACGGTCTGCCACACGCGGACGCGCGACCTGGCGGCCACCGCCAGGCGGGCCGACATCCTGGTCGTGGCCGCGGGCCGGCCAGGCCTGGTCACCGGCGACTTCGTCAAGCCCGGCGCGACGGTCATCGACGTGGGCACCAACCGCGTGAGCGTCACCGACGCGTCCGGCAAGCAGATGAGCAAGACGGTGGGCGACGTCGACTTCGTCTCAGCCGCCGAGGTCGCCGGTCGCATCACGCCCGTGCCCGGCGGCGTCGGGCCGATCACCGTGACGCTGCTGCTGCGGAATACCCTGGAGGCAGCCGAGGCCCACTTGGCGCGGTAGCCGCGCCCGCGCGGAAGGAAGCGGAAGAGCCATGACCGCGATTCTGCTGGCCTGGGTGCGCGGCGTCGGGCTGGGGCTCGCCATCGCCGCCCCGCTGGGCCCGATCAACGTCGAGATCATCCGCCGCCACCTCGGATCGGGACTGGCTGCCGGGCTGCTGCTGGGCCTGGGGGCCTGCTCCGTGGACACCTTCTACATCATCGCCATCAGCCTGGGCCTGGTGACCCTCCAGCCGAGCCCAGCCGTGCAGGGCTGGATGCTCGCCGCCAGCGGAGCGATCCTGCTGACGCTGGCCGGGCTCATTCTGACATCCAGCGTCCGCAGCGCCCGCCGGGCCGCCGACGCCCAGGCCGGCAGCGCCGCGCCGGTCCGTCCGCTGCGTCACTACCTGGTCGGGTTGGCGATGACCGCCTCCAGCCCGATGAACCTGATCTTCTGGATCGGCGTGGTCGCGAGCGGCCAGTATGTCTCGCACGCGGTCCGCAGCCCCTGGCCGGTGGTCGCGGGGGTCATGTGCGGCACGGTCGGCTGGGTGGTGGGGCTGAACGGCGTCCTGATCGCCGGCCGACGCCTGCTTCGGCCCGGCGTGCTGATGGCGGTCAACTGGCTGGGGGCGGGACTGCTGATCTTCTACGCCGGCTGGGCGCTGTGGCGATTCGCAACCATTATCATTTTCTGATAATTGACGGTCTGAAACTATTGCTTATAATCGCCTCTATTGCGGCGGAGGCACCATCTATGCGCATCAGGCACCTGACACTTCGAGGCTCGTTACTGGCCGCCCTGCTTCTGGCCGGCTGCCAGACGGCCGCGCCCTATAACATCGACAGCCACACCATCGACATCTACCGCGCCCGGGCACAGCAGCAGAGGGCGTCGGCCGGGCAGATCGCCGAGGCGCCCAGGGAACTGGCCCGCCCCGAGCCGACCACGCAGCCCGATGCCGTTGCGATGACCGACGCGATGGCCCCGCGCCAGAGCGCCCACGCGCCGGTCAAGCTGACACTGCGCGAGGCCCTGCTGCGCGGGCTGCACAACAGCTACGACATCAAGGTCGAGGGGTTCAACCCGGCCATCACGTCAGCCGACCTGGTCACCGCCGAGGCGGCATTTGACGCCGTCGTGTTCCTCAACGCCCAGTATTCCCGGCTGGATGTGCCGACCAACAGCACCTTCTTCGGCGGCGGGCAGTCGGAGAACGAACACTTCGAGGGCGGAGTCCGCAAGAAGCTGGCCACCGGCGGCACGATCGAAGCCAAGTACGTCACCGACCGGCTCTGGAGCAACCAGCCGTTCCAGATGTTCAACGGACGCTACGACCAGGATCTGACGGTGAGCCTCACCCAGCCGCTGCTCCGCAACGCCGGACTGGACGTGAACCGGGCCCAGATCTATGCCGCCCGCAACAGCCGCGACATGAGCCTGTTCGCCTTCCGCCGCCAGGTCATCCAGACACTGTCGGACATCGAGCAGGCGTTCTGGAACCTGTATTTCGCGCGGCAGTCGCTGGCGATCCAGCGGGCCCTGCTGGCCCAGACCGAGGACACGCTCAAGAACGTCGAGGCGCGGCTTCAGTTCGACACGCTCCAGGTCAACGTCAGCCAGTCCAAGTCGGCCGTCGCCAGCCGACGAGCCGACGTCATCCGCCGCGCCGCCGACGTCAAGGACGCCGAGGACAAGCTCAAGAACCTGCTGAACGACCCGGACCTGCCGCAGGACCAGGACATCCCGATCATCCCGGCGGATGAGCCGCTGACCCAGCGCGTCGAGCTGTCGCCCGAGCGCGAGCTGTGGACGGGCATGGAAAACCGCAGCGAGTTGCAGGAAGCCAAGCTCAACATCTCCAACGCCGCGATCAGCCAGGGCGTCGCCCGCAACCAGCTTCTGCCGCAGCTCGACCTGTTCATGCAGTTCAACACCAACGGGCTGAAGGGAAGCTGGAGCAGCGCCAACAGCCAGCTCTGGGGCGGCGACTACCTCGACTACGTCGTCGGGCTCAGCTTCGAGTTCCCCCTGGGCAACCGGGCCGCCAAGGCCCAGGAGCGCAAGGCCCGGCTCCAGCTCGACCAGGCGGTCACCTCGTATCACAACCTCGCCGCCGACATCCTGACCGAAATCCAGGTCAACCTCCGCGACGTGCGGACCAGCTACGACGAGATCCTGGCCAACCGCGAAGCCGTCGAGGCCGCACGCGAGAACCTGACCACCCTGGTCGAGCGCCGCGAGAAACTGAGCCCGGAGTACCTCAACGTCCAGCTCACGGCCCAGGAGACGTTGGCCAACGCCCGCCGGGCCCTTCAGTCGGCGATCGTCAACTACAACAACGCGATCATCCGGCTGGAGCAGGCCAAGGGCACGCTGCTGCGGTTCGACAAGATCGACCTGCACGCCGGCCAACCCGTGCCCCCCCAGCCGCAGCCCTGACCGTCCGCCGCCAGGGGAGCCGCCATGCACGACGCCCCCGCTCCGCCCTCGCCGCCGGATGTACTGGCCGAACCTGGGCCGACGGAGCCGGCTGCCGGCGGGCTCCGGCGGTTCGTCCGCGCTGCCGCGCTGGTCGTCGTCGCAGCGGCAGCTGCATGGTCCTCACTTGAATGGCCGGCGCCAGGGACGCTGAATTTCACCTTCTACGCGCTGGTCCTCGCCGCCGCGTGGGTCGTCGCACTGTCGCGTAAGGGACGCCGCCTCGGGCGTGCCGCGGCCTTGCTGGCCCTGATGGGCGCGGGGGCGGGCCTGACCGCGGTGATATATCACCTCCGCCGCGGCGAACTCCGCGGCGACACGTCACTCCAGAATCTGCACCTGGTCGCGTGGGGCACGCTGACGGTGCAGGCAGTCGAACTGGCTGGCGTGCTTTGCCTCATCGCCGGCCTGGACATTGTCGTCGCCTCTCTCACGCGGCGGATGCTCCGCCCGCGAACGCCGAATGCGAAGCTGCCCGCCCGCGAGCACGGTTGGCGCCGGGCGGCCGTCGGCGCGATCCGCCTGCTCGTCTTCTGGCTGGTCGGCATCCCCTGGCTGTTCGTCTTTCTTCAGACCCACCCGCCCAAGGTCGCCTACGACGAGCGGCCCGACGTCCCCTATCGCGAACTGGCCGACCTGCCCGGCGATCCCGGCATGCCCGGTTGGGTCATCCCAACGGACGGCCCCGCCGACACGGTCGTGCTGATATGCCACGGCCTGGGCGCCGACGAAGCCAACTTCCTGCCCTGGGCGGACCTGATGCACGGGCTGCACTGCCACGTCGTGATCTTCGACTTGCCGGGTCACGGCCGTGCCGCCGGCGATCGCACGACGCTGGGCTGGGATGAATCGCGGGCGATCCTCCGGACCGCCCGCTGGGTCCGCAGCCACCCGGAGCAGTTCCCGGGCAACTCGTCGCGGCTGATCGGATTCGGCGCAAGCATGGGCGGGACTTCCCTGTTGCTGGCAGCCGAGAGCGAGCCGCATTTGTTTGACGGGCTGATTGTCGATTCCTCCTACGCGACGCTGGACGAGATGGCCCGCGAAAGAATCGACATGCTGCCGGCCGTCGTCCGCTGGCCGATGCAGGAGATCGGCCCGCTGTGGTTCCTCTGGGAGACGGGCGTCCGCATCAGCCGCGTCGACGTCCTGCGCGACATCCACCGGCTGGACGGCGTGCCCAAGCTCTTCATCCACTGCCGCGACGACCAGATCGTGCCTTTCCCGCTGGGCGAGCAGATCTACGACGCCGCCGGAGGACCGAAGGCGTTCAAGGCGTTCGACACCGGCAATCACCTCGGAGGCCTGACCCGCCACGGCCGTGAATATCGGGATATGATTGAACACTTCCTCTCTCGCGGCCGGACTGCAAGCCAGCCGGCAGCGAAAGACGCTCCGCGCAGCAGGGAGCCTCAGTGAGCGATCAGAAGCACGCCGACGCCATCGCCGCCCGCCCGGCCGTTCTGGCCCTCCGCCGGCGCCTGTTCACGGTCTGGTTGGCCTGGCTGGCGCTCTCGCTGGGCGCGGGGGGATATCTGTGGATCATGTTCGAGACGCTGCCGGTCTACCTCCTGTTCATGGCCCTCTTCGCAACCAGGGCGTGGCGGGCAAAGGGGGCGGATCGCCGATCGCGATTCCGGCGGCTGGCGTTCTGCCTGCTGCTGGCGGCGGCGATGACCTCGTTCAACTACGTCACGCGCGTGGCCACGCGGCACCTCGACGTCGCACCCGCGACACTGGGCACGATCCAGTGGTCGGCGATGCTCGCACAATGGCTGGTGCTGAGCGGCATCCTGCTGGCCGTCACGTCGTTGGATGCGATGGCCGCCCGCCTGATGCGCCGATGGATGCATGTGACCCCGCGCCGCCCAGAGGCAACGGCCGGTGACTCGGCCGACCGCGGCACGCCTTGGTATCACTGGCGGCGGGCGCCCGTCGGGCTGGTGCGAACGCTCCTGTTTGTCTTCATCGCGATGCCCTGGTTCGTCATCTACATCCAGGTCTATCCGCCCCGGATCGGCTACACGGCCGAGCCCACGTTCGCGCCCTACGAGTCCTTTGAAGCCGGGGGCTCGCCCGGCTGGCTGATTCCCGCCGCCAGGCCCAGCGACACCGTCGTGCTGATCTGCCACGGGCTGGCCGGCGACCAGGCGACCGTGCTGGACTACGCGCAGATGTTCCACGACATGGGCTGCCACGTGGTGACGTTCGACATGCCCGGCCACGGCCGCGGGCCCGGCTTCCGCGTAACCTACGGCTGGGACGAGTCGGACCTCGTGGAGACTTTCGCCTCCAGGATTCGCCGGCGCGCCGACAAACTGCCCGGCCGTCCGCGGCGCCTGATCGCCTTCGGCGGCAGCATGGGCGGAACGTCCCTGCTGCTGGCAGCCGAGCGGAGACCCGAACTGTTCGACGGGCTGATCCTCGACTCGGCCTACCCCTCGCTGGGTGCGATGGCCAACTCGCAGCTCTCGGTCATGCCCGAGGCGATCGCCTGTCCGTTGCGGCAGGCCGGGCGGCTGTTCGCCCTCTGGGAGAGCCGCGTGCGGATCTCGATGGTGGACGTGCGGCCGAGGATGCAGGCGATCGACAACATCCCCAAGCTGTTCATCCACTGCCGACAGGACCCGCTGGTCGCGCCGAGACTGGCGGATGAGCTGTTCACCGACGCCGGCGGCGACAAGCGATTCGTGCAGTGCGACTGCACCGAACATCAGGGGGCGGTCTACATGGACTACAGCCGCTATCGCGACACGATCCGGGCGTTCATTTTCCGCGTCGCGCCCGCGACGACCCAGCCGACCGACACGATGCCTGACGGCGCCGATCAGTTTGATGCGTCAATGGAAGGCGACTGAACGGGAATCTCCCGTCAGTGCAGCAGCCAGAGGATGGCCGCCAGGTCCAGCAGCAGCGCCGCCGCGATGGCCGCCAGCCAGTGAGAAGAGACGTGAGACGCCCAATCGACGGACGGCTCCTCAGCCGCCGACCCGGCCGACGTCGATGCACGGGCGACGCGATAGCGAGCTCGCTCGATCAGTAGGTTGGCCTCGAACGGTGAGATGCCGATCCGGGCAGCCAGGTCCAGCAGCCGCATGCGGCTGGAGTAGCGCAGCACGTCGCCGCCGGACTCGAACTGGCTGGCGATCGCGGACATGTAGATGTCTTCGAGGTCGGCCCGGCCGATCGTCGGCCGATCGCGACCGGGGCCGCTCTGCGGGCGCGCGATCCGGGCGGCGGGGCCTTCGCCCGCAACCGAGCCCGGCGTGAGATCCGGGCGCGCAATGAAGTCCGTGCCGTCCGTCATGACCCTCCGCTGAAATCATAACCCCGATTGCACGCGAGGCCAGAACGATCACGGAATTGCCGCAGGAATGCTGGCGTCGGCTGCCGCCAGCAGCGGCGGATCCGGCAAAGCTTGCCCATGTTCATGGCGTAAGCCGAATCGCGACCGCGGCGCAAGAGAAAGCCCGGCAGCGTCCGATACGCCGCCGGGCTTTGGTTGTCAGCATTGCGAGTCGATCAGAACGACGAAGAGGTCTTGATCAGGCCGTTGACCTGTCCGGGTCCCAGGCCCAGGGCGCCCAGCGCCAGGGCGGCGGCGGAGCGGACGTTGGTGTCGGGCTCCGACGTTGCCACCTTCGTGACGGCCTCGACCTGGTCAGCCGTCAGGCGATTAACGTCGCCCTTGGCTGAAGCGGCCAGTTGCTGGAACATGACCACGCGGCGGGCGGGGTCGGCCTTGGCGTCCAGGGCCGCCGACGCCAGGGCCCGCTGGACTTCCTGATCGCGGAAGTAGCTCAGGGCCTCAGCCGCCGCGGAAGCGACGTCCAGCCGGGCGTCGGCCAGCGCAAACTTCAGGCCCGGCATCGCCACGGCGACGTCCATACCCGGCGTCGGCACGCGGGCCAGGTCGCGCAGGGCGCGGGCGGCATGCAGAGCGTAGTCCTTGGCCTCGTCGGCGGTGAGCGGCTGGCCGCCGACGGCGGATTGCAGCCGCACGATCTCGGCGTTCAACTCGGCGGCCTGGGCATCGGGCGCGACCACGCCGGTGAACGGAACGTCCTTGAGGGCGATCTTGGCGGTCTCGACGCCCTGGGCCACCACGAGCGTCGGGACGTTGGCGAAGCGATGGTCCTGGCGGATGGCCAGCAGACCGGCCCGCCCGCCTTCGGACTGCTCATAGTTGACGACGACCACGTCGACGTTGGGGATGCTCCAGCCGTGGGCGAGGTCCAGCAGCTTCTGCCGCGTGGGCGCGACGTAAACCTGGAAGCCGGCTTTGCGGAGTTCGGTCACCAGGGCCGCATTGCCGTTCTCCTTCTGCTCCAGCACTAAGGCGTACTGCATGCCGGTCTGGTGGAGCGACTGGGAGAGCGTCGGCACGACCATCTCGGCTCCGGGCAGTTGGCTCTGGCAGCGCGACGCGGCCATCGCCAAGGCGATCTCATAGCGGACGCGGCGGTCGGGGAACTGAAGGGCCGTCGCCAGCACCGTCGCCTCGGGCATCGCCGAATTGCTGAAACCGACCTGCGACAGCGCCCGGGCCAAGCCGAAGGCGACCTCCGAGTCGCGGTCGGTCATCGCCCGCTGCAGGGCCATGAGGCAATAGCGGGGACCGGCGGCCACGGCGTAGTAGTTCGCGTCGGGCTTCTCGGGCGTCTCGCCCGGGGGCAACTGGGCCTCGCGGCGGATGTTGGCGGCGATCCAGAGCGCCACGGCCATCGGTTGATCGCTCTGGAGGTCCAGCGCGCGGCGGAAGCAGCGCATCGCCATCACCTCGTTGTAGACGTCGGACGCCACGAGCTTGGCCGTCACGCCCTGGCCCTGTTTGAAATACCAGACCGGAGTCTTCTCGGCGTTCTGGGCCTGCGGACGCAACGAAGCCTGGTCGCTGTAGTAGCGGTCGCCGAGCTGGCTGAACATCTCACCGGCCGAACCGGTGAACGGCTCGCGGGAGACGCCGGCCAACTGCGTCACGATCTGGGCACTGAGGTTCTTGAGATCGGCCGACGGCGTCGACTCGACCAGCGCCTGGAGGTAGGGAACCGCGTGCGGGTAGCCGATGCTCAGCAGGGCCTTGACCACGGTGATCTTCAGCGGGATCTCGCCCGGCGTATCCAGGGCGGCGATCAGCGGCTCGACAGCGGCCCGGCCCATCTGCGGCAGGGCCTCGGCGACCAGGGCCCGCTCGTCGGCCTTGACCGGGTCGACGCCGCGTAGTTCGTCCAGCATCTGCGGGACGCACCACGGGGCCTTCTCGCGCAGACGTTCGATGGCCTTCTCGCGGGTCCGCATCGTCGAGGTCACCAGCAGCTTGATGTCCTCGGTGATGGCAACCGGGTCGCGCTGGGCTTCCCGGTGGCCGCGCTCGATGAACTGCTGAAGCTTGATGGCGGCGGCCTTGAGGGCCTGCTGCTCCTGCGTCTTGGCGTCCAACTCCGCGGCCTTGGCCAACTGGGCCTCCACGCCGCCGGTTGCATCGCCAAGGATCTTGGGATCGTTGCGGATGGCTTCGATCACGCTCTGCGGATCGGCGTTCTTGGCCAGCAGGGCGTCGATGAAGACCGTCGCCAGCTTATATTGGCTGAGCGAAATGTAGTGCCGCACGTTGAACAGGAGGCTGCCAACGTCTTCACCGCCCGAGGGCCCCTGCCCCGGCAGCGGCTCGTCCGCGCGGGCAGGCGCGGGCGTCATCAGGGCCGTGGCGATCGTCAGCATTCCGAGGGTGAGCGTTACAGCCAGCGAGGTGCTTCGCTTCGACATGGAGACCTCCAAAACCACCGGGCGACAAGAGACTCCCACTGTGTGCCAGGCTGCGTGGGGACGCGGCGGGTATGCAATGGTATGGATCAGGCCGTCAGCGCCTGCGCTGTTGCCGGATCATCCCAACGCCGTCAGGCATCGGGCATTATAAATCCGCCCGGAGGGCTGTCAAAGCAAATAATCATCCCCGCCGCTCGCCGTTAATCCCGCACCGGTCCCAACTTGGAGCTTGATACCTCCACCGACCGGCGGTACGATGCTTCCATGGCCAAACCCCTCCAGACGCGATGCTTCCGACCGGCGCCCGCCGTGCTGTTTCTGCTGCTGGGCGCCCTGTCCGCGACCCAGTGCGGCTGTTCCGGCGGCAACTGGTTCGGACCCGATCCCGAACTGCCCGTCGGCGCCATGGACAACCCGCTCGTGGTCGAGTCGGAATACGAGCCCCTGTTCGACGCCGTCGCCAGGACGCTGGAGGACCACCGCTTCACGCTGTTCCTCAAGGATCCCCGCGAGGGCGAAATCCGCACCCGCCCCATGACCGGCCAGCAGATGTGGGAGTACTGGCGGACCGACGCCGCCGGTTTCTACAACACGCTGGAAAGTTCGATGCACACGATCCTGCGGACCGTCGAGGCCCGCGTCTATCCGCTGCGCGACAGCCAGGGCAGCCGCATCGCCGGCAAGTATTTCCTGGAGATGCACGTCATCACCGAGCGGGTCACCGTGCCCGAGCAGGAAATCAGCGCGACCAACCAGCTCAGCGGCGCCTCGTTCCACGGCGGGTCGCCGACCGATCCGGCCCTGGCACGAGAGGGGATCCGCGGCGTTGACGCGGTCTACCTCGGCCGCGACAGCCGCCTGGAGGACTGGCTCATCCGCGACGTGCTCCGCAAGGTCCGCCAGCCGGCCCCGGTCGTCCCCCGCGACGAACCTGCTCCCCCGCCGCCGCCCGCAACAGCCTCCTGAAGACGCGGCCTTCCATGATTGTCCCGGCGCTCAGCCCCCGCTGCGCACATAAAGCCTGTTGTCCGCGATGTACCGCGCGACGATGCTGGGCAGCAGGTAGCGGATCGACTTGCCCTCGGCCACGCGGCGGCGAATCTGCGTCGCGCTGATCTCGATCTCCGGGGTCGCCAGCACGCCGGCGCGCAGACGCTCGATCCGCCCCTCGTCCAGCCGATCACGCAGCCGCGACAGCGACGCGTCCACCGTCCAGCCCGGACGGGCCATCGTCACCACGCTGCACGCGTCGATCAGTTCCGGCGCCCGGTGCCACAGGCCGATGTCGCCCAGCGAGTCGCAACCGATCAGCCAGTGCAGCACCGCTTCCAGGCCGTGCTGCTCGCGGAACGCAACGATGGTGTCGATCGTGTAGCTGGGGCCGCTGCGACGGAGTTCCACGTCGCTGACCTCGAACAGCGGATGGCCGCTGACGGCCCGACGGGCCATCTCCAGCCGGTGGTCGGCCGACGCCAGATTGCGATGCTGGGCCTCGTCCAGTTTGTGGGGCGGGTTGGCCGACGGGACCAGGACGAGCTTCTCCAGACCGAGTTGCTCGGCCGCCGCCTGCGCGGGGATCAGGTGCCCGAAGTGAATCGGGTTGAAGCTGCCGCCGAACAGTCCGATGCGCTGCATGTCTGCATCCCCGCAAGATGCCGCGACTCTAGCCCGCGCCGCCGACGGTGTCAATCCGCCCGATCCCTGACCTCCGATTCCCGCCACGCGTTGCCGACGTCGCCATCGCCCGTTATGCTGGCGGCATGCTCCAGGTCACGGCGTCCATTTCGATCGACGAGGGGGAACTGGGCGAGCAGTTCATCCGCTCCTCCGGGCCCGGCGGGCAGAACGTCAACAAGGTCGCGACGGCGGTCCAGTTGCGGTTCGACGCGGCCCGCTCGCCGTCGCTGACGCCGGCGGTTCGCGAGCGGTTGCTTCGGCTGGCCGGGTCGCGGGCGACGGCCGACGGCCTGGTCCTCATCGAGGCCCGCCGCCATCGCCACCGCGAGCAGAACCGCGCCGACGCGCGCGAGCGATTGGCCGATCTCATCCGCCGGGCCGCCACGCCGCCCCGCCCGCGGCACAAAACCCGCCCGTCCCGCGCCTCTCAGGAGCGCCGACTGGAACGCAAGAAGCAGCGCAGCCAGCGCAAGCGCACCCGCGCCGCGAAGCCGGACGACATGGACCGTTGAAACGGTAAGGCCGGGTCACTTCAGAGACGCCGGTCTTCCACGATGCAAGAGGACTGCGCCCCGGCAAGTCAGGCCCCGCGTCATCGAGGACTCCGATTGCGATTTGACCCACGCGGGCGGCGGCATATCGTTACCTATCGCACTCACGTGGGGTGAGAATGCGGAACCCACACACCTTCCTGCTGCAAAGGGAGAGAACATGAAGCGCTTCTTGCTCGCCGCACCGCTCCTGGTCGCCCTGGTCGCCGCCGTCGGCTGCGACAACGCCTCCGTGCAACACGCCGGCATGTGGAGCGGCGTGACCAAGGCCGTCGCCGTCCTGCACGGGACCGCCGGGCACGAGGGCGTGCACGGCGTGGTCACCTTCACCCAGATGGACGACAAGGTCCATGTCGTCGCCGACGTCACCGGCCTGCCGCCCAACAGCAAGCACGGCTTCCACGTCCATGAATACGGTGACTGCTCCAAGCTCGATGCCAGCAGCGCCGGCGGGCACTACAACCCCGAGGGCAAGCCGCACGGCCTGCCGCCCTCAGCCGACCGCCACGCCGGCGACCTGGGCAACATCACCGCCGACGCCAGCGGCCACGGCATGCTCGACCTGACGGTGGACAACATCACCATCGCCGGGATGCACAACCCGATCGTCGGACGCGGGCTGATCCTGCACGTCGACCCCGACGACGGCGGCCAGCCCACCGGCAACGCCGGCGCCCGCATGGCCAGCGGCGTCATCGGCATCGCCAAATCGCAGTGACCGGCTGAACGCAACCTTTGAAGTAACCGACGACAGGCGCCCCGCCACGCGGCGGCGCCTGTCGGCGTTTCGTGCGGGGAGATTCACGAGTTGGGGGCGTCTGGTTTCGCGCTGAAGACGGCACAAGGACCTCAGGCTTCGCTACGCCCGTTGGCCTCGCCGGGGCACAGCGGCCAATCCCCGGCGTGCTCGGTCCTCACGGCGTTTCCGGCACCCAGCGGAGCGTCTGGGCCGCCGCGTCAAAGGCCGGCTCATACTCGGCAAAGGTGGACTGCAAGCCGTGGGCGGTCAGGTTGTAGCAGCCGCGATAGCCCAGCACGAGCCACATCTTGACCTTCCACGGCATGTCCCAGCCGCCATACTTGGAGCAAGTGAAGACGATTTCCTTGGCCTGGACATCGCCGACCTTCACAGACTTGGACGAAATGATCTGGATGTTGGCGCTGGTAGTCTCCAAACCCTTCATGGTCGTCTGTTCGAATCCGTCCAGCGTCTTGTCCTTCAGCACGATGGCCGGCCCTTTGGTCAGGGAGAGATTGTCGGCGTACTTGTCATCCGGCTTCAGCGGTCGCGACGCAACAAGGAGAGTCGAGGAGGCCGGTTTCTCAGCAACCTTCCATCCGTCGGGCGGCGTGAATGTCAGCACCATGTCCCGGGTATCCCCGCCGGGCGGAGCGGCGTCGCCGTACATCTTCCTGTCCAAGTCGGATGCGGGGCTCTTGGACGCGTCAGGCGGGGCCTTCGCTCCGTCGCCGCCCCTGGCGTCGCTCTTGCCCTTGTCGCCGCAACCGATCGCTGCAAACAGGATGCCGCACAGGCACAGGACGAGAGTGGTTCTCATAGGTGCAATTCCTTCCAATAGAGTGCGACAAGTCTTCCGAAAGGATCTTGAACCGGACCGGACCCATGGAAATGCACTGGCATACTAGCGGATAGGTGACGCAGCTGCAACAGGCGCCGCCCCTGTGCCGAAGACGGCTGCCCCTCCTGCATTCAACATCACCCCCCTCGCATCAACCGCCGCCGCGGGACTGGGCGTCGACGCGGCGCATCTCCTGCCACAGCGGTTGCGGCGTCGCCCCTTCGTTGCGGAGCAGTTCGCGTGCACGGGCGAGGTTGCCCTTGCTCACCTCCAGTTCCGCCAATCCCAGATCAACCACCGCCTGCACGATCTCCGGACGCGGATCGGTGACCTTGAACTCGACGACCAGCCGGTTGAAGGTCGCCGCAGCCAGCGCCGTGTCCTTCGCGTTGTCGTAACGCCGCGCCCAGGCGGTGTAGTCCACGCCGGCCTTGGCCCGGATCAGCAGGCCGCCGGCCGTCTCGCTCGGGATGGGCGGATAGGCGTTCGCGTCGCCGCCGCCGGGCAGGCCACCGGCCGGCAGGGCCCCCTCCAGCAGCTCGCGCGGCTGGCGCGACAGCCAGGCAACGTTGACCTTAAACAACTCCTGCGCCTGGGCAACGCGGTTTTGGGCGAACAGCAGGCCGCCCGCGCGGTTGCGCAGCACGACGGTCAGCGCCGCGTCAGCCGGGGTGACGGGGAGCAACTCCGATCCGCCCTGCCCCGTCAGGTCCCGCCCGCGCAGCAGGTTGCGGGCATGCTCCAGCGCCAGCGCCGTGCTGAAGGCCGCCTGGGCCGCGTCAGACCGGTTCTCCTTCGACTCGATCACGCCCAGGTACGCCGACGTGCGCGGGTCGGCGGGGTCAGCCGATCGGGCCTTGGCCAGCGCCTCGCGGGCGGGCTTGAACTGCCCGGCGTCGATCGCCTCCCGCGCGACGACCAGCCAGGGACCAGCCGTCGTCTGCACTGACCCATAGGCCCCCTCGCACGCAGCCGCCCAATCGGCCGGCTGTTTGAGCGCCAGGCAGATCAGCGCCAGCTGCTCCCACGCTTCCCGGAACTTCGGGTCGAGCTTGACGGCCAGCCGCAGGTCCGCCTGGGCCTGGGTGAAGTCGCGGGCGGCGCTGTCGAGCATCCCCTGGTAGAACGCCCCGCGGGCCGAGCCCGCTGACAGTTTCAGCGCGGCCGTCATGTCCTGCGTCGCCTGCCGGTGGCACTCGTCGGCCTCGCGTTCCAACTCGGCCGCCCGGGCCAGGTCGGCCTGGCTGGGGTAGACGGTCGTGGTCGTCGTCGAGCCGTCGGCGTTCCGCACGGTCGTGATCTGCGGCATCTGAAGCGCCGCCGCCGCCAGCCGATCGCCCCGGGCAATGCCGTCCAGCGCGATCGACCGGTCGTGCAGCAGGTCCGCGTCGTCGGGTTTGCTCGCCAGCGCCAGGTCCAGCGCCTTGCGGGCCGACCCGTAGTCGTTCCGCCAGTTGAGCAACCTGCCCCGCACGGCCAGCGACCGCAGGTGGCGGGGACTGGCCGCCATCGCACGATCGAGCAACTCAGCCGCGGCCGCCACCTCGCGGGTCGTGCGGCCGTTGGGCAGCGCCGGCATCAGTTCGCCGTGCGGGCCCAGCCGCGGCACGGACTGCGGGACGTAGCGATAGTAGACGGGCCAACTGCCCGGCTCGACCTGTTCGCGCGGGCAGAGCGACTCGGCGAACAGGAACTCAGCCAGATCAGCCAGCCGGTCGGGGTTGTTCGGGTCCGCCGCCAGCGCCGACTCCAGCGCGCGGATGCGGTCCTGGTAGAACTCGTCGTAACGCAGCCGACGGGCATTGACGGCCTGCGCGACCTTGATCGCCAGGCTGTTCAATTCGGCCACCGGGCGACCGGCCTCAGCCGCCCTGGCCAGGGCGTCCAGGGCGGCTGACGGGTCGGTCGGCTGGAAATTGGCCAGCGTCTGCCCGACGCTCTGCCGGGCGGCCTGCACGTCGGCAGCCCCGAGCTTCTCGGCGATGGTCAGGTCGCTCTCGGCCCGTGCCCGGTCAGCCAGCATGGCCGCGGCGATCGCCCGGCCACGGTAGGCCTCGGCCCGCGCAGGCAGGGCGGTCAGCACCCGCGTATATTCCCTGCGGCTGTCGGTGCAGTCGCCCAGTTTCAGCAGGCAGTCGGCGTGCATCAGCAGCAGGCCGGTGTTCTCGGGCGACTTGGCCAACAGGGAGTCCAGGTCCTTGGCGGCGTCGGCGAAACGCCCCTTGGCCATGCCGTCTTTCGCCCGGGCCAGCAGGTCGTTGGCCAACTGCGTCGGTGCGGAGGCCTGCTTGCGCAGCCCGGCGAACAGGGCGCCGGCCTTGGGGAACTGCTCGGCAGCGATGTCCTTCGTGGTTATCGCCTTCCCGGTCACGTGGTCGATGTGCCGGCCACGGGCGCCGGCGTCCCAGTAGGAATGCGACATGGTCAGGACGTAAGTGCTGTACTGGAGCACCTCCTGTCGCGGCGGGCCCTGCCCGACAGGGCTCAACGCGACGTAGCGTGCGCCGGTTCCCGGGTCGCCGCTCATGTTGTAGGCAGCGCCCAACCAGAGCTTGGCTTCCCAGTCGTCGGCCCGCATCCGCAGCGCCAGAGAGAGTTCCTTGATGGCGTCGGTGAACTTCTCATTGAGCACCATCGCCACGCCGTGCGTTGTGCGATAGTCGCTGTTCTCGCTGTCGGCGGCGACGGCCTTGTCCAGGGAGGCCTGGGCGTCGGCCCACTTGCCGGCAGCCAGCGCGTCCAGGCCGGCCAGGTAGTCGGCCGAGCCGGCCGGTTCGTCGCCGGCCCGCGCCGCCGCGCAGCTCCAGGCCGCCATTGCCAGCGCCCACAGCAACACGCCCGTCCGCGCAGCCCCCACGCGCACCGGCTTCACCGTTTGAGTTGACATGAATGCCTCCGGGCAGATCGCCCTTGATGTGGCAATTCTAGGCGGCCTGCGAACGCGATGCTGAATTGGAACGCCCCGGCCCGTCGCCGGCCGCGCGGTCACGGAAGTGCAAAGCACCGTCGGCTATTTTACCATCCCGCGGGATGCAGCGTTATTTCCCATTCGCGGCGCGGAGTTGGGCCAGCGACTGGGCCGCCTGCTCTCGCGAGGGGCCGAAGGGGTCGTTGGCGGCCAGGTCGACCAGCGCCGCCTCGGCAGCGTCGCCGCCCAGGATGCCCAGGGCCCGGGCGATGTGCAGGCGGAAGTCGAAGCGCAGCTTCGGCAGCGGCTTGAGCAAAGCAGCGACGATCTTGTCGCGCGCCGCCAGGATTTCGGCGTCCGGCGTGTCGGTCGTCCGCAAATGCGCTATGATGGCCGCCAGCGCGTCGGGGATGTAGCGGGCGCCGGGGGCGCCGCCGGCCGACCCGCCGGGCGGGTCCTTCTCGACGCTCCGCATGCCGTGGTTCCACTTGTCCAGCATCGGATCGATGGCCCGGGCGTCGCCCTGGCGGGCCAGCCCCTTGACGACGTAGACCGTGCAGTCGATGTTCGCGCCCGGCAGCAGCTTGAGCAGGTAGTCCAGCGACCCGCGATGCTCGCCGAGTTGCTGGATCAGGACGAACTGCTTGAAGCTGGGTTCCTTGAAGGCCTCGATCTGCTTGATCAGGTCAGCCATGGCAGCCGCGTCGTCCTTCAACTCCCCCTCGCTCTGGGGAACGAAACCGTTGGTCTGAATGATGCTGCTCTCGGTCTGTGGGCCGGTGCGGACCTTGCGGTCAGTCATGTCAGCCGGGTGCGGGCAGGACTGGGCGAACATGGCCTCGCTCGCGGCAGCCGGCAGGCTCTCGTCCGCCTTGCGGCCGTCAGCCGGCACAAGCGTCAGGCTGTAGCCGGCCATCGCGACGGTCTCGTTGTTGAAGTCCTGGTCGTAGTTGCGAATCTCGCGGAGCTTGAAGTCTTCGTTGATCGCGAAATAGAACGGCACGCTGCCGACGAGCCTTGTCACCCCGACCGGCTTGCCCTCACGCTGGTAGCGGAGATCGACCTTCAGCAGGTAGCCGACCGGCAGCTTGTCCGCGTTGACGCGGAAGACGTTCTGGCCGGGCATCAGGTTCGGCAGCGTCCGCTTGTTCAGCTCGCGAATGGCGTTCAACTTCAGCCCGCCGACGGCGACGGTCCCGGGGGCGCCGACGCTCTGGAGTTGCACGCGCACGCGGACCTCGTAGGCGGTGAAGGCGTCGGGCTTGCCGTCGGCGCGGGCGGATCGGCCGATCTGCACCGACACGTCCTCGGCGCCGGGCTTGCTTTTCTCGAAGACGGTCTGCCAAGGCCCGCCGTCGCGGGAGATCTGGATGCGGCAGACGTCGCCGGGGTCAGCCGTCGTTGCCTTGGCCGTGATGCTCCCCTCGACCACGACGAACGGCGGCGGCAGGCGGTAGACGAACTCGGCCGGCTTGCCCTTCTCGGCCGGGTGCAGGTCGTCAGCCACAACGAGGGTCTGGATCTCCTGGCCGGCGGAGGCGTAGACACCCTTGTTGGGCTTTTCGGAGTTGTATTCGTAGTACGACGAAAGCACGGGGATCTGGCCCTTCTTGTTGGGCGCGATCACGTTGCCCGTGTTGGCCCACTCGCGGCCGACCGTCTCGCCGATCCGCAGGCTGGTCCGCAGCGAGTGCACGTTCAGCGGCGTCAGGACATGGCGATGGACGTGGCCGGTGAAGATCGGAATCGTCCACGTGCCCAGGCGGTTGTGGTCGGCGTCCCAGTAGTAGTAGCGGCCCTGCGGGTCGAGGTTGTGATAGCGGACCAGCCCGTCGGCGTCCTTGTAACGCAGCGCAGCAATGGTGTGCCCGTTGTGGCATTCGTCCAAGGCCATGTAGCCGGCGGCCCGCCACAGCGGGACCATCGTCCAGCTCATGCCGTCGCACTGGTGATGGCCGTAGACGGTGAGAATCTTGTGCGGGTCGTAGCAAAGCCGGTCGAGACCGGGCCCCTCGTAGACGTAACCGCCGCCGGTGGCGCT
Source organism: Phycisphaerae bacterium (assembly GCA_022072085.1). Classification (GTDB taxonomy): domain Bacteria; phylum Planctomycetota; class Phycisphaerae; order JAJVII01; family JAJVII01; genus JAJVII01. The sequence goes on from JAJVII010000008.1 coordinate 132,102, forward strand.
GACCATGATGCGGAACCACTTCCACAGGGCCAGCGCCCGGTCCTGGTCGGAGGCCTTCTCGCGGTCGGCGACGCCCTCGATGCGGAAGATGCTGGCCATCGTCGACTCCAGCGTCGTGCAGTCGGGCCAGCGGTCGGAAACCAGCGAGACGTTCACGGCCGCGTCGTCGGGATGGACCGTCGTGTCGTAGTTGTCCTCGCGGACGAAGTCAGTGCCTCGCGCCGTCGGCACGGAGCAGAGCATCAGGCCCGCCAGGATCGAAGCCAGCAGGAGTTTCATGACGTACCTCGCAAGAGGGGACGGTGCGATTCAGGCCTACGGTAATCTGAACCCGCGCCAGCGGCAAGGGGGACGGTAAATGAAGAAGGCTGGCGACGGATCGCGAGCATCCGAATCCGGCGGAGTTGCGTCGGACAGGTCCGCCCGCGGCTTGCCCCCCCGCGAACCTCGACCCGCTCAGCGAGAAGGGCCCGGAATATCGGATCGTCTCGATTGCCTTCCTGCCCGAGGAGGTCGAGCGGGCCGAGGCGTTGTTCGCCAAGGTGTTGGAACAGGCCACCGGCAACGCCACCGAGGTATAACCGAAAGTTGTTGATGAGGGAATGAAAAGGCGGCGTACTCTGGTTGTCTTGCAGATAACCACCAAACCGCCCACGCGGGCAGAGGAGTACGCCACCATGAGTCAGTCTACGGCAGAAC
>JAJVII010000041.1 GCA_022072085.1 Phycisphaerae bacterium
GACAGGAAGATTATCGGCCGACCGCCCAATGCAACCGAAGGAAAAACGCTTGACAACGATCAGGCGGCGACGGCAACATGATGCGTGGACTGGCGGGGTGGACCGGCTACCCCGCTAAACAGATACAGACAACGAGATCGCGGAGGTGCCTGATGAAGGCTCGCCTGATTGCAGCCCTTGCGGCGTTGACCCTACTGACTCTCGCGGCCACGTCCCCGGCCGCCGTCGTCTACACGTTCACCACCTACAACGGCAATCAGACCGTCAGCGCCAATCTGGACGATTCGCTGGCTTCGCCGGACCAGGTGGGCGTGAAGGTGCAGAGCGGCATCGTTGAGTTCACCGGCAACAACAGCTACACCGGCGGAACGATCGTCGAGGGCGGGACGTTCAAGCTCAGCTCGCTGACCGGCTGGGCCGGCGGGCCGGTCGAGGTGCAGAACGCCGCGACGCTGTGGATCAACCAGACGGTCACCAAGACCAACTCCATCGGCGGCAACCTGGTGCTGAACGCCGGGGCGATCGTGAAGGACTCGGGCGGGACCTGGAACGCCGAGACGACCACCACGCTGACCGGCGCGGTCAGCCTGGGCGGCCAGGTCACCTTCAACATCGGCGACCCGGGGCAGACCTTCCCGATCCTCAAGCTGTCCGGGCAGGTCAGCGATCAGTCCGGCAAGGTCGGCAGCATCGTGGTCAACGGCGTCGCGACGACGCCGGCCTATCAGCGATACCTGATGCTGGCGGGCGACAATAACTTCACCGGCGGGGTGACGATCAACACGCAGGGCCAGGTCTACGTGACTCACAACCACGGCCTGGGCACGGGGACAGCCACTGTCAACAGCGGCGCCCTGCTGAACCTGAAGGCCACGACGATCACGAACAACATCAACCTGAACGACGGTGGTGAACTGCGCAGCGACGTGGCCCTCGTATACGACGGCACCATCACCTTGACCGGGACCGGCAAGATTACCAGCAACGTCCAGAACTACACGCTGAAGTTCAACCAGACATCGGGCAAGTTGACCGGGACCGGCGGGGTGAACTTCGACGGGATCTACTACAACGGCTACACCAAGTTCTACCTCTACGGCAACAACGACTACACCGGCGCGACCCAGGTCTCCAGCGGGGCGATCGTCTATGTCGTGAACGCCAACTCCCTCGGCACCACCGCTAACACGGTCACGGTCTCCGGGACAGGTACGGGCGGCACGGGTCAGGGCGAATTGGTCATCGATTCGACAGCCACCACCGGCCTGAACGTGAACAAGACGATCTCGGTGGGCCAGTACGGCCGGCTGTCGGTGGCCAATGGCGTGACGATGAGCAATGCCGTTCAGATGAACGACGGCTCGACCCTGAATGCCATCAGCGGCGGGGCTGGCGACCGCTTCTACATCGGCAACATGACCCTCACCGGGACGGCCGCCGTGAATGTCTACTACTCAGGCGGCGGCACCTGGAAGCAGGGCATCAACTCCACCGGCGTCAAGAGCGGCACGATCGACGGCGCGGGCAAGCTGGTCATCGGCGGGATCCAGTGGTACAGCGCCCCGACCCTTTACCTCTACGGCAACAACAGCTACCAGGGCGGGACCGATGTCTACCGCGGCAACTCCGGCCTGACCGACATCGTCCGCATCGGCAGCAACACCGCCTTCGGCGCCGGCCTGGTCCACCTGATCTCCGTCAGCACCGGCGGCTACCTGAACAGCAACACGGTCTCGCTGCTCCAGAACGTCTCGCTGGCCAACGACTTCTCCGGCACCGGCAAGATCGGCACCGGCGCCTACACCTTGACCGCGACCGGCACGTGGTATCCCGGCGACAGCATCGGCGAGATCAAGGTCGAGAACCTCGATTTCCGCGGCGGGTACGTCTGGGAGTATGACGGGACCAGCGCCGACCTGATCTCCGCGACCAACCTGACCTTCGGCGGACCGGCCGTCATTGGCGTCTCATGGATCGGCAGCGGCGACGCGGTCACCGGCGACTTCGTGGCCTTCACCTACACCGGCGCCGACCCGAACCTGGCCAACGTCTCGGTGGTCGCACCTGAGGGGTTGGCCGGCAGCGTCCTCGCCAGCGGCGGACAGGTCATCGTCCACCTCACCGAGGCCGTCTCCGTTCCCGAGCCGGCGACGCTGGCCTTCCTGGCCCTGGGCGGCCTGGTTTTGGCCGGCGGAACCCTCCGTCGCTGCCGGCGTGCGTGACGGCGCCCCCTCGCGATTTCATCCAGGCCCGTCGGCCCGACGCCGGCGGGCCTCTTTCTTGCGCGGCGGCTGATCCGCCGGTTGCTTGGCCTCGTCCGGTCGACGGGACCTGCGAATACGTCCGCCGAAACAGCGGCGACCTCTGGACCCCCTACGCCCAGTTCGCGGTCAGTGGCAACTCGATGATGTTCACCTTTGCCGACGGCAGCAAAGAGTTGTGGGAACACCAGTAGGGCAGGTCAACTCTCTGTCTGTTGCCTTTGCGCCCCCTGACGGTCGCGGCCAAGTGTCTAGCCGCGAGCGTCAGCGAGCGCGGTCGGCCGGGCGCTTGTCGGAATCGCCGCGCTGGAATATAAGGGCGTCGAACGGGCGTCAGCCGAGGTCGGCTGCCCGCCCGCAGCCGACAGCGCCCAACCCAGCGAGGACACGATGCCCGACGTTCTACCGTTCCAGGCCATTCGATACAGCACCCGCGGCGGGTCCGACCTGACCGGCCGCATCGCTCCGCCCTACGACGTGCTGGGCGCCGCCGACAAGGAGGCGATGCTGGCCGCCGATCCGCACAACATCGTCGCGATCGACCTGCCGCACATGCCGCCCAAGTCGCTCGGGCCGGCCGACGCCTACCGCCGGTCGGCCGACCTGCTGCGGCAGTGGCTGGCGGACGGCGTGCTGGTCCGCGACGACGCCCCGGCGATCTACGCCTATCAGCAGACGTTCGCCGCCAGCGACGGCTCGACCGTGACGCGGCGCGGCTTCATCGCCCGCGTCCGCATCGAGGAGTTCCGCGCGACCCCGGCGGGCATCTACCCGCACGAGCAGACCTTCGGCGGGCCCAAGGAGGATCGGCTGGCGCTGACCCGGGCGACGGCGGCTCAGCTCTCGCCGATCTTCGGCCTGTTCGCCGATGAGGGCAACGCAATCACTGACTTGCTCTACGCCGGGCTGAGCGATCCGCCGCTGATGACCGGCACGATCGGCGGCGTGGCCCACGCCGCCTGGCGCGTCGCCGACGCGGGCAAGGTCGCGGCGCTGACGGCGGCGATGGCGTCGCGGCCGGTCTTCATCGCCGACGGCCACCACCGCTACACCACGGCCCTGAACCACATGAACGAACTGGCGGCGGCCGGCCGCCTGGGGCCCGACGACCCCGCGCGGTTCTGCATGTTCGTCTGCATCAGCATGGACGACCCGGGGCTGGTCATCTGGCCGACGCACCGGGTGGTCACCGTCGCCCCGTTCGACCTGGACGAGCTGGCCAAGCGGCTCAAGCCGATTTTCACAGTTGACCGCACCGGGGTCGAAGCGCGGATGCTGGAGACGCAGGTTCTGGCCAACGGGCCGGGCTGGTTCGCCCTGCGGACCTCGCGGGCGGCTGACCCCGGGCTGCTGCTGGAGCTGAAGGACCGCAAGGTGCTCGACCGGCTGGAGCCGGCCCGCGGCCAGGCCTGGCGGCGGCTGGACGTGGCCCTGCTGCACAGCTATCTGATCGACGAGTTGCTGACCCCGCTGGCCGGGGCGCCGGCGGCGATCGAGTATCCCCACACCGGCGCCGACGCGGCGGCGGCGCTTGGCCGCGGGCTGGATGCGGCGACGAGCTTCGGCACGGCCGGCGAGTCGGCTGGCGGCGGGGAGCGGATCAAGCTGGCGATCCTGACGGCGCCGGCGCCGTTGGCGTCGGTGCGGGACGTCTGCCTCTCCGGCGAGCTGATGCCGCAGAAGTCGACCTACTTCTATCCCAAGCTGGCGACGGGCCTGACGATCTATCCGCACGCGTGAGCCGCAGCCAGCCCGGTCGCGTTGCGGGGAGGCCGCCGCGGGTATTGCTTCTCTTGCGCTCCCGGTTGGACTAAAATCAGGCACCGAAACTCTGGGCGGGGAGCGTGTCATGAGCAGCCGGGTTCCCATCGTGTTGCGTCCGGTCGAGCGGCTGGGCGTGCGCGCCATCGACGGGGTGGCGGGCTTCGGCGACTTCTGCATCTTCTCCGGCAAGGCCATCGTGCGCGGGTTCGCCGGCGGGCTGCACTGGCGGAACTGGCGGCTGCTCTGGCCGCAGTTGTTCGAGGTCGGCACCCGCAGCGTGCCGGTGATCCTGATCACCGGTGCGTTCATCGGCATGGTGCTGGCGGTGCAGGCGTATCTCCAGTTCGCCTCAGCCGGTCTGGCCGACCGCCTGGGCGCGGTGGTGAACATCAGCGTGGTCAAGGAACTGGGCCCGATACTGGCTGGCGTGATGGTGGCCGGCCGCGTCGGCGGGGCGCTGACCGCGGAGCTGGGCACGATGCGCGTGACCGAGCAGATCGACGCGGTGCGGGCGATGGGCTCGGACCCGATCCGCTACCTGGTCGTGCCGCGGTTCCTGGCCTGCCTGCTGCTGACGCCGGTGCTGACGGTGTTCTGCGACCTGACCGGCGTGCTGGGCGGCTACTTTATCTCGACGCACGTCTACACGGTCAGCGAGGTTCCGTACTGGCGGCACTCGCAGTTCGCGGTGGCCAACTGGGACATCGCCACCGGGCTGATCAAGAGCCTGTTTTTCGGCGGCAGCATCGGGCTGATCAGTTGCTACAAGGGGTTCAACTGTCGCGCGGGCGCCGAGGGCGTCGGACGGGCGACGACCGACGCGTTCGTGACCAACTTCGTCGTGCTGCTGGCGATGGATTTTTTCCTGGCCGTCGCCATGCAGGCCATGGGCATTCACCTGTACGGCTACAAGCAGATCCTGTAGCGGTGTCGTCCGGGCAAGGCATGAGCGACGCGATTATTCAACTGGTGGACCTGCACAAGTCGTTCGGCGGCCAGCCGGTGCTGCGCGGCGTCAGCGTCGAGCTGATGCGCGGGCAGACGACGGTCGTGCTGGGCCCCAGCGGGTGCGGCAAGACGGTGCTGCTCAAGCACGTGATCGGCCTGCTTCAGCCGGACCATGGACGGGTGATCTTCGACGGGCAGGATCTGACCGCGATGGGCGAGCGGGCGCTCTGCCGCGTGCGTACGCGGTTCGGGTTCCTGTTCCAGGGCGGGGCCCTGTTCGACTCGATGAACGCGGTGGAGAACGTGATGTTCCCCCTGCGCGAGCACCACCCGCAGCAGAAGGAGCACGACGCCCGGGCCCGGGCGATGGAGTGCCTGGGCCTGGTCGGACTGGCCGACTTCGCCGGCCGCATGCCGGCGGACCTGTCCGGCGGGCAGCGCAAGCGCGTCGCGCTGGCCCGGGCGCTGACGCTGCGGCCGGAGGTGCTGCTCTACGACGAGCCGACCACCGGGCTGGACCCGATCCGCGCCGACGTGATCAACGAGCTGATCGTGCGGATGCGCGACGAGCTGAACGTGACCGGCCTGGTCGTGACGCACGATATGGCCAGCGCGTTCAAGGTGGGCGATCGGCTGATCATGCTGCACGAAGGGCAGGTGTTGGCCGACGCGCCGGCTGACGAGTTCCGCGCGCTGGACGAGCCGCGCGTGCAGCGGTTCATCCGCGGGCAGGCGGACGACGAGGACCTGAAAGGCCTGCGCCCCGGCCGGGGGCAGTCGGGAGGCGAGACATGAATGCGGCAGTCAGGAACATCGCGGTCGGTCTGACGGTGCTGGTGGCGCTGATCGTGCTGGGCGGGCTGATTGTCCTGTTCGGCGGGCGGCCGCAGGCGCTGGAGTCGACCTACCAGGTGCGAATTCAGTTTCCCGACGCCGGCCCGATCGACACCGGCTCGGAGGTCCGCGTCTCGGGCGTGACGGTGGGCCAGGTCAGCCGCGTGCGGCCGATGAACAACTTCCGCGACGGCGTGATGGTCTACGCGGACATCAAGCAGGGGTTCGACATTCCGCGCGACAGCGAGGCGACGATCCAGCCACGGGTGCTGGGCATCGGCAAGCCGACGATCGACATCCGCGTTCACGAGAACGCCGGTCCGGAAATGATCAGCAAGGACGGCAAGGCGATGCTGGCCGGCGTCGTGCTGACGGGCTTCGAGGGGATGTTCCCCGAGGAAGCCAAGGAGCGTCTGGCCCGCGTCGCCCAGGCCATCGAGGAGATGCTGGGCACCAGCGACAGCCGGGGCGCGACCACGCAGCCCGACAAGCCGAGCATCCGCCGGCTGATGACGGGCCTGAACGAACTGCTGGCCCACGTCAACGGCATCATGGGCGACGAAGGCAGCGACATCCGCGCGACGCTTCAGAATCTCTCGGCGGCTTCGGCCGACATCCGCGCCTCCGCGGCCCATCTCACGCAGTTCATGGAGCAGGCCAAGGGACTGCCCGGCCACCTCGACCGCACGCTTGGCCAGGCCGACCAGACCCTCCAGACCGCCCGCGACGAGATGACCCGCCTGCGCACCGACATGTCCGACAGCCTGACCAAACTGGCCGCCACGCTCGACCGGGCCAACAAGCTGATCGACGCGGTCTCCCACGGCCGGGGCACGGCCGCCAAGCTGGTCAACGACCCGCGCCTGTTCGACGAACTCGTACTCACCGTCGACCGGATGAACCAGACGCTGGCGCAGTTGCAGGAGCTGCTGAAAATCTGGGCATCCCGGGGCGTGCAGTTGAAGATGTGACGGGCGCCTCAATGCGGGTGTTCTCTTCTCCCTCTCCCTCGTCTGCGAGGGAGAGGGCCGGGGCGAGGGTGTCCTGGGAAACTGCGGAAGTCGTTGCCTCGGCCGAACGTATTCGTGAACTGTCACCCTCACCCGGCCCCATGTTCGCTGGCGCGACCGTGGGGCCACCCTCTCCCTCGCAGAGGCGAGGGAGAGGGAAGAAGGGCAGTCCCTGTTTGATCTCCGGCGCAACTTCAACTTCCGCCGTTGCCCCTGGGGCTGGACTGGATCGCCCCGGTTGGCCGATGATAGGGTGTTCCTGATCCTTCAGGTTGCCCGTGACGCGCTCCCTTACGGTCGCGGCTAGACAAGGATGTTTGACTGCACGATGCGACGCGCTCCATACATCATCGCCGTTCTGGTTGCGGGATTGACGTTCCCGGTTGCCCGCGCTGCCCGCGCCGACGACCTGGCCGCCCGGATCGACAAGATTCTTGCCGATCCGATCGTGTCGGCGTCGCACTGCGGGCTGCGGGTCTGGGACGTGACCGGCCGGCGCGAACTCTACAGCCGCAACGACCAGGAGCTGTTCAGCCCGGCGTCGAACATGAAACTGCTGACCACCGCGGCGGCGATCGACCGGCTGGGCGCCGACTTCGCGTTCGTCACGCTTTTTGCCACCCGCGGCGACGATCTGCTCGTGCTGGCCAGCGGCGATCCGGGCATGGGCGATCCGCGGCTGGCCAAGGAAGCCGGCCAGCCGGTCGAGCGCGTCTTCATCGAACTGGCTGAGCGGCTCAAGAAGCAGGGGGTCGCGCGGATCAAGGGCGACCTGGTCGTCGACGACACGGTGTTCGACCGCGAGTTCTTCCACCCCCACTGGCCTCGGGAGCAGGCCGGCGAGTGGTACGAGGCCGAGGTCGGCGGGTTCAACTTCAACGACAACTGCATCGACATCCGGCTGGCGCCGTCGGCGTCGGGCGACGGGGTCGATGTCGAACTGACGCCGAACACCGGTTATGTGCAGGTGACCAACACGGCCGTGCGCGACGCCAAGCAGCACCTGGTCTGGTTCCGCCGCCAGGGGGTGAGCAACCGATTCGTCGCCGGCGGCAAGGTAAAGGCGCGCATGTGGACGCCCGAGTCGCTGCCGATCCACGACCCGCCGGCGTTCGCCGCCCAGGTGCTGGCCGACACGCTGGCCCGCAACGGCGTGGCCATCGACGGCCGCATCCGCTTTCAGCGCCTCCGCGGCGACGACGGCCGCCCGCCGCGCGACGCCCAGATCGTCATGCGGCACGAGCAGCTCCTGGGCCCCTGCCTGTGGCGGTGCAACACGTTCAGCCAGAATTTCATCGCCGAGTCGCTGTTCAAGGCCCTGGGCGCCTACGAGAGCGGCTCGCCCAACCCGCGGGGGCAGGGCAGTTGGGCCAGCGGACGGGCGGCGGTCCTGGCGAGCCTCAAGCGCGGCGGCCTGGCGATTCCCCAGGGGCTGGTCATCGACGACGGCTCGGGGCTGAGCAAGCAGAACCGTGTCAGCCCAAGGCTGATCTGCGAACTGCTGGACCACATGGCCCGCGACGAGGCCGCCGAGTTGTGGTTCGACTCGCTGGCCACCGGCGGCGTGGACGGCACGCTGCGGAAGCGATTCCGCGACCTGGACGGCAAGGCGGAGGTGCTGGCCAAGACCGGCACGCTCTCGGACGCCGCGGCGCTGAGCGGCTACGTCAAGACGGCCGACAAGCGGATGCTCGCCTTCTCGATCCTCTTCGACCAGGTTCGGCCTGGCAACACCTGGCGGGCCAAGCGGGTGATGGACCAGGTCGTGGCCGTGCTGGCCGACAGCGGCAAGGGCGCGAAGTGAGAAGTCAGGGACGCAGGGAACTTTTCATGACTTGCCGCTGAGACGCTGAATCGCAGAGGGGTGATGGTTTCCGGATGACATTGCGGCGGAGTGTTTCAGTTGCTTCCGTTGCCCGTCTTCATCCAAGTCGCATGCCTCAGCGTCTCTGCGCCTCAGCGGCGAACTGAATCTTGAAAGACTTGCACATTCCTGTCGAACTGTGGCGCCCGTCCCGCAGGGTCAGTTCGTGTGCGGCTTGAGGAAGTATCCCCCGTCCATGTAGAGGACCTGCCCGGTCACCACGTCGAACACCGGCGAGGCGATCGTCACGCACATGGCGGCCAGCTCGTCGGGGGTGACGATGCGGCCGAGCGGCGTGTTGGCGGCCCGCGTGCGGCGGAGGTCGGCGTCGGTGCTTTCCAGGTCGATCAATCCCGGCACGATCGTGTTAACCGTCACTTCCGGCGACAGCTCGAAGGCGAGGAAACGCGTCATTTCGTTGACGGCCGCCTTGGCCAGGCCGTAGCTGGCATGGCTGAACTTGTGAGCGCTGGTCGCGCTGAACAGGATGATCCGCCCGCGGCCGGCGGCCTTCATCAGGTTGCCCGCGTCGCGGCAGAGGAAGAGGTTGCCGGTGAGTTGGCCCTGGATGGCGGCGGAGAAGGTCTTCGCGTCCACCTCGCGCAGCGGTGTGTAGCTGGGCCCGGCGGCCGCGTTGGCGACCAGCATGTCCAGCCCGCCCAGCGCGGCAGCGACGAGGCCGGCGAACCCCACGCACTGGTCGAGGTCCAGCAGGTCGAGGGGGAAGAGTTCGACGGAGGCGGCGCCGTCCCGGCGGCACTGCCCCGCGACGCGCTCGGCGGCGGCGCGGTCGGTGTGGTAGGTGAGCGCCAGGGCATCGCCGGTGCGGGCGAAGGCCCGGGCGATGTGCGGGCCGGTTTCGTTGGAGGCCCCGGTGATCAGGATGCGTCGCGGTTCGGCGGGCATGGCGGTTCTCCCTCGGCGACAGGCGTCATTGACAGCCCCCCGACAGGGCTAGTATAAGCCGGAGACGCCGCATGACCAGCGGGGCGACGTAAGACCCGCCGGCGGCCGCACTCGGCTGCCGACAGCAGCCCTCGGTCGGGAGGGGCGGATGGACAACCTGGTCAAGTCGAACGCCGCTCCGATCGCGCAGGCGGAACCGGCCGAGTTCTGTTCCTATTGCGGCGCCCAGCTCTTCCCCGGCTTTTACTTCTGCACGGTCTGCGCGACTCCCTACAAGAGCGTCGAACTGGTGGTGCCGGCTGCCCGGCCGCGGACGCTGACCACCGGCGAACTGGTGGAGATGAAGGCCCCGCGGGTCGCGTCGCTGTTCTGGACCTACTTCTCGGTGGTCGTGGCCGTCGGCATCTTCTCGCTGTTTGCCCTCGAAGGGCTGGGCGTTCAGACGATCATGCTGGTCGCGACGGCGGCGATGCTCGTGGTGACCTGCGTGTTCACGGTGATGTACTGGCAGTCGCTGGCGGTGCAGTTTCGGAACCTCGGGTTCCTCTCGCCCTGGGCGTGGGTGGCGCTGGCGATCCTGCCGCCGCTGCTGGCGGTGAACTGGGGCTATCACGAGGGGGTCCGCCACCTGCTGGGCGGCCTGCTGGAGGACGCGGACAAGACCCTCGGCTCGCAGATGGGCCGCACGGCCATGGTCATCTGCTTCTGCGTCTTCCCGGCGGTGTTGGAGGAGATCGCCTTCCGCGGACTCGTGCAGCATTGGTTGCAGGTGGCGATTACGCCGGCCAAGGCGATCGTGATCGCGTCGGCGCTGTTCACGGTGCTGCATTTCAATATCATCAGCGCCCCGTATCTGTTCGGCGTGGGGCTGCTGCTGGGCTGGGCGAAGTACAAGACGGGCAGCCTGTACCCGTCGATCCTGATCCACTTCCTGCACAACTTCGTGGTGGTTGTCTATTTTCAGGGCCCGTGATATCCTGATCGCGGGCCTCATGGGCGGGTCTGCAATATGCGATTCCGGGCGGGGGCAATTGAGCGAGTCAACCCGGGACGAGGGCAGTGGGCTATGGAAGCAGGATTCCTTGTCATCATTCTGCTGATCCGCGTGGTCTTCGCGATCGCGTCGGCCGCGATCGCCAGCAGCAAGGGCCGCAGCGTCCCGGGCTGGTTCTTCGGGGGCCTGTTCCTGGAACTGATCGGCCTGGTCATCGTAGCCTGCCTGCCCAACCTCAAGGCCCAGAAGGCCCGGCAGGAAGCGTCGATGTACGAGCAGCAGCGGCTGCGCGAGATGCTCCGCCAGGAGCAGATGAAGAACGAGGCCTTCCGTCAGTACTCCACCCAGCGGCTGGACGTTCACGACCAGGCGCTGAACCTGGACACCCGCACCTACACGGCCCTGCCCGGATCCCAGCAATATCAGCAGGCCCTGCCCGGCCAGACGCAGGAGGATCCGGCCTCGGCGCTGGCCGGCATGGCCCAGGGGCAGGGCTCCGTACAGGCCTCGACCGCGACCGGCGGCAACAACGGCCGATGGTTCTACGAGGCCGGCGGAGTGTCACACGGGCCGGTCAGCGAGCTTGACATCAAGATGATGCTGCGTGGCGGACGGCTGCCGCCCACCGCGCTGATCTGGGCCGAGCACCTGGCCGACTGGACCGCGGTCAACCGGGTCGAACCTTTCCGATCTGTTCTGGAACAATGAACGAAAACACCGAAGGCACGATCGTACTGGACGGCCTGCTTCAGGGGCCCGTTCCGACCGAACCCGACGGCGAGGGCCACCTCCGCGACTGGGTCGCGCGGGCCCAGGCGCGCGGGTTGGTCTGGCTGCTGGAGATCGACGGCGGCTCGTTCAGCCTGCTGGCCGACAAGGCCCCCGTCGAGATCGAGCGGCTCGGGTCCAACCCGGCCAACGTCATAGCCGACGCCCTGGAGGAACTGGTCAAGCTCTTCTCCCCGCCGCAGCGGCTGAAGCTGACCTCGACGATCCGCAGCCAGGAATTCCAGCCCGGGCTGGCCATCCAGACGCTCTACGCCGTCGGGCCCGACGGGGCGATCCACACGCGCGACCGGACCATCGACTGCCAGACCACGGCCCCGCCGCAGAGGCTCTCGACGGCGCAGCTGTGGCGCCGCGTGGCCATCGGCGCGGGCGTGGCCGTCGTGCTGCTGGGCGTGTCGGCCATCTTCGTCCCCTACGGGACGATCATCCGGAACATCACCGAGCGCCTCCGCCACTTCGACCCGGAGGAGGTGGAGGTCCAGCCCGGACCCGCCGGCCAATACTTCACCGTCGAGAATCGCGAGAAGCGCGGCGCCGGCGACGGGCGCATCGAACTGGTCCTGACGCTCAAGCGCACCGAGGCCTACCTGTCGGCCGTCCGCGTGGCCGCGACGCAGCCCGAGCAGGCCGACCTGTCCCTGGAGCAGCGGATGGCGCTGGAGGCGGTCGTCCGCGGCTACCTCACCTGCGAGATGTTCGACAAGGAGGGGAACTACCTGGGCTCGGCCTACGTGCGGATCGCCGGCCTGCGCGACAAGGAGACCATCGAGGTGGCGATCCTGCTGCCCGAGAAGACCCGCCCGACCCGCCTGACGTTCACGTTCTGACCGGCCCCGTTCCCGCCCGGAGCCCGCGGCGTTGACAACGCGCGGGCCGGCCTTAGGATACACTCTTCTGTCACGCGCCTGCACCCGCGGGCCCAACCGAAGGCGACCCGACGATGAGCGAATCGCAACTGGAGCAGGACCGCCAGCAGAAGCTGGAGAAGATCCGCGCGCTGGGCATCGACCCCTATGGCTGGCGGTTCGACGGCGCCCGCCCGCTGGCCGACGTCCGCGCGGGCTTTGACGCCAGCCCTCTGCCGCAGGGCGAGAAGTCGACGGACCCCGTGCGGGTGGCCGGCCGCATCATGCTCCACCGCGACATCGGCAAGCTGATCTTCATGACGATTCAGGACAGCAGCGGCCGCATGCAGGTGGCGTTGAGCAAGCGCGACGCCGACGAGAAGGCCTGGAACCTGGCCAAGCTGCTGGACCTCGGCGACCTCGTCGGCGCCGACGGGAACCTCGGCCTGACCAGGACCGGCGAGCTGACCGTCTGGGCGACGTCGCTGACGATCCTGAGCAAGTGCCTGACCCCGCCGCCAGAGAAGTGGCACGGGCTGACCGACGTCGAGGCCCGCTACCGCCAGCGCTACGTGGACCTGTTCGCCAACCCGGACGTGGCGGCTGTCTTCAAGAAGCGCAGCCGCATCATCGACCACATCCGCCGGTTCCTGGGCGACCGCGGGTTCCTCGAGGTCGAGACGCCGATGATGCAGCCGATCTACGGCGGGGCCGCGGCCCGGCCGTTCGTCACGCATCACAACACGCTGGACATCGACCTCTACCTGCGGATCAGCCCGGAGCTGTATCTGAAGCGGCTGCTGGTCGGCGGGCTGGAGCGGGTGTTCGAGATCAACCGCAACTTCCGCAACGAGGGCATCAGCACGCGGCACAACCCCGAGTTCACCATGATGGAACTCTATATGGCCTGCGGGGACTACAACGACATGATGGAGCTGACCGAGGGGATGGTCAGCTCGGCGGCGGCGGCGATGCCGATCGATGAGGACTTGGAGCGGGCGAAGAAGGGGATAAACGAAAAAGCCGAAGACTACCAAGCCTTCGACAAGATCGTCAAGGCTTCGGAAGGGTCGGAGGATTTTCTGGCGTGGCGCAAGATGCTGGAAAACGAAAATATATTTGTTGCTCTGGACGAGAAGATCAAGAATTTGTTAGTCAAGGTCGCCCTTCTCCGCGAGGCACGGCACTTGCAGTCAAAAGGGCAGATTGTCCTACCATTTGGGAATCAATTGATCGACTTCACCCCGCCGTGGCGGCGGGAGACCTACGCCGGGCTGCTGGCTGAGCACGCCGGCGTGGACATGCGCGACGCCGCAGCTGTCCGGGCCAAGGCCCGCGAGCTGGGCATCGCCGAGGCGGGCAAGGCCGACGAGGTCGTCATCAACGACCTGTTCGAGCGAGCGGTCGAGCCGGCGCTGGCCCGGCTGAACTGCCCGGTCTTCGTCAAGGACTACCCCGCGGCCCTCTGCCCGCTGACGCGGCGCGACCCGAACGATCCGACGCTGGCGCTGCGGTTCGAGTGCTACATCGCCGGCATGGAGGTCGCCAACGCCTACACCGAGTTGAACGACCCGGCGGTGCAGGAAGCCAACTTCCGCACGCAACTGGCGGGGCAGGGCGACGAGACGATGGCCGTCATGGACGAGGATTTCGTCGCGGCGCTGCGCTACGGCATGCCGCCGGCAGGCGGGCTGGGCATCGGCATCGACCGCATCGTGATGCTGCTGACCAACAGCCCGAGCATCCGCGACGTGATCCTCTTTCCGCAGATGAGGCCGACGGAGTGAGGGGAATTTTGGATTGCAGATTTGAGATTGCAGATTGAAGAACATCCGGCTGGGGCGGCTTGGGCGATCCCCAATCAACAATCTGCAATCTAGAATCTGAAATTGGCCCGGGGAATAGAACTACCGAGCGCTGAATGTACAAGCTCTTCCTCACCCTGCGATACCTGCTGCATCGGCGGATCACCATCGTGCCGATCCTGGCGGTCATGCTCTGCGTGGCGATGGACCTCATCGTCGCGTCGGTCATGGGCGGGTTCCTGGACGAGGTGCGGTCGGCGGCCCGGGGCCTGTTTGGCGACGTGATTGTCAGCGACGAATCGCTCTCGGGCTTCGGCTACTACGACACCTGGACCGACGCTGACGGGAAGACCCACGACGGCCTGATCCAGTACATCCGCAGGCAGAAGGAGGTCGCCCAGGCCACGCCGGTCATCGAGACCTTCGGCATGATCCGCCTGCCCGAGCAGAAGGGCTTTTCCAAGCCGGTCAACGTGCTGGGCATCGTCCCCGACCAGTACGCCCAGGTGACCGATTACCAGAAGAGCCTCTACTACCAGAACAGCCCGAACTGGACCGGCCTGCCGAGCTTCGACCAGGTGCCCGACCCGGTCACCGGCAAGCCCGTGCCGCTCCAGCCGCCGGGCGCGACGACGGCTGCCCCCAAGGGCCTGGTGCTGGGCGTGCGGGTGCTCTGGCCCAAGCGCGACGAGAAGGGCGGCTTCCCCCGCGAGGAGCTGCGCCCCGGCACCGAGCCGGTGCAGTTGACCGTGGCCCCCATCCGCGCCAGCGGCATGGCCGACACTCAGGGCGCCGTCACACGGAACTTCTACCTCGTGGACACCAGCCACACGCGGATCCAGCAGATCGACCAGATGGCCTGCTACGTCCCGTTCAGGGACCTCCAGGAGTATCTGGAGATGGGCGCGTCGGCCAGGCCTGACAAGGACGGCTTCCTCTCGCCGGCGCGGGCGACGCGGGTGCTGGTCAAGACCGCCCCGGGCTACACGACCGACCAGTGCCGCGACGCCGTCGCCCGCGCGGTGAAGGAGTGGAAGCGGGACCGCCTGACGCGGCTGTTCGGCGCTCCCGACGCCGCCCGCCAGAAGATGCAGTATTACGAGCCGTTCACCTGGCAGCCGCCCGACTACGTCGTGCGGGCCGGCGACACGATCCACCTGCGCTTTCCCGGGCAGGCCGATCTGAACCAGGACCTGGCCGTGGCCGACGACGGCAGCATTCGCCCGCTGAAGCTGGACGCGGCGATCAGAGTTGCGGGCCTGCCGCTGGCCCAGGTTCGCGCCATGCTGGCGATGCGGTACGAGCCGGTCGCCCACGGCGGAGGTTTCGCCTCCGTCGTGCTCAACCCCAACTTCGGCGTGCAGGCCAAGGTGTGGGAGGAGGCCAACGAGAAGTATTTTTCCGCGATCGAGAACCAGCGGTTCATCGCCCTGTTGATGGTCGGCGTGGTGTCGCTGACGGCCATCGCCCTGGTGTGGGTCATCTTCGTGATGATCGTCGTCGAGAAGACCAAGGACATCGGCATCGTCAAGAGCGTGGGCGGGTCGGCCGGCGGCGTGATGGCGATCTTCCTGATCTGGGCCGGCCTGATCGGACTGATCGGCACGGTGCTGGGCGGGGCCCTGGGCAGCCTGTTCGTCGCCCACATCATGGGCATCGAGCAGTGGCTCAGCCACCTGCTGCACACGGAACTGTGGGACCCGTCGGCCTACCTGTTCGAGACGATCCCCGCGCGGTTCCGCTGGAACGAGATGCTGACCATCGGCGGCGGCGCGGTGCTGGCGGCGATGCTGGGCGCCCTGCTGCCGGCTTTCCGAGCCGGCCGCATGAGCCCGGTCGACGCCCTGCGGTGGGAATAGGACGACATCACCGCAAAGGCGCAAAGGGCGCAAAGAGGGGCGAAGGATGAGAGTGATCGGAATGCGACTCGCAGACGGGTTCTGAATCTCTGATTTCTCGTAAAGGACTCTTCTCTTTGGGTCCTTCGCGTCTTTGCGGTGGAATCTGACTTGATGGCTGATGCGAAACGACAACCTGAAGGCCCGTTGATGCTGGTCAGGCAACTGGCCAAGACCTACCGGCTCGGCCGCGTGGACGTGGACGTGCTGCGCGGGGTGGACCTGTCGGTCAAGGCCGGGGAGTTCGTCGCGATCATCGGCGCCTCGGGCTCGGGCAAGAGCACGCTGCTGCACCTGATGGGGCTGCTGGACCGTCCGACCGAGGGCAGCGTCAGCTTCCGCGGCCAGGACATCCACCGCCTGTCGGCCCGTCGGCGGAACCATCTGCGCAACCGGGCGTTCGGGTTCGTCTTCCAGTTCTACCACCTGCTGCCCGAGCTGCGGATCGTGGACAACGTCCTGCTGCCGGCCATGGTCAGCAGCTCGACGCTGGGCTGGTTCTCCCATCGCCGCCGGCTGCGGGCGGCGGCCGTCGAGTCGCTCACGCTGCTGGGGCTGGGCCACCGCCTGGGCCACCGGCCCGCGGAACTGTCCGGCGGCGAACGCCAGCGGGTGGCCATCGCACGAGCCCTGGTCAACAGTCCCGAGGTCCTGCTGGCCGACGAGCCCACCGGCAACCTGGACGCGACCAGCGGATCGGCGATCCTGGACGTGCTGGCGACGCTGAACAAGGAGCGCGGCCAGACGGTGGTGATGGTCACTCACGACCCGAAGGTGGCGGCCTACGCCCACCGGACGGTGGAACTCCGCGACGGCCGCCTGCGAGCCGCGACCGGCTGAAGCCCCGGGTCGCATTCCGACGATAGATATGGGCGACCGCATCGTGTTGACATGATGGCTATTATCTATCTTGGCGCCCGTGGCGTCTTTGTCTTGGCGCCTTGGCGGTTGTCTTCTCTTTTCTCTGGGCAGGTGTGCAATGAAGGTCTGGCTCAA
The DNA here is from genome assembly GCA_022072085.1 of Phycisphaerae bacterium. Taxonomy (GTDB): domain Bacteria; phylum Planctomycetota; class Phycisphaerae; order JAJVII01; family JAJVII01; genus JAJVII01. The sequence goes on from JAJVII010000041.1 coordinate 16,915, forward strand.
TGGCAAACTCGTGGAAGAGGAAAACGCGACGGTTTCGGTCTACGACCACGGCCTGCTCTACGGCGACGGCGTCTTCGAGGGCATCCGCGCTTACAACGGCAAGGTCTTCCTGGTCCGTGAGCACGTGCGGCGGCTGTTCGAGTCGGCCCACGCCATCCGAATGAAGGTCCCCTACACGCAGGCACAGGTCGCGGAGTATATCGCCGACACGCTTAGGGCCAACAAGCTCAAGGACGCCTACATCCGCGTCGTCTGCACGCGCGGCTACGGGTTCATGGGGCTTGACCCCGACCGCTGCACGCACCCGACCTTCTTCATCATCACCACCTCGATTACGCTCTACCCCGACGAGTGGTATGACCACGGCATGCCGATCGTCACGGCCTCGACAATCCGCAACCATCCCGACGCGATGTCGCCGCGGATCAAGAGCCTGAACTACCTCAACAACATCCTCGCAAAGATCGAGGCCAAGGACGCCGGCGTCATTGAGGCCGTCATGCTCAACCACGTCGGCAACGTCGCCGAATGCACCGGCGACAACATCTTCATCGTCGCCGGCGGCGAGCTGATCACCCCGCCGATCGCCTCGGGCATCCTGGTCGGCTGCACGCGCAACTTCGTCATGGGCCTGGCCCGCAAGGCCCGCATCCCCGTCCGAGAGATCGACATCACCCGCCACGACCTCTACACCGCCGACGAGTGCTTCCTCACCGGCACCGCGGCCGAGGTCATCCCCGTCTGCTCGGTGGACAAGCGGCTGATCGGCGACGGCAAGCCCGGGCCGATTACGAAGAAGCTGATGGCCGGTTTCGCCCGGGCCATCGGCCGATCGGTCCGCAAGGCATAGCACCGCTCGCGTCGCGACAATCTGCTTGACCGCTTGTCCCCTCCTGGACAGAATCGCCCTGTCGCGGTCTTCCGGGAGGATCATCATGCGAATGCGTCGCCTGGCCTATCGCGTCCTTGATGAGCAGGGCATCCGCCAGATTCACGCCGCCAGCCTGGAGATTCTCCAGCGGACCGGCAACGAGTTCCAGGATCCCGGCGCCCTCGAGCTGCTGGCCAAGGCCGGCTGCAAGATCGACGGTCGGCGCGTCCGCATCCCCGAGAAACTCGTCGCCCGGGCCCTGGAATCGGCCCCGCCGAGCGTGACGCTCTATTCCCGCGACGGCTGCGAGGCCATGGTTCTTGAGGGCTCGCGGACCTACAACGGCACCGGTTCGGACTGCCCGTTCACCATCGACGTGCAGACCGGCCTGCGGCGCGAGACGGTCAAGCAGGATGTGATCGCACTGGCCCGCCTGGTCGACGGCCTGCCCAACCTCGACTTCGTCATGTGCATGGCTATCGCCAAGGACGTGCCTCGCCACGCCAGTTACGTTCACCAGTTCGCCGCGATGGCCGCCGGCACGACCAAGCCGCTGGTCTACACCGCCGCCAATCTGGCCGACCAGGTGGCCATCCACCGCATCGCTTCGGCAGTCGCTGGCGGGGATGAGGCCCTGGCCGAGCGGCCGTTCCTGCTGCTCTACGCCGAGCCGATCCCCCCGCTGCTGCACACGCGGATGGGAATGGAGAAGCTGCTTTACTGTGCCCGCCACGGCATCCCCGTGACCTATCCGACCGGGGCGATGGCCGGCGCAACCGCCCCGGTCACCCTCGCCGGCGCCCTGGCGATGGGCAACGCCGAGTGCCTCGCGGGCCTGGTCGCTCATCAACTCGCCGCCCCCGGCGCCCCCTTCGTCTACGGCGGAAACACCACGGCTATGGACATGCGTACCGGCTCGTTCACGTACGCCTCGCCGGAATTCCATCTCTGCTTCTCGGCCTACGCCGACCTGGCCCACCACTACTGCCTGCCGGTCTGGGCCCTGGCCGGAGCTTCCGACGCCAAGACCGTCGACGCCCAGGCCGGCGCTGAGGCGGCGATGCAGATCCTCATGGCCGAGCTCTCCGGCGCCCAGCTCATCCACGACATGGGCTATCTTGACAGCGGGCTTTGCTCGTCGCCCGAGATGATCGTGCTGGCCGACGAGCTGGCGTCGATGGCCCGCTACATCAGCCGCGGCATCGAGATCAACGACCGGACGCTGGCCCTTGACGTGATCGACCAGGTGGGCCCGACGGGCAACTACCTGATCCACGAGCACACGCTTGCCAACTTCCGCGAGGAGATATGGTTCCCCGATTCGATCTTCCGCGGCACCTACAGCTCGTGGAAGGAGGCCGGCGCCCGCGACATCCGGGCCGCGCTGCTGGCCAAGGCCCGCCGTATCCTGGATGAGCACGAAGTCCCGCCGCTGCCCGTCGACGTGCAGGCCGCTATAGCCGCGGTTCTGGCCGACTACGACGCCGCCACACCGACTTGAGGCGGCCCGTAGGACGCGGCAGAACTCACTCGGACTGGAGCTGCAACATGCACATCGCGTTGCGGTCGCTCGGGTTTGTGGCGTCGTTCCTGTCGATGGCGGCGTTGGCCGGGTGCGCGACTCAGTCGCCAGCCGCCGCCGAGGCGACGGATCTGCTGTCGGCCGATCGCATGTCGCACTGGCATCTGGCGGCGGGTTACGAGAAATCCAAGCCTTGGACGCTGGCCGACGGGGTTTACCACGGCTACGGCAGCATCGTCTGCTACGACGAGGTCTTTACCGACTACGTGCTCGACGCCGACTTTCTGTTCAACGACGCGGAGGGGGGCATTCACGTCCGCAGCGACGGCTCGGCCCGCCGGTCATGGGAGGTTGGCTACGAGCTGGACATCGACTGGGCCGGCGATCTCAGGGAGGGCCACATTCACTTTCCCGTCAAGCCCAAGCCCTACGCGGGCGAGGGCCGCTTCGAGCCGGGCAAGTGGCACCACGTCCGCATCGAGGCCGTCGGCCCGCACGTCACGGTCCAACTCGACGGCCGGCCGGTGCTTTCGTTCAAGGACAACGGGTATCGCAGCGGGCAGATATGCCTTCAGGGGGAGAGCAACGGCGTGCGCTATCGTAACATCCGCGTGACGCGCCTCGCGCCGGCGAAGTAGACGCGCGAGGCGCATTCCCGGGCCGAAATAGTCGCTGGCGGGGGGGCCGCATCCGGCTTAAGATGGTGCACGGCTGCACGCCGTGCGGGGGTGGCGGCGGCCGCGAATCTTACACGGCACCAGCCCTCGGAGAGGACATGGCCAAGGAAACATTCGCCGCGTTGCTGGAGCAGTTCGGCCGGGCCAAGAAGGCCATCACCAACGAAATCTCCAAGGTCATCATCGGCCAGCAGGAGGTGGTCGACCAGATCCTGGCGTCGATCCTCAGCCGCGGACACTGCCTGCTGGTCGGCGTGCCCGGACTGGCCAAGACGCTGCTGGTCTCGACGATCGCCCGGATCACCAGCATGAGCTTCAAGCGGGTGCAGTTCACGCCCGACCTGATGCCGACCGACATCACCGGGACCAACGTGATCGAGGAGACGGCCGGCGGGCGGCGCGAGTTCCGCTTCGTGCAGGGCCCCATCTTCGCCAACCTGCTGCTGGCGGACGAGATCAACCGCACGCCGCCCAAGACGCAGGCGGCGCTGCTGGAGTCGATGCAGGAGCGGCAAGTCTCGGTCGGACAGGAAACCTATCCGCTGCCCAACCCCTTCTTCGTGATTGCCACGCAGAACCCGATCGAGCAGGAGGGCACCTACCCGCTGCCCGAGGCCCAGCAGGACCGCTTCATGTTCAACATCTTCGTCGACTACCCCTCGCGAGAAGAGGAAGAGGCGATCCTGGCGGCCACGACCGGCGGACGGCGGCCTGAACTGCGGCGGATATTCAACGACCGCCAGATCCTCAACATGCAGAAGCTGATCGCGTCGATCCCGATCAGCCAGTACGTCATCAGCTACGTTGCGTCGCTGGTGCGGGCGACGCGGCCGAAAGACGAAACCTCGCCGGAGTTCGTGAAGAAATTCGTCGAGTGGGGCGCCGGCCCGCGGGCCGGGCAGTACCTGATCTGGGGCGGCAAGGCCTTCGCGGCCATGGACGGCCGGTTCACCGTCTCGACCGCCGACATCCGCGACGTGGCCATCCCCGTGCTGCGTCACCGCATCGGCTGCAACTTCGCCGCCCAGGCCGAGGGCATTGGCCCGGTCGAGATCGTCCGCAAGCTGGTCGAGGCGATCCCCGAGCCGGAACTGAGCAAGTACGGCGGCGGCAAGGCAGCCCAGCAGGTGGACACGACCGAGCTTCAGGAGGTCGGCGAGGAGGTCAAGGACGCAATGGTTGTCGACCCGGCGGACGTCCCGCCGCCCCTGCCGACGGCGACCCCGGTCGAGGCCGAGGAGCAGAAGTGATTTATCCGCAGAATTCGGGACACGGAATTTCACCTGTGGGACGCGACCGGCCGACCTGACACCGAAATCCTCATTCCGCATTCCGCACTTGTGACATGGCAACCGCGACGGAATACCTTCGGCCAGACGTGATCAGCCAGGTGGAGAACCTGGAACTGCGGGCCCGGTTCATCGTGCAGGGGTTCCTCTCGGGGCTCAATCAGTCGCCCTATCACGGCTTTTCAGCGGAGTTCAGCGAGCACCGCAAGTACGAGCGCGGCGATGACCTGCGGACCATCGACTGGAACGTCTTCGCCAAGACCGACCGCTACTACATCAAGAAGTTCCAGGCCGAGACCAACCTGGACACCTTTCTCCTTGTAGACACCTCGGCGTCGATGGACTACGGCACGGAAGGCTACATGACCAAGTTCGACTACGCGATCTGCATCGCCGCGGCGCTGGGCTACATGTCGCTCAGCCAGCAGGACGCCGTCGGGCTGGCGATCTTCGACGACAAGCTCCGCGCCTTCCTGCCGCCCAAGAGCAAGCGGACGCACCTGTTCAACATCCTCTCGCACCTGGCCAACACCAGGCCCAAAGGCGAGACCAACCTGGCCGAGTCGCTCCACGCGATCGCCGGGCGCGTCAAGAAGCGCGGACTGATGATCGTGCTCTCGGACCTGCTGGCCGATCAGGAGCCGGTCATCGAGGCCCTGCACCACCTCCGCTTCCGCGGCCACGACCTGATCGTCATGCAGGTGCTGGACGTCTCCGAGGCCACGTTCCCCTTCCAGGGCCAGGTGCGGTTCGAGGACGCCGAGTCGGCCGACCGCCTGGACGTCGACCCGGTGAGCATCCGCGCCGGCTATCTCGAGAGCCTCCGCAAGTTCATCGGCGTCTATCGCCACGAGTGCCTGCTGATGCAGGCCGATTTCACGACCGTCGACACCTCCATGACCTTCGACAAGGCCCTGCTCGAATTCCTGATCCAACGCCAGAGCCGGTTCTGAGAACCGGAAGGACAAACGCAGAGGGACAGAGGGGGAACAGAGGTGCAGAGGAGGATTGCAGGAACGGGGCGAAGGCAGAATTCCGAATCGAAAATCACTCTGTCTTATCTCTGCCTTCTCTGCTCCTCTGCGTTCGTCTTATCTTCTTCCTGAGACGCACATGGCCAAAGAAATTGAAATTCCTCAGCCGCGAAAGCCGGTCGGACCCGGACGGCTGGCCCTGCGCATTTTCGGCTTGGCCGTGGCGCTTCTGATCGTCTGGCACATCATCGAATGGTTCACCGTGTCCAGCAGCCGCATCGAGGTCGGCGCCGCCACGACCGTGCTGACCGCTCCGCTGGACGCCCAGGGTGTCCCGGATTATCGGGCTGCGCTGAACGCGGAATACGGCCGCGGCGCGACGCCCGCCGACAACGTGGCCGTCGCCCTGCTCGACGCATTCGGGCCCGACGTGCTCCCAAAGGATAAGGCCGTCCGCGCCGACGTGCTGGCTCTGCTGGGCGTGGCCGAACCGCCTGCCGGCGGCGATTACTTCACGGACGTTGCGTCGGCTGCTCGAATCCTCGAAAAGGGGACCGCCACCGAGCCGGCCTCCGACGAGGCCGTCAAGGAAACCGCCGACTCGATCAACCGCGACCTGGACGCCGCGCTGCTCGACCCCTGGACCGCCGGCGATCACCCCCTGCTGGCGGCCTGGCTGGAGATGAACCGCGCTCACCTGCCGGCGATCCAGTCGGCCAGCCGACGGGGCCGCTTCTTCTGGCCGCTGATCCCCGATGACCTCTCGCCCGGGTCAGCCGACGGCCAGCCGGCTGACCCGCGCTACTGGAACATGGTTCCTGACGCCGGCTGGGCCCTGGTCGCCGACGCGATGCTCCAGATCGGGCGCGGGCAAGCGGCGCCGGCCATCGACGACCTGCTGGCTGCCCATCGCCTGGCCCGGCTCCAGGGGCAGGATCCGACGCAGCTCGGCCGATTCATCGCCCTGCTGCTTCGCTGGCGGGCCGCCCGCGGGGTCACCTGCCTGGCCCAGCGCGAGCTGCTCGACGGGCCGACGGCCCGCTCGCTGCTGGCCAGCCTGAACGCGCTGGACGAGCTGCCGCCGATGGCGTCGATTGTCGATCACGGGCAGCGGCTGGTCGTGCTGCGTTCGCTGATCGCCCAGTCGCATCGCGAGACCTGGTGCGACTGGAACGCGATTCTGAGGCGGACCAACGGCTACTTCGACCAGCTCGTCGCCGCCGGGCGGATCGCGGACTATCCGGAGCGGGCCAAGGCCTTCGAGGAACTGCTGAGCCGCCAGCCGCCCGGAGTCGGCGGCGGGGCGGTGTTCAAGTCGCTGGTCGCCCGGCTGGTGCTGACCGGCCCGACGCTGCGGCAGACGCTCAGCGGCGGCTACGCCTACATGCTGTTCGCCCAGGCGTTCGGGCCCAACGTGGTCGGCGTCTCGCGGGCCGACGAGCAAGCCCGCATGGCCGACATGGTCTCGCGGCTTGCGTTGTCGCTGGCGGCCTACAAGGCCGACCACGGCGGATACCCCGACGCCCTGGCGGCGCTGGCCCCGGACTACGTGCCGGCGGTTCCAGCCGACTGGTTCGTCAACCAGCCGCTGCACTACGCCCGCGAGGGGGCCGGCTACCTGCTCTACAGCGTCGGAGCGAACATGACCGACGACGGCGGCCAGATGGACGTCGTCCGCCGCGACCAGAAGGACGACAAGGGCCCGAACAGGGACGACATCGCCGTCCGCGTGGCCCCCGCCGCCGCCAGCCAGCCGGCGGCGGAGATCGCGGGCGACCAGGAGACGACGACGGCGCCGGCCCGTTGACCGGAGTTCACCGCAAAGACGCGAAGAACGCGAAGAAGAGAAGACGGGGATTGAACCGCCAAGAGCACGAAAGGCACTGACGATCTCATTCCCTTGGTGTCCTTCGTGTTCTTGGTGATTCAATTCCCATTCTTTGCGCCCTTTGCGTCTTGGCGGTGAGGGCTTCTCCGCCTTGACGCCCGCGGCGGTCAGGGGTAACGTCGAGTGATCGGCGATCGTGCCACCCCCGCGACCCGAAGCGGTGCCGCCTGATGAATCCGACGCTGGCCATCACGTTCGTTCACACCGCCATCCTGGGGGCGGCGGCGGCGGCTGTGCTGCCGGTCATCATCCATCTGCTGCTCCGCTCCAAGCCGCGGCTGGTCGTTTTCCCGGCCATGCGGTTCGTCCGCCAGACGCACATGGCCAACGTCAGCATGAACCGCATCAAGCACCTGATCCTGCTGATGATGCGGATGGCGGCGATCGCGCTGATCGCGTTCGTGCTGGCTCGGCCGATGATCCGGACCGAAGGCTCGATCCACCTCGGGGCCAAGGAGCCGGTCTCGGCGGTAGTCATCATGGACGCCTCCGGCTCGATGTCCTATCGCGTCGCCCGCGAGAACCGCCGCACCCGCCTGGATGTCGGCAAGGACAACGCCATCCGCCTGCTGGAGAAACTCCCCGACGGCTCGCAGTCGGCGGTGCTCTGGCCGGGTCGGCCGACGGCGGACCTGAAGGTTGCGCCGGGGGTCAAGACCTCGGTCGATCTGATCCAGGAGCTGTCGGACAGCCCCGAGGCCCAGGACAAGGGGCTGGCCAGCTACCGCCGCGGGCAGCGGGCGAACATGGTCCAGATGGTCGACCAGGCCTACACGATCCTCAAGGACGCTCCGAACAAGAAGCACGAGATCTACATCGTCAGCGACCGCGCTCAGGACAGTTGGTCGGGGCTGAGCCCTGGAACCTGGGCCAGCCGGGACGACGTAAACGTCTTCCTGCTGGACGTCGCGGCCAGCGACAACCAGGACTTCCTGATCTCGTCGGCGCGGTGGGAGGCCGAGGTCATCAGCCCCAAGCGGCGCGGGCGGCTGACCGTCGAGGTCCGCTCCAACGACCTGGCGGCCGATTTGCGGACGCTGTTCCTTCAGATGCAGCAGGTCCACGCGGAGCCCGGCGGGCCGGCCCGGGGCGCGGACGCCGGGGAGGCGGCCACCGAGACCGGCAAGCTGCGGGCCGAGGTGAAGCTGCCCGGCAAAGCGACGACGGCCGCCGCGACGTTTGAGCTGCCGCTGCTGGCGCCGGGGCTCTACGCGGGCAAGGTCTGGATCGACGACGAGGACGAGATCGACGAGGACAACGTTTACTACCTGGCGCTGGAGGTGGGCAACCTGCCGCTGGTGATGGTGATCGAGAAGGACGTCGCCCAGGAGTATTCGACGCCGCGCTTGGTGCGGGCCGCCCTGGCCCCGCCGCACCTGGAGGTGCACGGGGAGGCGAAGTTCGACCTGGTGCGGATTCCGGCGACGGACTTCGTGGTCAAGCGGCCCCAGGACCGCAAGCTCCTGGAAGGGGCCCAGGCGGTGATACTGGCCGACGTCGATGCCCTGGTCGAGGGGCAGTGGACGGCGCTGAAGGACTACGTCGGCGGCGGGGGCACGCTGGTCACACTGCTGGGTCCGACGACCAACGCCCAGTCGCTGGTGACGACCGAATCGCTGGGCGTGCTGCCGATCCGCGGGCTGGTGGGCAGGATCCAGTCGCCCGAAGGCGTCCAGCCCGCGCTGCCCGACTTCACGCACAACGCTGTCATGCGGACCTACCTCCAGAACGACCTCAAGCCGATGCTCGACCGCGAGAAGGTCTACCAGTACTGGGCGATCCAGGACGCCGACAAGAAGCAGCCCGGCGTCGACACTCTGCTGCATCTGGCGGGCGCCAACCCGGCGCCGCTGCTGCTGGAGCGCCAGTTCGGCGCGACTGGCGGCCACAGCCTGCTGCTGACCACCTCGCCCCAGCCGGCCTGGAGCGAGTGGATCCAGATGGGTTCCAACACCTGGACCACGCTGCTCTACTCGATGGTCATGGGCTACAACCGCGGCACGCAGCAGGCCTACCAGTTCGTCATGGACGCCAAGACCAGTGAGACCGTGCTGACCGCGCCACCCAGCTTCCGCGTTGGCGACGCCGTCGAAATCCCGCCGGACGGGCGGAAGCGCGGCTCGCTGACCGTCGGCGCCACCACGGGCAAGGCGGCTCTGCACACGCAATACACCGGCGTGTGGGAAGTGGATTTCCAGGGGGCCAACGGGGCCACGCGGCCGGTCATCTACGCCGTGAACGCCGACCCGCACGAATACGACCTGGTGAAGATCGACGCGGACCAGATCGCGGCCGGTTTCCCGCGGGACCGGTTCATCCTGGTCCAGGACCCCTCAGACCTGGAACGGGGCCAGGCCCGGGCCCGCTCCAGCCAGGAGGAGATCGGCGCCCTGGTCGGCTTGGCGTTGCTGCTGCTGTTGATCGGGGAGTCGTTCTTCTCCAACCGCTTCTACCGTCGGCCCGCGGCATCGGCCCTGGACAGGCCCGGAGGGCTGCCAGGGCCCGGGGCGGAAACCGACGCCGCCTGAGCCCTGCTGGGGCCCCGAAACCGCGGTTTTTGCTTTGACTTGCCTGTTCAGGCGGGATTTAATGGGCACTGCCCGGGGGCGGGTTGGCCGGCCCCGGGCCGGTCAGGCTCCAACGGCCGATCCGGTCCCCTACCGCAAGGAGGTGCTGGCATGTTCGAGTTTGATAAACTCAAGGAACTGGTCGTCGCGGCTGAGGAAGACATCGCCAAGGCCGAGGGCGGCAACAAGGCCGCAGGCACCCGCGCTCGCAAGGCCATGCAGGATATCAAGTCAGCCGCCCAGGACGTTCGTAAGAAGATCCTCGAGTTCCGCGACGCCGGCAGCGAGGCGTAGCCGACTGGATTGCGTCCGGGCCGACCAGCCGCCCCCTGGCGGCCTGAGCCGGGTCGGTTCCGGGCAATGAACAGATTGTGAAGCGGGTCGCCGTCGGCTGATCGCCGCGGCGGCCCCCATGTTGTGAACGCCGCATGCCCGCCCGTGCGGGACGGTTCCCGCCGGGCCGCCATCCGGGGTCCCGGGTCGGGCAATCGGGCGTTCACTCTCTTTTTCAAGGGACCGGGACGTCCATGCCAGCACAATCCATCGTCGATCTCGCCGCGCTCGACTTCGACCACCCCATCGCCACGATAGAGGGCATCCGAAAGGTCAACCCCCATCGCTTCGAGTTCGAGCAGCTCACCGCGATCATCCACGACGATCCGGCGACGCAGACCTTCGCCGCCTATCGCGAGGTCCGCGAGGACGAGTTCTGGGTCCGCGGCCACATCCCCGGTCGGCCGATCATGCCCGGCGTGCTCATCATCGAGTCGGCGGCCCAGATGTGCAGCTACTTCATCAAGCAGCGGCTGGAGGACACCCGCTTCGTGGGGTTCGGCGGGGTGGAGGCGGTGAAGTTCCGCGGCCAGGTCATCCCGCCCTCGCGCCTGGTATTCGTGGGCAAGATGCTGGAGCTTCGTCCGCGCCGGGCCATCTGCGACACGCAGGCCTTCGTCGACGGCAAGATGGTCTTCGAAGGCCGCATCATCGGCATGCCGCTGTAACACGGCTTCCTTCCCGCCCCGTTCGAAACGCTTGCCGCGCCGTCCGCATGCCTGCCCCCGGGTCCCATTGAACCGGGGCCTTCTGCGGCATCACTTCTTCGGCGGCGGCCAGGCCATTAGCGATGTGTGGTAGTCGGTCCAGTAGACGTAGCGGCCGCGCATCCAGAGCACCTGCATCTCGTCGCCGTGGCCGCGGACCACGAAGGGGCGGACGTTCTTTTCGCTGTCGGGCCTGGAGTCGGAGGTAATCGCCTCCGACTTCCACGTTGCCCCGCCGTCGGCGGTCTCCCATCGTTCGATCTCGTGTACGCCTTTGACCTGCCGCGAAAGGAACAGCACACCCGGGTTCGCGGGGTCCAGGGACATGCCGCCGCTGTAGCACCACTCGCGCGGGCCGTCGATCGAGGCGCCGGCTTCGATGACGTCGTGGCGGACCCACGCGCGGCCGTCAAAGCGGGCGTAGTGGTAGCGGTGCGGGCCGGTCTGGTCGGGGATCGTTGCGTAGACGAGCACCGGTCGGCCGGCCTTGTCGATGGCGATGTCCCAGATCCACCCGCGGCCGACGGCGTCCTTGGCTGACGCGTCGTAGATCGTGTCGCCGTCGCCGACCGCGACGGGCATGTCGGCCAGGCCCGCGATCCGCGTGCCGTCGGCTTTCCAGAGCGAGCCCTTGCGGTAGCAGAGGTAGTGGATGCTGTTGTGGGGCAGGGGGTGCGGGTGGCCGTCGGTGTAGGCGATGTGGATCGTGCCGCGTCCGTCGGAGGCGACCTTGAAGTAGGGGCGGTGTCCCGCGGCGGCGATCAGCCTGCGGGCCTCCGCCCAGGTCGCGCCGCCGTCGTCGCTGGTCGCATAGGTCGGGTTCCAGTCGCCGCCGCGCCACAGCAGGTAGATGCGGCCGTTCTCATCGGCCAGTTGCACCGGCGAGGGATAGGTGAAGCCCATGCTGCCGGCGCTGTTGGTCTTCACCTCACGCTCGTCGCTCCAGGCCGACACGTTGTCCGGCTGCGTGGTCGTGCGGAAGAACATCTGGCGCCCGTTGTGGGCGGAGTAGAAGACCGTCAGGCGGCCGTCGGGGCGCAGCAGCAGCGCCGGGTTGGCGTGGTCGTCGGCCTGGAGTCGGGGATGGAGCGTGGCGTCGGCCAGGCGCCCGGCGGCGTGGTTCCAGGCCGACACGCGGATGTCGCCGGCGCTGGTGACATAGCCGATGAAGGTGACGTTGCCGTGCCGGAGGGCGCGGGGGTCGGCGAACCAGCACCACGCGCCGTCGTCAGTCACCTGGAACATGCGGGGCTTCTCCTGCGCGGGCGGAGCGGGGTCGTCGCCACGTGCAACCGGAATCCAGGGCCCCAGCGTCGCCGCGATCAGGAGGATTATTCGCATCGTCACCTCGAATTGCCACTGGTCGCCTTCGTTACTTCGCGGTCAGCTTCGTCCAGAGCTGGTAACGCCCGCGGACGAAGGTCATCTGTAGCGTCTGCCCGGGCGGCACGCCCTTGAGCGCCTTGCCCAGATCGTCCAGCGAGTTGACCCGCAGCCGGTCCACCTGCACCAGCAGGTCGCCGACCTGGAGGCCGATGCGGTCGGCCTGCGAATTCTCAGCCATCTGCACGACCATCAGCCCGGCCCCGGGCTGGAGGTTGAATTTGCGGGCGGCGGCCGCGTCAACCTCGCGGACCTTCAGGCCGAAGTGTTCCCACAGCAGCGCGTTGCCGTCGGGCTTGGGGGCCGCCAGCAGTTGCACCTTCAGTTCCTGGTTCTTCCCGTCGCGGACGACGGCCAGCCGGCAGGTCTGCCCGGGCGCCTTGCCCAGCATCATCACGTTGAAGTCCATCAGCGTCGGGCACTCCTTGCCATCGACCGACCGCACGCGGTCGCCGGCGGCCAGTCCGCCCTCGGCTGCCGGCGTGCCGGCCTTCACCTCGTTGACGGTCAAGCCTTCCTTGGCGTCGGCCAGCGTCGCGCCGAACAGCAGGTCGTTCACCCGGGCGAAGTCCAGCAGGTAGGCCAGGTCGTCCCGGGCCGTCTGGATCGGGATTGCAAAGCCGATGTTCTGGGCGTCGCCGCGGATCGCGGTGTTCACACCGATCAGTTCGGCGTTGACGTTCAGCAGCGGCCCGCCGCTGTTGCCCGGGTTGATCGACGCGTCGGTCTGGATCAGCCCCTTGAGCACGAGCTGCTGGCCGAGCTGCACCTCGCGCTCGACGGCCGACACCACGCCGGTGGTCACCGTATGCGAGTAGCCCAGCGGGTTGCCGATGGCGATGACGGTTTCGCCGATCATCAGGTCGTCGCTGCGGCCCATGCGGACGTAGGGCAGCGGCTTGGGCGAGTCGATCTTGAGGATCGCCAGGTCGTGGGCCGGGTCGGCGCTGACCAGCCTGGCCTTCACCTGCGTCTGCTGGCCGAACGTGCAGGTGATTTCGCTCGCCCGGGCGACGACGTGGGCGTTGGTCAGCACGTAGCCGTCAGGATGGATCACGACGCCCGAGCCCAGGCTGGTGGCCTTGACCGTTCGGCTGAACGGGTCGGGCATGCCGAAGAACCGCTCGAACTCCTCGTCGTTGAAGATGCCCGTGCTCACCTGGACCAGCCGGGTCGAGGAGATGTTGACGACGGCGTCCTTGACCTGCTCGACGGCGACGACCACCGGCGAGCGGCGGTCGTAGTGGAGCTGCTGGGGCGTGGGAGCCCGGGGCAGGGGGGCCGGATCGGCTGCCAGGGCCGTGGAGAGAGCGATCAGCATGGCCATCGGGATCAGCCGCAGGGGTTTGCATTCGTTCATCGCGGTTCCTCGTCTGAATTCGCGGGCGGATTGACTATTCTAAGCGACACCGCGGGCGGGGTCGAGGATGGGCGCCGTGGTCAGACAGGGCCTAGATCTCCAACTCCAGCTTTCGCTTGGTGTGGTAGTTGCTGCCGACGTTGTGGCATTGGATGTGGCCTTCGCGGATCGTCAGCGGCTGGTGGGTGTGGCCGCAGATCACGTCGGTCACTTTCGGCTGGGCGAGGCAGGCCTGGCCGAGCAGCTCGCTTCCCATGTACGCGGCGACGAACTGCCAGTTGGCTCCCGGCGGCAGCTCGGGCATCATCCGGGCGAAGGGCACGTGGTGGATCGCGACCACGATGCGGTCGACTTCGCGGGCGACGGCGTCGAGCTGCGTCGCCAGCTTGTCGGCCAGCATCCGCGTGAATGCCTCGTCGCCGGCCGGCAGGTTGACGTGGACGCCGTCCATCCAGCGGGCGGTCAGCTCGTGGTGCCCGTCGGTCAGGTCGTCGGCGTTCTCCAGCAGGTCACGATGCTCGGTGAAATAGCGGGCTGCGCCCGGCGAAACCTTCCGCCGGTAGAACCGCAGGGGCAGATCCAGCGCCGGGTCGCGGAAACTGTAGTCGTACCAGCCGACCGTGCCGACGATGGCGACCGGTCCGAGCAGGACCGGCTGGTATTCCAGGCAGGCGAACCCGTGTCGGGCGCCGCGGGCGGGCAGTTCGTCGCGCAGCAGGGCCAGCGCGTCGGTCGCCCCGCGGCTCCACAGTTCATGGTTGCCGGCGACGAAGAGCTTGCGCCCGGGGAAGCCGCCAAACAGCGCCAGGCACTCCTCGAAGGGCCCCTTGTCCGCGCCGGCCAGGTCGCCGACCAGCAGCAGCACGTCGCCGCCGCGGGCGACGATGTCGGCAGCCAGGGCTTCGGTCGGCCCGCGCGACCGGGCGATGTTGTAATGCAGGTCGGCCGTGGCGATCAGTCGCATGGGTTGTTCCGAAGACGCGGGCTGACGATTTCCAATCCCGATTCGACCCGTTGCCGGGCGCCGGCGGGGTTATTATAGTGCAGCTACAGTTGTCCCAGAGCCGCCGGGTTGGATTCTGTGTATGCCTCGGGGCCCAGGAGCCGGCGGTCCGTTGCCGCATCCGTATTGGAGAGGCCGGCTCATTTCAGAGAAGATCCTGCATATCGAAAACCTGGTCAAGGTCTACGGCAGCGGATCGACCGCGGTCCGGGCCCTGGACGGGGTGAACCTGGAGGTCCATTCCGGCCGGTTCGTCGCGGTGATGGGCTCGTCGGGTTCGGGCAAGAGCACGCTGCTGCACATGATCGGCGGGCTGGACCGGCCCAGCGGCGGGCATATTCACATCCGCGGCCAGGAGATCACGAGTCTGAGCGACAGCCAACTCACGCTGTTCCGCCGACGCCACCTGGGCATCATCTTCCAGTCGTTCAACCTGCTGCCGATGCTGACGGCTGAGCAGAACATCGCCCTGCCGCTGATGCTGGATGGGCGACCCAAACGCGAGGTCCGCGCCCGCGTCGCGGAGTTGATGGATATCTGCCGCCTGACCCACCGGGCCGACCACCTGCCCGACGCCCTCTCCGGCGGCGAGCAGCAGCGCGTCGCCATTGCCCGGGCCCTGATGAACGAGCCGGCCCTGCTGCTGGCCGACGAGCCGACGGGCAACCTGGACTCCAGCACAGCCGAGGCGATCCTCGCGTTCCTGCGGCGGCTGGTCAGCGACATGAACAAGACCGTCGTGATGGTGACCCACGAGCCCAAGGCTGCGGCGCTCAGCGACGTGCTGGTCGTGCTCCGCGACGGCTGCATCATCGAGCGGGCCGATCTGGACGGCAGCGGCGACACGGCCAAGGTGATCGCGCACTACAATCGGGACATGTGAAGCGGGCCGGCCGGGGAGGGCTCAGCCTCCGGCCCCGCAAGTCCTCTGACCGCGAATGACTATGCGCCTGTTCAGGATGTTGGCCAGTGTGGTCCTCGTGGCGACGACGAATCTTCGCGCCCGCTGGGGCCGCGCGCTGGTGGCGCTGATCGCGGTCATGCTGGGCGTGGCCCTGGTGGCGGGCGTCACGACGGGCTACTCGTCGGCCCGCCAGACGATCCTGGACTGGAACTACAGTTGGGTCGGCCAGAGCCAGGTGCACATCCAGCCGCTGCCCGGACAGACGGTCGTGGACGCCCTGCCGCAGAAGCTGGCTGACCGCATCGGGGCCTTGCCCGGCGTCAAGCAGGTAGTAACCCGCCAGAAGAAGAGCCTGACGATCCCCGCGGACCAGTTCCCCCAGGGCCAGGAAAACCAGGTCGTCGACGGCTACGGCATCCAGGTCGGTGGCGAGGAGAAGGTGCGCCCGTCGGGCCTGAGGCTGGCGGCCGGTCGGCTGCTCGCGCCGGACGGCGGCCACGAGGTGTTGATCGAGAAGGCCCTGAGCAAGCGGCTGGGCAAGGGCGTCGGCGACGAACTAGTCATCAAGGGCTTCGGGAGCAACGAGGGAAAGTTCAGGATCGTCGGCGTGCTCGAGCGGCCGCGGCTGGGGCTGATCTCTCGTCAGGACCTGGACGAGGTCGTCCCGGACCTGGTGATGATGTCGCAGAAGGATCTGGAGGAACTCTGGCAGGGGTTCTTCCCGATGTTCGGGCCCGGTCCGATCGACCTGGACAGCATCGACGTGGTCCTGACGGCGGCCAGCACCCCCGCGATGCAGGAGGCGGACAGGCGGATCGAGGAACTGGCCGACTCGGGGGACAGGGACCTGCGCCTGGCGGTGCGGCACAGCCAGATCGAGCTGGCTGTGGACCGGCTGGATCAGTTGGACCGCAACATGCGGCTGTTCCGCCTGCTCAGCCGACTGGTGTCGGTGGTGGCGCTGCTGACGGCCAGCTACATCATCTTCACGACGCTGGGCATGGGGATGGTGCAACGGCAGGCGGAACTGGGCATGCTGCGCTGCGTCGGGGCCGGCCGTGTGCAGATCGCGCTGTCGACGGTGGCCGAGGCGGTCCCGATCGCGATCCTGGGCACGTTGCTGGGGATCGGGCTGGGATTGGGGGCCGCCAAGGGGGTGACGGTCTACTACAGCCAGTTCTTCACCCGGATGGTGGTCAGCCAGCAGGGGCTGTTCTGGGCGGGCGTGGGCGGAGTGGCGTCGGTGGCGCTGGCGGTGTCGCTGCCGGTCTACCTGGCGACGCGGGTAAGCCCGCTGGCTGCCAGTCGCCCGCAGTCCAAGGCCATGCCCTTCTCGCTGGACCTGGCAGTGGGGCTGGCGGGGCTGGGGCTGATCGCCCTGTCGTTCTGGCTGCGCTCGACCAAGCTGCCGTGGGTGCAGACGGAGTTCCAGGCGGCGCTGGTCTACATGACGGTGGGCGTGCCGGTGCTCTTCCTGGGGTATTTCCTGGTGGCGCCGCTGGTGGTGGCGACGGTCGGCCGGGCGGTAAAATACGTCGCGGCCCTGCTGGTGTGGGTGCGGCCGCAGCTCGTTCACGACCAGATTCAGACCGCCCGCTGGCGCACCGCGGCCACCTTCTGCGCCCTGATGGTCGGGATCAGCATGCTGGTGAACCTGAGGGTGCACAGCCAGTCGATCATGAAGGGTTGGGAGCTGCCGGCTGACATGCCGCCCGGATTCATCTTCTTTTATCCCGAGCTGGACCGCTCGCAGTTGGACGAGGTTAAGAGTCTGCCCGATGTGGAGAACCCGCTGCCGATGATGGCGATCTGGGCCCGCTACCGGCCGCCGG
Source organism: Phycisphaerae bacterium (assembly GCA_022072085.1). GTDB lineage: Bacteria > Planctomycetota > Phycisphaerae > JAJVII01 > JAJVII01 > JAJVII01. The sequence goes on from JAJVII010000041.1 coordinate 34,225, forward strand.
ACGAGAAGGGGGACCACTCCGAGGAGACGCACATCCTGGCCGGTCCGATTCTGGAGATGAGCAAGCTGGTCACGCTGAATTTTCAGGAAATTCAGGGCGGCCACGACGGCAAGTGGGCGATGGAGGAGTTCGCCAAGGGCGGCGCCATCTTCGCCACGCGGGAATTCGCCGCCCGCTACAACGTTCGCGCGGGTGACGTGGCGCAGTTCTACCGCGAGCACAACTACCGCGACAAGGCGGTCGGCCTGAGGGTCGTTGCCATCGTCGAGGCGCCTGCACTGAACATGGCCATCGACTTCCTCAACGTGCGCGACCGCTTCAGCACGGTCGCGTCGGGCTCGGTGGTCTGCTCGATCGTCGACGCTAACCGCGTGCTGCTCCAGACCGGCGTGCCGGAAACGCAGGCCGGTCCCGTCAACCTGACCGATCCCCGGCTGACGCGCATGCTGTTGTTCGACTTTGCCAAGGGGCGGACGACCAAGGACGTCGCCGAGGACCTGGACGCGCTGAACAGCCGGCGGCTGGCCCAGGGCCACGAGGGGATCCACTACTATGCCGGATCGATCCAGGACCTGCTCCAGATGATCAGCGGTGAGTTCGAAGCGGTGGTCGCCATCCTTCAGAAGATCGCCTTGTGGGCAATGGCGCTGGCGTCGCTGGGCGTGGGGTTCGCGATGGCGGCCAACGTCCAGAGCCGCCGCCGCCAGCTGGCCGTTCTGCGGGCGATCGGCATGACCCGCTTCCAACTCGCCCGGCTGGTGCTGGCTGAGGCGGTCACAATCGCCCTGATCGGCTCGCTGCTGGGGATCATTCACGGCGTGCACCTGGCGGTGAACGCCAACCACTTCGACAAGCACCTGTTCGGCCTGCCGACCAAGCTGACGCTCCAGCCGCAGACGATGGCCCTGGCGATCGGCTTCGCGGTGCTCTGCTGCCTGGTGGCGTCGGTCCTGCCGGCGATGCGCGCCGGACGGACGAACATCCTGGCTGCCCTGCGGCACGTGTAGCGGCAACGGCTGGTCGGCCGGAAGAGAGGCAACGCATGAGACGGACACGATGCACCGCCGTGGCGATGGTCGTCGGACTGCTGTTGACGCTCGTTCCCGGCCTGGAGCCCGCCGGCGGCGCCGAACCCGCGTTCGCGTCCAAACCGGTCGTGTCCAAATCCGGTGGAAAGACACGCATCTCCTTCGCCGTTACGGCCCCGACGGACGTCGAGGTCGCGGTGCTGGACTCGGCCGGGCGGGTCGTCCGGCATCTGGCAGCCGGCATGCTGGGCGGCCGGGACGCGCCGCCTCCGCCGCTGGTGCCTGGCCTGAGGCAGGAGATCGACTGGGACTTGCGGACCGACGCCGGCAAGCCTGCACAGGGCGGTCCGTTCAGGATTCAGGTCCGCCTCGGCCTGGGCGTGAAGTTCGACGGCTTCATCGGCGAGAACCGTTTCCACATCGGTGCGCCCTACGGGGTTGCCACCGACGACGCCGGCAACGTCTACCTCTGCACCGCCTCGACCGGCAATAAGGGGCCCGACGGCGCTGCCTACCTGCTCAAGTTCGACCGGTCGGGCAAGTACATCCGCACGCTGATGCCCATGCCCGCCGACCTGGCGGCTGACCGGGTGAAGGGCTTTGATCCCATCCCGGCGCCCGGCGGCTACATCGTGCCGCGAAACGTCCGCGACACGTGGCCGGTCTTCTATCCCGGCGGCCAGCCCGGCGCCCTGGCGGCTCGGGTGTCTGCCGACGGGACGATCTGCTTCTTCAGTTGGGACGCCCTAAGCCGCCTGGCTCCAGACGGCGGCTGCGTGGGCGACGCGTTCGGCCGATCCATCTGGCCGCCCAACGGCAAGCCCGCCTACTCCAAGTGGCAGTGGCAGATGGTCAAGGACGAATATGCCGCCCTGTCACCTGATGGCAAGTTCGTCTACGCCGCGGGCCTGCGCGACAAGAAGCCCGGCGGCGACTACCCGGCCGACCGCGTTTATCGCATCGCCATCGACGGCGGACACATCGAGAAGTTCGCCGACGTGGCCGGGGACGCCCCGGTCCGCGGCCTGGCTTTCGACCGCGACGGCCACCTGCTGGCCTGCGCCCCCGACCGGGTCGCGGTGCTGGATGCAGCCGGCAAGGAGATCGGCGCGATCAAGATCGCCAACCCCCTCCATGTCGCCTGCCACCGCAAGACCGGAGCGGTCTACGTGCTGACGGACAAGGAGTCAGGCTGGTGGCAGGCCAAGAAGAGCCTGGTTGCCTTCGATGGCTGGAAGGACGCCCGCGAAGTCGCCCGCCTGGACTTGCGCGACCTGGGCTACAACGCGGTCATGGCCCTGGACGACACGGGCGAGCAGCCGGTGCTTTGGGTGGTCATCGAGCGAACCAAGGGGGCCAGCCCCTACAATCCCGGCCACCATTCGCAGCTTCTCCGCGTCGAACAGCAGGGCGACAAGTTCACGGCCGGCGACCCCGGCATCCGCTGCCAGGGCGATCCGATGGGCGTGGTCACGCGGCTGGCGGTGCATCCGGACACCGAAACGGTCGTCTGCCGCGGGGAGTACTCCGAGGCGGCCGGATACGAGGGGTTGACCGGTCGGCCCGTCAAGCTTCCCTTCCGTCACGCCCCGGACATGGCGGCGGGGCTGGACGGCAACTGGTACGTGATGACCGGCAACAACTGGCAGGGCCCGCTGTGCCGCTACGATCGCGACTTCAAGCCCCTGGAGGTGTCGGCTGACCTGTCCAAGGCGCGCGGCGCCGTCAACGCGGTGGGCTGGGCCTATGGCCGATACGGCAGCGGCTTCGGCGTGGGGGGCATCGCCGCCGACGCCGACGGGCGGGTTTATTCGCTCCAGATGGTCAACCACCGCACCAACAGCAGCGACTGCGTGGTGGTCTTCGGGCCCGACGGCCAGTGCGAACTGGGCTCGCGGATGAAGGGCAACCCGCTGCTGGCCGAGCAGAAGCCGGCCCGTTTCGACGGGGCGATCTTCGGCCCGATCGAGATCACCAACGTCGGCAACATCGCGGTCGACTGGCAGGGGAACATGTACGTGGCCCTGCGCTGCTACCCGGTGGGTTTCAAGGGGCCGCCCGGTTTTGAAAAGGACGCCGGGTACTGGCAGTCGACCGGTTCGGTGATCAAGGTGCTTCCACAGGGCGGATCATACTTCTTCATCGACGGACCTGAGGCCCGCCCGCCGCGCAAGACCAAACCGCCGGCCGGTATGAAGGGTCTGGTGATGACCCGGCTGGGCGGCGGTTGGCCGACCGGCCCGGGCTTCTGCGAGAACGGCGTGGTCGCGTATCCGGACCTGGGGGCCATGTCTGGCGGATTCCCCGGCTGCCACTGCCGCCAGCCGATGTTCGCGCTGGATGGCTGGGGCCGTGTCTGGGTGCCCAACGCATTCACCTACGCGGTGAAGGTCTACGACAACGCAGGGACCGAGTTGTTCAACTTCGGCCACTACGGCAACGCCGACTCTCGCGGGCCGGGGGCGGATTCGCCGATAAAGACCCCGGCCGTTCCGCTGGGCTGGCCCGAGGCCGTCGCGGTCAGCGACCGGGCGGCCTATGTCGCGGACGTGCTGAACCGGCGGATCGTGCGGCTGCTCAAGACCTTTGCCGCCGAGGAGGTCTGCCAGGCGGAGTGATCGGGCATCCGGGCTGTCCTCGCTGCTCGAGCACGCGTTTTTTTTGTTTCACCGGCCCTTGACGTTGCGCGTGCTACCCGATTACCCTGAACCGGGTACTGAAAGGCCTCCGGACTCGGGCGCCATCGGACCGAGCCCTGGGGTCGTTGGCGGACGATGACTCAAACGCCCAACCAACCAGTCGATCCGTCTGCGGCGTCTTCCGGCGCTGCCGTCGGCCTGTCGAACATCACCGGGCTCTCTGCGCTGGTGGCGCCCGACGGGCGCGAACTGTTCAGTGCGCCCGAGCTGGCCATCGTCCTGAGCCACTACGACATCGGCATCATTCGCAGGATCCACCCCTACAACCGCGGATCGCGCAAGGCCCCCAAGGCCCTGATCGAGAGCGAGCAGGGCGTCTACCTGCTCAAACGCCGCGCCCGCGGACGCGACGACCCATACAAGGTTGCGCTGGCCCACACGCTCCAACTCTTCCTGGCCGGCCGGCAGTTCCCCCTGCCGCACCTGCTGGGTACGCGCAACGACAACAACTCGATGCTCCAGTTGTTCAGCGCGATCTACGAGATGTTCGAGTACATCCACGGCCAGGCCTATGACGGCGACCTGAACGCCACCTTCGACAGCGGGCGGGTGCTGGGGCTCTATCACAAGCTGCTGCTGGATTTCCAGTCGCCCTATACGCCGCCGGCTGGCAACTACCACAACAGCGAGCAGGTCCGCAACGCCCTGCTGGTGGCGCCCGGCAACATCAACAAGAGCGAGGTCGACCCCGAGGAGGCCGCCCAGACCCTCGGCTTCCTCAACCAGAGCTACATCCAGGCCGCCGACAAGGCCGAGGCCGTCGGCATGAGCAGTTGGCCCATGCAGATCGTCCACGCCGACTGGCACCCGGGCAACATGCTCTTCCAGGACAACCGCGTCGTCGCAGTGATCGACTACGACTCCACGCGGATGGGCCAGCGCGTGACCGACCTGGCCAACGGGGCCCTCCAGTTCTCCATCGTTGGCGGATCCGGCGACCCGTCGCAGTGGCCCGCCTATCTGGACAACACCCGCTTCAAGCGGTTCATCCGCGGCTACGAGGCGGCCACTCCCATCAGCGAGGCCGAAATCCAGGCCATCCCCTGGCTGATGATCCAGGCCCTGATCGCCGAAGCCGTCCTGCCCATCGCCGCGACCGGGACCATCGGCCGGCTCAAGGGCTATCCCTTCCTCAAGACCGTCGTCCGCAAGGTCGAATGGATTCAGAAGAACGCCCAGGACCTGATGGACGTCATTGCCTGAACCCGGCGGCCGTCTTCCCTTCGCCGTGAACCTTTGCGTCCGTCCGGCGTTTAACCTTACCGGGACGGCGTCCGGCTTCCCTCGTCGGGCCAGGCCGCATACAATGGATACGGAATGAACAGGTGGGCACAAACCTTGCTGCCGGTCGTCCTGCTATGGGCCTGTCCGGCCGTCCTGTCGGCATTCGACGCCCGCATTCCAACGACCCAGCCGCAGGAGATGAACGACAGACAACTGGCGTCGGCAGCCGGCCTGCTGGGCGACCCCTCCTACAAGGTCCGCCAGGCGGTCAGCGTCTGGCTGGAGCAGTTGCCCGACGATCAGCTCGGCCGCCTGGCCCCGATCTACCGCCGCACGACGGACCCGGAGGTGCGGACCCGGCTGCGGCTGGCCGCCAACGACATCTTTGTCGCCGCCCGTCAGGCCGGCCGCCGCCCGCAGGGCTTCCTGGGCATCACGCACGTGCAGGACTCGATGGTCTCGCCCGCCGACGGCGGCATGATCGACTGCGTCAGCGTTCGCGAGGTCTGGCCGGACTCGCCGGCGGCGGCGGCGGGGTTCAAGGCCGGCGACGTGGTCGTCAAGATCAACGGCAAGCCCGTCGCCCCGCAGGAGGAGGGGGGCTTCGCCGCCCAGGTCCGCGTGATCAAGCCGGGCGAGGATGTCGCGTTCACCGTCGTCCGCGACGGCAAGCGAGAAGAGCTCAAGGCCAAGCTCTCCAGCCGCCGGCAGTTCAACATCGTTGACGACGACTCGGGCATCTGGCAGGAGCAGTTCGAGCAGTATTTCCGCAAGACGTTCGAGCAGCCCGACGCGTCGGGCCCGCGGGCCGAGGCGCCGGTGGGTCGGCCGGGCCAGGCCGGGGCTCGCCTCTTCGGCCCGGACGGGGTTAAACGCGATTTCGTGATTGTCGATGTGAGGGACCTTGGGCTCATCGCGCCGGTTCGCGATGAGCCTCTGGAGCCGTAGCGTATGGAGCGGCCGAACCTCTCCAGTTCATATCTGCGAGTCGAGAAAGGAACCCATGCAAACCAAGACGCAGTACTCAGTGTTCCTGGTCAACAAGCCCGGCGTGCTGGCCCAGGTCTGCCAGACGCTGGCTGACGACAAGATCAACATCATGGCCATGACGCTGGTCGATTCCAGCGAGCATGGCGTGTTGCGGCTGGTGGTGGAAGACGGCCAGAAGGCCGAGCAGTCGCTGGCCGGTCTGAACCTGCCGATCACCAGGACCGACGTGCTCTGCGTGACGATGCCCAACAAACCCGGGGCCCTGGCCGACGTGGCCGCCAAACTGGGCGAGGCCCACATCAACATCAACTACGCCTACGTCACCAGCGGCGCCGCCGGCGGCCGAACCGTCTGCGTACTGAAGGTGGCTGACGTGAAGAAGGCGATCAAGGTCCTGGGCGACAGTGGCAACGTCGGCTCGCGCGACAAGAAGGGCAAGCTTCGCGCCGCTCCCAGTCAACGCCGGTAGGGCAGGATTCTCATTGAGACGGTGCGGTCGCGCCGGGAGTCGCAATGATCCGGCGTCAGTCTCCCTTGTCCCAGCCCCAACTCGAGTACCAGGGGACCTGGAGGCGCGTCGCCAACTTCAGGTGCAGCACAAGGCTGTAGCCGGTCGAGCGGTGATGGATGCGGTCGCGCGACACGCCGTAGCTGCTCTGGCCGTAGAACCCGCCATAGGCCCGCAGGTCGTCGCTCTCGCGTTCCTGGAGTGTCAGGCCGAACCGCACTGTCTTCATGATCCGCTCCCACAGCGCCGCAAGGTTCTCGTCGATCTTCTCGGCCTGGCAGAGGCGGTAGTACTCCAGGTTATTGTTATTGCAGACGAACGTGCCGGCGAAGCTGGGATAGCTGCCGTCCTCGTCGGCGACGCTCCACAGCCTGGCCATGTGATGTCGCAGCGTCTTGAGCCAGCCGGCTTCCCGCCACTGGCGGTAGGCGCAGATCAGCGCGATGATCGCGAAGTCGTCGTTGCCGTAGGTGATTTCCGTATCGCCGTGGAAGCCGCCCAGGTTGATCTTCCGGTCCGCGTTGCGCTCGTAGAGTTCGATCAGCGGATCGATGAGCTGCCGGAAGTACTCCAGCCACTTCTTCTCGCCGGTCAGCTTGTAGAGCTGCCAGTAGACCAGCCCGCCGCCGGCCTGCCAGTCGCCCTTGACCCGCTTCTTGTCCTTGTCGGTTTCCTCGCCGGCGATCTCGGCGCCCTCCTGGGTCATGCCGCCGCGCCCGGTCTTGAAGCTGAAGAAGTTCCAGGGCCAGCCGCCTTCGTCGCTGCCGTAGCGGTGATACCACTCGGCGAACGCCCGGGCCCGTTCCAGGTACTCCTCGTTGCCCGTCTCCTTGTAGAGGCAGCACAAGCCCATCCCGCCGGTGGCCGCGTCGCGCGGGAAAGACCACTGCGTCTGGGGCGTGTGCTCGCGGAACCCGCCGTGACAGGCGGCGTTGGAAGGGTTGATGATCTGGAGGCTCTTGAGGTATTCGCCGGCCAGGATCGCCGCGTCGCGCATCTTCGACGAGCCGGACGCCTTGCTCAGCGACATCAGGCCCATGATCGCCAGCGCCTGGCCCCACACGCCCATGCCCCGGCACCAGCCGGTATGCTTGAAGTATTCGTACATGAACCGGCCTTCGTCGGCCGACTCGTGCATCCCGCCCCAGGGGTGCTCCTCGGTGTTCTGGTTGTTGAGGTACCACTGACCGGCCAGCCTGGCCGATTCCATGATCCGTTCGCGCAACTTCAGGGTCATGTCCATTCGTGTGCCGCTTTCCGTGGTTGGCTTGTGCGAGTCCGGTCCGTGACGCACCAATCTAGAGTTTCCCAACCGCTTGGCAAGTGGGCAGTGGCTTAGGCGTTCCCGGCCGCCGGGCGCGAGACGACCACGTCAGCCAGCAGCGCCACCGCTGCCGCCAGCAGCAGGACCGGCCACAGCGCCGTCGCGGCCGGCGTCGGCGCCGGCCTCAGGGCCGGCAGTTCGTCCAGCGAGTCCAGCAGCCGCCCGCCGTGCGCGCGGCAGAGCGCGTCCAACGTTGCCGGCTGAGGCGTCAGCCGGGCATACTCGGCTTCCACCGGCGGGCCCAGCGTGCGACGCAGCACCAGCCGGCGATCCGGGCCGACCCCTTCAAGGATCAGCAGCGTCCGCGGCCCGCCCGCGACCACCGTCGCGGCGTATCGGCCCGGGGCGACCTGGAGCAGGGCCGACTCCTCGCGATGCCCGGCGGCGTCATCGATCTGCGCCGTCAGCGCCAGCAGGTTGATCGGCGCCGCCGTCGCGTCGGCTGAGCGGACCTCCAGTTCCAGCGAGAGAGCGCCGGCTTCGCCCGGCGAGACGGTCAGCGCGAATCGCGGGTCGTCGCGACCGGCCACGTCAGCCAGCAGCCGGGCCAGCAGGTCGGCGGCTGCCTGCCCGCGCCAATTCGCCGCCCAGCCGTCGGCCGGCGTGGTCGTGACGATTGCCGACCGGCCGGCCGACACCGGCCCGACCGCGACCAGCGGCCAGGCCGCCCCGCCGCCGGGCGACTGGGCCTGGTACCACAACTGCGCCCCCTCGCGCAACTCACTGGTCAGAACCCGCTCGACCGCCGGCAGCGCCGCCCATCCGCCCGCGGCGATCACGTTCAGCGGGCCATCGGCCGTCGGCTGGGCCATCGCGCCGGTCAGGTCGTCGTGGAACCGCTGCCCCAGCAGACCCCAGTCGCCCGGGCCGTAGTAGCGGCCGTTCATCTGCCTGGCCAGTTCCGGCAGGAAGCCCTCAGCCGCCTGCCGCGTGGCGGCGAACGTCGAGACGGTCACCCCTTCGCCCGCGGACTTGAGGATCTCCCGCGCCTGCGCGAGCGTGACGTCGTTGAACTTGCCGTCGGTCAGCAGCAACACGTGCTTGCGCGGCACGTCGACGCCCGCCAGCCATGCGGCTGCATTCCGTAGCGCGGGGCCCACCTCCGTGCCGCCGGCGGCCTGCATGTCCAGCAGCGCCCGGCGGACCTGCCGCCAGTCGACCGGCCCGTCGGCGGGCGAGGCGTAGAAGGTCCTGGTCTGGTCGGCAAAGCCGATCACCGCCAGCCGGTCCGACGCAATGAACAGGTCGCCCAGCGCCCCGACGGCCTGCTTGAGAAGGTCCAGCTTGGAGGCGGCCGACCGCTCGCCGGCCGGCGCGGTCGTCGGCGTGTCGGGCGGTTCGCTCATCGAGCCGCTGCGGTCGAGGATCAACACGATGGCCGCCGGCGGGCGGTTCCGCGGGCGCGAACGGACCGGCAGCAGGCGGTCCAGCCCGGTCCGGTCATAGTCGCCCAGCCCCAGGGCGTGCGGACCGCCGACGGCGATCAGCCCGCCGCCGCGCCGCAGGTGCCCGACCAGCGCGTCTCGCCCGCTCTCGCCCAGGTCGTCGGCGGCCACGTCGTCCAGCACGATCACGTCCGTCGGGCCCAGCGCTTCGACCAATCCCGAGGCGGCCAGGCCCTGCGGCCGATGCACCGCGCGGGACCAGCCGGCGGCCGCGGCCAGCGCCGCATCCGTTGCGCCGCCGGGCGAATCGGTGACCAGCAGACAGCGTCGGCCGGCCGCGTCGCTGCAAGCCAGCGCGGTCATCGCGTTGTCGCCGGGCAGTTCGTCCCAGTCGGCGGCGACGGTCACGCGGACCGCCAGCGCCTCCCGGGCGGCCGGCGTTTCCAGCGGCAGCAGCCACGTGACCGGGCGGAGTTGGCCGGGCAGCAGGTCGAGTTCTTCCGACACCGCCTCGGTCCACGCGTTGCCGGCCGTTCCCGGCAGCAGGACCGCCACCCGCGCGGGCCCGGACCGCGTTGCAGCGACGACGGCGCGGACAGCCAGGCGCATCCGCCCGTCGGAGCCGGTCACCGCGGCGGCCAGGTCGGTCAGCCCGACATTCGCCCGGCCGCGCGGCGGGCAGAGGGCCCAGGTCTCGCGGCCGGTCGGCCAGGAGGGCGGGGCGGTCCATGCTCCGTCGGTCAGCATGAGGATCGGGGCTCGATCGCCGCGGGCCAACGGCGCCGAGAGTGCGGCGGCCGGATCGGAGCCGTCGGCGGGATCGGCCGGCGCAATCGCCGCGCCGCCGTCATGCCGTGGCGGCTGGGCCGAGCCGGGGAAGGGCAGCAGGACGACCTGCGCGTTGCCGAGCCGACGGGGCTGCTGCAACTGTTGAAGGACCGCCGCGGCCCACCCGTCGGGCATCGAGGCCGAGCGGTCCAGCAGGACATAGACGCGTCCGGGTCCGCCGCGGCCGATCCAGGTCGGCCTGGCGACGGCCGAGAGGACGAGCGCCACGATCAGGCCTCGCAGCAGGAGCGACAGGGCGTTTGGTTGTCGGCGCCGCCGCGTCCACGCAGCCATGAGGACGGCGGCCGCGACCGCCACGGCCGCCGCGATTGCCCAGCCGGGTTGTTCCAGGCGGATGTGGGTCATTGACCGTTTCGCAGGTGACCATTGCAGAGTATAAACGGAGCGACTACCCGATGACACGGGCAATCCCCGTGGCCGTCGGCCCGGGCAGTTGAGCAAAAACCCCCGGTTGCGCGTCGGGTTCAATTCCCCAACGCCCGAACCTGCCCATGGAGGACGCCGTGAAGACGCCCACAGGATCGTTTGTGCTGATCGCCGGCGTGCTGGCTGTCGCCCAGCTCGGCGCGCCCGTTCGCCTGATGGCCGCTCCGCCGCCCGCCGGCGGCACGACGCTGCTGGACGCCGGCAGCTTCTGGCGGGTCTACGCGTCGTTGCGGCCGCCTTACGTCATCGGCGAGAAGGGCAAGGATGGTCAGCCGGCCATCATGCCCATCCACGTGGACTACCGCACGTACCCGGGCATCGAGCGGCTGGCCAGCCCGCTGCCGTCTGCCGACTGGGCCGCGACCGACTTCGACGACCGCGAGTGGCCGCGCCTCCGCGTCGCGTCCCGTGCCGGCGACCGGATCGGCAGCGCGATCCTGGGACCGGGCATCAGCTATGACGTCTTCTCGCTGAGCCTGCGCGGCAAGTTCAACGTGACCGACCCGTCCGCCGTCGGCAGCCTGACGCTGTCGCTTCAGTACGTCGGCGGGGCGGTGGTCTGCCTGAACGGGCGCGAGGTCGCGCGGCAGGACCTGCCTGCCGGCGAACTGGGGCCCGACACGCCCGGGGCGGCCTATCCGGACGAGGCCTTCGGGGCCGGCCCCGGCAGCAAAGGGCCTGCCTCGCGCGTCCGCAGCCTGGCGGCTGTGAAGCTGCCGGCGTCGGCTTTGCGCAAGGGCGTCAACGTGCTGGCGATTCACCTGCGGCGGAGCGATTACAACGCCGTCGTGCTGCGCTCCAGGTGGGGGGGCGCCTGCCCGCTGGGCATCGAGGGCGTGACGCTGACGGCCGACGGCGGGGCCCAGGCCAACACGGACCGCCCCCCTGGCGCGCAGGTTTTCAACCACGACGTCAACGACCGCGTCTGCCTGAGCGACTACGGCGACCCCTGCGAGCTGTTGGCGCCGATCCGGCTGGCCGGCGCCCGCAACGGCGTCTTCAGCGGCCAGGTCGTCGTCTCCTCGCCGAGCCCGATCAAGGGACTGAAGGTGACGGCCGAGGCTCTCAAGACGCCGGCCGGCGGGACGATCGCCCCCGCTGCGGTGGAATTCCGCTACGGCGTGCTGGACGGGCACGGCTACAGCGTGCCGGACTGGTTCGACGGGCTGACCGCCACGGCGCCCGGGGAGGCGGCGGTCACCTCGGCCAAGGCGGCGATGGTTCCGGTCTGGGTGATGGTCCATGTGCCGGCCGACGCGTCGGGCGGCGTCTACAGCGGCGCGGTCACGATCAGCTACGCGGGCGCCGCCCCGGTGCGCGTGCCCGTCGAACTGAGCGTGGCCGACTGGACGCTTCCGGACCCGCGGAAGTTCCAGACCTACGTGGGCATCTATCAGTCGCCGACATCGGTGGCGATGCAATACGGCGTCAAGGAGTGGAGCCCGGAGCACTGGAAGCTGGTCGAGAAGAGCTTCGACCTGCTGGCCCAACTCGGCAACAAGCTGGTCATCGTGCCGATCGTCGACCGCACGCAGTTCGGCAACCCCGAGGGCATGGTGACCTGGATCCGCAAGCCCGACGGCGGCTACGACTACGACTTCACGGTCTTCGACCGCTACATGGCGATGGTCGACCGCGTCGTCGGCAAGCAGGACTTCGTCGCGTTGCAGGTCTGGCACAGCGGCGGATGGGAAATGCGCAAGGCCGACCAGCAGAACTCCGTGACCGTCGTGGATCAGAAGACCGGCGCGCGCGAGCACATGCAGGTCCCCGTCTTCGGCACGGAGGAGAGCAAGAAGTTCTTCAAGCCGGTCCTGGACGAGGCCCGCAAGCACCTGGAGAAGGTCGGCATGGCCGACGCAATGTGCCTGGGCATCCTCAGTGACGGGACCGCGCCGCCGGAAGTCTTCAGGGAGTTCGCCGAGATCGCCCCGGGCGTCGGCTGGATGCGCGGCTGCCACAGCGGCACCAACGCCGACGACCCCTACACGCTGGTCCGCGGCTGCGACGCGAAAGTCGTCTGCCACGAGTTCTGCTACGGGATGGGCATGGCCGACCCGGCCAAGGGGCTGCCGCCGATCTGGAAGTTCCGCACGCGGCCGGGCGTGGCCTACATCCGGCACAACTTCGACGACACGCTGTCGCTGCTGAAGTACCGCAACATGACCGAGCGGGCGGTCTACTGCCAGACCCGCGGGCTGGGGCGCATCTGCCTGGACTTCTGGGACGTGCTGCCCACGCGCGGCGGCAAGACCGTGATCTACAACCGCTACCCCGAGTCGAGCTGCGCCCAGCGGGCGCCCAGCCTCTATCGCCTGAGTTGCCCGGCCGAGGACGGAGCCGCCGCAACCGTCCGCTTCGAGCTGCTTCGCGAGGGGCTCCAGGAGGTCGAGGCCCTGATGGTCGTCGCGCAGGCCGCCGGCGAGCAGGCCGACCGGCTTGGGCCGGAGCTGGCTGCTCGCTGCCGGCAGGTCTATCTCGACCGGCTCAACTACGCTCGCTGGCACGCGCCCGAGAGCTACGGCATGATCTATCTGCGAAGCGACCACCAGGACTGGCGCGAGCTGGCTGCGCGGACCTACCAGGCGGCAGCCGACGCGCGGAAGGCCCTGGCCCAGGCGGGAGCGAAGCCATGATCGTCGGGGCCGCCATCCCGCTGGACCGCGCGGGGACGCCCAATCCGCTCTTTCTCCAGGTGCTCCGCGGCGTCGGCGGGACGGCGGCCGAGTTGCAGGGCGGCGGCTATCTCATCGAATTCGCCGACCGCCTGCGGGCGGGGGACGGTTCGTTCCTGGCGCCGCTGGCTGAGCGGTTCGCCATGCCGATCCAGTCGTTTCACGCCCCCTTCGGGCCGAAGTGCGACCTCTCCTCGCCCAGCGCGTCCGTCCGCCGCGACGCCATCGAGTCGGCCGGGCTGATCAGCGGCGTCGTGACCCGGGCCGTCGGCGGACGCTACGTCGTGATCCACCCCAGCCACCTGATGGGCCTGGCCGACGAACGGGCCGAGCGCCGCAGGCACTGCGTCGCGAGCCTTCGCAAAGTCGCGGACCTGCTGGCCGATCGCGGCCTGTGCGCAGCCGTCGAGAACATGGTGCCGAGTTGCCTGGCCAGCGACGTGCGCGAGCTGATCGAGATCGTCGACGAGGTGGATCGGCCCAACGTCGGGGTCTGCCTGGACTGCGGTCACGCCCACTTCAACCATCACATCGCCCGCTGCGAGGTGCGCTGTCCGCGCATCCGCGGGCCGTTCGACGGACCGCTGCCGACGGCGCCCGACGCGGTCCGGCTGATCGGCCGACGGCTGATGACCCTGCACGTCCACGACAACGCCGGCGATCGCGACAACCATTTCTTCCCGCGGCTGGGGACGATCGATTGGCCGGCGTTCTTCGCGGCGCTGGGGGAGATCGGCTATCGCGGCGTCTTCATGCACGAAGTTGCCGTCGGCGAGGCCGACTTCCTGGCCGACCCAGCAGCCCGCGAGGCGTTCATCGCCGACTACCGCGAGTTCCTGGCGCCGGTCGCGGCGATGTGATCGCGCCGCAGGCCGACTTGACGCTGACAATGAACTGAAAGCCTGCTAGACTGCCGTCTTTGCCAGACCCCTGCGCCAACGAGGGTTGAAGTGCCGGAACAACTGCTCCTGCTGGGTGCGATCTGTCTGCTGGCGTCCCTGCTCCAGGGCGTGACCGGCTTCGGGTTCAGCCTCATCGTGATCGCCGTGCTGGCGGCCCTGGGGAGCGGCGTCCAGGAGGCCAGCTACATCGCGAACATCCTGGCCCTTTTCTGCCAGGGGCTGATCATCTACCGCCTGCTGGGGCACTTCTCATGGCGAGCGGCCTGGCCGTTCATCGTTGGCGCCGCGGTCACGCTGCCGCTGGGCGTCTGGCTGTTGATGGCCTACGGGCGGCGGCCCTGGATCGTGCAGGTGCTCGGCGTGTTCGTCATCGTCGTGGCCCTTTGGCTACTGGTGGCTCCCCGGCGCCCGCACGTCGTTCCCCGGCCGCGGCGGTTGCTGGGAATCGGCGCGGGGGTCCTGGGCGGCCTGGCCAGCGGCATGTTCAACACCGGCGGGCCGCCAGCCGTGCTGTATGTCTATTCCCGCCCGATCCCTCTGGACACGGCCAAGGCGACGATCCAATGGCTGTTCACCGGCATGTCACTGGTGCGGCTGAGCCTCCTGGTCAGCCAGGGCCGCATCGGCGGGACGCTGGTCCTGCACGCCCTTTCCGTCGCGCCGCTGGTTATCCTCGGGGCGTGGATCGGCCTGCGCATCGCCCGACGAGTCCATCCCGAGCTGCTTCGCAAGCTGGTCTATGTCCTGCTAATCGCGATCGGCGTCAAGTTGATGTTCTGACCCGCCTCCGTTCAGATTGACAGCCCCATCGTGGCCGACTATCTTGGTCGGCTTCGGAGCTTACCCATGAACGCACAGCGACAGGCGTCCGCAGAACCGATCCGCGTCGGCATCGTCGGCCTGGGGGGCATGGCCGCCGGTTCGCTCGACACCATCGCCCGGACGAAGGACCTGAAGGTCGTCTCGGTCGCTGACCTGAACAAGGAAGCCGTCGAGTCGGCAGCCGCCCGGTTCTCCGCCCGCGGATACACCGACGTGCGCAGCCTGATTGTCGAGTCCGACATCCAGGCGGTGATCATGTCGCTGCCGCACCACGTCTATCCCGAATTCGTGCGCCTGGCGGCTGACCGCGGGCTGCACCTGCTCAAGGAAAAGCCGCTGGCTCGTTCGCTGGAGGAGGGGCTGGCGCTTCACGATGCCTACCAGCGGGGCGGCCGCGTCTTCATGCTTCAGACGCAGCGGCGGTTCCACCCCGGCTTCGTGCAGCTCAAGGCCCGGCTGGCCGAGGCGGGCAGGCCCTTCCTCGTCCGCAGCCGATTCCTGTTCAACTGGGGCGGCGACTTCCGCTGGCGCGGCGAGAAGAGCAAGGCCGGCTTCGGCTGCCTGGGCGACGCGGGCTACCACAACTTCGACCTGCTCCAGTGGCTGTTCGGCCCGCCGCAGCAGGTCTACTCGCTCCAGGGCGGGATCGGCCGGGCCAACCCCGCGCGGCCCTACGATACCGACGACACCGGCGTGGTGGTTCTCGGCTACGAGGGCGGCATGGTCGGGCAGATCACCGCGTCGTGGGCGACGGCGGGCGAGTCGACGCTGGACGTGATCGTGCATGGCACGGAGGCGACCCTGGAGGCGACGCCGGCGCTGTTCAGCCGCCGGACCGGCAAGGAGGGCGCCGACGAGCGCGTGCGCGTGGCGCCGGCGCGGATGGCCAAGCGGACGCGAGAGGACCTGCTGGCGGCGTTCGTCGCGGCGGTCCGGGCGTCGGCAGACGGGGCGAAGACCGATTACCCCTGCTCGTCGCGCGAGAACCTGCTGACGCTGGCCGCGGTGGAGGCGGCCTACCTGTCGGCGCGGACGGGGTCGCCGCAGTCGCCGGCGCGGATGTTCGAGGTGCACGGCCGGCGGATCGAGGACTTCCGGTTCGTCGCGCGTCCGGCGGCCGGGGCGGCGCCGCCCCGACCCGGGCAGGGAGGGCAGGGGTGACCGCGCAGCGTCGCAAGAAGCTGATCTGGTTCGTCGTGCGGCTGGCTGTCTCGATCGGCGCCCTGGTCTGGGTCTTCTGGGGGATCCAGTGGTACGACCACGCGGTCGTTCGCCTGCCGGGGCACGAAGGGACGTTCGAGCTGCGCGTCGTCGAGCGGAACCCCGACGGCGTGACGGTCGTGCGCACCGACGCTGGTTTCGCGGGCCAACGCTTCACGGTCGCCGACGCCGACATCGTCAGGAACGAAACGACCGGCGAGGCGCTGATGAAGGTCGGCCTGCGCAACGTCGTGCGCGACATCGCCTGGTGGCCGATGGCTGCGGCGCTGGTGATCTTTGGCGGCGTGCCGTTCTTCGCGGCGCTGCGCTGGCGAGCGTTGCTGCACGTGCAGCAGGTGCGGATCTCCGTCGGCGTCTCGATGAAGCTGACGTGGATCGGCCTGTTCTGCAACCAGTTCATGCCCGGCATGACCGGCGGCGACCTGGTCAAGGCCTATTACGTCACCAAGCACACCGACACCTCCAAGGCCGAGAGCGCCATCACCATCCTGGTCGACCGCATCATCGGGCTGCTGGGGCTCGTGCTGCTGTCGGCGGTCGCGATGGCGATCGTCCTGCTCGTGCCTTCGCAGGCGTCGCGGGTTCACGATCTGCCGTGGGCCTGGCTGACGCCCGGTGTGGTCGTGCTGCTGGGCGGGGCGGCCTTCTACAGCCAGACGATCCGCCGCGTGATGGGCATCAACCGGCTGATGCACCGCCTGGGCGAGAAGCACATGCTCCATCGCCTCGATCGCGCGGTCTACCTCTACCGCCATCACAAGAAGGTCGTCGCCCAGGCGTTCGGCCTGACGTTCCTGTCGCACGCCTGCCTGCTGACGGCCGTCTACCTGATCACCCGCGCGGTGCACCTGCCCGTCTCGCCGCCGTACGTGGTGATGTTCGCGTCGCTGATCTTCGTGGCCTCGGGCCTGATCCCCGCGCTGGCGGGCCTGGGTCCGCTGGAGGCGGGCTTCGTGCTCTGCTTCGCCGCCCGGGGCATCGGGTCGCAGGCGGTCTCGCTGGCCGTCGCCCTGGTCGTGCGGCTCCAGAACGTCTTCTGGTCGCTGCCCGGGGCCGCAATGATGATGCTCGGCTCGCACCTGCCCAGCCGGGCCGAGATGCGTCACGAACTTGAAGTTGGAGTTGAAGCCGAGGCCCCCCAACCCGCAGCGGCTGCGGAGGTGGTTGCCCCATGAGTCTGCCCGACAATGTCACCCCGATCCGCGCCGTCGCCGGCGGACGCCTCTGGGCGACGATGTTCCCCTCGCGCACGCTCGACCGCCGCTGCAACGTCTTCCTCTACACGCCGCCGGGCGTGGGACCGGGCAGCCCGAAGCTGGCGACGCTGCCGGTGCTCTACCTGCTGCACGGCATGTGGGGCAGCGAGATCGACTGGCCCTTCAAGGGTGACGCCCATAACGTGCTCGACCGCGAAATCGCAGCCGGCCGCGTCCAGCCGATGATCGTCGCCATGCCCCACGACGGGCTGACCGACGAGGGCACGTTCTACGTGGACTGGCACGGCGGCCGACGCGAGCGGTTCGAACGCTACATGACCGGCGACCTGATCCGCTTCGTCGAAACCGAACTGACCGGCCGGCGCCGCGGCCGAAGCCGTCGGATGATCGGCGGCCTGAGCATGGGCGGCTTCGGGGCGCTGGTGCTGTCGCTCCGCAACCCGCGGCTCTACTGTGCCGCGGGCAGCCTGTCGGGCGCGGTCCGCCCGATCGGCCGACCCAAACGCCGCTCGCTGGGTGACGCGATCTTCGGCCCGCTGGACCGCGACCCGGCCAGCCATCGCCGCCAGCGCGACCCGGGCGTGCTGGTCGATTCCCTCCAGCGGACTCGGGGGCTGGGGCTCTACCTGGACTGCGGGCGGTCGGACTTCCTGATCGCGATGAACCGCAAGTTCGACCGCCAGCTCACGCGGTTGGGCATCCAGCACGTCTACCGCGAATACGACGGGGACCATAACTGGCCCTGCTGGCACAAGCGGCTGCCGCACCTGCTGCGTTTCCTGTCCGGCCGCCTGAAGTAGTCCGGTTGCAAATCATTTCAACAAAATAAGTTGGGTTGTTTCCGTGCTCCGCGGAAGCGGTGGCGTTTCGGCCGTAACCCGGGCCATGCCTGCCACTTGGGTTTGCCAGGGGCCTGCCTGTAATCGACAATCTTACTGACCGGGTCCAGGGCGCCTGCAAGGAGGGCAAGATCGGGTCAGACCCGGGCGGCCAGGAGCCCTTGATTATCGCCCCGCGATGTCAAGTGGCTGCCCCGAATGGCCGAAGTCTGGGGTGGATGTCCGCCGTAGTTTCGGTGGGACATCGGTGTCATTTGCCCCACCGGAAGGCAGGTGTGCTTGTGATGAATTCCGTCACCACCGTCGAGGCTGACGTTCGCGAGAACCTGCTGGGCGACGCCGCGGCGCGGAATCTGGCGGCCGACCTGGTCGTCGTCCAGGGCGAGAACCTTCAGGCCAATCTGAAGAGCCGGTTCCTCCAGCACGAGCCCGACCGGCTGCTGCTGGAGGTGCCCTCCCACAACGGTCGGCCCGTCGTGCTTCAGCCCGGGCAGTTCGTCGAGGTCTACTTCAAGGTCGGCAATGAGCGGTTCGGTTTCGACAGCCGCGTCGTCGGGTACACGCGCGTGGACTTGAACGAGCAGACGGCGGTCGAGGCCCTGGTCGTCGCGCCGCCGCACTTCCTGGAGCGCCGCCAGCGCCGCAAGTTCTATCGCATCTCGGTCGCGACGCTGCCGACGATCGATTGCCGGTTGTGGCCGGTCGACGCCGATCCGTCCCGCGCGCCCGCCGTCAAGGCCCGGCTGTGCAACATCTCGGCAGGCGGCGTGGCCGTCCTGCTGGACGGGGAGGACAGTTGTCGATTCGTCAGCGACGAGAGCTATCGCCTGCGTTTCAGCCTGCCCGAAGGCCAGTGGGCCGCCCAGGACGAGGCGAAGCAGTTCGAGTTCGAAGCCGTGGCCTGCCACGTGCGGCACGTATTCCAGAACCGTCGGATGATCCTCGGGCTGGCCTTCCTGCCAGGCGGGGAGCCGGTCGTGCATCGAAAAGCGATCGAGGCCATCGCCCGGTTCGTGACGGCCCACCAGCGCGAGCAGCTCTTCCAGACGCGGCGGCGGGTTTGACCGACCGGGACCTGAAGGGGGCGGAACGTCGCCAGGGGGTGCCCACGTTGACACGCCGGGTCGGAGCAACGACGTGAGTGCGAGCCTGACCGAGATTGCAGGCGACCAGACCGCCGCTCTGCTGGCCGAGGTCGTTGACCGCAACTACCCCATCACACTGGAACTGAAACTCGGCAGCGTCTGGACGCGATACAAGAGCCGCTTCCTGGGCCAGCAGACCGGACGCCGGCCCGTCCTCTGGATCGAACTGCCCCAGAAGCTCGAGGACAACCAGTCGATCTCGCTGGACGCCGGCCAGAAGCTGGTTGCCAGCTTCACCCACTCGCAGGAGCGCTATCGCTTCGTCACCGCCGTCCTGGGCGGCGGGGATTTCGAACTCGCCGGCGGCCTGAAGACGGGCGGCCTGAGAGTCTCGCCGCCGGTGGCGATTCAGCGGGTCCAGCGGCGCAGCCACTTCCGCTACGAGATCCCGCTCCGCGCACCGATCGACGTCGCGCTCTGGGACGGCGGCCACGCGCTGCGGGAGCAAGTTGACAAGGGCACGCGCCCGCTCTACCGCGCCAAACTGGTGGACCTCTCGCTGGGCGGGGCCCGCCTGCGCCTGCTGGGCGGGGCCGACCCGCGCCTGGGCGCCGAGGACATCATCGGCATGGTCTTCAAGCTCGATTCCAACGGGCCCGAGCTGGCCCTGGACGGACGCGTCTGCCGCGTCGTCAGGCCGCCGGGCTCCGGCATCGAGATGGGGATCCGTTTCGCCGGCCTCGGCGAAACCGCCGGCGGACGGCAGACGCTGGAGTATCTCTCCCGGGCGCTGGCTGAGATGGAACGCCGCACCATCCGCCGCTTGCGGATGGGCCTGAGCTGAGCCTCTACCCCCTCGCGTCTACTATCGGTATAATCATTCCGTCGCCGTTGAGCTGTCATTACGGACATAGGTCCGCCGCACGAGGCGGAAAGGGTTGCTCCATGAAGCGTGCAACGCTGTGTGTTGCAGTCGTCGCTCTGTCGTTGGCGTTCCCGTTGGCCGCACCGGCCGGGGACCTGCCCAGGGAGTTCGTCCTCCATCACGACAACGTCATCGGCACCAGCCTGGACCTGACCGTCCTGGCGGCTGACGACAAGCAGGCGGCCGACTGCGAGAAGCGCGTCCTGGATGAGATTGAACGCCTGCGCAAGATTCTCAGCACGTGGGACGCGGCCAGCGAGATCAGCCGGCTGAACGCGACGGCCGAGCCGATGGCCTGCTCGGACGAACTGCTGGACGTGCTGGAGGCCGGTGAACGCTGGCGGACGCGCAGCGGCGGGGCCTTCTCCATCCAGTTGGGCGACCTGATCGCCCGGTGGAAGCAGGCCCAGAAGGAGAACAAGCCGCCGTCGGCGGAAGAACTGGCCGCCCTGGCTGATCAGGTCCAGGGCCCGGCCTGCCGCATCGACCGCAAGGCCAGGACCGCGACCCGCGTGACCAAGGCCCGCCTGAACATCGACGGGCTGGCCAAGGGCTACATCATCGACAAGGCGATGGCCGCCGCCCGTGCCGCCCAGCCCGCGCCCGGCGGGATCATGATCAACCTCGGCGGCGACATCCTGGTCTGGGGGCGGTCGTCGCCGACCAGCCTGCTCTGGCCGATCGCGGTGGCCGATCCCTCTCACAGCGAGGACAACGCCCCGCCGCTGACCGAGCTGCGGCTGGGCGGAAGGGCCATCGCCACCAGCGGCGACTACGCTCGCTTCTACAACATCGAGGGCAAGCGTCACTCGCACATCCTGGACCCGCTGACCGGCGAGTCGGCCGACCGGATCATCAGCGCCAGCGTCGTCGCCCCCGACGCGATGACCGCCGACGTCCTGGCAACGGCCCTGTGCGTGCTGGAACCCGACGAGAGCCTCAAGCTGCTGCGCGCGATGCCCGGCGTTGAGGCCCTCATCATCGCCGCCGACAACAAGCAGTTCCACACGCCCGGCTGGGAGGCGCTGGAGACCCCCGAGGCCCGCAAGTCCCACCAGGCCGCCGAGTCGGCCGGCGGCAACTGGCCCGCCGGTTTCAAAGTCGACATCGCCCTGACACTGGTTTCGCTCAACAGCGGGCGGCGCGAGCACCGGCCCTATCTGGCCGTCTGGATCGAGGACGATCGGGGCAAGCCCGTCCGCACCATCGCCCTGTGGGGCCGCGAGGCGAAGTATCTCCGCGACCTGAGCACCTGGTACCGCTACGCCCGCAACGACCCGGACATGATCCGCCGCGTCAGCCGGGCGTCGCGGTCAGCCGGGAACTACACCCTGGTCTGGGACGGCGCCGACGACGCCGGCAAGCCGCTGCCCCGTGGGCAATACACCGTGCGCATGGAGATCAATCGCGAGAAGGGCCGACACATCTCCAACATGTCGGCTGCCATCAACTGCGCCGACAAGCCCGCCGCGGCGACCATCCCCGGCAACAGCGATGTGGCCAACGTGAAGATCCAATACGGCCCTTAGAGCGTGTATGAAAACCTACGCGATCCCGTGTAGTTTTTCATACACGCTCTTAGTGAGACCCCGCATGAGCCCCGTCCTTCGCCGCGCCGTTTCGCTGCTGCGGACGCTGCACATTTACCTGACGATGCTGGCGCTGCTGCCGCTGGCCTTCATCGCGCTGACCGGCCTGATGCTCAACCACGAGTCCTGGTTCGGCCGCAACCGCCAGCCGATCGTCCACAAGCAGACCGGGCAGTTCCCCAGCCAATCGCTGAAGGCGCCCGACAAGTTGGCCGTCGTCGAGCGGCTCCGCTCGCACTTCGACGCCGAAGGCGCGGTGGACAGTTTCGAGAGCGACGAGAACGAGGTCCGCGTCGTCTTCGCTCGGCCCGGCCGGCGCACCGATGCGTTCATCGACCGCCAGACCGGACAGGCCGAAGTGACCCACGAGTATTCCGGCGTCGCCAGCGTGCTGACCGACCTGCACAAGGGCAAGACGGCCGGCCGCACCTGGCGCTGGCTGATCGACGCGATCGCCATTCTCCTGCTCGTGGCCGCGGTCACCGGCGTGGCGCTCTGGCTGACGCTGCCCAGGCGTCGATGGCTGGGCTTGGCGGCGCTGGCTGCCGGCGTCGCCACCTGGCTGACGGTCTACTTCCTGCTCGTGCCCTGACGGTTCGGCTGCCCGGGTTGAACCGCGACTTCGGCGGGGGGATAATTCCTTCATGAGCAGCCACACACACTACGCGCTGGTTCCGACCTCCCGCGGCGTCGCCGCCATCCTGTTCACCGACGCCGGCGTAACCCATTTCGTCTGGCCGGCTTCCTCCTCCGCCCGGGCCGCCGATCGGGCGCGGGCGCTCGAGCCGTCGGCCAAGCCTGCCGACCCGTCCCGCCTGCCCAGCCGACTCGCGGCCCGCGTGGCCGACTACTTCGCCGGGCGTGAGGCCGACTTCTCCCGCGTCCCGCTGGATCTGGCCGACTGCCCGCCGTTCCAGGCGCGCGTGCTCAAGGCCCTTGCGAAAGTCGGCTACGGCCGCACCGTGACCTACGGCCAACTTGCCCGACGCGTCGGTCGGCCGGGCGGCGCCCGCGCCGTCGGGCAGGCGATGGCCCGCAACCCGATCCCGGTCATCGTGCCCTGCCACCGCGTGCTGCGGAGCGACGGCGGGCTCGGCGGGTTCTCGGCTGATGAAGGCGTTGCCCTCAAGGACCGGCTGCTGGCGATGGAGCGAGCCGGCGCGAACCAGGCCGGCGGCTGACGTTGGAATCCCCAACCGGGCAGGGCGAATCATGTTATAAAGAGGAGACCGGCGTGTTGACGGCAATGGGGCCGTCGCCGGCTGCGTTCTGTAAGGCAGGTGGGGTGCGCGCCCGTCGGCCTGGGATGGACCGGCGGGCGGCTGGCGTGTGGAAGGAATGCGGGTCTTATCGGTCCTCAAGTTCCGCCGCGATCGGCGGAATATCAGGGGAACCTTTTGAGCCGACAGGGCGTCAGAAAGATTGTCGATAAGTCCAGTGGGCCTCCGCCCGCCGGGACACGGGTCCCCAGGGGCGGTGACGGGCAGCCGGCGCAGCAGGAAGCGGCGCCGACTTCCGACGGCGACCTGGTCTGCCGATGCCAGGACGGTGACATCCGGGCGTTCGAGTTGCTCATGGCCCGCTACCAGGATCGGGTGTTCAACCTGGTCTACCGGTTGTCGGGCCACTACCAGGACGCCCAGGACATCACCCAGGACGTGTTCCTGCGGGTCCTGGAGCACATCGGAAACTTCAGGCAGCAGGCCCAGTTCTACACCTGGCTGTTCCGCATCGCGGTGAACGTCGCGATCAGCCGACGCCGCCGCGGACAGCGGGTGCGATTCCACTCCCTGGACGCGACGACCGACTCGCCCGACGGCGACGGCGAGATGCGGACGCACCAGATCGCCGATCCGCGGCACGAGCGCCCCGACGATGCCGCCGACCGCGGCGAACAGGTCGAGCGCGTGACCGAGGCGATCGGCCTGCTGGACGATGAGTTTCGCTCGGTGCTGGTGCTCAAGGACATCGAGGGTCTGGACTATCAGCAGATCGCCGAGATCCTCGACCTCCCGCTGGGCACCGTCAAGAGCCGCCTGCACCGGGCCCGCAGCGAGTTGAAGGTTCGCCTGGAGCCGATTCAGTGAGAAGCGCAGCATGATTGACCGAGACGACAACCTGAACGCCGAAGACCTGTCGGCCTACCTCGACGGGGAATTGTCGGCCGACCGCGTCGTCCTCCTGGAGCGCCGCCTGGCTCAGGACGGCGAACTGCGTCACGAGTTGGACGAGCTGGCGGCCGTCAAGCGGATCGTCGGCGAACTGCCGCACGTCAAGGCTCCCGCGTCGCTGGCCGCCGGCGTGCTGGAGCAGCTTGAGCGGCGGACGCTGCTGGCATCGGACGCGCCGTCGCCGTCCACGCCGCGGAACTGGCGGCTGTTCGCGCGTTTCACTGCCGCAGCCGCCGCGTTGCTGATCGCCGCTTCGGTTGCAGTCATCGTCTACAACCATGTTCACGCGACCGGCCCGACGCCGGGCACGCCCGGCCCCGAGGTCGCCCTCAACACACGTGCACCCGAGAACGCGAAAGACCGCGGCGGCCAAGCGTCTGATACGCGGGTCGCGGACCGGACTCTTGACGCGGCCGGCCACTTCAAGGCCGACGGCACGCCGGCGGAGAAGGAAGGGGTTGACGAGGCACGTAGCGCCTCCGAGGCGCCCGGGCCGATCCTGGCCAAGGGCGGCCGCCCCGAAATGCCGGTCGGCAAGGACGGTCGGCCGCTGACGCCCACGCGGACTGACTTCGACTCCAAGCCCGGCACATCCGTCGCGATGAACACCGCCAACGCCTCCAGCCAGGCCGACAAGGCCCGCTTCGATCTCGCCCAGCAGGTCGCCAGTGGCTCGCTGGATGCCAGAAAGATGGAGGAGTATTCCTTCGCCAACGAGCCGATCGAACTGAACTGGCCGGTCGCTTCGCTCACCGAGCAGAAGCAGGCCGACAAGGCCGTCGACCGTTGGCTGAGCGTCAACAGCTTCGTGCAGGTCAACGACGACGGCAAGGTTCAGGAACTGCCGCCCGACACCCGTCAGCTTGCCCTTCGAGGCCGGGCCCAGCAGAACTTCAACCAGGCCGCGACCGTGCCCAGCCAGTCGCAGATCGTCGTGGTGGCCGACCGGCGGAAGATCAACGAGCTGATCCACCTGTCGCAGGACCTCTCGCAGAATCGCGCCCGCGTGCTGATTAACGTCGGCCAGGAACAGGCCGCCCGCGGCCTGATCGGGACCGAGCAGCTTGCCCTTCGCGACAATGCCGCCGGCTGGCAGGCCCTGGAGGGCGGCGCTCAGGATCAGGCCTACGGCGCCAGGCAGGGCGCGGAAGAGCCGACCGGCCAGTCGGGACAGGCGCAGCAGGGACAGCAGGCGCCTGCGCAGGTCGCGCCCAACGCCGCTCCCAAGCCGATAGACGCCCCGGGCAAGGTCCCCGGCGGCGAAGTGGTGGCCGTGGTCCCGTCGCCGGCCTTGCCGGAGACGCCTGCCAGGCCGGCCGCTCCGGATAATGCCCCAACCACTCCGACTGAACCGGCCGTCGCACCGGCAGGCCCCGCGCCGACGACGCCGCCTGCGCCGTCGACCACTCCGTCGCCGGCAGCCGGCGAGGCGGGGCACGGAACTGCTCCCAAGGTTGCGCCCGCGGACGACGCCCAGATGGGCGGCGGCAGGGGTGGCCCGCCGCGCGTCATGAATGTACAGGTCCGCCCCGATGCGGCCCCGGTGACCGGGCCTGCCGATACCGACGCCGCCGACAAACTGGTCCGTCGCGACCCCGAAGGCAAGCAGCCCGGGGCTGTCGAGGACGCTTCCGTTACCGGCGGAACCGGACGCCTGCAAACAACGCCCGCGACCCAGCCCGATGCCGCCCGGTCGTCGCTCGGCCAGGCGGTCGCGGGAACCCCGACCGGCGGTCAGGCCGGCGCCCGCGTCGACGACTCGAACGCCGAGGCCCAGGCGACCGCGCCGGTCAATGGACCGGGGGCTCAGCAGGCTCAAGCCGGGCAGACGGGCGCGCAGGCTGTCCAGCGCAAAGCGCAGGACATCGCCGACGCCGACCTGGTCAGCATCGTGGTGAACATCTACGTGGCGTCCAGTGCCGATGCGCCTCAGAACGCTGACATCCGCGCCAAGGCGGCCGACGTGCAGACGCAACTGGAGCAGACATTGGATCGCGACGCCGGCGCGACTTCCCAGCCGGCCGTCCCGGCCAAACGGCAGTGAGACGCGACCAGACCGACCGCAGGAAAGAACGAAGCCCGAGGCCGACCGGCCACGGGCTCTTTCGTTTCTCAGGCGTCGCGGCGTCCCCGGCTACTCGAGTCGCGTCAGCACGCGCTGTGTCGTCATCACCTGGTCCCACGGGGCGATGTAGGTGACCTGGAAGACGAACTTCTCGCCCACCGCCGGCACCTTTGCCCACACCAGGTTGAACCGATAGTTGCGGGAGTACTTGTCCCAGTAGAGGGCGTTCTCCTTGGCCGTCAGAATCGGCTGCTCCCATCGCGCCACGCGCTCCAGCCCGCGCCGGTCCGCGTGGGCCGGGCGGTAGGGGAACAGTTCGAAGCGGAACGTCCCGACGACTTTCGTCGCGTCGCCGAACGCGTCCAGCGGCCGGACGAGCACCTCGAAGCCGTCCTCCTTGCCGTCGCCGTCCCAGTCGCCCACGCGCGTCAGCGGAACGATCTCGATCTCCTTGGGCAGCAGCAGCCGCGCCGACGGCGGCATCTCGGGCCGGTCGAACAGCAACTGCGTCCGCAACGTGTTGACCGTGTCGAGAATCTCGTCGCGCTTGGCTGTGTCGGTCACCGTCTCGGCCTGGTCCTGAAGTTTGTTGATCGTCTCGAAGATCTGCGTCGGCGTGGGTTCGGGCTTGGTAACCGAGTAGCACCCCCCCAGCGACAGGAGCATTGCGGCGGCGGCAAGTCCACTCACGGCGGGCCACATCAATCGTCGCATTGCGTCCTCGCTTCCCCTGGGGTTAGCGCGATTATAAAGGCCCATTTCGCGGACTGTCAAGCAAGCCTCGCCGCCGGTCACGGCCGCGCCGGTTTCTCCGGCTCGCACCGCGCTCGCCACGCCGACAGCAGGCCCACCAGTTGTCGCTGCGTTTCCTGAAGGCCGGTCAGTGCCGCGGTGTTCCGCTGAACCAGCTCACTGACCACCGACAGCAGGCCGCGATCCTGCATCAGCGCCGTGTGGGCCTCGCCGAGTTGCGACTCCCGCGCCCGCGACAGCCGCCGCTCCCAGATCCACAGCGCCCCCATCAGGCCGGCAGCCCCGAAGCTCGCCAGGTCCCCCGCCAGCGGCGCCAGTTCAGCAAACATCCGTTGCTCCCTTCGTGAATCGCGCCCGGCCGTTCACGCCGGCGGGCCGTCCAGCTCGAACTCCACCACCACCTCGACCGCGATGTGCGTCGGATCGTCGCCCCAGCCGGTCGCCTCGTCCGGCGCCAGCTTGAATGACGGCTCGGCTCCGCCGTCGGCCATCTCCTGGAGCAGTCCGGTCAGGGCCTCGCTGCCGTATTCCGTCCATGTGTTGTTGGTCAGCTCCAGGTCCGTGATGTGATCGCCGGTCGCCGCCTGGCCCGCCGCCCACGTGAACCCGTCCGGGTCCACGTACCTGCTGTGATAGACCTTCACCTTGCGGTTGCTGCCCAGCGGCTTGAGCCGCAGCCGGCTGCTCTCCAGCACCGTCACCGACTGCCCGCGCGGGCCGAGCCAGCCGTCCTCGCCGTCG
Source organism: Phycisphaerae bacterium (assembly GCA_022072085.1). Lineage (GTDB taxonomy): Bacteria > Planctomycetota > Phycisphaerae > JAJVII01 > JAJVII01 > JAJVII01. Next base: position 61,663 of record JAJVII010000041.1, read on the forward strand.
TCGACCCACAACCAGTCGCGCCCGCCGAACCAGCTGTGCATTTCGTCGTCGCCGTCGCGGGCCACCGCGGGCGGCAGCCACAGCCCGCCCGGCAGCGCCTTGCTCGCCTTGGCCGCACCGCCGTCGCCGACCCACAGCGTGTATCGCCCACGGCGGAGCATCCGCGCCGCGTCGCGCAGCTCGTTGATCGGCGCCGCCGCCGGCCGCGCGCCCGACAGTTCGCCCGTCCATGTCGTCCCACCGTTGAGCTTGCCGAAGAAGCTCACCTCGCCGCCGCCGGGCGAACTGCTGTTGACGATGGCCTTGTTCTCGTCCGCGTCGGCCTGCGGCCAAAGCCACGAGCACAGCGTGTTCAACTGTTCCCAGCCGCTGTCGTGTGCGAAGTAGGAGGTCGTCGGGACCGCGTCGGCAAGCACGCCGCGGGCCGTTTCCAGCGGCCCGGCTGTGATCCACTCGCCGCCGGTCGCCGCGATCTGCGAGGGCCAGTCGCCGTTGGGATCGAACATCAGCCGAATCCGCCGGTCGACGGCCGCGCCCAGCTCGCTCACGTCCGCGGCCGCGATCCAGCCGCCGGCCGACACGTGCCCGCTCGCGTCCTGGTTCGTCCAGCTCGTCGCGTAGCTCATCGGTACACCGCGTGCAGGGGATAGGTGAAGAACCGCCGCGTCGTCGGCGGGTCGCCGGTGTCCTGCTCCTCGAAGACACGCACCACGGCGCCGGCCGGCACGTCCGCGGTCGCGCCGGCGTCGACGGTCAGCTCCCACGTGTTGTAGGCCGTCACGTCGGCCGATCCGCCGGCGTTGGCGAACGTCGTCGCGCCGCTCGGCGTCTGGCGGCGGACGGTGTAGGCCGGCCCCGTGCCGCTGACGATCTTGGCCCAGTAGCTCGCGGCGTCACCCGTCTGGCCGCCGCTCGCGACGGCCTGCGCGAACAGCCACAACCCCTGGCTCGGCCAGGCCAGCACGACCGTGCCGGCCGCGATCGCTCCGTCTTGGTCGTAGGGCTCGGCCACGTTCACCGCCTCGATCTGGAGCCCCTCCAGGCCAGCCGGCGAGGCGCCTGCGCCAGCATCGTCGGCCGCTTGCAGCGTGTAGCGGTTGTAGCCGACGTTCTCGACGACCAGCGCCAGCCGCGGCGTCGCGTCGGCGCCGACGCCGTCCGCCGGGGCGGGCGGCAGGTCGGCCAGCCGCGATTCCAGTTCCGCGCGTGTCACCACCTCGGTCATCGCACGCTCCCTTCGCGTCACCGCGGCTCAAGTGAAAGTTCCAGGACCGTCTGCCACGCCCCTTCCAGGTCGTGCGTGACCGTCGCGATCAGCGGCTCGCGGGGCTGGTCCGCGTCGCCGGCAGCAAACGACAGGCCCGCCCCGCCGATGCCGCGCACGCGGTCGCCGACCTGCCAGGTCGCGCTCAGCCAGGGCAACTCCAGCCGCCCGCCCGTGGCCGCGGATGGATGGCGGGCGATCAACTCGTCCAGCATCGCGGCCGCGGCGCCGCGGTCGTCGGCCTCGTCGGCCGGTCCGCCGGCGAACTGCGAACCGGCGTCCACCCGGCCCCGCGCGAATCTCCCGGGCAAGTCCACGACGTGCTCGACGGTACGCCGCCCGCTCGGCCGCACCGGGTCGGTGCGCTCCACGCGCAGCCGCCGGTCGCTTTCGAGCGTCGCGGTGACCCGGACCGCCAGCGTGCCCGCGACGGCCGCCTGCCAGTAATCCGGCGGCAGCGGGTCGTCGGCGATCCGCACGCCGGCTTCGTTGTCCAGCACCTCGACGCGCCCGGGATGCCGCCGCCAGCTCGCGCCCGAGTCGTAGCTGACTTCGACCACGACGCCGCGCGACCGCCCGTCGTCGTCGCTCGACAGGCAGGGCAGCAGCCGTCGCGGCCGCAGCAGCGTCGCGCCGCCGAACAGGTCCGCCAGGTTCGCCGCCGGCCCGCGGCTGAAGGGCTCGACGCTCCAGTCGCCGCTCTCGTTGAGCACCCAGCGGCGATAAACGTCGCGCACCGCCGCGAAGCCGGCGCTCTGGCGCGTGAACGTCCGGTGATCGCCGCTCTCCAGGCCGGGGTCCCACCCGGCCACCAGGGAGAAGGTCGATTCCACCCGCTCGCGCTCGCCCAGGCCGATCCAGACGTGCCGTGCATCGTCGTGGTCGAACCCCAGCCGCCCGCCGGCGATGTTGGTGGCCGTCGGATTCATCGACGCCCCGGCCCGCTGATGCCGCATCACCACGATGCGATCGCCGCCGCGTCCGAACCAGCGCATCCGCCAGCCCGCCCCGCCCAGCAGCGACTGGAGCGGCTCGATCGCGAATCCCGCGCCGGCCAGGTCCGCGAGTTTCTCCAGCGACTCCAGCAGACCTGCGCCGGTCAGTTCCAGACTGCGCGGGCGGACCTGGCCGCAGACCGACTCGACGCGCTGCCGCGAGGGCAGGGCGATCCGCTCGTCGGAGGCCAGGTGGACCGCGAGCAGATAGTTGATCGCGTCCGCGACCGACCAGAACGCTCCGCCTCCGGGCCGCTCGTCGCAGACATAGGTCAACCTCCCGTTGATCTCCGCTTCCGACAGCGACCGCGTCGGCCGCCCGTCGCGATTGAAGATCAGCCGGGCCGCGTCGATGAAGGCGACCGAATCGTCCGCGCCGACGCCGTGCCGCCCGACCAGCCGCGTGCCGCCGTGGCGGTGCGTGACTCCGTCGAACGCATCCAGCAGCACGCGCCGGCGGCCGCCGTCGAACTCGACGCGGACCGCCGACAGGTGGCCGTCGAAGACAGGCCAGTCGGCGATCCCGCCGGGCCAGCTCGAGCGGACAATGCGGGCGCGGATGCGGCTGCCACGGTTGGCCAGCCGCCGCGCGTTGCCGAAGTCGGCCGACCGGCTGGTCCACTCGAACGTCGCCCGAGCGCCGGCCGCTCCCGCGCGCTGCTGCACGCGGACCAGCGAAAGCCCGGCCGTCTCGGCGCCCTCGACCTGCACCGCCGCCCGCCAGGGCCGCCGCGCCCGCCATGCGGCCGCGGGACGCGGACGCAGGATGATCGTTCCGCTCGTCATCATCGCACCTCCGCGATCAGCATGCCGATGACCGGCGCCTCGCTCGGCTGCGTGCAGGCCGTCCGCCACGCGACGGGGCCGGCTGCGCCCGCCGATGCGGCCCGCACGCCGACGCGCCACGACTGCCCGGTCGCCAGCGGCAGCGACGTCCAGCCGAACAGGCCCGCTTCGCCCGCGTCGACCGACACTTCCGCCGCCGCCCCGATCGCGAGCAACTCCTCCGGCGATTGGCCGGTCGCGGGGCCGACGAAAATCTCGAATCGCTCAGCCGCCACACCGCCCGGGGCGTCGACGTATCGCCACGCGACGGCCAGCCGCGCGCCCGCCGTAGGCTGGACCGTCAGCGACCGCAGCGGCGCCGGCGCGGGCGGGAACAGTTGGCCGCTCGCGTCCAGCGCGACGCACCGCACCGCGTGCGGGTCTGCCAACTCATTGCCGGCCGAGTCGACCGGGCGGAGTTCCAGCGTCCACTGCCCGCCCGCCGACCAGTCCAGCGGGGGCAGCGTCACCGCTGCGACGCCGGGCGGGGCGGCCGCGATCAGTTCAGCCGGTGCGAAGCCGGTCGGCGGGCCTGGGCGGCGGTACCCGTGCCAGCCGGCCAGGGGGAAGGCGACGACGGCCAGGGGGTCGCCGGCTGCCGTCATGAAATCGTCAATGTAGGGAGTGGCCAGGCAAAAGGCCTCGGCCCAGGTGTGGCCGACGCGGAGCGACTCGAACAGGGCCCCCGGCCGAAGCGCGGCGGTCACCAGCGGCTCGTCGGTCGGCCCGGCGGTCAGGGCGTAGCCGGCGGCCAGGGCCAGCGGACACCACCGCGAGGTCGCCACGCTCCGCAGCGTCGTCATCGCGTAGCTGTCGCCGTCGTAGAACAGAGCCCTGACCCCCGACCCCTGATCCCCGAAAAAGTCGGCCGACCCCGTCGTCGAGTGCCAGCCGAAGTAGGCGTCGTCGTCGGTCAGTTCGTCGAAGACGACGTTGCTGCCCGGGTCGCTGGCGGCGCTCAGCTCCGTGGCCAGCTTCAGCCGTTGCCGCAGCAGGCCGTTGGCCCAGCTCTCCAGCTCATCCTCATAGCCCTCGTAGCCGGCCCCCTGGAGGCCGTAGGGGTCGATCCAGAGCGTGCCGGCCAGCGTCACGCCCTCCAGGGCCACGGCTCGATCGACCAGGGCCTCGGCGTCGGCCAGCGTGGGCCCGTCCATGCGATGCACCAGATAGGCCACCCCCGCGGCGTCCAGGGCCGCCCGCGTCAGCCGGGTGGCGGCGGTGACCGAGGCCCCCGTCGCGTCGTAGAGGGGGTTAGTGGTCCGGGCCGACCGGGCCGATCCCAGCCGCATCAGCCGCGACGCGGCCGAGTAGTTGGACCCGCCGGCCGAAAACGACCCCGGCACGTGGTAGCCCAGGACGATCGTCGTGATGTTGGCCGCGACGGCCGTGTTGAGATTTAGCCAATCGCCTAAAGGTGTCTCAACCTCCGCCTGGAAGGTCGCGTAGTCGGCCAGGTTCTCGTTGGCCGTGCAGGGCACGCGGCACCAGTGGGCCCGGGGGATGGAGCGGGCAGAGCGGTAGTATTCGCCCCACGCCTCGCTGTCGGCGTCGCCGCGTCGCGTCACAATCAGCGTGGTCTGGGCACATGGCGCCGCCTCCCCCACGGACCACGGACCACTGACCACAGACCCCTGCACGTCCGCGTAGCTCGTGCCGATCTTGATTTCGTCCAGGTCGATCGTCGCGGTGACCGACCCGCTGCCGGCGACGACGCCGACCTGGAGGGCGGAGATGCTGCCGGCGTTGCTCAGCCCCGTCACCGCCAGGTCCGCGATCCCATCCAGCCAGCTCGACCGGCTGCCCAGCCCGGCCGACGCGAGTTGAAATCGGACCACGATCCGCTGCCAGCGGTCCTCGGCCAGGACGACGCTGGACGTGCTGGCCCCAGCCGAGTCGGTGATCCGCAGCAGCCAGCCGCCGGCGGCGGTCGAGTAGACGTAGCTCACGTGATGCGTCCCGGCCGACCCGGCCAGGATCCGCACGGTCGCCCCGTCGGTGGCGGAATAGCCGCTGTGCAGGTTTTGCCACCAGGCGATGTAGAGGTCGGACTGGCTCACTGCGGTTGCTCCAAGAGTGGCTAGTGACTAGTGGCTAGTGGCTCGAGCCACGGACCACGAGCTACGGACCACTAGAAACTCCTCGTCTGCACGTAGCCCGTCGTCATCACGCTGTCGTAGCTGGCGTAGAGGGCCGCCACCTGCGTCGGGGTCAGGCAGACGCTGAACATCGTCACGTCGTCCGCGGCCCCCAGCGTGAACCGCTCGGCCGTGTCGATGTAGGTCACGTGCCCGATGTGCGTCGCCAGGCCGTTGTTGTAGGGGGCCCCCGAGGGCGTCCCGCTGCTGCCCAGGTTGGTCATCGTCTCGGCCGCCCCGTTGACGTAGAGCAGCAGCGTCGAGCCGTCCCAGGTCAGCACGACGAACCACCACGTCCCGTTGGTCAGCGTCGTGCTGCCGTAGCGGGTGACGAAGTTGGTTCCGTTGCTGGACACCCCGCCGACCGGCAGACCGCTGCCCGGCGTGCTGTTGTAGTAGAGGACGAAGCTCCGCTGGTTGGTGCTGGCCTTCCAGTTGCCGGCGATGATGTCGCGGCTGGAGGTGTTATTGCGGCCGGGCTTGATCCACGCCGCCAGCGAGAAGGTCGATCCGACCGTCAGGGCCCCGACGCTCACGTAGTTGGCCCCGCCGAAACTGAACGCGTTGCCGGTGACCGCCTTGGCCCCGGCGACGTAGGCGGGCGTGCCGGTCCACGTCCCGTTGTTGCTGCCGACCGCGTCGTTGGCGTTGTCGTTGCCCGCCCAGCGGTTGGTCACGCCGGAGGGGTAGGTCGGCCCGGCGGTCCCGCTGACGGAGATCCGCAGGCCGTGGGGCTGGCCGTCGGGCCCGAGGATTTCGGGGAACCCGCCGGCGGCGGACCGGGCGACGACGCCCCCGGCGTGCGACACGTCGGCGTAGACGCTCGCCAGGCCGGCCGGCTCGTGGCCGAGATGTTGTAGAAGGGCCATGTCGCTTCGCTCCAAAGGTCAGGGGGTCAGAGGTCGGGGGTCAGGGGGTCGGTCTGACCGATCCCCGATCCCCGATCCCCGATCCCCAGCCTATGAGTCTTACACCGTCGACAGCGTCGCCCCGAAGCTGCTGACGACCGACCAGGCCGAGCCCCGGCTGACCAGCAGGACCATGTCGCCGGTGTTGGCCAGGGTGATCGTGTTGTTGCCCGTGTCGTTCAGGGCGGCGGCGGCGGTGATGACGCAGTTGCCGCTCAGGACGTCGGCGCAGATCAGCAGCAGTTCCCCGACCAGGCCGGACGGCGCGGTCAGCGAGCGCGTCTCGGCCCCGCCGGTCCCGATGACGCAGCGGCCGTCGTCGCCGTCGGCGTTGATCGACCCGCCGTTGCCCGGGTCGGTGATGTCGTTGCGGAGGTTGCCGTTGGCGTGGCTGTGCAGCGTCGTCGCCCCGCCGCCGGTCAGCTCGTTGAGGTTGGCCGCCGTGACGTCGGCCGAGGCCCCGTCCAGCTTGTTCAGCTCCGCCGGCGTCGCGGTGAGGATGCTGGTCAGGCTGCCCAGCAGGGCGTAGCCGCGGAGGTCGGTGACGTCGTCAGGCGTGTAGGTCCCGTCGGCCACCGCGATCGACGCCAGCTTGATATGCTCCGTCGCCGGCCACCCGTCCCCGTCGATCCCCACCTGCACGTCCCCCCCGTCATCCAGCCAGACGTAGTTGGTGTCGTTGTCGGTGAGGGCCAGCGAGTCCCCGCCGGCGTAGCTGACCAGGCCGCCGGCCACCTGGCAGCGGCCCGGCTTGACCTCGGCGGTCAGGTCGCCGGTCTGGAAGACCCGTAGCCCGATCGGCGCGAGGTTGGCCAGCAGCCGATAGAGCAGCTTGCGGAACTCCAGGTAGTAGGGGGCGGTGCCGGTCTCGATGAACTGCACGCCGCTCTGTTCGTCGGCGGTCAGCGCCAGCAGCACGTCGTCGTCGGGATACAGCTCGTTCATGGCATGCTCCGTGAAGGTCAAACTTGAACTCAAAGGGTCTGCCAGGCCAGCGACAGTCGGCCGCCTGTGTCCTGGCTGATGCTCATCTCCGCAACGCGCGGCGGCGGCTCGACGATGGTGACGGCGGCCTCGGGCGGATCGGCGACGGCGTTGCCCAGCCGGTCGCGGGCGACGGCGGCCAGCCGATGCTCGCCGGCGGCCAGCGGCTCGCTCAGCCAGCTCAGCCAGTCGGCGTCGAACCCCCATTCGCCGATGCCGAACGCCCCGCGTCCCAGGCCAAGCGCCTGTGCCGCGTCGTAGCCGAAGCCGCCTTCCCCCTGTGAGCAAAGGCCGAACCCCCATCGCCCGGCGGAGTTGGCGAACCAGTCGATCGGCCGATCGCTCAGCGGCGTCTGGAAGTCGATCTCGCCCCCGCCGCCGTTGCCGAAAATCTCGACGCTCGCCTCGCTGCCCGCGGCCGCCAGTCGCGGCCATCGCAGCAGCGCCCGGCTGCCGCGCTGCTGCGGCGTAAGCAGGCCCGCGTGGTCGCCGTCGGCAGACGCAACGTCGGTCGCGATCAGCGCGACCGCCAGCGTGTCGCCGCTGTCGGCGGGCGCGACCATCTCGCGGCGGGCCGGGTCGTCGCAGACCGCCGCCAGTTGTCCGTTCACGTAGACCTGCACCGCGCCGTCGGGTGCGTCGGTCGGCCGATCCCATGCGACGACGATCGCGCCAGGATCGACCTGGCCATCCTCGCCGTCGGCGAGGAAGCCTGCGCGGACCAGGTTGTCGGGCAGGACCTCGGCGTTCACGTCAGGCTCCAAGTTGTTCGAGGGTCATTCGGTATCCGACGCACGCGGCCGCGCCGTCGGCGGCCGGGGTCAGCACGCGGCCCCACTCGATCTCGCTGACGCGCACGTCGGCGAAGACCCGGCCGTCCGGCGCCGTCAGCGTGTGCAGCGTGCCGCGGGCCAGCGACTCAAGGTCGGCCACCTGGACCAGCAGGTCCGCCCCGCCGTCGCCGACCAGCCGCCCGACCAGCCGCATCGGCCGAACGCTCGCGCCCAGCTCCACGCTCACCGTGCCGTCCAGCCCCGCGAAGTTGCGGTCCACGCGCCGCCTTCGCCAGCCGCCGACCGCCAGCACGTGCGGCCCGCTGGCCAGCGGCGACTCGCCGTCGATGGTCACGCGATCGGCCTGGGCCTGCGGCGTCAGCCCGTCGGGCGGCAGCAGCCAGCAGGCCGCCCGTACCAGCATCGAGCCCATCGGCGGGGCCTGGTCGCGACCCGGCGCGACCGCCAGTATCTCGGTCGCCGCCCCGCCCGGACCCGGCAGGGCCAGCCCGCCCTGCGACGGATCGGCCAGCAGCGCCGCGACGACGCCGTCGGCCAGCTCGGCCAGGCCGGCCGCGTTGGCTGCCGTCGAGCCGTCGCGCCGCCAGATCGTCAGGTCGAACTCCGCGCGGGCCAGGCCGTCGAGGAAGTCGCCCGGCGCCGGCCGATGCCAGCGCGACAGGTTCAGCGTGGCCGCCGGCAGTGGCGCCGCGTCGGGCGGCCTGGCGTCCGCGGTGACGTGCACGGCGGCCAGCCCGCCCGTTGCGGCCGCGGCACGCAGCGCGGCGGTCAGTTGTTTCAGTTGCATGGTCATGGTTCAGTCCCTTCGCAGGCGCGGGGCGCCGGGGTCGCGAACGACGTCCGCCTCGCCGTCGCCGTCGGCGTCCAGGCCGACGCGGACGCGGGCCAGGCCGCGCTCGAAGAGCCGGCGATAGTGCGACGCTTTGGTCCAGTAGCCGTCGGCCGACGACGCCCCGGCGGCCGCCCCGGCCAGCAGCGCCGCCAGCACGCCGTGGGCGCTGACGGTCCGCAGGGCGTCGGGGTCGGCGATGTCGTCGGCGCTCCAGCGACTGCCCGGATCTCCCGGGGCCACGCCGATGGCGGTGAGCATCTCCATCGCGACCGCGGAGGTCTGGGCCGCGAAGCTCGTGATCCGCCAGGTCAGTCCGCTGCCGGCGACGGTCGGCACGATGGGCGCCCCGTCCACCGTCGAGCGAAGCGCCGAAACGGCGAGCTGCGTCGCCGAGTCGACCGAGGTGATCTCCAGAGCCGCGGGCCCGGCCGACGACTCGACGTGCAGGACCATGCCCGCGTCGACGCCGGCAGCCAGGAAGTCGGCCGACAGCGCGATGAAGGCCGCGCCATCCAGTTCGCCGTCGTCGCCGGCGGCCAGCGTCTGGGCCGGCCAGGCGAGTTCCGCGAACAGCCGCGGCTCGAAGATCAGGAGATCGCGATCGTCGGAAAAGGTCATGAGGTCATCTCCGTCTGCGGGTCGGTCAAACCGGTCCAGTGTGGAATGCGGAGTTCGGAATGCGAAATGAAGAGGCGGCCGATCCCGTCACTGACGAACGTTGCGGGCCGCGAACCGGATTCCGCACTCCGCCTTCCTCATTCCGCATTCCCTCCGGGGCTGCCCTCGCGCCCGCCGCAAAGTCGCGGGGGGCCCGAGGGTCGCCCCGAAAGGGGGCAACCCGTGGCGTGGGAGGGCGTCACGCCAACCCGTCGATCACGCCGTGGGCGTTCTCGTTGCGCAGCTCCAGCGTGTATTCGCCGATGAGCTGGCCGTGCTCGTAGTCGCCGGTCGCGCTCAGGGGCTTGTAGTGGAAGCTGCGTCCGGCCATCGCCAGCACCGCGGTCTTGCGGCTGTCCAGCAGGATGACCTTGTCGCCCGGGACCCAGCGGCTGAGCACGACGCGGCAGACGCCGAAGTCGCTCTCGTAGACGCTGACGCGGTCGCGGTAGGTCGTCTCGCCGGAATCGACGCTGCGGCTGGCCGACAGGAAGCCGTTGATCTGCCGCTTCTGCGACCCGCCGACCAGGATCGTGTCGACCCGGCCGCTGGACTGGTCCCAGATCGCCCGCAGCGCCGCGTTGAGCATCTCCTCGTCCAGCACGCCCGCCTCGCCGGCCGGGAAGCCGTCCTGCCCCGGCGTGAAGCGGTTGGTCGAGATCAGCGAGAGCATCCCGCTCATCGTGCGGCGGACGTCGGCCGACCCGGCCGGCGTCGCGGCGGCGGAGCGGCCGTTGATCACGGTGTTCTCCAGGTCGCGCAGCAGCTCGCGCAGGCGCTCCTGCTTCTGGTAGTCCAGCTCGTCGGCGACGGCGATCTGCCGCACGGCCAGCTCGCTGCCCGAGGCCATCACCGTGCGGGTGAAGATCTGGGTGTAGTTGGCCTTCCGCTGGCGGACGGTGAAGCGCGGGTCGTCGGCCTGCCCGCCCTCCAGCGCCGCGTTGCCCAGGATCCGCAGCGACTGACCGTCGGAGAGGTCCTCCGGCGTGCTGCCGCCGTAGCCGCGGGTCACGGTGATCGTGCCGTTCTCGGCGTCGACCGCGGTGACCAGCATCCGCTCGGCGCTGTCCTCGGGGGCGAGCTGGTCGCCCGCGCGGAACCGCGTCGCGTTGTCCACGCCGAAGGTGTCGTCCACGTCCGGGTCGGTGAAGACGGCCTGGTCGATCGTGTCGCTGTTGGGCAGCAGCGCGTCCTCCAGCCACTCGTGCACGGTGGAGTGGGCCGACCGCAGCGGGTCGCCCAGGTGGTCCAGCAGCGGCGTCTCGAACGGCGAGACGATTGCGACCAGGTCGGCGACGTCCTCGGCGGTTTCGGGCAGCGTCGCGCCGCCGCTGTAGGTGGCCTTGCCGGTGAAACTCATGCGATTCTCCTTGCCAATGGGTTGTGGTCTTCTGCGTTCAGTTCAAGTCACTCGATCGAATCGGGCGGGAACACGGATTTCACAGAGCGGACGGATTACGCGGATGATGCGGTCGGCTCGGCGGAACTCTTCCGACACTTCCCGATTCCGCCCGTGCAATCCCTTCCTTCCGTGAAATCCGTGTTCCCTTCTTCATCGGAAGCGCCGCCGGATGGCCAGGTAGCGGTTCACGTCTTCGGGCCTGCCGCCGGCGGCCGCCCGGGCCGCCTCGCGGAGCTGTTCGGCGCCGGGCTTCTCGCCGGGCCCGCGGCGCGTCCGCGTCGGCGTGGTCATCGTCGGCGCCCCCGGCCGATCCGGCGCCGCGGGCAGCGCCGTGCCGGCCAGGAGGTACGGTTTCTCGGCGAGCAACTGCTCGATCACCGCGTCCAGTTCCGCGGCCTCGGGCGCGACGCCCGGGACCAGCCTGGCCTCGGCCAGCAGCAGCGCCGCCTCGATGTCGGCGACGTTGCGGCCGGCCAGCCGGTCGACCAGCGCCGTCCGCCGTTGCAGGGCCAGCAGGTCGGACTCGGCCGACTGCCGCGCCTGCCGCTCGGCGGCGAGCTGCTCGTCCAGCTCCGCGGCCCGCCGCTCGGCCGACTGCGCCCGGCGCCGGTAGCGGATGGACTCGCTGACCGGAACCAGGCGGTCATCGGCCTCGGCGGCCGGCGGGGAGGGGACCTCGGTCTCTTCACGCGTCTGCGTGTTGTCGGGACTCTGCTGAGTCATGGGGGCTCCTTGGGTCGGGGCAATGTCGAATGACGAATGCCGGATGTCGAATCAATGTCGAAACTCGAATATCGAATGCATGCGGAATGCCGGTCGGTCTTGCCGTGACGTTCGCCCGTTCGTCATTGGGCGTTCGTCATTCACTCGTCATTCGTCATTTCGCCGGCGGCGTCCGCGTATCCCAGTTCAGCCAGGATTCGCCCGCGGTCCACTCCAAGCTGCTGCTTGAGCAGCGCCTCATTCAGTTTGCTCGCCTGGTCCTCGGGCAGCATCGGCGGCCAGTGAATGCGGATGCGCCGGTCGGCCGGGGCGGTCTTCAGCACGCCGGTCGCGTCCAGCCACGCCAGCACGAGTTCGGCGATCTGCTCGACGCCGCGGCCGTAGGTCAGCCGCTTGCGGGCGGTCTTGGCCAGCAGCGGCATCAGCGTCACCCGCAGCGCCGCGGCGCTGGTCAGGTTGCCGATGCGCCCGCCGATCAGCCCGGCCGCCACCGACGGCACCGCGGAAATCTTGTCCATGGCCTCGCGGGTCTGGGCGATGTGCAGGTCTTCGCTGGGGCTGCCGCTGTCGCCGCCGAACTCCTGGATCGACGCGTCGGGGTTGTCGGTGCTCCACATCCGCCCCGGCGCGACCGGCCGATCCTCGAAGTTCTCGATTCCTCGGCCGAGATACATCCGGAACGACTGGAAGCTGATCCGGTTGGCCCGGTCGCTCAGCCGCGTGTTCAGCTCGTCCTGCGTGGGGATCAGCCGATCGACCTCGCTGACGCCTTCGTAGCAGAAGGGCTGGGCCATGTTCTGCACGTGCACGACGGGGATGCGGCCGAGCGGGTTGTCGCCCTGGCCGACCAGCTCGCCGTCGATGTAGCGCTGCCACGCGTGCGGGCCGAGAATCTCGGTGACCGCCGCGGCCGCCGGCGAGCCCAGGCCGTCCAGGCTGTTGCGCCCCTGGCGGAAGTGCTGCACGTAGTAGTCCGTCGCCTGGCAGTCGTCGGGCGAGAGGATCGGCACGGCGCGGTCGGCTTCGATCGTCTCCAGCACGATCCGCGACGCGGCCCGGGCCGGGTCGGCGCCGGCGGCGTTGCGCCCGCCGGCGTCCGGCCCGTTCACCCGCAGCAGCACGTCGACGAACCCGTAGACGTGCCCGAGCAGGGCCATCTCCTGAAGCAGGAGCATGCCGCCGTTGGCTTCAAGGGCAGCCTTTATGGCGTCTTCGATTTTCTGCCGAAGCTCAAGGTCGGCGGCCATGCTCTGGATCCGGATCTCCTGCCCGAACAGGAAGTGAACCATCGCGTCGATCCGCCAGGCGATGTCGTTCTCGATGACGACCTCCTTGCGGCGGACCGCGTCGATCCGCTCGCCGCCGAAGATCGCCCCGTAGCGGTCGTGGCGGAACCCGGTGATCCGCGGCGGCAGGCCGAACTCCTGGGCCTGCACGTACGGCCGGCTCGACTCGCTCGCGTCTACCGCCGAGCCCAGGGCCGCGCCGGCCCGCTGGTCGTTGCGGTAGTAGGCCATCAGCCGCTCGAACCGCACCGCCGACTCGGTCGCGGCGTCGGCGACCATGCGGGCCAGGAAGTCGGCGTCCAGCGGCGGGCGGTCGAAGATGGAAAGGTCGAATCGCATCAGCTCGTTCTCCCGTGAGCGGCGTCGTCGGATCGCTCCCCCCGTAAGAGGGCGCGGTTGTCCGGGTCCGTGTCGCGCCGCGACGCCGGCAGCCCCCGCCGCCGCGCCGCAACGCGTGGCCGGCCCGTGCGATGCGAAAGTTGAAAGGGATTCGGGATTTCGCAGAACGCCCGTACAGGTTGTGCGCGCAATCCGCCGCAACCGCCGCGGCCCGCGCGTCTTGCCGCCATGCCTTCACCGGCCTGCATTGGCCTGTATCCGAGGGGACCGCGCGCAAGACGATGGATGCTGATTCACCAAGGGAGGGGGGAGGGGGCTGGGAAGACAGGGAGACTCTCGAAGACTTCTTGCGCGGGCGGCCGTTGAGTCTCTAGCTGGCTGGATTGTCGTCCTGGAGTTCACGAATCTTCTGTATGACGGCCAACAAGTGCTTCGTGGGCAGGAACCCCTTCACATCAAGGATGTCACTCGGCTTGAATGCCACCAGCCAATCGCAGACCGCGACGCTTCGTTTGCGCAAGCCCGTCTGCACTTTGCCTTGCGCTGCCCATGGCAGTTCCACGCATCTCGATGAATCGTCGGGGAAATCACTGGTCGAAATAGCCACCCCGACGATTTCCTCGTCGAGCACTTGGTCTTCTGGCTGGCTTATGATGAGGACTGGTCGGGCCTTCGGCTCACCGCGAGGTGGCTTCACGTTCGCCAGAACGATGCTTCCCTGCTCCCACTCTCGCATGGGTGTCACGGAATCGACCTACTTCTGAGCGGCAGAGAAAGGATCGTCGTTAGCGTCCCACCATGCCTGCGGCGGGGGAAATGTCCGGGTCCACTCAAGCAACTTGGCGTTGGAGGGAGTGGACTCTGCAACAGCGGCGGACACTGCACAGATGTTCTCGAAGTAATAGACAGCCCTGTAATGCCAGTCCGCCACTTGCGACTGTGTCTTGGTCTGAGGCTGTTGTCCGTTAGGCATCTGTAGAGCGTCAGGCATCGCCTTGCTCCTTGTCTTTCTCGGGTCTTCCAACAAGGCTAACCCGGAACGGGCGCTGGTTAACTATCTCTCCGTCTGCCTTCAGAATGATCCAATACTTCCCCTCTGCTGGAAACTGCAAGTTGCCGAATTCTACATGGAAATCTCGAATCATCAAGGGGCTGTCCATCTGCAATGGCCCGCGCATCTCCACGATCTGCGCACCGGTTTTCTCGTGCTCGATGCTCAACGACAGGTCAACCTTCCCTCGACCATCAGTCAAGGTGAAGAGTATGCACATCTTCGAATGGATGGCGGGAAGGCCATGGGTCGTTATGTTGTTGAACACGCCAACGACGATCAGCTTCTTTGTGTTTTCATCGCGATATATCGCATCGCAGACGATAAAGGACAGACACGTTGGTTTCTCATGCATATCGTTCATGACCTCGTTCTATCGGCATATTCCCAGCATCAATTCATTGTAGTGTGCGGCTCCCACTCAGTAAAGCCGCACCTTCACGCGGGCGGCTCGGCGGGCGAAGTGGTTCACGAAGAAGTAGCGCAGGGCATCGACCGGGTGATCGTGCACGCCGTCCTTGAACGGCGTCGCCGGGTCGCCGCCTTCGTCCGGCGTGCGATAGCGGTAGCACTCCATCGCCGCGATCAGTTTGACGCACGACGGGTCGATCGACAGCGTCGGGTGGCCGGCCTCGCCGTCGAGATGGCGGCGGATCAGTTCCAGGCCGTCGCCGATCTTCGACGCGATCGCCCGCGTCTTGATGCCCATCTCGGCCAACTCGCCGCGCGCCGTCGTGCCGGTCATCTGGTCCGCCTGGCCGCCGGACGGGTCGCAGTAGCTCATCCGCACCGGCCCGGGGTCCAGCTCCTTCACGCGGGCCGCGTTGGCCAACAGCGTCGCACGCGCCTGCACGAGTTCGCGCAGCACGTGCACGTCGCCGCGGCCTGTCACCTGCACCCAGAGGCAGACGAACGGGTTGACGTAGCCGAAGTCCATCGCGCGGTAGAGTTCCAGCGTCGGGTCGCACTTCAGCGGGCGCACGTGCCGCGGCCGCGCGAACCGCTCGAACACCGCCTCGCGCCGGCTCGGCCGGAGACAGAGCATTTCGCTTTCCCACGTCTCGCGTCCGACGCGCCGCCGGGCGGCTGCCAGGTCGGCGATCCGCACGTGGCCGCACTGGGCGCGGCGTTTCGCGCGCAGCCTGCCGCCGCAGTCCTCCCACAGCGGACAGGCCGGACATTCGCCGGCCGGCGCCGTGCACCGTTCCGCCACGTCCAGGGCACACCAGTGGAACACTCGCCCGCCGCCGCGGCGCACGTCGTCAACCAGCCGTTGCATCAGCCCGCCGGGCCGGTGCATCGTGCTGAACGCTTCAAGCGCGCCGCGCGACAGGTCGGGCCCGCGGCCGCGGCTTTCGGTGACGAGCTGGCAGCTCGTCCAGACGTCGTGGTCGAACAGCTCGACCTCGTCGCAGCGCATCTTCTGCACGCGGTTGCCGCGGACCGACCGCTGGGACTGGGCGAGGATCTCGACCTCGCTGCCGTTGTCCAGCTCGACCCGCCGCGCGCCGACGTGGCTGCTGCGGCTGGCGATGCGGTGGCCGTAGCGCGACTGGAGCATGTCACCGAGATAGCGATACATCCGCCGGCTCTGGTCGAGCGACCCGCCGAGGATTCGCACCCGCGTCCCCGGGCGGTGCAGCATGTCCAGCAGCGTGATGATCGCCCCCAGCGTCGTCTTGCCGCCGCCGCGGTTGGCCCACACGACCGCGTCGGTGAACGCCTGTGAGTAGGCCGCCCACAGGTAGTCCATCGGCGCGCAGTGGTGCTCGCAGAACGCCTCGCCGGGGACGTGCAGGTCGAAGACCCGGTGCAGCCAGCGGCCGAGCACTTCCGAATTCTTCGGCCGAATGGCCAGTATCCGCGCCCGTTGCTCCGAGGCCTCGTTGTCAAACTTCATCTTCGTCCTCGGTGTCGGCCAGCAGGGCTTCGGCCTCCTCGTCGGTGGGAACGGGGACCTCAGGCAGCGCCTCGACCGGCGGGCCCTTTGGCTTTCGCCGGTCGGGCGGGATCGCGACCACGTCGCGGCTCGTTTCGTCCGCGTCGGGTTCGGCGCCCAGCCTCCGATGCTCCAGACTCGTCGTCTGACGCTCCTCGATCAGCCTGAGGTACCTGGCGAACACCTTGTCCTTGTCGATCCACTGCATCAGCGTCCAGACGCCGAGCTGCATCCGGGCGGCGGCTTTGCGGGGGCTCCAGTCGGGGTTGTCAAAGAGCAGCCGCAGCAGCCTTCGCTTGCGGGCGTTCTTTACGGGGAATGCGCTTGCCATGGCTGCTCTCCTGTCAAGGGCTGACGATTCCGTCCTGCGCCGACTCATTTGCGACGCAGAGCCGTCTTCCGTCTCCAGTAGTAGACCGGCCGGTCGGCCAGCCGCAGTTCGTTCATGCCCGCCCGCGCGAAGAACGGCACGTAGGCCCCCATCCGCGCGAACGCCTCGATCAGCGGAGCGTCCAGCGAGCCGAGCACCCGCCGCACCAGCCGCGTCGACAGGCCCAGCCCGCGATAAAGCGGGTGCACGATCACCCGGCTGATCGTCAGCACCTCGCGGTTCAGCCGCGAGAGTCCGACGCGGACGTTCGGCGGGGTGAAGTAGCGTCCGCATGTCGCCTCGTCCCGGGCGGCCGACCGCAGCGGCGGATAGCTGACCACCGCGACGGCGGCCACGCGCGGGTAGCCGCCCGTCCGCCAGAGCGGGCCGGCCCCGCGCGTCATCCCGGCCCGCATTGTCCAGACCGAGTGAACCGTTGCCGGCCGACCGCTGAGATAGTGACGCTCTGCCAGCCCGAGGTAGTCCGCGAACGCCCCGCGCCCGAAGCGAAACGACAGGCCGAGATGGCTCTGAAGAGAAGGTTCGATGTTTGAAGATCGAAGTTCGAAGTCGGAGAAGAGGGGAACGGAGAGGACGCCAGACGGCTCTCCTCTTTCCTGCTTCGAACGTCGAACAGCGAACGTCGAACTCATTCGATCTCCTCCGCCGGGCCCAGGCAGTCGAACTTGGCCACGTCGGCCGGCGTCTGCTCGGACGGGTTCACCGACGCGTCCACGCGGCCGGCCACCTGGAGGGCCCTGGTCACCAGTTCGCTGCAGAACAGCCGCCGCAGGTCCGGGCGGCGCGATCGCGTCCAGGCCAGCGGGAACGTCAGCACCCGCAGCCACAGCGGCTGCCGCTCCCACCAGTCCAGGCCGGCCTGGAGCGCGCCGAGCATATCGTAGGGAACCGCCGACGCGTGCTGCTGCGTCAGCCAGCGGACCATCGCGTGGCGGTCGCCGTCAGCCAGCGGGCGCCGCAGCGGCGCCCACCACATCCGCCCGTCGCACGCCGCCGCGACCTGGCTGAGCAGGTGCATCTGCACGCCGCGGCGAATCTCGCCGGTCACGTCCGGCTGATCGTTCAGCGTCGTCGACTCGATCATCATCAGCCGCGGACGATCGACCCCGCCGACCCCCGCGACCCAGCAGGCCAGCCCGCAGTGGCTGTAGAGCGACCCGGTCTGCCGCTTGATGAGCCCGGCGGCCGCCCCCTTGCCGTCCAAGAGAATCACGTCGCCGCAGCGGACACGCGGGCGAATCAGGGCGTATGGCGTTGTCGTATTCGTCGTCATGTTCGTTTCCAGGCAAGGAGTCAGGGGTCAGGAGTCAGGGGTCAGGTCTTACGCCTGGCGTCTGCCTTTCCTTCCCCTCTCCCTCGCGTGCGAGGGAGAGGGCAGGGTGAGGGTGTCTTCATTCCGCATTCCGCACCCCGCACTCCGCAACGTGCATTTCTCCCTCGCACGTCTTGGTCCAGATCCAGTCGGCCGCCAGGGCGTCGGTCAGGTCGTCGTGGGCCGACGCGACAACGACGGACACGCCCGGCGTGCGGGCCAGCCACCGCCGCAGGTTGGCCGCCAGGATTCGCGCCGTCAGCCGATCCAGCCCCGCCCCGAACTCGTCGATGCACAGGAGGAGGGGAACGGCGGAAGTGCTGAGTGCTGAGTTCTGAGTGCCGAAAGAGGCGGCTGAGCCTGAGCCCAGCAGGCCCTCGACATTCGCGTAGAGCCGGGCCAGGGCCAGCCGCTCGGCCTGGCCGGCCGACAGGCACGTCGCCGGCAGCAGCCACAGTCGCGGCTCGCCCAGGCCGGCCGAGCAGAGCAGCCGCAACGCGTCACGCAGCCCGCGGCCGCTCACGCGCAGCATCTCGTCCAGCGTCGAACGTCGCCCCGTGGTCGTTGGTGCAGCCAGCATGCCGATGACCACGCGGCGGCGGCGGCGCGGCCCGCGGGGCCATCGCCGGGCCAACTCGGCCAGCACGCGGCTCTTGCCCGAGCCCGACGAGCCGATCACGCAGGCGATCTGCCCGGCAGCCAGCGTGACGGCCGTCGGGACGAGCAGCGTCCGCGGGCCGGCGTCGAACGCGGCGTCCATCTCGAACAGCCGCGCGACCCGGCGCGTCCGCGCGTTGCTCACGGCCCGCCGGGGCAGACGGATCGCGAGGGTCAGGTTGACGGCTGAGTCGAGCATGGGCGAAGCCCTACGGTTCGGAGTTGGTTCTTCTCTTCTCCGACGTCGAACGCCGAACTGTAAACGTCAGATTCCTTCTCCCGTATTGGGGCCCGAATGTCCGGGTTTGTGTCGCGCCGGACGGGGCGGGGCAGGGCAGGAAGCGCGGCAAGTGCCGGCCGGACGTAGGGCTGCGACGCGTGTGGCCGGTTTCGCTTTCCCGCGGGGACGCGTACGGTTTGTGCGCGCGCCGGGATCGGTTACCCGTGCTGCGGCCGGGAGTTGGCCTGCATTTTCGCCGAATGCAGAGTCTTGCAGGCAGTTGCAGTCCGGCGTGCGCCAACGCCCGGCGGGCGGCATAGAATCTGGCACTCACCTACTGGGAAGGAGGCTGACATGACGCGGGCGATGATGGCAGTCGCGGTCCTGCTGCTGGCGGCCGGTCCGGCGGCGGCGGAGGTCAAGTCCATGATGGTCGACTACAACCAGGGCGGCACGAAACTCTCGGGCTACCTCGCGTGGGACGACGCCCAGGCCGGCCCGCGCCCGGGGGTGCTGATCTGCCACGCGTGGCGCGGGCTGGACGCCTACAGCCGCTCGCGCGCCGAACAACTCGCCGGCATGGGCTACATTGCGTTCGCGCTGGACATGTACGGCAAGGACGTAGTGGCCACTAACAACGCGACGGCCGCCGCTTTGTCCGGGGCGCTCAAACGCGACGTCCCGCTGATGCGGGCCCGGGCGTCGGCCGGGCTGGCCGTCCTGACCTCGCAGAAGAACGTCGATCCCAAACGCATCGCGGTCATCGGCTATTGTTTCGGCGGGACGGTCGCGCTGGAACTGGCCCGCGGCGGGGCGGACGTCGCGGGCGTCGTTGCTTTCCACGGCGGGTTGGACACGCCGCATCCCGAGCAGACCCGCAACGTCAGGCCCAAGATTCTTGTCTGCCACGGCGGCGACGATCCGCACGTCACGCCCGAGCAGGTGCTGGCGTTCTGGAAGGAGATGAAGGACGCCGGGGCGGACTACCAGATTCTCGTACTCAGCGGCGCGGTCCACGCCTTCAGCGATCCGTCCGCGGGCAACGACCCGAGCAAGGGGGCCGCCTACAGCAAGCAGGCCGACGAACGTTCCTGGTCGGCCATGAATACCTTCTTCGCCGAGGTATTCGCCCCGCCCCCTGGCCCGAAATCGCTGGGCGACATGGCCCCGACGACTGCGCCGCCGCCGGCCCAGTCCGACGCCCAGGCCCCTCCGGCCCCCGCGCCGGGCGAGCAGCAGGCCGACGCGACGCCCGCGCCGACCACCCAGCCCGACCAGAAGGACAAGACCATCAGCGACCAGGTGAACGACGCCATCGAGGGCGCCAAGAAAGACCTCGACGAGGCGAGCAAGAAGCTCAACGACCTGTTCAAGTGATCGACGTGTCGCCCGGCTGCGACCGCCAGTCCTTCTCGAGTCGGCGGAGTTTGGAGGTCAGCGCCGCGATCCAGCGGCGGATCGCGAACAGGCTCACCTCGAACCGCGCCGCCAGGCCGCGCTGCGAGACGCCGTGAAAGACCCACGCCCGCGCCAGCCGCCGTTCGCGCGGGGTCAGCCTGGCCCAGTGACGCCGGGCCGCGATGAACCGCGGGTGACGCAGCCGGGCGAGCAACGCGTCGAGCCGCCGCTGAAGCCGGCCGCGGCTGATGCCCATGATCTCAGCCAGCGACGCGATCGGCTGGCCGTGTTCGATGACCGCCCGCACCAGCCGTCGCTGGCCGGGGGGCAGGGATCTGGCCAGTTCGAGGGTCAGGTCGGCCGCCGACATCCAGGCCCCGCGGCGGTCCTGCCGGGAGGTGACCGACTCGTCGCCGTGCAGGTTGAACCCCCGGGGCCTGTCTTCGTAAGCCATTTTCCACCAGTAGATTATGGGTGATTCCCGCCCGTCTTCCCGCCGCGGGTATTATACCACAATATATTGTAAACACAAGACATTGTGTATAAAATATTTTGTCCAAATGCATCGTGTATGTTGCTTCATTTCAATATACGTGATAAATTATTGCAGACACAGTGCTTCGCAAGGCAGCCGTCCGGCCCGTTCGCCCGTTGCGACGCGAGGCCGGGGGGCAAGGAGGCGGGCATGTCCTTCGGACTGATTCTCAAGGCCAAGCGTGAGGAACTCAACCTGACCCAGGACCAGTTGGCCGAGATGACCGACATCAGCAAGCCGTACCTGTCGGCGGTGGAGACGGGGCGTGCGGTCAATCCGCCCAGCGAGGCGAAGTTGCGGCGTCTGGAGAAGGCGCTTCAGTTTGCGCCCGGGCAGTTGCTTCGGCTGGCCCGGCTGGAGCGGACGCCGACCGCGGTGCGCGAGGAGATGGAGCGGCTGCGGGCCGAGAACCGGAAGTTCCGGTCCGTGCTCGAGGGCGGCGACCTCGACGAGCTTTACAAGAGCGGCAAGTTGGCCGAGTTGGCCGGCGTGCTGCCGTCGCGGCGGGCGGCCAAGGCGCTGGACTCGGGCATCTGGGTTCCGGTGATCAACCGCGTGTCAGCCGGCTATCCGCAGTGGCACGGCGACATGGATTATCCGCCGGGCGTGGCGGACGACTACGTCCGCTGCCCTGACCTGCACGATCCGCAGGCGTTCGCCGCGCGCGTCGCGGGCGACTCGATGGAGCCGAAATACCGCGAAGGGGATATCGTGATCTTCTCGCCGCAGGCCGACGTGGCTGACGGCGACGACTGCTTCGTCCGCCGGGCCGACACGCACGAGACGAATTTCAAGCGCGTGTTCCAGGAGGGCGAGGACCAATTGCGACTCCAGCCGCGCAATGAGAAGTATCCGCCGCAGACGCTGTCGCGGGAACAGGTGAACGGTCTGTACAAGGCGGTCTACCGCGTGGAGAAGCTGGGGTAGGGGTGCGCGGGCTGTTGCGACTTCGCAGATATCCGCGAGAAGTTGAGCAGCCCTTCTTCGGCCAGGCCCCGTCGCTTGCGACGGGGGGCGTGACGTGAGGCAAGGACGCGTCGCAGAAGGCCATCTCGGCCGCGAGCGGCCGACGCTGGATGAGCGAACCAAATCGAAACAACTCACCGGAACAGCAACGCGCGCATCAGCCAGCCGAGCGGGCCGGGGAGGCTCGCCAGGCGGAGGCGACGGCGGAGTCTGCGGAGCGCGAGGTCGGCTGGGGCGGCGGCCAGACCCGCGTCGGCCGCGACGATCGCGTCGGCCCACTGCCGCGTGCGGGCCAGCAGGTCCGCGAGCCGGTAGTGCGTCGCCGCGTTGGTCGGTTCCAACGCCAGCGCCTTGCGGCAGCAGGCGATGGCCTCGGCGAACTGGCCCTGCACGGTCAGCGCGACCGAGAGCAACTGCACCCCCTTGACGTCGTTGGGCTCCTGGGCCAGCAGCGTGCGGGCGGCCCGCTCGGCAATCGCGGGCTCGTTGATCTCCAGCGCCAGGCTGGCGGCCTGCTCGATCACGTCGAGCTGGTCGTGCTTGAGGGCTAGTTCCTCGCCGATCCAGCGGGCGGCCTCGGCGTCGTTGTCCTCTTCCATCGAAATCTGGGCCATGCCCAGCCGCACCCAGACCTGGTCGTTGTCCAGCCGCAGCGAGCGTTCCATCGCCAGGCGTGCGGCTTCGAGATTGCCGATGGCCAACTCGGCCTCGCCCAGCAGGCTCCAGCCGTAGCTGCTGGCCGGCTCGAGGTCGAGGGCGTGGCGGAATTTCTCGCGGGCGGCTTCGGGCTGCTCGTTCTCCAGCGACAGCCGGCCCTGCTCGAGCAGTGCGTCGATGTGCCCCGGGTCGCGGCGGAGCTGGGCGCGGAAGTGCCGCCGGGCGGCCCGCCGATTGCCCAGGTCGCGATACGCGTAGCCGATGCGGTAGTGAACGTCGCCGTGGTCGGGGTCGATGTTGAGCACCTGCTGCCAGCAGCCGATCGCGTCCTTCAGCCGCCCGCGGCGATAGAGGCTCTCGCCGAGGTTGAACAGGCAGAAGGGGCACTCGTCCGAGAGCTGGCGGGCGAGATAGAACATCTCCTCGGCCTTCTCGTGGTCGCCCAGATCGGTGTAGGCCATGATCCGGTTGCAGTAGCTCGGCTCGTAGTCCGGGTCGAGCTGCTGGCAGCGTTCGAAATGCTGAAGCGCGGCCTGCGGCGCGCCGGTGCGGGTCAGGTCGATGCCCAGGGCGTTGAGCGATTCGATGTCCTCGGGCTCCAGGGCCAGCGCGCGGCGGAATGCGCCCACGGCCTCGTCGTATCGCCCGAGCTGGTCGAGCGTGAGACCGAGGTCGAAGTGCCAGAGGTGGTTGTTCGGGTTGATCTTGACGGCCGCCTGGAGTTCCGCCAGGGCCTGCTCCCATTTGCCGCGTTCGAACAACTCGTGGGCCTTCTCGGCCCGCCGTTCGGCTTCCTGCCAATCGTCATGCATGTTGGGCACTGCCCTCCGAGGGCGGCCGCGGGGTCCCGGCGTCACACCGGCCATCCGACCCGCGCAGACCTCATCCGCCAATTTTCCATTATACCGCCGGCTGAAGAAAAGGGGAGTGCCGGCGGGATTGACAAGTCGCGGAGGATCGAATCAGATTCCTTGCCAGGAGACGCTTCTCATGGCTCTGACGTTCGAATGGGATCAGGAGAAGGCTCGCCGCAACGAGAGTAAGCACGGCGTGACCTTCGACGAGGGCAAGACGGTCTTCAACGATCCGTTCTCGATCACCATCCCGGACCCGGACCATTCCCTGGGTGAGGATCGCTGGCTGGACATCGGTCTTTCTTCTGACGGAAGGCTGATCGTCGTGTGGTATACTGAAAGAGAGGATCGCATACGCCTCATCGGTTGCCGCCGGGCGACACCGGCGGAGGAATGGTGTTACAGAAATGAAAGATAACGATAAGTCCGACGGGTCGATGCGCGGCGAATACAACTTCTCCAAAGGGGAACGCGGCAAGCACCACCGGGCCTACCGCGCGGGCCACATGGTGCGAGTGACCAAGGCCGACGGCACGGTCGAGCAAAGACACTTCACTCTCGACGACGGCGCCGTCATGCTCGACCCCGACGTCAAGGCCCGCTTCCCCGACTCCGAATCGGTCAACCGGGCCTTGCGCAAACTGATCGCCAAGAACTGAGAGACTTCCAACTCGATTCGGACATCAAGGGGAGGCCATGCGGAACTCTTTCATTTTGGGGATGGGGATATTGCTTGCTTTCGTCGCAGGCTGCCAGTCGTCGCCTGCGGAGCAGCCGACAGCGGCAGGTTTGCAGGCGTTCATTGACGGCGCGATTCAGCGGGCCAACCGCCGGGCGGCCGACCTGGACGGCAAGACCTTCGTTCAGGAAGAGGCTCGCAGGCGGATGATCTTCTTCATTCCGGAACGTACCGACCTGCCGCCGGTGTCGCGTCCCAGGATTCTTGGTCTGGAACCGGAACTCCAGGAAGACAACCTTCATCCGCCGCCAGGAGCCCAGTGCAATAAGTGGATCGATCGCTATGCACTGGCTCAGCAGGTGGATTACCGATACCGTCTTGTGAAGTCGGGTCCTATTGAACCGGACGCGAAGGGCAGGCCATCGGCATCCATCGAGTTGGTGGTCGTCTGGCACTACCGGGTCGGGACCGCCGAATCGGAAAGACCGATACCCCCGACACCGTCTGGCATGAAGATATGGCCCCCTCCTGAGTACCCAAAATTCTTTGGTGCAGAAATGGGCGGGCATAGCCGCGAACTGCCCGGCGTTCGCCTGCCAGGGCGTGTCGCCGTAGATGAAGTCAGCCCTTTGGTCGGGCAGGCGGTGATGCGGATGAACGCTTCTCCATTGAAGCCAAAATGTGGAATCGTGGTGGTGAAGGCTTACTACCTGGCGACGCGGGACGATTACCACATCGCTGCCGGGCAGCGGTGGTATATCGATACGGATGCCGGTCCCTGCCAGTTGCCCGAGATGGCCTATCTCTACCATGGGAAACGCGGGCAGCGGGAGGGCGTCGTGTCTTTCCCTGCCACCGCACCGGATGAATGACAAGCAGCCCGCCCCTTCGTGGCCTTTCGTGTCGAAACTCAAACGGTCTCAACTTGCCGCCGGGGGGTGGGCTCGGCGGTGACGCTCGAGGTGGACCAGCAGGACCGCGAGGTCCGACGGGCTGATGCCGCTGATTCGGCCGGCCTGGCCGAGGCTGCGCGGGCCGAAACGGGCCAATTTCTCGCGGGCCTCGAGGCGGAGCTGCGTCACGGCGGCGAAGTCGAAACCGTGCGGGATCGCCCGGTCCTCCATGCGACGGAACCGCTCGATCTGCCGCGCCGACTGCTCGATGTAGCCGGCATACCGGCAGGCGATTTCGACCTGGCGGATCACCTCGGCCGAGGCGTTCGCGCCAGCCAGCGCGGGGTACGTCTCAGCCAACTCAGCCCAGGTCGCGCCCGGTCGGCGGAGCAGGTCGCGGCCGGTGCGGCCGCTGTCGATGCGGATCGCCTCCAGCCGGCGCATGCAGTCGGCGATGGCGGCCTGTTTGTCGGCCAATCGGCGGACGCGGGCTGGCTCGGCGACGCCCCACGCCTCAGCCAGCGGGGTCAGCCGCTGGTCCGCGTTGTCGGATCGCAGCAGCAGCCGGTGCTCGGCCCGGCTGGTGAACATGCGATAGGGCTCCTCGGTTCCCTTGGTCACCAGGTCGTCGATCATCACGCCGATGTAGGCCTGGTCGCGGCCGATTGTGATCGGCGCCCGCCCGGCGGCGAAGCGGGCGGCGTTGACGCCCGCGACGATCCCCTGGCCCGCGGCCTCCTCGTAGCCGCTGGTGCCGTTGATCTGGCCGGCCAGGAACAGCCCCTCGACGCGCTTGGCCATCAGCGTCGCGTCGATCTGCGTCGGCGGGGCGAAGTCGTACTCGACCGCGTAGCCGAAGCGGAGGATGGCCGCCCGCTCCAGGCCCGGGATCGCGTGGACCATCGCCTCCTGCACGTCGCGCGGCAGCGAGGTGCTGATGCCGTTGCAGTAGATTTCGTTGGTGTTGCGGCTCTCGGGCTCCAGGAAAATCTGGTGGCGGGTCTTGTCGGCGAAACGCACGATCTTGGTCTCGATGCTCGGGCAGTAGCGCGGGCCGGTCGAGGCGATCTGGCCGCTGTACATCGGGGCCCGGTGCAGGTTGGCCCGGATCATGTCGTGGACCTCGGCGTGGGTCCAGGTGATCCAGCAGTTCAGTTGCTCGACGTCGACGCGGTCGTTCAGGAAGCTGAACGGGACCGGCTCGGCGTCGCCGGGCTGCACTTCCAGGCGGCTGAAGTCCACTGTCTCAGCCGCCAGCCGCGGGCAAGTCCCCGTCTTCAGCCGACCGAGTTCGATGCCCAGCTCGCGCAGCGAGTCGGACAGCGTCTCGGCGGCCCCCTCGCCGATCCGCCCGCCGGCGGTCTTGCGTTCCCCTTCGTGCATCAGTCCGCGCAGGAACGTGCCGGTCGTGACGACGACGGCCGACGCGCGCAGCTCGCGCCCGTCGGCCAACACGACACCGGCGATCTTCCAATGCGGAGTGTGGAGTGCGGAATGCCGAACGGAAGAATTTCCGGCGTCCGTTTCCTCATTCCGCATTCCGCATTCCGAGTTCCGCACTGGCGCCGCATGTGCCACCAGTCGTTCCGCGCAGCCCTCGACGACGGTGATGTTCGGATCGTCGGCCATCGCTCGCTGGAGCCAGTCGCTGTAGGCATATTTGTCGGCCTGGGCCCGCGGCGACTGGACGGCCGGCCCCTTGCTGCGGTTGAGCATGCGGAACTGGATGCCGGTGGCGTCGATGGCCCGGCCCTGGAGTCCGCCCAGGGCGTCGACCTCGCGGGTCATCTGCCCCTTCGCGAGCCCGCCGACGGCCGGGTTGCAGCTCATCGTCCCGATGCGGTCGGCGCGCAGCGTAACCAGCGCGCAGCGCCCGCCGCTGCGGGAGACAGCCGACGCCGCCTCGGTCCCCGCGTGCCCGCCGCCGATCACGATGACGTCAAAGTCGAGCATCCGTCCTTCGCTGATCCGGGAGAGTCGCCCGTCACGGTTGGACCGGACATTGTAGCCGAATCCGAGCCAAACGGGGAATGGAGTCCGCGCCGAGCGGCCGATCTCTTCCGCTTGGCTGCGCGGGCAGCTATGATGGATGTCGTCACTTCCGGGGCTCCAGCGAACAGGTGCATGTTGAACTTGAACTCAAGCGCAAACTCAAGCCCGGCAGCCCGACCTGAAGCGGCGCCGTCCGCCGAGATCCGCCGCCCGCTCAAGACTCGATCGCGGGCCTGGGCGCAGGCGCTGGCCCGCTGGCTGGGCGGGCGCGGCGTGCAGCCGAACCAGATTTCGCTGGCCGGCGTTGCCTTCGCCCTGCTCGGCGGCGGGCTGCTGCTGCTCAGCCGACTGGAGCCGGGGTGGTGGCGGGCGCTGGCGGCGATCGGTGCGGCCGCCTGCGTGCAACTTCGGCTGATGTGCAACATGCTCGACGGGCTGGTCGCCGTCGAAGGCGGGCGCGGCCGGCCGAGCGGGGCCATCTACAACGAGCTGCCTGACCGCTTCGAGGACGCGGTGCTGCTGGCCTGTGCGGGCTACGCGGTCCGCTGGCTGAGCTGGGCGGCGGCGCTGGGCTGGGCGGCGGCAGTGCTGGCGGTCATCACGGCCTACGTGCGGGCGCTGGGGGCGTCGGTCGGCGCGGGCCAGGATTTCCGCGGTCCGCTGGCCAAGCCGCAGCGGATGTTCCTGCTCACCGTCGCGTGCCTGGCCAGCGCGGCCGAGTGGCTGGCTGGCGGGCGCGGCTGGGCGATGCCCGTCGCACTGGGGTTGATCGTCGTCGGCACGGCGGCGACGGCGTGGCGGCGGGCGGCCGGCGTCGTCCGCGAGCTGGAGTCGAAATGATCGCGCGGCTGATCGTCGGACTGGTTCGGCTGATCACCGGCATGACGGCGCGGTGGGCCGGCCCGTCGCGCCCGGACCGGCCCTGCGTCTACTTCGCCAACCACGCCAGCCATCTGGACGCGGTGGTGATCTGGGCGGCGCTGGACCGCGAGCGGCGGCGGCGGACGCGGCCGGTCGCGGCGCGAGACTACTGGCAGCGCGGCGCGCTGCGACGATACCTCGCAGCGCGGGTGTTTCATGCGGTGCTGATCGAGCGGCATCGCGTCACGCGGGCCAACAACCCGCTGGACGACCTGGCTGGGGCGCTGGAGGCGGGCTTCTCGCTGATCATGTTCCCCGAGGGCACGCGGGCGGCGGACCGCGAGGAACTGCACGAGTTCCAGGCCGGCATCTACCACCTGGCCCGCCGCGTCGAGGGCCTGCCGCTGGTGCCGGTGCACCTGGAGAACCTCAACCGCATCCTGCCCAAAGGCGAGGTGCTGCCCGTGCCGCTGCTGGGCTCGGCGACGTTCGGCGAGCCCATCTCGCTCGGGCCTGACGAGAGCAAGGAAGAGTTCCTCGCCCGCGCCCGGCAGGCGGTCATCGCACTGGAGGCCGACTGATGCCGCACCTGGACCGCGAAACGATCTGGCTGTTCGCCGGCGTGCTGGGCGCGCTCGTGCTGGCTAGCGCGATCGGCGCCCTGCTCAGGTGGCGCTTCGGGCGCGGTCGGGCGGCCGAGACCCTCCGCAACCTCAACGCCCGGATCGTCTCGTGGTGGGCGATGTGCGCCGTGTTCGCCGTGGCGCTGCTGACCGGCGGCGTCGGGTCGATCGTCCTGTTCGCGATCGTCTCGCTGCTGGCGCTGCGCGAGTTCATTACGCTGACCCCCACCCGCCGCGGCGATCACCGCACGCTGGCCTGGGTCTTCTTCGTCATCCTGCCGTTCCAATACTGGCTGCTGTACGACCGGTGGTACGGCCTGTTCGCGATCTTCATCCCGGTCTACGCCTTCCTGTTCATCCCGATCCGCAGCGCCCTGGCCGGCCAGACGGAAGACTTTCTGGAGCGGACCGCCAAGATTCAGTGGGGCCTGATGGTCTGCGTCTACTGCGTCAGCCACGCCCCGGCGCTGCTGATGCTCAAGCTGCGGAACTACGAAGGCCAGAACATGAAGCTGCTGCTGTTCCTGGTGATCGTGGTGCAGATCAGCGACGTGCTCCAATACGTGTGGGGCAAGACTCTCGGCCGACACGCGATCGCCCCGCACGTCAGCCCGAGCAAGACGTGGGAGGGCTTCATCGGCGGCGTGCTGGGCGCGACCGGCGTGGGGACGGCCATGTGGTGGGCGACGCCCTTCAACGTGTGGCAGGCGGCGGCGATTTCGCTGCTGATCGCGCTGCTGGGCTTCGCCGGCGGGCTGGTGATGTCGGCCATCAAGCGCGACCGCGGCGTGAAGGACTACGGCCACCTGATCGGCGGCCACGGCGGCATGATGGACCGCATCGACAGCCTCTGCTTCGCCGCCCCGATCTTCTTCCACGTCCTGCGGTATTACTTCTGAGGAAGAGGTCGGGGATCAGGGCAGCGTGTTCCGAAGTGGATCCGCCTTCGCGGCCCTTGGGGGCCCTTCGTGGGGGAATCTCTCTTACGCGAACAGGGCGTCGACGAAGGACTCGGGGTCGAAGGGCTCGATGTCCTCGGGGTGCTCGCCCAGGCCGACGAACTTCACCGGCAGGTCGAGTTCGTTGCGGATGGCCACCACGATGCCGCCCTTGGCGGTGCCGTCGAGCTTCGCGAGAACGATGCCCGTCACCTCGGCCACGTCGCGGAACTGCTTGGCCTGGCTGATCGCGTTCTGCCCGGTCGTCGCGTCCAGCACCAGCAGCACCTCGTGCGGGGCGCCGGGCAGCTTGTTGGCGACGACCTTGCGGATCTTGCCCAGCTCGCGCATCAGGTTTTCCTTGGTGTGGATGCGGCCGGCGGTGTCGATCAGCAGCACGTCGGCGTTGCGGGCGATGGCCGCCTCGCAGGCGTCGTAGGCCACCGCGCCCGGGTCGGCGCCCATCTGGTGCTTGACGATCTGCACGCCGGTCCGCTCGCTCCAGATGGTGAGCTGCTCCACGGCGGCGGCTCTAAACGTGTCGCACGCGCCGAGGATCACCTTCTTGCCCTGCTGGGTCAGCCACCAGGTCAGCTTGGCGACCGAGGTCGTCTTGCCCACGCCGTTGACCCCGGCGACCAGGATCACCGTCGGGCCCGAGGGGGCCCAGCGCAGCGACCGGTCGGCCTCGGGCCAGTACATCTTCATCTCGGTCTTGAGCGCCTCGATCACGTCGTCGGTCGTCGCGATGCGCTTCTCGCGGTAGGCGGTCTTGAGGTCCTCGATGATCTTGGCGACGTTGCGGACGCCGATGTCGGCGGCGATGAGCTGCTCTTCCAGGTCGTCCAGGAGCTGCTCGTCGAGCTTGCGCCCCGCCGGCAGCACGGCGCGCAGCGACCCGACGAACAGGCTGCGGGTCTTGCTCAACCCCTTCTTCAGTTTCTCGACGGCCTTGCGGAAGAACGCCATGGCAATCCTCAAAGGAGTTCGACGTTCGAAGTCGGAACCGGAGTCGGAGGAGAAGGTTCGGCTTACGAGTCTCGCGCAGTCTTTCCCGGCGTCGAACTTCGAACCTAGAACTTCGAACTTTGCTCTCACTTCACTTCGGCCGCCAGCCGCCTGCGGGCGGCGTCCAGCAGGCCGTTGATAAAGTGGCCCGAGTCGGCCGTCGAGTATCGCTTGCCCAGCTCGATGGCCTCGTTGATGACCACGCGCGGCGGGATGTCCGGGCAGCAGGTGAGCTGGTAGATGCCCATCCGCAGAATGTTGCGGTCGGTGGCGGCCATCCGCTCGACCGACCAGCGCTCGGTGAGCTGGTCGAGCAGGGCGTCGCTCTCGCGGTGGCGGGCCCAGGCGCCGCGGGCCAGCGAGCGGGCGAACTGCCGGGCCTCGGCGTGGTGGCTCTGGGTCAGGA
Organism: Phycisphaerae bacterium; assembly: GCA_022072085.1. GTDB lineage: Bacteria > Planctomycetota > Phycisphaerae > JAJVII01 > JAJVII01 > JAJVII01. The sequence continues at coordinate 92,187 of JAJVII010000041.1, forward strand.
AAGCGTCGAGCTCCGCCTCGAACGCGTCGCCCTGCACGTCATACTGGCACAGGGCCTGGAGGGCCAGTTCGCGTCCTCGGCGGCGGGGATTCATCGTTTGGGGCCCCGCGACTTGGCCGACAGCGAATCGACCTGCCCCAGGACGCTGATCATCTCGACAGCCGACGCGACGGCCTTGGCGCCCGCGTTGCCGACCTTGCCGCCGGCCCGGTCGATGGCCTGCTCCAGCGAGTCGGCAGTGATGATTCCGAAGATCGTCGGCACGCCGGTGGCCAGGCCGACCTGGGCGACGCCCTTGGCGGCCTCGCCGGCGACGTACTGGTAGTGATCGGTCTGCCCGCGGATGACCGCGCCCAGGCAGCAGACAGCCTGATACTTGCCGCTCTCCGCCAGCCGCCGCGCGACCATCGGAATCTCAAAGCTCCCCGGGACCCAGACGACGTCGGCCGACGCCGGGTCCATGCCCAGCCGGGCCATCTCTTCCAGGGCCCCGGCGACCAGGCGGTCGCTGATGAACTTGTTGAACCGCGACGCGACCAGTGCCAGTTGGCCCGACGGCGGCGGCGACAGTCTGCCTTCAATCGTGGATGTCATAGCCAGGCTCCCTTATGCTGGGCAAGCCGGTATGATAAGCTGACCCATAAGGGTTTGCAAGGCAACACGGGGACAGGTCCGTTTTCGCGTCTTCGCGAAAACGGACCTGTCCCCCTCTCCGCACACGAGGCCCATGCGGAAGCTCGTCCAATATCTTCGCCTGATGCGGTTCCCGCTGGTCTTCACGGCCGTCGGCGACGCGTGGGCGGTGCGCTGGCTGGGCGGCGGATTCGACGGCGAGGGCCCCTGGGCGATGCCACCGGCGGGGCAACTCGCGATGCTCGCAGCCGTCAGCTTCGGCCTCTACGGCCTGGGCATGGTGCTCAACGACGCGATGGACGCCCGGCGTGACGCCGCGACCCAACCCGACAAACCGATCCCCAGCGGCGCCGTGCCGCGATGGACGGCCGACCTGCTGGCGGGCAGCCTGTGGCTGGCAGCGCTAACCGTTGCGTGGTTCTACGGTCGAGCCACGTTCGGGGTCGCGTTTGCGGCCTCCGTCCTGATCGTGGGCTACGACGTGGGTCTGAAATCCATCCCCGTGGTCGGCCTGCTGCTGCTGGGCCTGATCCGCGCGGTGCAGTGTCAGATTTCCGGGGTGGGTTATGCGGGCGAGGCCGCCAACCTCACGCTCTGGGCGTCGCTGTTCCTGTTCACGCACGTCGCGGCCGTGAGTTGGATCGCCTATGTGCTGGAGGGCAAGCAGCCGGCGCTCAGCCCGGCCGGCCATCGGTTGCTGGGCGGCCTGATCGCCACGCTGGACCTCGGCCTCCTGCTTCTGCTGTCGCTGACCTTGTCGGAAAGCGACGGACTGGGCGTCAGCCTTGGCTTGCTGGCTGAACGGATGTCGCACCTGGCGATTCCGCTGTCAGCCGCGGCGGCCTACCTCTTCCTGCTGCTGCGGATTCTCCGAAGCCGTCGCTGGCCGACGGGCCCGGACAAGGGGCGGATGGCCATGCGGATGGGGCTGATGTGGCTGCTGGTCTACGACGCGGCCTTCTGCGCCGCCGGCGGCCGATGGTCCGGCGTCGCGGCCATGGCGGGCCTGTTCGTCCTGATGCTCGCCGCCAGCCGATGGATGCTGAAGATGCGACGCGGCCGTGGCCTGTCCAACGGCCCGATTCCGGGATAAAATATCGTCAGGATTCCGTCATTGACGCGGAGGTGCCGGGATGGCGTCCTACAAGATCAATAAGGTGATGAACGAGGCGCTGAAGATGCCCGTCGCCGACCGCGCCTTGCTGGCTGAGCGCCTGATCCGCAGCCTGGATAAGCAGCAGGATACGGATGTTGAGGCTGCCTGGCAGGAGGAAATCGAACGGCGGCTGCGGCAGATTGACTCGGGCTCTGCCGAACTGATTCCCTGGGAGGTCGTTCGGGATAGCCTGAGGAAGCGGTTACGTGAGCCACGTTAGATTTCACCCTGAAGCATTTCGGGAGTTGCAGGAAAGCCAGGACTGGTATGAGTTGCAGCAGCCGGGGCTTGGCGCCGACTTCCTCGACGAGGTGGCTGGAGCGGTGGAGGCCATACGTGAAAATCCCCTCCGGTGGGCGGCGATCGGCCGGACCGTTCGACGACGGATCGTTCACCGCTTTCCCTACGGCATCGTGTACCGGGTCGCGAGTGAGGAAATCCAGATCGTAGCCGTCATGCACCTGCAACGCCGGCCCGGGTACTGGTTGAGCCGTCTGTCCGGCGAAGAAGAAACCGAATGATGTTCACACACGACGGGACAAGACGCGTGAGGGTCGGCAACGTGCCTATCGGCGGCGGGGCGCCGGTGAGCGTGCAGACCATGACCGACACCTATACGCACGAGATTGACAAGACCGTCGCGCAGATTCGGCGGATGGCCGCCGGCGGGGCGGACCTCGTCCGCGTCGCGGTCCCGCACAAGGCCGACACAGACGCCCTTCGCGAGATCGTCGGCCAGTCGCCCGTGCCGATCGTCGCCGACGTTCACTTCCACTTCGACCGGGCGCTGGAGGCGGTGGCGGCCGGCGTGCATAAGATCCGCCTGAACCCCGGCAACATCAAGGACCGGGCGGCCGTGCTCCGCGTCATCGACGCCTGCCGCGACGCGGGCGTCCCCATCCGCGTCGGCGTCAACGAGGGCGGCGTCGTCGAGCGGTCCGACGCCGAGCAGCGCCGCCGCGACAAGGCCATGACACTGGTCGATCTGATGGTCGCCAGGTTGGCCGACTACATCCGCATCTTCGAGCAGGCGAAGTTCGAGGACGTGGTCCTGTCGGCCAAGAGCATCAACGCCCGCACGGTCATCGACGTCTACACCGAAATCGCGAAGCGCTGGGACTACCCGCTGCACCTGGGCGTCACGCACGCCGGCCCGCCCGAGACCGGGACCATCCGCAGCAGCGTCGCGCTGGGCACGTTGCTGGCCCAGGGCATCGGCGACACGATCCGCGTCAGCTTCGCCGCCGACCCGATCACCGAGGTCGAAGCCGGCAAGGAAATCCTCTACGTCCTGGGCCTGCGCAAGCGCACCGAGCCCGAGCTGATCGCCTGCCCCACCTGCGGCCGCATCGAGGTGGACCTCATCAAACTCGTGCAGCAGGTGAAGGCCCGGCTGGCTGATCTGCACAGCGACGTGAAGGTCGCGATCATGGGCTGCGTGGTGAACGGGCCCGGCGAAGCCGAGGGGGCCGACGTGGCCGTCTTCGCCGGCAAGGGCCGCGGCGTGATCTACCGCGACTCGATCCAGACGCGCACCGTCCCCGAAGCCGATATGCTCGACGCCCTGCTGGCCGAGTGCCGCACCTGGGAAGCCAACAAGCACAAGCCCCTCGCCCAGCGCCGGGCCGAGGCCATCGCCGCCGGCGGCCGGGCTGTTGACGACGAGCCGCTGGCCGACGGCACCCCCACCGGCGGCCTGGTGCAGATCGACACGCAGACCTGAAGCTCGCCATGAGCCTCGACGCCGACCCGCCCCCGACGTTCGCCGCCGAATACGCGGACCCGCACCACGCCGTCATGGACTGGCGGCTGGGGTATTCGCGCGTGCTGCGGCTGGCGGGCGAACTGGCCGGCCGGCGAGTGCTGGACTACGGCTGCGGGACGGGGCGGTTCGCCCGCGTGCTGGCGGAGCGCGGCGCGAAGGTGACCGGCGTGGACATCGACGCCGCCGCCATCGCCGCGGCCAACGCCCGCGGGCCCGGCACGATGGACTTCCACCTGATCGCCAGTGCGGGCCTGCCGATGGTCGCGGCCGGCTCGATCGACCTGGCGGTGGCGGCGTTCGTGCTCTGCTGCGTGCGGACGGTGGCGGAGCTGGGGGCGATCCTTTCGGCGGTGCGCGACCGCCTGGCTTGGGGCGGGCGATTCATCGTCCTGGAGCCGCATCCCGGCGCGATCGGCCACGAGTTCGTCTCCGAGCGTCGCGACCTGCTGGGCCGACGCGTCGGCGGCGCCCCGGTCGATGTCCGCGTGCGCAGCGGCGGCGGTTACCATGACTACTGGCACGCTCGCGCCGACTACGAGTCATTGTTCGCCGCTGCCGGCTTTGCGACCGATGCGATTGAAGAGCCGTTGGCTGTTCCCGCCCCCGGGGAGTCCTTCTGGCGCAACGAAACTTTCCAGCCCCCGTTCGTGCTGTTCCGCCTGTCGAAGCTGAAACTCAGTCCGCCTCAGCCAGCCGTTCGCCGGTGAAGAATCGCAGCAGGGGGTCGCGGTCGCGGACCATCGCGGCGCGAAGCCTTTGGCGCATGTCGGCCAGCAGGTCGGCAGCCGACGGGTCGTCGGCCAGGTTCCTCATTTCGTGCGGGTCACGGGCCAGGTCGTACAACTCGTCGCAATCGGGCGCGTTGAAGATGTACTTGGCGATCCGCGTGCGGATCATCCGTTGCTCGTAGGGCCCCTGGTGACCGTGGAACTCGACGCGAATCTCGTCGCCGTCGCGAACCGAGTCGGCCCGCCCGGCCAGGACCGGCGCCAGCGAGACGGCGTCCAGCCCGCTCGGCGCCGCGGCCCCGGCCAGTTCCAGCACCGTCGGCATCAGGTCCATGTTGTAGACCGCTGCGCCGCTGCGTCTGCCACCGGGCATTCCCGGCACGCGGGCGATCAGCGGGATGCGGCAGATTTCGTCGTAGAGATGGGGCCCTTTGTCGGCCAGGCGGTGGCTGCCCATCATGCCGCCGTGGTCGGTGGTGTAGAAGACGGCAGTGTCATCGGCCACGCCCAATTCCCCCAGGGCCGCCAGCAGTCGGGCCACCACGTCGTCGATCAGCGTGACATAGCCGTAGCACATGGCCGTCAGGCGGGCCCAGTCGTCCCAGTTGAAATCCTGAATGCCCCAGTAGCGCTGGCAGGCGCGCTGAATGGCCGGCTTGCCCGCCAGGTCGTCGTCGAAACTGGCCGGGCGGGGCATGTCGCCCGGGCCGAACATCTCCGCGTAGCGGCGCGGGATGATGAACGGCTCGTGCGGGCCCCAGAAGTCGACGCGTGCGAAGAACGGCCGCCCGGCGTCGACGGCGCTGCGAACGGCTGCGATGCTGCGGGCGACGACATAGTGCTCCACGCAGGCGTCGTCGGAACCCTCCTGGATGGCGGCCATCAGCGGCCCGCGCCGTCCGCCGGGCCGGCGGGCATAGACGCAATCGCTCAGCGCTCGCGTGGAGCCGATCTCGCCAAGGTAGGCCAGGTAGTCCGGATGGTTGTCGGGGTATCCGTAGCGCGGGTGGAAGATGCCCTCGAAGCCGCACGCAGCCGGCGACAGGCTCGTCCCCACGTGCCACTTGCCCGACAGGGAGCAGCGATAGCCGCGGGCCGCCAGCATCTCGGCGACGGTCACCGGTCGGCCGACGAAGTCCTTGCCGCCGGGCAGACCCGACTCGGGATTGCAGATGATGCCGTGGTGCAGCGGACGCAGACCGGTGATCAGCGACGCCCGGGCCGGTCCGCAGATCGGCGCGGGGCAGTAGGCTTCGTCGAACACGACACCTTCGCGGCCGAGCCGATCGAGGGCCGGCGTGCGGGCCAAGCCGTTGCCATAGACGCCCAGCGAGTCGCGCCGTTGCTGGTCGGACTGAATGAGCAGGATGTTCATGCGAAGCTCCTGTCGGCGGCTTACATCCCCAGAGCCCGGCGCAGGACCGGTTCGAGGCAGTCGGCCATCCGCGTCATGCCCGCGTCGGCGGGGTGCAGGGCGTCGGGCAGCAGGTCGCGGCCGTCGCCGCCGATCACGGCCAGCCCCTCGACCAGGAACAGCTTGCGATCGCCCGCGGCGATGGCGTCGCGCACGGCTGACTCCACCGCGTCGCGATAGGCCTGCATCGGCTCGCCGACCGCGTTGCCCTTCGGCTCGTCGTCCAGCCCGCGCCACAGCGGCGAGAGGCAGACGATCGGCGCGTCGGGCCGGGCGCTGCGGATCGTACGCAGCATCGCACGGTAGTCCGCCGCCAGCACGTCGGCCTTGCTCACCGCCTGTCCGGCGCTGTTGGTCCCCACGGCGATGGTCATCGCGCCCCAGTCGTCGCGCGAGAGGAAGTAGGCCGTCTCCTGCGACCGCGCGAAGCCCTTGCCCGAGAAGCCGAGGTTGAGCGCCTCCACGCCGAGGCGCGATGCGAGTTGGAAAACGTAGCTGCGCGACGGCCGCGTGGCCGACGCCCCCTGCGTGATCGAGTCGCCATAGCAGAGCAGCCGAACCCGCGGAGCAGGGCGGGGGCCCGGTCCGCCGACGGCAGCGCCGGCCGGCAGAACGATCTCGGCCAGCCGCACGTGGCTGCGATAGGAGAACAGCAGCCGCCAGTCGCGCGGCCGCCGGGCCTGGGCGCCGGCGGCCTTGGGGCTGAGCTTGAACGTGTGCGACTCGACCTGCCCGCTGCACGCCAGCGGCGACTCGAGAATCTGCTCGCCGCCCGCGCCGTCGGCGACGACGGCCTGCACGTAGCTGGTCACTTCCGGCTTGGTCGTGTCGGCTGACAGTTGCACGGTCAGCTCGGCTGCGTCGGTGCGCAGGCGGACCTCGACGCCGGCGGCCATGCGGGCGAGGTTGGCCATCTGCTCCTCCCAGCCGCTCATCGCCGTCTCAGGGATGCGCGACAGCAGCAGGCCTGCGCCGTCAGCCGATCGGCCCTCGGAGTTGAAGTAAGTCAGGCGCGGATCGTCGGGTAGCAGGATGCTCGACATGGTCAAACCTCCAAACGTGGTCTGGACGACATTTTGATGGAAATCAAAAGGGAACGCAATGGCGGTATTTTGAATGACGTAAGTCAAATAAAGCAAGCAGTTTGTGTCATTGTGGTTTGGTTCTATCAGCAGGGGTTTGCATTGCAAACAAACTGTTATATAATTAAAACACTTGCCCGGGATCGGGCGAAAGAGGTCCGATGCACACCTGGAAACAGTTCGACCGGAACGTCATCACACACTCGGCGGCGCATCATCTGATGGCCATCGACACGCTGATGCACGAGCACGGCTATGCGCGTGTGTCAGACGTCGCCCGGTTGCTGGAGATCACGCGGGGCAGCGTGTCGATCAGCCTCAAGCCGCTCAAGGCCGAAGGTTTGGTCGAGCAGGACGAGAACCGGTTTATCCGCCTGAGCGAGCGGGGTCAGAGGCTGGTCGATATTCTGCGGGCTCGCCACTACATCATCAAGAAGTTTATGACCGCGGTGCTGGGCGTCGGCGAGGAGCGGGCCGAGATCGACGGCTGCAAGATTGAACACCTGCTGTCGGCCGAAACCAGCGAGAGACTGACCGCGCTGCTTCGGTTCATCGACTCGGGCGCCGAGTCGGCCGACCGGTTCATCGAAGAGTTTCACCGGTTCAACGAGGCCTGCCTCCACGACGCCCAGGCCTGCCCCAGTTGCCAGGATCAGTGCCTCTACGACCTGGCCAGCCAGAAGCTACAGGATGCTGTCGCCGAGAAATGACCATGAAACAGCCCGTCTCCTGCACACAGACCGAGTTGGTGGACGAACTCAACCGCATGCTGGCCGAGGAGGTCGAGGCCTCGCTGCGCTACATGCACCTGATGATGGTCATCCACCCGCAGGAAGAGCGGATCATGACGCTGCTGAACGAGGCCTACGACGAGACAATCGAGCACGCCCAGATGGTCGGCGAGCGGATTCGCGAGGTCGGCGGGCTGCCGCGGCTGGACATCCGGCTGGGCCTGCCCGGCGAACCGATCCCCCCGCGCGAGGCGCTGGCCCAGGTGCTGACGTTCGAGGAGGCGGCGCTGGAGGGCTACCAGGAACTGCTGGATCGCGTGCGAAAGGCCGGCGGCGACGCCGAGATGATCGAGTTTCTCAGCAAGCAGGTCGAACTGGAAACCGAGCATGTGGAAATGTTCAGGAACCTGCTGAACGACGAGTGACAGGCCGGGCGCCGGGTGGCAAGTGCAGGCACGAGCGCCTCGCCCGCGGCCCGCGAAGAACCAGACCCGTTTTTCGACGAGGATGCGACTGCGATGAGCCAGGTTTCCGCGTATTGCTGTGACGAGGCTTTCACTCCCCCGATGCCGCTGACGCTGGCCCGGGCGGGCCAATGGGTCCGCGTCGCCGCTGTGAGCGGCGGATGCGGCGCCGCCGAACACCTGGCCGACATGGGCCTGCTGACCGGCGAACAGGTGCAGGTGGTCCGTCCGTCGGCCGGCGGCCCGGTGCTGATCGCGCTCAAACAGGGGCGCGTTGCGCTGGGACGCGGTCTGGCCCAGAAGATCATGGTGCAGTTGGTTGAGCCCGCCGGCGTCGCGGCCCCGCAGCCGGCGTCCGTGCCCGCCTGAAAGAGCGTTCGCGATGACACTGGACCAGTTGCAGGTCGGGCAGTCGGCCCGCGTGGTCGGCTACCTCAACGACGACGAGGCGCTGTTGCAGCGGATTCTCGAGATGGGCGTCAACCGCGGCATCACGGTCAAGCTGGTCCGCGTTGCGCCCCTGGGCGATCCGCTGGAGGTCAGCCTCCGCGGCTACCAGCTTTCGGTCCGCCGCAGCGAGGCCAAGCTGATCCAGGTCGAACCGGCGTAGAGGAGTGCCCACGCTTTCGAACGGCGGGAGTTTGCAGTGAGCGGCGCAACGACAGAGACAGTCGATCTGGAAACCAGGCAGCAGGCCGGCGACGTGCCGCGGCCGGTCGTCGCGCTGGTCGGCAACCCCAACACCGGCAAGACCACGCTGTTCAACGCCCTGACCGGCCTGCGGCAGCACACCGGCAACTACCCCGGCGTCACCGTCGAGAAGACCGTCGGCGTCATGCGGCTGGACGACGGACCGATGCCGGCCGTCGAACTGCACGACCTGCCCGGGACCTACAGCCTGGCCGCCCGCTCGCCCGACGAGATCGTCGTTGCCGACGTGCTGCTCGGCCAGCAGCGCGGCAGCCGACTGCCCGACGCGGTGCTGGTCGTCGTCGACGCCGCCAACCTGGAGCGGAACCTCTTCCTGGTGACGCAGGTGATCGAGTGCGGCCGCCCGGTCGTGGTCGCGCTGAACATGATCGACCTGGCCGAGTCCCGCGGCGTGCAGATCGACGCGCCCGCCCTGGGCGAGCAACTCGGCTGCGCGGTCGTGCCGATCGTCGCCAGCAAGCGGCGCGGGCTGGCGGAACTCAAGGCCGCCGTCGCCGCCGCCGTCGGCGATGCCGTGCCGCGCGAGCCGGCGCCCATCCCACTGCCCGAGCCGGTCGAGGCCGCGATCCGCTCGCTCCAGTCTTTCTTCAGCCGCCGCATGGAGCAACTGACCCGTCCGGTCCACCGCGTCGAGGCGATGCGCGTCCTGATCGACCGCGGCGGACAGGCCGAACGGCGCATGCTCGACATCTTCGGCGCCGAACTGGCTGAGCAACTCGCGACGCTGCGGGCGTCGCTGGCGTCCGCCGACGTGCAGCTCGTGGTCGTCGAGCCGGAGACCCGCTACGGCCGCATCGGCCTGATCGCCGAGCGCTGCATCCGCCGCGACGACGCCGAGCCTCGCGTCACGCTGAGCGACCGCCTGGACGCCCTGCTGATCCACCCGGCCAGCGGCTCGCTGATCTTCCTGCTGCTGATGGCGGTGGTCTTCCAGTCGATCTTCGTCTGGGCCCGGCCGCTGATGGACCTGATCGGCGTCGGGCAGAGCGCCCTGGGCGGGTGGATCGCCGGGTGGCCGTGGCTGGGCGAAGGGGCGATCAAGAGCCTGCTGGTCGACGGCGTGATTGCCGGCGTGGGCGCGGTGGTCGTCTTCGTGCCGCAGATCGTCATCCTGTTCGGCTTCATCGCGGTCCTGGAGGACTGCGGCTACATGAGCCGCGCAGCGTTCCTGATGGACCGCCTGCTCAGCCGCTGCGGCCTGAGCGGCCGATCGTTCGTGCCGATGCTCAGCTCGTTCGCCTGTGCCGTGCCGGGGATCATGGCCGCCCGGGTCATCGAGAACCGCCGCGACCGGCTGACGACGATCCTGGTCGCCCCGCTGATGAGCTGCTCGGCGCGGCTGCCGGTCTACGTGCTGCTGATTGGGGCGATCGTGGTGCCGCAGGACCGCCACTGGCTGGGCGGAACGGTCAGTCTGGCCGGCCTGACGCTGCTGGCGATGTACCTGCTGGGCATCGTGGTGGCGGTTCCGGTCGCCTGGCTGCTCAAGCGGACCCTGCTGCGCGGGCCGACCCCGCCGTTCGTGATGGAGATGCCGACGTTCAAGTGGCCGAGCCTGCGCGTGGTCGGCTTCCGCATGTACGACCGCGGCAAGGCGTTCCTCGTTCGCGCCGGCACGATCATCTTTGCGGTGACCATCGTCGTCTGGGGCCTGCTCTACTACCCGCACCCGGCGTCGATCGCGGCGAAGTATGACCAGCAGAAGGAAGCGGCCGCTCAGACGCTCGCGGGCGATGCGTTGGCCGACGAGCAGACGCGCCTCGACCATGAAATGCAGGGCGACTACCTGCGGCAGTCGGCGCTGGGGCGGACCGGGCGGTTCATTGCCCCGGCCGTTGCACCGCTGGGCTGGGACTGGAAGATTGCATCGGCCGCCCTGGCCAGCTTTCCCGCGCGCGAGATCGTCGTCTCGACGATGGGCGTCATCTACAACCTCGGCAGCGACACCGACGAGCACTCGCCCGAGTTGGGCGCGACCATGAAGGCCCAGGTGCACGCCGAGGGATCGCTGGCCGGGCAGAAGGTCTACACGCCGCTGGTGGCGGTCGGGATCATGGTCTTCTTCGCGCTGTGCGCCCAGTGCGCCTCGACGCTGGCGATCATCAAGCGCGAGACGGCGAGCTGGCGCTGGCCCGCCTTCACGTTCGTCTACATGACCGTGCTGGCCTACCTGGCGACGCTGGCCGTCTACCAGGGCGGCCGACTGCTGGGGCTGGGATAGAGGAGCCGCATGGGCTGGCAGGATCTCATTGCGATGCTCGTCGTGGCGGCCGCCGCCGGGTGGGTCGTCTGGCGGCGCGTGCGGCGGGGGCGGGCAGGGGCCTCCCCCTGCGGCGGGTGCAGCGGCTGCGCCGCGGCGCGCCCAGACGAAGCCGCGCGGACCAGTCGCAACTTCGTCCCCCTCGACTCCCTCACCGGCCGCCATCCCGGAAAAGGCGTCTGACACTTCTTTCGCCGGCTTGCGGGGGCTGCCCGGTTGTGGATATCCTCATGTCGCCAAAAGGAGTCTGACATGACGCGACTGCTGATCGCCTCGATGCTGGTGGCCGCGCTGGGGATCGCCGGCTGCGGCGACAAGACCGGCCCGGACGGCAAGCCCGCGACGACCCGCACGCCGCCCCCCGACCCCAACTCGCCGGGCGTGCAGGCCGGCAAGATCGTCTTTCAGGACAACTGCCAGCAGTGTCACCAGGCCGACGGCTCGGGCACGACGCAGGCCCGGACCAACCTGCGCGGCGTCTTCGGCCGCCTGGACGAGGGGAAGATTCGCGACACGATCGTTCACGGCCGCAACTTCATGCCCGGCGTGCCCGACCTGAGCAAGCCGGAGCGCAAAGCCGACATGGACCACCTCATGGAGTACCTCCGTTGGCTGACCGCGCCCAAGACGTGATCGTCGCCTGCCGGCAGCGGAGCCGCCCGTGACGCGCGATCCGTCGATCACCGACCTCGACACGCCGCATGGCCCCGCCGGCGGCGCGGACGGCGGCCAGCAGGCCGTGCTTTCGTCCGGCGTGGGTCGGCGGTTCGCGGTGTTCGCGTGCCTGCTGATGCTGGCCCACGTCCTGATGCCCTGGACGGTCTACCGCCCGCCGGGCCGCCCGCTCGAAGCCAGCTACTGGTGGAACCTCGTCACCGATTACTCGCTGAGCGATCCGCTGCTGCTTCAGATTCTCTGGATGGGCCTGGCGCCGCTGGCGCTGGCGACGGCGGCCGCGGTGCGGACGCTGCGCAACCGCGGCCTGCTGCTGCTGTCGCTGGGCACGATCGGTCTGGTGATGGAAGGCTGGAGCGTTGTCGTGGGCTGGCGGGGCACGTCGCTGGAGCTGCTCAACCCCACGCACCTGATTGTCATCGTCGCACTGGGGGTCATCATCGGCGGGGCCCTGGCCGGCGCCCAGTTTCGCCTGGTGTGGCTGCGGCCTGACCTTCGCCGCCAGCGCTGGATGGCGGCGGCTGTCGGCGTCACGCTGCTGCTGGGCCTGGCCCTGCTGGGGGTGATGGTCGCCATCGCCGGCGGACGCCCGGGCAGCATCATCCGCGAACTGATCCCCGCGCCGATGGGCGGCGACTACAGCCTGCTGACGGCCTGCTCCCTGCTGATGTTCTTGCTGATCGCACTGGCGTCGTGCCTGGCGCTGCTGCTGCCGGCAACCGGTCCGCTGCCGGCGCGGCTGGCGCGGCGGCTGCTCCATCTGCCGGTCATCCTCACCCCGGCGGCCGTTGCGATATCGACCGCGCACGGCTCGCTCATGCACGCCGCCCGTTCCAGCCTGGCGCCGTTCATGGAGGCCCGCGTGCTGGCGGCCTTTGCGATCTACTGGTTCTGCCTCAGCTTCGGCGGCGAACTGCTGCTGGCGATCACCTACGGCGCGATCGACGAGGAGGAGCGATTCTGACGCACGCCCGACTCCGGCAGCGGTTGGCCGACCTCAAGGTCCGGGCCCACGCCCTCTACCTGGCCGCCCGCGACCGCCGCACCGGCTGGCTGCCGCGGATCATCCTGGCCGCCGTTGCCGCCTACGCCCTCTGCCCGCTGGATCTGATCCCCGACTTCATCCCCGTCCTCGGCCTTCTGGACGACCTGGTCTTGCTGCCGGCGGGTATCGGTCTGGCGGTGCGGCTGATCCCGCGCGAAGTGTGGGAGCAGTCGTTGGCCCGCGCCCGGGAAGCGGCGGAATCCGATCGCCCGCGCCCCTGGTCCGCGACGGTGCTCATTGTGCTCGTCTGGCTGGCGGCGGCGGGGCTGGTGCTCTGGCTGGTGCTTTGACTGCTACTGCTCAGACCGCCGGCCGATTGCTGCGGAAGGGGCCCTCGCGGAGAGGGAAAGCATCGCCGCACGGTTGCGTTTAGACTATATTGGCATCGGCGCCCGATCCGGCGCCGCGGACACGCGGGGGAAGACGAAAGGAACAAGATGAAGCCGTACCTGTTGGCTCTCCTGCTGGCTGCGATCCTGACGTTGCCCTCCGTCGCCCGCGCCGACGAACCGACCGCGCAGCCCCAGGCCGCTCCGACCACGCAGCCGCAGCACGTCCCCACGACCCAGCCGGCCCGGCGTGTCAAGGTTCCCGACGTGACGGCCGAGCAGTTCGCGAAGATGACCCCGCAGCAGAAGGTGCTGGTTCTGCGACAGGCCGAGGTCGCGATGGCCGCCGCCGCCATCGGCAAGGACTTCGCCGCCGCCGAGGAGGCCGCCCGCAAGCTTGTCGAACTGATGCCCGAGCAGGCGAACTTCCACTATGCGCTGGCCGGCATGCTCGCCCTCCAGCACAAGGACGAAGCGGCGCTGGACGCCCTGGCCGACGCGGTCGGGCACGGCCTGTCCGATGCTTACCAGGTGCTCCACAGCAAGGCGTTCGAGCCCTACGTGGGCAACGAGCGATTCAAGAACCTGGTCGTGAAGATGCGCGCCGCCGACAAGGAGGCCGCCGACAAAGCGTACGAGAAGCCCGGCGCCGCCCAGGCTGGCGTCAAGGTGGTTGAGGGCGATCCGCAAGACGGGCTGCGCTGGCGGCTCTATGTTTCAGCCAAGGCCGACAAGGAGCATCCGCAGAAGCTGGCGATCTGGCTGCACCCGGCCGGCGCGTCCTCCAACGCCCAGGTCGAGCACCTCCTGGTCCCCCTGCTGACTGGGCGCGGCTTCTGCCTGCTGATGCCGACGGCCATGAACTGGGCCAACTGGACGACGCAGGACGCCCAGCGTCTGCAGGCCGTCTCGGTCCCCGACGCCGCGAAGACCGAAGGGGTGGACGCCGCCAAGCCGATGCTGATCGGCTTCAGCGCCGGCGGGCAGCTCGCCCTCCAGCTCTATCGCAACGCCCCGGGCAACTACGGCGGGCTCGTGCTCGACGCCGCCTACCCCCTGGCCGGCATCCAGCGCGGCGCCAACGGGCAGAACCGCGTGAGCATCTTCCTTCCGCCGGCCAACGACGCCGTGCGGAGTTGCCCGGTCTTCTCGCTGGTGGGCGAGCGCGACAACGGCCTGCTCATCTGGACCGAAGCCGAGGACCGCTGGCGCAAGCAGGGCGTGCCGCTGACGCTGATCGTCGTCAAAGGCGCCGCCCATGAGTGGCTCTTCGGCGACTCCCAGCGCGCCCGGCTGGCCGACTGGCTCGACCAGGTCGCCGCCGGCAAGATGCCCGGCGTTCCGACCACGCAGCCGGCCAACACGCCGCCGGGCGAGGGCGAGATCTATTGATCTCCGTTCCGCTGCCCAGCCCGATCATCCCGCGCAACTTGCCCGACCCGTTCGTCCTGGCAGGCGGGCAGGGGTATTACCTGTTCGCCACCGGCCAGGCCGACGACGGCCGACGCCTGCCCATCTGGTTCTCGCGCGACCTGCGCAACTGGCGGTTCGTCCGCGGGGCCGTTACGGCCGGCGAGCCCGGGGCGTGGAACCGTCGCAACTTCTGGGCGCCGGAGGTGCTCGTCCGCGAGGGGCGCTACTGGCTCTACTACACCGCGATGCCCGACGATACGCCGGGCAACACGGGCAACCGCGTCGGGCTGGCCGTCGCCGATAGGCCTGAGGGGCCCTACGAGGATTGCGGCGTCGTCGTGCCGCACGCCTCACTGGACGGCAGCCCCTTCGTCGACACCGACGGGTCCGCGTGGCTCTTCTACACCGCGGAGTTCCGCACCGCCGCCGACAGCATGACGCCCGGCCGAGTGTATGTCGATCGGCTGATTGAGCCCGGCCGCGTCGCCGGCGAGCCGGCCGAGCTGCTGGGCGCGCACGAATGGCAGGAGGGCCCCGTCTGCATCCGCCGCGACGGACGCTACTTGCTGCTGTTCTCGCTGGGCAACTGGGGCGACGCGACCTACCGCGTCTGCTGGGCGTCGAGCGACGGGCTTGGCGGGCCGTTCGTCGAGTCGCCTCAGCCGCTGCTGGTCGGCGACGACATCCAGATCGGCCCGGGCCACTGCAACGTCTTTGCCGCCGACGGCGCGACCTGGCTGGTCTACCACGCCTGGACGCCCGACCGCGCGGCCGGTCGCCAGCCGTGCATCCGCCGCCTGGACTGGGTCGGCGGCTGCCCGGTCCTGGCGCGGTAGAGTTTCGTTTCCCGGCCCCCTTGAGATCGCCCGCCCGCGCGGCCTACGATAGGTCAGACCACGATTCACCTCTTTGAATCCCACGCGACTCGACCGTTCGCACCGGAGACCCTGGCATGGCCGAGGACCAGAGCCGCCGCCGTCGCAAGTGGACGATCCTTCTGCTCGTCCTGCTGCCGCTCCTGGTCGCTGGCGCGACGGTCGCGATCGTCCTCGTGGTCATGCACTCCGGCCACGGTCACGACGACGGCGGCTACGCGCCGTACACGCTGGACGTCGCCTATGACCGCGCCCCCTTCGTCGAGCTGATCTACGAGCAGGACTTCGGCGACCTGGCCTCTGCCCCGCCCGCCGCGGACGGCCCCGCCCAGCCGCGGCTGGGCTACGTCCATCGGCCCGAGGCCGCCAAGCTCTTCCGCTATCGCGGCACGGGCGAACTGGCAGCCGGACGGATGCTCGTCGGCCGAAAGATGGCGTTCCTCTATTCGCACGATGCCCGCTGGGACCACGCGGCCTGGTCGGACCTGTCGGCTGTCGGCAACGGGCCGTTCGCCTGGCAGATCGACGCCCAGCCCGAGCCCGCCGTCGCGGTGGGCGACGTGTTCGCGTCGATCCGCGTGCCGGCGGCCGTGACCGTTGCGCCGGCCGACAACGGCGCTGCGACGGTGACCGTCGGCGAGAAGGCGACGCAACTGACGCCCGGCGAACGCCAGGTGGTCTGGACCGGCAGCCGATCGTTTGCGTTGGCCGATTATCTGGCCGAGGCCCGCAGGATCGATCCGCACCTGCCCGAACTGGACGACGCGAAGCTGGCGCAGGCCAAGCCGTTCCTGGGCGTCGGCGACGACGGCAAGGTGACGCTGTTCGCCCGGCTGACCGCGATCAATCACGGGCCGACCGACGTCGCCGGGGTGGACCTGGGCTGGATCGCCGACCAGGCCCGCCAGGCCGCCGATCGCGGCGAGTATGACAAAGCCGACGTGCTGATCGCGACCTACCGCAACATCTACCCCGAGGACGGCGCGATGCGCGACCTTCAGGCGACGGCGGCCCGGCGGCGGGAGACGCGGAGCGAGCGCGTTCGGCTGGCGGGCGCGGTGCGGCTGCCCGAGCCGCTGGCGGCCGAGAAGGGACCGGCGCAGGTCGCCCTGCGGCGGGCGAGCGACCCGGCCGGTTCGTTCCTGGCGGCGACGGTCGTGACCGACGGACGATACGAACTGTTCGCGCCGGCCGGCGAATACGAGGTGCAACTGATCGCCCCGGGCTACAAGGCCATGGGTCGGAACGTGACACTCGAAGGGGCCAAGGAGCTGGACATTGAACTCACCCCCGCGGACAAATTGCAGTAGGGGGATGCCGCTCCTGGCGGCGCTGGCGGCGATGTTGCTGCCGGCCGCCGGCGCCGCGCGCGGCGACGACGGGCCGGTGAACGTCAGCTACAGCTACTGGTCCAAGGCCTGGACGCTCAAGTTCCCCGGCGATCCCTACTCGTTCACCTATCCGGCGTCGGGGGAGTTCCCCGGAGACATGGGCTCGACGGGCGTCGCCCGCGACGACGGCGGCACGATCATCGTGCCCAACTACGTGCTCAACGCGCGGATGTCGCTGAACGCCGCGCGGGCCTACTTCGACTCCCACGGCCTGCCCTGCAAGAGCCCGCCGTCGACCGTCAGCTTCGTCACGATGGAGGAATACTCGGGCCTGTTCACGCCGGGCTATTTCTGGGACAGCATCGAGATCGACGGCCGCCAGAGCGCGACCTGGCTGCTGGCCGTGCCCGTGCACGAGTGGTTCCACGCCGTGCAGCGGAACAACTGGGGGGCGTTCGCGGTCAGCCGCATCAGCCAGTTCACCGGCCGAAGCAGCTACGACTACAAGGTCGCGGTGGAGGGGACCGCGGAGTGGGCGACGGACCTGCCGATCCGGCTGACGCCGCGCGGGATCAGCCGCTCGATGCTCGGCCTGGACGGCGACGGGCCGGCGTCGGTGGTCTACCTCGGTCAGATCAACACCTACTACACGCGGCGATACACGTGGGCCCAGCCGGACATGCGCAGCCGGGGCGTCTTCGAGGACTACCTTACCGACAAGGAGCGGAAGTGGACGCCGTACCTGACGGTGTTCTTCTGGAAAAGCTTCGCCCGGCGGACCGGCGGCGGCGAGAAGGACCTGGAGATCATCAAGAAGTTCTGGGAGGCGCTGGCGTCGCGCAACTACCGCGGCCGCTCGCAGCTCATCGAGTCGATCGGCTCGCAGTCGTCGCGCCCCGGCGGCCGCGACGAGCGGTTCCGCAAGATCTACGAGGACTACGTCGCCGACGCCATCGCCCAGGTGGACACGACCGGAGCGGCCGGCTTCAACGACGACGCCTTCTTCGAGATGGACACGACCTATTTCACCACCGACCGCACGATGACCGGCTACTACAGCACGAGGCCCACCGAGATTCCCCCTGCCGACGCGGACAGCGACTCGGAGGTGCATCGCCGCCTGGCCGCGATCGCGACCAAGGTCAGCGGCGCGCGGCCGCTGGGCTTTCGCGCCGTCGCGCTTCAGCTCTCGGACAAGGCCCCGCCGGACAAGGGCGCTACGCACCTGTTCCTGATGGCCCGCGGCGACCAGCCTCGGCCCGACGCCTGGGGCGCGGTCGCGCTGACGCACTTCGGCAAGGATCCCGAATTGCGCGGCAACAAAGCCGAGTATCGCGACGGCGTGGCGGCCGGGCCCATCCGCATGGATCGGCTGAACTTCTCGCTCCAGGAGCCGACCGGCACGCTGGACAGCCGGCCGCTGGCCTATTTCCACCTGCGCAACTTCAACCGCCTCGACCAGTGCGAGCGGATTTGGGTCGGGCTGATCGACACCGACGACCAGGACAAGGCCCAGTTCGCCGAGCTCTCCTATGCGGCGACGCCCTTCTTCGCGCCGCTGGTCGCCCCGGACGCCCCGGCCTCCGACGCGTCGAAACTCACCGACAGCCGTGCGGTGCAGTTCATCTCCAGCCGCCCCGCGCGCAATTGGCCCGACGAGGGGTTCCATCCCGGCGACACGCTGACCGTCCGCGTCTGCGTCAGCGATGACGTGCACATCGGCAGCGGCGTGAACATCCAGCCCGAGCAGCGCACGCTGGCAATCGAAGTGCAGGGGGGCGACGGCAAGCCGATGGAGGTGACCGACGATGGCCTGGACGCGGTGGCTGACGGCGCCGCGGGCGTCTTCGCCGCCGAACGCGGCTGTCGCGCCTACGACTATCGCTTCACGCTGCCCCAGCCGATGACGCCGTCGCAGGAGGGCCGCTGCCGCATCCGGTTCACCGTCTCCAGCCTGCTGCGGCTCGGCCGCGAGGATCGGTCCGAGGACCGCACCTTCGCCTTCGACGTGTCGCAGGCGCGGCCGGCCGTCGCGAACGTCGAGTTCAGGCGGCCCGGCGAGCCCTATCCGACGCGGTTCTACGACAGCCTGTCCGGCGCGATGAAGCCGATCACGCCGGGCGAGGTGAATTTCGACATCCTCTTCGACCGCGATATGAACAAGGCCAAGCCAGCCGATGTGAAGCTCAACGACGAATCGCTGACGGGGCAGTGGGCCGACGACGGCCGGCACTTCCGCGGCAGCTTCACCGTGCCCGACGGGGCGGCGTTCGCGTCGGCCAAGGGCGTGCGTCGGCTGAGCGTGCAGGCCGAGTCGGCCACCGGCACGCTGATGGATGCCGACCCGCAGGCGGGCGGCGATCAGCCGGACACGTCGCACCGCGTCGTGGTCGACGCCGTGCCGCCGATGGTCGCGAGCCTGGATGTGGTGAGCGCCTCGGGCAAGTTCTACGACGCCCGCTGGGCCGGCGGGCCCGACGCCGCCTTGCAGCGAAGCTGGCTGGACCGCGACGTGGAGGAGGCCCGCCGCGAGTTGGAGCTGCCCGTCGCCGAGATGCTGCCCGAAGGCGGCCACGTCGCGAGCGTCACTGTGAACCTCACCCAGCCGCTGTCGGCGCCGCCGAAGGTGACCGTCGGCAAACAGACGATCGCGATGAAGCAGGCCGGGCACGACCGCGTCTGGAGCGGGCAACTCGACGTGGACGCCCTGCGCGACGCGACGCCGCGCTACCAGCCGATCCCTGTCGTCATCGAGGCGACCGACATCTACGGCAACGCCCTGGACGCTCACCCGGCGACGGTCGCCAGGCTGAAGTTGCCGGAGAGCGGCGCGCCGGCTGCGCCGGGCAACTGGTGGATCGGCTACGAAGCCGACTTCGCCGGGCCCGAGGCCGGCCACGGCGGGCCGGACCGCAACCATCGGCTGAACGCCTATACCCAGGGCGACGAGTGGCTGGACGAAGATGTGAAGCAGGGCGACAAACGCTACTTCCACATGGTGCAGCGCGGCGCGGGCGTGCAGGTGTTCTACGGCAGCAACGTGTATGACGGCAGCGTGTCCGGCGGACATCTCAGCGTCTTCCGCCGCAACCGTACGGTCCAGGAACTGGTCGACTCGAAGTGGTACATCAACTACAAGCTGGTCTCGACGCCTCCGCGCAGGACGCTGGAGCAGGTGATGGCCCGCTACGGGCCCGCCGGCCAGGTCGGCAGCAGCTACGAGATGGACCGCCGCAGCGACGACGAGTGGCGCGGCAACAGCTACGGCATCAGCATCCGATACGACGAGAGCAGCGGCGACCTGCGGCACTTCAGCGCCCGCGGCGATCCCTGGCCGCACATCTGGACCCGCATCAAGCCCGCCCCCAGCACGCAGCCGGACGAGGAAGCCAAGCCGCCGCCCAAGCCCTACAAGCCGGCTAAGCTCGTCGAGTTCTGGAACGCCTATCGCCTGGACCACCGCGTCGCCGGCGGGCTGCACATGATCGACATCCGCCGCGTTCGCTTCCGCCGCTACGACGACGACACCGCCTGGCTGGAGGTCTACCGCTACCCGGTCTCCTACCTGACCAACGAGCAGACCGGCAGGACGGGCTTCAACATCCAGTGGAACTCGCAGGACGTGGATGTCTTCAAGCGGGCCCAGGGCAAGGAGCAGGCCGACCTGCTGAGCGAACGGGCCGCCGCGATGCGGACCGACAGCTTCCCCCGCGAGCAGGCCAACGCCCGCGTGCAGGCCATCCTCGGGCCGGACTCGACGCCGCTGTATCCGTGAGTCTTGCCGGCGTCACCACTCGCCCTTGCGGCCGAAGCGATCGCGGGCGGCCCGGGCGAAGGCGGCGGCGGCGACGTCGAAACGCTCCAGCATCTGTTCGCGCGTCAGGCCTGACGTTTCGCGGGCCGCGGCGATCATCGTGTCGCACTCGTTGCGGTCCATGAACATCGCGGCTTCCAGCAGGCCCTTCTCTTCGCCCGGCGGGACCGCGAGGAAGCCATGCTTGTCGGCGTGGACGAGCTGGCCGGGCACGATCTTTCGGCCGAACACCTCCACCTCGCAGCCCCAGCGGACCGGGCAACTGTGGGCGTGGCCGACGCAGGTCCGCCGGGCGATGGCCTTGAAGCCGGCGGCGGTCATCTCGTCCACGTCGCGGATCGCTCCGTCGATGATCGTGCCCACGCAATCCAGCGCCCGGTGGGTGTTGGCGGTCACCTCGCCCCAGAACGCCCCGACGCAGCGCGGCTTGTCCAGGTCCTGCACGATGACGATCTTCGGGCCCGGCAGCGACGCGACGTAGCGGCGGTACTCGCTCCAGGCCGACGGGTTGCCGCGCTTGTGCCGCGACTGGCTGGGCTCCTGCACGACGGTCACGGCCCAGCCGACCATCGGGCCCATCTGCGGCATATAGTCGGTCACCGGTTCGAGGTTGAACGCGTCGGCGGCGGCGTCGTGTCCGGTCAGTTGCTCCCAGCCGTTGTAGATCGTCGGCGTGTTCCAGCGGCGGAGCGACAGCAGTTCGGCGTGGCTCAGCGGACGCGCGTCGGTCATCGTCGTGCTCCATCAGGTAAGTCTGCGGCTGGCAGCCGCGCAGGGGTCGAGCCTCGCCCGCTGCCCGTCGGGCCAGGCGAAGGCGACGGGGTCGCAGCTCGGGTTCACCGCCAGCGCGACAGTCCGATCGACGTCGCGCCACGCGGACAGGAAGACACCCGTCCGCTCGGCGGTGCTGTCCAGCAGATCGGCACAGAAGCCGCGCCCGCGGATCAGCGGCAGCAGCGGCAGCCGGGCGGCGCGGGCTCTGCAAACCAGCGCCCCAGCCGCCGCGTAGTCGCCGGTCAGCAGCCGCGGCGACAGCCAGCCGAGTTGGCTGCCGAACACCGCCTGCCGGGCGAGGCGGGCCATCATGCCCGCGGCCGGTCGGCCGTCGGACAAGGCGCCTTCCTTGGAGAAGTTGAAATTGTCCGCGAAGCTCGATGCCATGTCGCCGTAGATCGCGTGCCAGAGCGGAACGGGCCGGCCGAGCGACTCGTCAGGCCGCCCGCAGAAGTAGAGGAACGCGTCCACCTGGTCCACGAGCACCTCGGAGGCGTTCTCGATGGCCAGGATCGGTTCGCAACCGATGACGCGGGCGAAGTCCTCGCGGACGCCGGCGACCATCTCGCGCTGCCCCGCGGGCCAACTTGCCGCGCCGCCGGGCGGGTGGCCGTGGCGGTCGGCGTAGCAGCGCAGGCCGAATGCTGCGCCGAGTTGATCGACGTAGACCCCGGGCAGACCGAAGCCGGCTTCGGCCAGGTGCGTCGCGACCTCGCGGACCTTGGCGTGGTGGGCGCGCTGCGCGGGGCAGGTGACGGCCAGCTCGATGTAGTTGCTGGTCGCGTAGGTTTCGACTTCGCGCTTTCCGGCGACGTTCAGCACAGTCGTCGGCCTGCCGACTGCGGCGTAGCTGTCGGTCGTCGTGTCCCAGACGCGGCCGTTGATGTAGGGGATCGCGGGGATGCCGGCAGCCGCCAGGGCCCGGAACTGCCCGACGGCCCGCTCGCGCACGCCGACCCAGTTGGGGTAGCGCGTGTCGAAGCCGCCGTTCTGCCAGTTGTAGAAGTGGACGATGACGGGGCAGGCCCACTCGGCGGCCAGAGCGACGGTGTCCTCGACTTCGTCGGGCGGGTAGCAGAAGCAGTTCTGGGTCAGCCAGACCGGGTCGACTGCCAGCAGCGGGTGCATCGGCCGCGGCGTCGCCAGGGCCGGGCGGATCTGCTCCTGGCGGCGGCGATAGTCGGCGGCTGCGGCGTCCCACCCGCCGGCGTGCGGGGCGAGCAGGATCTCGCAGGGCCCGTCGACCCGCCACGCGCCGCCGCGCCACTCGGGCACGCGGACGACCTGGAGCCGCACGCGGTCGCCGTGGCGCGACGCGCGGAAAAACTTCAACTCCAACTCCGCGTCACGGGCCGACACCGACAGCCCGCCGGACGACGATTGGAGCACCATCAACTGCGAGCAGGCCGACCAGCCGGGGTAGTTGCCCGTCCAGTCCAGCGCGTCGGGGATCGGGTCGAGTTCGCGGCCCCAGCCGCTGGGCAGGACCAGCCGCCACCCGGCAGCCGGTGCGTCGAACTGGAGGGCGGCGTCGTAGAGCGCCCAGCCGTCAGCCAGCCTGGCTTCGCATCGCAGGGCGAAGGCGATCGCGCCGCCGGGCTCGTCGCGGCGGTCGAGCCAGACGGTCGCCAGCCCGGCCGACTGCGGGAACTCGACCAGTTGCATGAGCATCGGCGGGACGGTGACGGCGAGTGTCGCGTCGCCGTCGCGCCGGCGCAGCGCCAGGCGGATCGAGACGCCGACCTCCACGTCGCCCACGCCGGGGACGCGGATGCGGCAGGGCGCGGCCATTGGGGAGGCGCTCATGCGGGCAATCTACCGCCGTCCCCGCTTGCCCACAAGCACGCGGCGCAGACGCCGCACCGAGGGCGGCCGTCGCGGCCGGCCGACTTACAGCTTGATCTTCGTGCCCAGGAGCTTGAGGAACTCGGCCAGCCAGGCGGGGTGGCCGGGCCAGGCGACCGCGGTCACCAGGTTGCCGTCGACGACGGCCTTGTCGAAGGCGACCTGGCGGAACTTGCCGCCGACGGCGACCACGTCCGGATGGATCGAGGGGTAGGCGGTCAGCGTGCGGTCCTTGACGACGTCCGCGGCGACGAGGATCTGGGCGGCGTGGCAGATGGCCGCGACGGGCTTGCCCGCCTTGAAGAAGTGCCTCACGATCGCGATCACGTGCTCGTTGAGCCGGATGTATTCCGGTCCCCGGCCGCCCGGGAGGACCAGTGCGTCGTAGTCGGCCGGGTCGATGTCGTGGAAGTCCGCGTTGAGTGCGAAGCGGTGGCCGGGCAGTTCGTGATAGGTCTGGGCCCCGTCGGCGAAGTCATGCACAGCCGTCGGGATCTTGTCGCCGGCGTGACGGTTGGGGCAGGCGGCGTGAACGACGTGGCCGACGGCCTGGAGCGCCTGGAACGGCACCATCACCTCGTAGTCCTCGACGTACTCGCCGACGAGCATCAGAATCTTCCTGGCGGCCATGGGGTGTCCTTTCGGTTGTGGATGTGCGGCTTCATGCGCAATCATAAGCGAGCCCCCGGCCCCCGTCACGGGGCGGGCTTCTTCGGCGGTGTGCAGGCGATGCGGTGAATCGTCCCCCTGTCGCCGCGGCCGGGAGGAGGGAAATACATCCGCAGATTACGCAGATTACGTAGATTCAAGATCAAGGAAAGACAAGAGAACCGCGAATGGACGCGAATGAACGCGAGTAGAGAAGTAGGGAGACTTGGGCCTTCCCTCCCTCATTGGCGGCCATTCGCGTGAATTCGCGGTTCTCCCGCTTCTTGGTACACGTCTGCGTAACTGCGTAATCTGCGAGTGGGTTCTCTTCTCCGCTCCCTCCGTCGCGCCCCCCGAGGGCGTTCAGCGGTCGGCGGACTGGCGGCTGATGAGGGCGGCGATGTAGCCGGCGGCGAACCCGTTGTCGATGTTCACGACGCTCACGCCCGCGGCGCAACTGTTGAGCATCGTCAGCAGCGGGGCGATCCCCCCCAGGTGGGCGCCGTAGCCGACGCTGGTCGGCACGCCGACGACCGGGCTGCTCACCAGTCCGCCCACCACCGACGCCAGCGCCCCCTCCATGCCCGCGACGACCACTAACACCTTGGCGCGGTGGATGTCCTCCAGGCGGCCGAGCAGTCGGTGCAGGCCGGCGACGCCAACGTCGTAGATTGTCGTCACCGGAGCGCCCATGATCTCGGCTGTCA
Organism: Phycisphaerae bacterium; assembly: GCA_022072085.1. Lineage (GTDB taxonomy): Bacteria > Planctomycetota > Phycisphaerae > JAJVII01 > JAJVII01 > JAJVII01. The sequence continues at coordinate 116,587 of JAJVII010000041.1, forward strand.
CGCGGGCCTCCTCGGCGACGGGCAGGTCGCTGGTCCCGGCGCTGATGATGCCGACCAGGCCCGCGTTGCCGACTTGCGGCTCGGTCTGTCGCAGCGTGATGGCCCGGGCGGTCGCGTGATGCCGGGCTGAGGGGAACTTCCTCAGCACGGCCGCCACCTGCTCGTCGCCGGCGCGGGTGGCCAGCACGTCGCCGCCGTGCTCAGCCAGGCGCGTGAAGATCGTGACGACCTGCTCGACGGTCTTGCCGGGGCAGTAGATGACCTCCGGGAAACCGCAGCGGAGGCGGCGGTGATGGTCGATGGTCGCGAATTCGAGGCTCTCGAAAGGCAACCGCCGCAGCCGCTCGATGGCGTCGGCCAGGTCGATCTGGCCGGCTTTGAACTGATTGAGCAGGTCCGCGAGCTGGTTGGGTTCCATAAGCGTTCTCCGTCGGGTCAGCTTACTATATCCGTCGCGTGGCGCGAATGGTCGTGGGAATATTCCGTTGCGTTCGGGCTCTCAGACGCGGGTCGATCACGTCTCACCCGCGGGAGAGAACCATGACGCGCTCTGCACTGCTGCCGATGCTCGTTGCCATCCTCGCGCTGGTCGCCTGCCTGGCCGGCTGCGACCGGGCGGGGTACGGGGACATCGCGATCGACATCCTGCTGGACCCGGAGGCCGAGGCGATCGGCCGACAACCGGACCCGACGGTCGGGGTCGAGTTGGCCGGGGGATCCTTCCACGGCGACATTGCCGTGCGCCTGGCGATCGGTTCCAGGGATGCGACAACGTTGGCCCGGGACGACGGGGCGCGGGCGGGCTTGCCGGTCCGTTCAATTCAGATCACCGAGAGCTGGTTCCTGCATCCGGCGGCGCCCATCAACATCCATCCCGATCTGCTGCCGTTCGTGAAGCGCAACGAAGTGCGGCGGACCAACGGCGGATGGGACGTCGTGCAGCGGATCGTCGTGGTCGGTCCGGTGAAGCTCGTGCCCACCCCCAAGCCGGTGGCCAAGAGTCCGCTCGGGCCTTGCCCCGCGACGCAGGGAAAGGGCGTCTGACGCCTTCCCCGGTCAGGGGGGCGTGGGTTGGGGCGCAGCCGGGGCCAGGCGCTTGGTCAGGTAGCGGGCAGAGCCCCAGTCGTTGGTGAACACGCCGTGCTCATCGAACTCGTAGCCCAGGTGGGGATAGAGCCGCTGGGCCCGGGCGTAGCTCTCGGTCAGGCCCACGCCGATGCCCATCACCGGGCAGCCGCGCTCGATGGCCACGTGTTCGCAGGCCCGCACGATGGCCGAGCCGATCCCGCGCCCGCGCAGCGGCTCGACGACGCTCATGCTGTTGATCTCGGGGATGCCGGCCTCGGCGAACGGCGGGTAGTTGGAGACCCAGATCACGCTGGCGACGCCGACGGCCTTGCCCTCCAGCCACGCCACCAGCGTGACACGCAGCCCGGTGCGGTTGGCCTCCAGCACGCGGGCCCAGCGCTCGGCCGACTTGTCCGGGTCGCGCGGGGCGAAGTCGCGGATGATGGCCGGGATATCGTCGTGGGCCAGCGGCCTGATGTCGAGGTTCATGGTGTCTCCTAACTGGCGACGGCCGACAGGTCGAGGCCGGCCGTCTGGCCGGCTTGCAGGCGGTAGTAGCCCAGGCCGGCGTGCATCGCGGCGTTGTCGGTGCAGTACTTCGGCTGGGCCAGCAGGATCTCGATGCCCTCGCGCGCGGCGGCGGCCGACAGCTCTCGCCGCAGGGCGCTGTTGCAGGCGACGCCTCCGCCGACGAAGATCCGACGCACGCCGGCGCGGGCGGCGGCCATCAGCGTCTTGCCGACGAGCACCTCGACGACGGCGGCCTGGAAGCTGGCGGCCAGGTCGGCCTTGTCCTGCTCGCTCATCGTGTCGGCGCGGGATTCGCCCTTCATGTTCTGGCCTCGGACCTGGTAGAGGACGGCGGTCTTGATGCCTGCGAAACTGAAGTCGAGGCTGTCGCGGGCGAGCCAGGAGCGGGGCAGGGCGAAGCGTTTGGGATCGCCGCCGCGGGCCAGGCGGTCGATGATGGGCCCGCCGGGGTAGCCGAGATGGAGGATGGCCGCCACTTTGTCGTAAGCCTCGCCGGCGGCGTCATCGATGCACCGTCCAAGCGTCCGCGGCGGCGAAAAGTGGACCAGGTCCACTTTTTCTCCGGAAAGTGGACCTGGTCCACTTTTCTGGAGGTGGTAGAGGCTGGTGTGGCCGCCGCTGACGACCAGGGCGACGGCCGGCAACAGGTCGGCCGGCCCGCGGTCCAGGTCCAGCATCGGCGAAAAGGCGTGGCTGTGGATATGGTCCACCCCCACCAGCGGCAGACCCCACGCCCAGGCCAGCGTCTTGGCGGCCGTCACGCCCACCAGCAGCGAGCCGACCAGCCCGGGCCGATGGGCGACGACGACGCCGTCCAGGTCGCCCCGTCCGACGCCGGCGGCGGACAGGGCTTCGGCCACCACGGCGTTGATCCGCTCGATGTGGGCCCGGCTGGCGATCTCCGGAACCACCCCGCCATATTTGACGTGCAGGGCGATCTGCGAGGCGACGATGGACGAGAGCACGCGCCGGCCGTCGGCGACGACGGCGGCGGCCGTCTCATCGCAACTGGATTCGATACCCAGCAGATTCATGCACTCACCTCGGCAGCCTTCCAGGGGCCGGTTCGTCAGCTTAACACGCGAACGACGCCCGGGCAACCGGGGCGGGGAGGGGACGCGAGGGCACGAGATTCCGATTGGCCCGGGGTTGACAACGGAGTAGGATTCGTGTCGTTGAATTGCCTGTCGCCCGCGAAGGGGCAACGCAGTTCCGCAGGTGTTTCGGAAACGGATATGAGACAGTCCAGACAACGCGCCGCCGCAGGCTTCACGCTGGTGGAGTTGATGATTGCCGTGGGGCTGCTGGCGATGATCTTCGTCGTGGCCGGGTACATCTTCCAGACGTCGGTGACGGCGATCGGCCAGGCGCAGGCCAGCAACGAGATGGTGATGAGCCTGGCGGCATTCGACAAGGTCATCCGCCAGGACCTGGCGGCGATCGAGCCCGGCGGGTTCCTGGGAATGGGCCGGCGGGAGCAGGACGGCTACGGGACGGGCATGGACTCGGCCCAGGGGCTGAAGAAGAAGTACCGCAAGGACTGGATGATGTTCTACATCACCACCGAGCGGTGCAGCCCGATGGACCCGCGGGCGATCGGGCAGTGGGCCCGTGTGTTCTACGGTCCGGGGCAGACAGCCGACCCCAACGACTCGGGGGCCAGCGACCTGGTGAGCAACTGGGTCCTGATGCGTCACCAGGTGCTGTTGTGTCCCAAGCTGCGGATGGACAAGAACGCCATCGAAGCGACGTCCGGGCCCAGCGGCTGGAGCGACCCGGTGGGTCCGTTCCTGGGCATCGAGTGGCCTCAGGAAGGCGACTATCCGGGGATGGAGCGGAGCTACTGGCGGGCGACGGATACCTACAGGTTCAGGCGGATGCACTGGTGGTGGTACTGGAACTACGGCTGGTGCGGCACGGTGAGCACGCCCTGGGTATACGACCGCGTCTCCCGGACCAACCCTGAAAAGCCGCAGAGGGCCTACAGCGAGCCGGACTTCTACCACAATGTGCCGGGCCTGGGCGGCGGGCTGAAGGTGAACTTCTCGGCGCTGGGGCACTGCGACTTCAAGGTGCAATACGCCATGAAGGAGGATCTGGGGACGACGATCGCCTGGCGCGATCCGCCGGCTGTCGGCGGATCGGGCAACCCAGCCGACCCCAACTACAACGCTTCTGACCCGGTGCACAACACCAGCCAGACCAACCAGGACGGGCGGCTGATGTTCACGCCCGGCGACCGCTGGCCGGCTCTGCTGAAGATCACGGTCCGCGTCTTCGACCCGCTGGCCCGGCTGGTGGACGGGCGGACGATGGACGTGATCATGATGCTTCCCTGACCCGCCGGCTGAGCTCTCGCCGATGGCGGTCCGCCTGCTTCCCGCCGGAACTTTGCACAACCGCGACACTTCAATAGAATGAGGCGAGACGGTCGCCCTGCTGCGCAGGCACGGGACCGACATGGGCGAAAGGACTGCCAGGTGAGGTTCTCGATTCGACATCCGGCCGGGGGCTTCACGCTGGTGGAATTGATGATTGCCGTTGGCCTGCTGGCGATGATCTTCGTGGTAGCCGGCTACATCTTCCAGACCTCGGTGACGGCGATCGGCCAGGCCCAGGCCAACAACGAAATGGTCATGAGCCTGACGGCGTTCGACCGCCAGATCCGTTTCGATCTGGACACGCTGGAGCACGAGGGGTTCCTGGTGATCGGGCGGCGCAGCCAGCAGGCCTATCCCAGCGGCGACGAGGCGAGGTTGGGCCTCAAGAAGGATCTGCGCAACGACTGGATGTCGTTCTACGGGACGACCGAGTTGGCCAGCCCGGTCGACCCGCGGGCGATCGGGCAGTTTCAGCGGATCTTCTACGGCCAGGGGGACGTGACCAACCCCTCCAGTTCCGACTACAGCAACGTGGCGACCAACTGGGTGCTGATGCGCCAGCAGGTGCTGGTGATGCCTGCCCTGCGCGTCGCGGTCTCGACGATCGAAGGGGCCTACGAGGCGTCGCACAACTACGACACCGCGGGCATCAGCGCCGGACTGGAATGGCCCCAGATGGGCGACAAAGGCGGCAAGGAACGCACCTACTGGCGGGCGACGCAGAGTTACACCTACCGCCGCTTCTACTGGTGGTGGCATTACAACTACGGGTGGTGCGGCAGCTTCTCCACGCCGTGGGTCTACGCCCGCGGCGGCGGTCAGGATGCCAGCGCGACGGCCTACTACGAGCCGACCTTCTACGTCAACCCGGCCGGCATCGGGCACGGACAGTGGCGGATGGGCATCCTGCCGCACTGTGCCCAGTTCCGCGTGCAGTACGCGATGAGCGAGGACCTGGGCACGACGATCGCCTGGCGCGACCCGCCGGCCGTCGGCGACTCGAATAACCTGGTCGACCCCAACTATAACGCCGCCGATCCCCTCTACGGCGGCGGGCTGGCCGGCGGCCGATCCCGCACCAACAACGACGGGCGGCTGGTCTTCGGCCCCGGCGACCGCTGGCCCAGGCTGCTGCGGATCAACGTTCACATCTATGACCCGCTCTCGCGGCTGGCCGGCGGACGGACGGCCGAGATCGTGATCCCCGTTCCGTGAGACGCGGGCACGCTTCCGTCGTTCGCAGTCTTATCTCCTTTTCTCTGCCTCCCAAGGGACGTAGTATCTTGTACGGAATGATTCTCTCCTGTCCGGAGAGCTTGAGATGCGGCTCGCGTCGATCCAGTCCGGCCCGTCGATTCCACGCCGCACCGGCGCGTTCACGCTGGTCGAGTTGATGATCGCCGTCGGTCTGCTGGCGATGATTTTCGTGGTGGCCGGCTACATCTTTCAGACGTCGGTCTCGGCGATCAGCAAGGCTGAAGCCAACAACGAAATGGTGATGAGCCTGACGGCCTTCTCCAAGCAGTGCCGCTACGACATGCAGGCCATCGAGCACAACGGGTTCCTGGTGATCGGCCGACGCCAGCAGGACGCCTTCGCGTCCACCGCCGACGAGAGCGAGAACATCAAACGGACCTTCCGCAACGACTGGATGATGTTCACGATGACCACCGAACAGCCCAGTGTGGTGGACCCGCGGGTGATCGGGCAGTGGGAGCGGATATTCTACGGCCAGGGGGACGTGACCAACCCGAGCAACTCGCAATACAGCAAGTATGCGACCGACTGGGTCCTGATGCGCCACCAGATCCTGATGATGCCCAAGCTGCGGATCAGCACCAGCGAAATGGAAGCGGCGATGAAGGACTACACCACCTGGACCACCGTTGCCGGCATCGACTGGAACGATTCGCCCGACTACCTCGGCAAGGAGCGCCAATTCTGGACCGCCATGCAGAGCTACACCTACCGCAAGCTCTACTGGTTCTGGATGATGAACTACGGGTGGTGCGGTTCGTACCCGATGCCCTGGGCCTATGCCCGCGGCGGCGGGCAGGACTCCACCGCCAAGACCTACTTCGAGCCGACCTACTGGCAGGATGCGAGCTTCTACTTCGGGGCGTCGGCCGGCCGACGGTTCCAGTTGCTCGGCCACTGCGGCGATTTCAAGGTTCAGTACGCCATGAGCGAGGACCTCGGCTCGACGATCGCCTGGCGCAACCCGCCGGCCGTCGGCGACTCGTCCAACCCCCAGGATCCCAGTTACAACGCCTCGGACCCGGTGAACAGCGACCGCACCAACCAGGACGGCCGACTCATGTTCGGCCCCGGCGATCGCTGGCCCAGCCTGCTGAAGATCCACGTCCACATCTACGACCCGCTCAACCGTCTCGTGGACGGCCGGGCCATGGATATCGTCGTCCCGATGAACTGATTCGCGAGTTCCACGTCGCCGCCGGATTCTCCCACCACCATTGCCAGCCGGGCGGGTTCTTTGGCCTTATGGGCGATCTTCCATCCAGCCTGGAACCGAAACTGAAAGGGGCGAACGCATGCCCGCACCTCGTCGCCTGTTGACGATCCTGCTGACCGGTCTTGTGCCGGCCCTTGTCGTGCCGGCCTTCGCCGCTGACGGCCCCTCGCTGGTGCAGAAGCTGCTGCCCGGCGCCGACGGAATCCCCGACCTCAAGCCGCTCGGGGCCCCCTGGAGGGTTGGCGCATTTCTCTATGTGCCGGCCGGCGAGAACCAGGTCCTCGTCTTCAGCGTCGCCGACGACGGCAAACTGACCTACAGGCAGGCCTTGGTCGTCAAGGTCGAGCAAGGCCAGGCTGTCGGCTATATGACCAAGGTCGTCGGCGACCGCCTCTACGCCGTCGAGCGGATCGGCAAGGGCTACCAGAGCCGCACCTTCGTCAGCGCGTCGCTGGCCGTCTATGAGTTCGACGCGAAGACGGGCGATCGCAAGGAACTCGGCCGCGCCGCCTGCCCTGAGACGGCCGGTCTGGCCCTGTCGGCCGACGGTCGCACGGCCTATCTGCTGCCCAAGGCCCCGGGCACATTGTTGCGTTTCGGCATCGATGAAAAGGGCGCGGTCGCCAAGGCCGGCGAGGACAGCAACGACGCCTTCGTCGGCCAGGACCTCCAGTTCAGCCCCGATGGAAAGCAGCTCTACTGGCAGCACGCCGCCTTCGACAAGGAGGCCAACCAGGACACGACGCTCGTGCAGATCGCCGACGTGAAGGCCGACGGCTCGGTCGCCTGGCGGAAGAGCGTGACGTTCAAGGCCCCCAATCCGGGCCAACTGCACTTCCACCGGCTGACGATGTCGCCCGACGGCGGGCACCTCTACCTCTACGCCTGGGGCTACACCCGCGGCAACAACTTCGCCCCGACTTACGCCCGCGACCCCAAGAGCGGCGATCTGACGCCGCTGGAGGCTGGGAACGACTTCAGCGGAAAGATGTTCACCATCGACTTCCTCACCCCCGAACTGGGCGTCTGCCGGAGCTGGAAGTTCGGCGAGGCCAGCGCCATCACGCTGTTCCGCCGCGACGTCAAGACCGGCCAACTGACCGACTGCGGCGACATTCCCGGCGTGACCCGGATCGGCTGGATCAGTTGGGCGGGCGTGCAGTACGACGCGAAGCTCGCACGCCTTTATGTGACGGGCAACGACATGAACAAGGGCCTGCGCGGCGTCTACGTCGTCGCCCTCAAGCCCGACCACTGGACGCCCAAGGCCAAGACGAAGTAGCAGGCAATGTCGAATGCGAAACGGGGCAGGAAGAACCCGGGGCTCTTCGCCTTCTTCCACTCGACACTCGACATTCGTCATTCGACATTTCCTCGGCCTTTCCCCCCTGCAAAACCCCCTCGTATCGCGCCGGCCCGCCATTGCCCTGACCGGCTGCCCGCATTACCATAAGCCTGTTACGACATCCCGCATCCGTCTGGCCAGGTCAGGAGGCGAAAACGATGAATCGGCGAACCGTTCTGTCCGTCGCTCTGGGGTCTCTCTGCCTGGCGGCCTGGGCCGCTGCGCCGCTGCGGGCCCAGCCGGCCGGCGGGTCCACCGCCGCCGACAACACTTACTTCATGGGCACCTGGCACTACGGCGAAGGACGCTGGACCCAGGCGGCGGAGGAATTTCAGAAGTACCTCCAGAAATACCCCGACCAGCCCCGGGCGGCCGACGCCATGTTCGGTCTGGCCCAATCGCAGTTCCAGTTGGGCAAGTACAAGGAGTCGGCTGAGACCTTCAAGCAGCTCCGCGAGACCTACAAGACCTTCGACAAGTCGGCTGAGGCCCAGTTTCAACTCGGCCAGTGCTACCTGGGCACGCAGCAACTCAAGCTGGCGGCTGACGCCTTCGGCGAGACGGCGTCGCGGTTCAAGAGCCACTACCTGGCCGAGTGGGCCGAGGCCAAGCGCGCCGAGTGCTACCTGAACCTCGGGCAGCACCCGCAGGCCGAGGGCATCCTCGAGCCGCTGGTCGAGAAGTACGTCCGCGGCCCGCAGGCAGCCAAGAACCTGGCGGCCCGCATGGCGACGCTCAAGGGGGTCAACCCGCAACTGGCCGACTCGTTCAAGAGCCTGATCACCCGCGCCGACTGGAACCTGTCGATGGCCCAGTTCGGGCAGAAGAAGTACGAGCAGGCCGCCCGCGGGTTCGCCGACTTCCTGGAGCGCAACCCCTCCAGCGAGCTGGCCGAGTTCGCACGCTATCACCGTGCCCAGTCGCTCTACTTCCTCAAGCAGTACGACCAGGCCGCCAAGAGCTACGAGCAGGTGGTGTCGGCCAACGGGCGGCTGGCGCCGGCGGCGGCGTTCGAGCGGGCCCTGGCCATCTACCACACCGGCGACCTGCCCGCGGGCGCCAAGGCCTTCGCCGAGGCGGCCGAGAAGTTCCCCAAGGCCCCCGAGGCCGACAAGGCTCGCCTCTACGCCGGAACCTGCCTCTACGAGAACAACAACTTCGAGCAGGCCATCTCGCACTTCGACGAACTGATCACGGCCAACAAGCCCGGGCTCACCGACGAGGCCAAGTACTGGAAGGGCATGGCCCTGCTCAAGCGCGACCGCGCCGGCGAGGCCCAGAAGGTCTTCGAGGAAGCCATCCGCTCGCACCCGCAGAGCGCCCGTCTGGCCGACCTGCGGCTGGCCCAGGCCGACAGCCTGCTGGCCCAGAAGAAGTATCCCGAGGCGGCGTCGGCCTACGAGGCCTTCGTCACCTCGCATCCGACGCACGCAGCCGTTCCGCGGGCGCTCTACACCGCGGCCCAGTCGCTGCACTACGCCGGGCAGTGGGACGCGTCGGGCAAGGTCTGCGACCGGTTCCTGACCGGCTACCCGACCGACGCCCACGTGCCGGAAGTGCTGTTCATCGCGGCTGAGGACCAGTTCTGGCTCAAGAACTACCCCGCGGCCCAGAAGCTCTACACCAACCTGCTGGACAAGTACGCCGACAAGAGCGCCGACGCCGACAAGGCCCGGCTGCGGCTGGCCTGGACGCTCTACTTCCAGTCGCAGTATGACCAGGCGCTGGCCCCGCTGGGCCGCATCAGCGACAAGGCCGACGCAGCCATCGCCTCCGAGGCGCTCTACCTCAAGGGCAACTGCTACTTCGAGCAGAAGAAGGACGACGAGGCCTCGCGGGCGCTGTCGGAGTACCTCGCCAAGCCGGTCGGAACCCGCTACGTCGACGACGCGCTTTACAAGGTGTCGGTGATCTCCGTTCGGCAGGACAAGCCGGACGCGGCCGTCGGCCCGCTGAACAAGCTGATCGCCGAGCACCCCGACAGCCCGCTGCGGGTGCAGACCGAGTTCCAACTGGCCGAGGTGCTTTACTCGCGCAAGAAGTTCGACGAGGCGACCGGGCACTACCAGGAGGTGCTCAAGCGCGATCCCAAGGGGACGCTGGCGCCCTACGCGGCGTTCGGGATCGGTCTGTGCGGCTACGACCAGCAGAAGTGGAAGGAGTCGGCTGAAGCGTTCGCCAACGTGATCCAGACCTACCCCGAGGCGACCAAGCTGCTGCCGCAGTCGTACTACCGCCAGGGCCTCAGCCTCCAGAACACCGGGCAGTGGGCCGTCGCCGAGAGCGCGTTCAACGACCTGGTCAAGAAGTTCCCCACCGACCAGCACGCCCCCTCGGCGCTCAAGGCCGTCGGCCTGGGCCAGGAGAAGCAGGAGCAGTACGACCGGGCGATCAAGACCTTCGAGCGGATCATCAAGGACTACCCCTCCAGCAGCGAGCTGGACCAGGCGTGGTACGAGCTGGCCTGGTGCTACCAGAAACTGGACAACCGCGATCAGATGCTCAAGGCCTACAAGACGCTCTCGGACAAGTATCCCGACAGCCCGCTGGTCGCCGACGCCTGGTTCCACCTGGCTGAGGACCAGTACAAGCAGGAGAACTACGCCGCGGCCCTGGACCTCTACGAGAAGTCGATGGCCAAGGCCCCCGACGAGCGGCTCAAGGACAAGGCCCTCTACCGCATCGGCTGGTGCTACTGGATGAAGCAGGACTACGCCCGGGCCGCCGACTTCTTCGACAAGCTCATCGAACTATATCCCAACAGCGACCTGCTGCCCGACGCCCTGCTCAACGGCGGCGAGGCCCACCTGCGCAACGGCCAGGCGGCCAAGGCGGCCGACCGGCTGACCAAACTCATCACCGGACCGGCGGCCAAGGACTCAAAGTTCGCCGGCCTGCCCGACGCCTATCTCTACCTCGGCGAGGCCGACATCCAGCTCGGCCAGAACGACGACGCCCTGAAGATCCTCCAGCTCGTGCCGACCAAGTTCCCCAAGTACGACCGCATGAGCGAGGTCGACTTCGCGATCGGCCGGGCGATGTTCGAGCGGAAGGAGTATGACGAGGCCATCAAGCGTCTCAACGCCGTGGTCGACTCGGACAGCGCGGGCGTGAAGACCCGGGCCCGGGCGCAGTTCTATATCGGCGAGGCCTACCTGGCCCCGCGCACCGAAAGCGGCGCCCACGAGGCCATCAAGGCCTTCTTCCGCGTGACCGTGCTCTACGGCCGTTACCCCGAATGCCTGGAGTGGGTCATTGCCAGCCACTACGACCTCGGCCAGGCCTACCTGCTGCTCAAGCAGAAGCCTGAAGCCATCCAGATGTTCAAGAACGTCGTGGAGAAGTATCCGAACAGCAAATACGCCGCCCAGGCCAGGCAGCAGCTCGCCCAGCTTGAGAAGGAGAATTAGGCCGCCCCGCGGCCACCGCAGGCGGGTTTGCCCGGTAGGCGGCTCGATCTCACATCCTGATCTGTTCCCACAGGGAGGTGGCGGACCGATGAAACCCGGACGTTCGTTCAACGCACAGGCCCTGCTGACGGCTGCGACGGCCTTGGCGTTCCTGCTGGCGCCGGCGGCTGCGCTGGCGGCCCCGGCCGCCGAGGACGCCGAATCCCACATGACGCTCTTCCAGCTCCTCCAGGCCGGCGGGCCGGTCATGTACCCGCTCTACCTCTGCTCGGTCGTGCTGCTGGCGTTCGTGCTGGAGCGGCTGATCCGGCTGCGCCGCGGGCTGATCATCCCGCGGTCGTTCGCGGCGGCGGTGCGGCAGATGCTCGACAGCGGCCAGCCGCAGCGCGGGCGGCTGCTGGAGTACTGCAAGGCCCATCCGTCGCCCGCGGCCCGCATCTTCCAGGCCGCTGTCACGCACATGCACCGCCCGCTGGGCGAACTGGAGAAGACCATCGAGGACGCCGGCGCCCGCGAGGCGACGCGGATGGCCCGGCCCTGCCGGGCGTTCTCGATCATCGCCGACATCAGCCCGCTGATCGGCCTGCTGGGCACGGTCTGGGGCATGATCCAGGCCTTCCAACTCGTCGCCAAGGAGAAGGCCATCGGCCGACCGGACCTGCTGGCTGAGGGCATCTACCAGGCCCTGGTCACCACGGCCATGGGCCTGACCATCGCGATCCCGGCCCTGGTGCTCTACTTCGTCTTCATCGACCGCGTCGAGCGGCTGGTCGGCGAGATGGACGAACTGACTATCCGCTTTGTCGACGCCCTGGCCGTCGAGCCGGTCGTCGAGTCGGCGTAGCACGCTGTCGGAGAGTCGGCCATGCGGATCAAACTGGCATCCGGTCACGCCCCGAGGCCGAGCATGACGCCGATCATCGACGTCGTGTTCAACCTGCTCATCTTCTTCCTGTTGGCCAGCCAGTTCGCCCGCGTCGAACGCGACCAGTCCATCAACGTCGTCGCGGTGAACGACATCCAGCCGGTTGCGGAGATGCCCAACAACCTCGTCGTCAACGTCCACGCCGACGGCCACTACAGCGTCATGGGCGTCGCGCACACGCTCGAATCGCTGGACAAGCTTATCGCCGCCCGCGCCAAGGACGCCGACATGCGTCAGGTCATCATCCGCCCCGACGCCGAGGCCTCCTGCAAGGCGGCTGCCGGCGTGATGGACCTGTGCAACAAGCATAAGGTTGGCAGCATCGGCTTCTCGCTGGCCCAGACGTCCGAGTCGGCCCTGGGCCACACCGGCGGGTCCGGGCCGTGACGCCACGTTTGTGGCCCTTCGTGTTGAGGTCTTCGCAGGCAGAGAGACATGGCTCGCGTGACGACAATCCGCTGGATCCGCCTGGGCGTGATCGTCCTGGGCTCGGCCATGGCCCTGGTGCTGGCCGCCCTGTGGTATTGCCGCCCGCACGTGACCCAGTATTTCACCGACGGGACGCAGGTCTGGCCCGTCCCGGCCGGCGCCGCGCCCGTCCGCAGCATCCTCTGGGAGCCCGGCACGCCGCTGCTTGCGCCCGTCAACGCTAAGCAGGCCAACTACCAGCCGCGGCTGTCGCCCGACGGCACGGAACTCTACTTCACCCGCGGCCGGCGCGGTGACGACGGCGGCGGCAGTGCCGACCTCTACGTCGCCCGCCGCACCGCGAACGGCTGGGGCGCGCCCGCGCCGCTGACGACATTGAACACCGACGCCGACGAGATCGGCGCGACGCTCTCATCCGACGGCTCGACGCTGGCGTTCTACTCCGACCGGCCCGGCGGGCTGGGCGGCTACGATATCTGGTTCTCCCGCCGCGACGCGTCCGGCGCGTGGGGCCCGCCCGTCAACGCCGGCGCCCCGGTCAACTCCGCCGGCAACGACTATGATCCGGCCTTCGCCCGCGGCGGGCGGCTGCTGTTCGCCTCCGACCGCCGCAGTCTGCCGCCGCCGGGCACGGAGAACTGGCAGGGCACGCTCCGCGAGCGCCGCCCCGCGACGAGCTACGACCTGTTTGCCGCCGACCCGCTTCCGGGCGTGCCTCTTCCCCTCTCCCTCCCAGGGAGAGGGGCAGGGGTGAGGGTGGGTGCGGGTGAAGGCGCACAGCCCGCGACGAGTGACCCGGACGCGGGGAACCCTCACCCGGTCCCGGCAGGCCGGGACCACCCTCTCCCTGGAAGGGAGAGGGAAGACGCCCCCCCCGCCCCCGCGCCGATCGGGTCGCCGCGATTCACCGTCCGCTCGCTGGATGCGCTGAACACCGATCGCAACGAGGGCCAGCCCGTGGTCTCCGGCGACGGGGACTTCCTCTACTTCTCGTCCGACCGGCCGGGCGGGCAGGGGGGCTACGACCTCTACCGCGCCCGCATCAACAGCGATTCGCTCGCCGACTTCGGGCCGGTGCAGAACCTCGGCGCTCCGACCAACACCGCCGCCAACGAGATGGACCCGTGCCCCAGCGTCGAGGGCTTCGCGCTCTACTTCTCCTCCGACCGCGCCACGGCTTCGCTTGCCCAACCCCTCTCCCTCCCAGGGAGAGGGGCAGGGGTGAGGGTGGGCGCGGACGAAGACGCACAACCCGCCGCAACCGACCTGGACGCGGAGAACCCTCACCCGGTCCCGGCAGGCCGGGACCACCCTCTCCCTGGGAGGGAGAGGGAAGAAGTCGTTGCCTCCGCCCCCACCTATCACCTCTATTACACGCGCAGCCGCGAGGTTCTCCCCTTCACCGTCACCGCCCGCAACGACCTCGGCCGCGTCTGGGCCCGCATGAATTGGCCGACCGCGGGGGTCGTCCTCTCGGTCCTGGCGATGGTCCTGATGGTGGCCGCGTTCCTGAACTTCCGCCGCCGCCCCGGGCTGATGGCGACGCTGCTGATGCTCTCGATCATGCTGCACCTGGGCGGCCTGATCGCCAGCCAGTATCAGAACATCTACGAGCACTGGACCAGCGGGCCCGATGAAGCGTCGATCCAGAAGGTTGAAATCTCGCTGGACGAACTGAGCGGCAGCAGTGACCTGACCGCCCGCATCCGCAACCAGCTCGCCGCCAGCCGGGCCGCCCCCGCGCGGTCGATCGCGGCGCCCAAGGCCGCGCTGGCCGAGGAGCCCCCGCCGGCTGACCTGCCCACTCCCCAGCCGCAGGTTGCCCGGGCCGAGCCGGTCGTCGAGCCGATGGCCGAACTGCGGATGGCCGACCTGGCGACGCCCGACCCGGTCGCCCCGCCCGATCAACCGACGCCGCTGAATGAGCAGGCCCCCACCGGCGTCGAGCCGATGCGGGTGAAGCTCGAAGCCCCGACCCCGCCGCGAATCGCCGCGCGCGACGCCCAGCCGACGCCGACCGACGTCCGCGTCGCCCGCTCCGCGCCGCGATCGCCCGACCGGGCCGCCGACATGCCCCAGCCGATCCCCGACACCCCGCAGGTCGCCGTCGCGCCCGAGGCCCAGCCGCAGCGGATTCCGTTGCTGGGCGTGACGGTCCCGACGACGCCCGCGCCTGCGCCGCTGCGGGCGGCCCGCGTGC
>JAJVII010000004.1 GCA_022072085.1 Phycisphaerae bacterium
TCGGCCGTCCAAATCCGTCGCTCAGCAGTCCCCGGCCACTCCGCAAGCCCACTCAAACCCGCCCTCGACCCGCCCTTCACGCCGCACACCGGCCAAAACTCAGCACGTCATGAATAATCAGGGCTAGAGAGATGAGAAGTGTGTGCGGATCGGGGTTCACCCCGACCCGGGGTTTCATTCAGCGTGTTAACCGCGGCTGATACCGCGAACGGATGTACGAAGGCATCAGGATTCAGCTAATAGCTGAGGAGAAGCGATCATGGCGAGCAGGAGGGCAGGATTGGCCGTCGGGGTGCTGGCGGCATGCGTGTTCGGTCTGACCGGCGCTGCCCATGCCGACAGCGTCACGTATACCACGAACTACGGCCCGCTCACGGTTCCCAATGCCACCACGCCGTTCGCCCTGCCGTTGTTCGATCCGGCACTGGGCAACCTGGTCAAGGTGGAACTCCAGTTGGATGCCAACACGAGCAACGGTTCGATCGGCTGGGACAACGAGGCCAACGTCTCCTCGACCGTTACTCTGGGCATCGGCTGCACGGTGACCGCGCAGGAT
This sequence comes from Phycisphaerae bacterium, assembly GCA_022072085.1. Lineage (GTDB taxonomy): Bacteria > Planctomycetota > Phycisphaerae > JAJVII01 > JAJVII01 > JAJVII01. Next base: position 557 of record JAJVII010000004.1, read on the forward strand.
CAGTTCAGCCTGATCAGTGCGCTGGTGGCCGTTCCCCTTCAGACCGGTGCGGGTTCGGTTGACGCCGACAACGATGGCGCCGCCGACTTCATTGGCAGCGACGCGTTCACCGTCAGCGGCGGGACCGGCAGCGACAGCGACAGCGACTCGTCGACTGTCCCGGCGACGCTGCTCCAGTTCACGGGCACCTACGGGCACGGCACCAGCGAGACGTTCAACGTGAACGTGTCGTCCGTGGTTGAGACCTACCTGTCCACCAGCGGCGGGTACGGGCCGATCGATCCGGTCCCCGGCTCCACCAATGGCGTCCTGAAGGTCACCTACTACTACACCCCCGAGCCCGCGACGCTGGGCCTGCTGGCGCTGGGCGGGCTGGGCGTGATGGCCCGCCGCCGTCGTCGCAGTGCGTAAAGTCCGATCGCTTTTTCCGCAAAGCACCAAGCCCAGGGCAGAACGCCCTGGGCTTCTTCGTGTACCGCGATTCGCGCGGACGCGGCCGCCGCTCACCCGCCGGCGTGGCCCTGCTGCTTGATCTGCCGCTTGATCGTCCGCAACTCCTGTCCGCTCTCGCTGCTGCCGTAGAGTTCGTCCAGCGGGAAGCAGCCGCTGATCAGCCCAGAGCGCGGGCCGGTCGTGCAGTCGCTGAAGGTGCGGCAGATTCTCTTGCGTTCCATCGGCCGACCCGCCAGCGCGTCGCCGGGCATCCGCCAGTAGCTGAGCACCATTCGTCCGATGCCGACGATGTCGGCCATGCCGTGCCGCACGACCCACTGGGCGACGTGGGGAAGGTAATCCTGGAGGTAAGAGTATCCGCTGCCGACGAAGAGCATTTCGCCGCAGGCCCGCTTGAGGGCGGCCGTCGTCTCGATCTGGCGGGCCGCGCCGATCAGCGGATCCTCCGGCGGCAGGTAGCCGTCGGACGGCGGGAACGCCGCCGGTCTCTGGATGTGCGGGTTGTAGTAGGGGCTGCCGCAGGAGACGTTGATCGCGCCAACGCCCAACTGCCGGCAGAGCCGGACGAACTGAATGGGCTCGGCCAGGTCGGCCTCCCGCGGGTTGTCCGGGTTCACGCCGAAGCCGTAGCGATAGGGCAGCAGGCCGGCCGTGTCGGCCGGTTGACCGGTTTGGCCCGGCCCGCCGACGAACGGCACGTGGTCGAATGCCGACAGCCGGACGCAAACCAGCAGGCCCGGGGCGTTGCGGGTGATCCCCTCGACGATGCGGCTGAGAAACCGCGTGCGGTTCTCGAAGTTGCCGCCGTAGGGCCCGGGCCGCGTGTGGGCCGAGAGGAACTCGTGACCGAGATAGCCGTGGCAGTGCTTGATGTCCACGAACTCGTAGCCGGCTTCGCGGGCCAGGCAGGCCGCCCGGATGAAATCGTCGATCAGGTCCTCGATCCAGTCGTCGGTGACCACCGCCAGACCCGCGTCCAACCCGTATCGCTTGTCCAGTATCGGGTGGCGGTAGAGGATCTTCGGTTCGAGCCGGTCCTTGACGTTGGGCCGGGCGAATCGGCCGGAGTGCGTCAACTGAAGCCCGACGAGCAGGCCATTGGTGCGGCCGGTTGCCTTGTTGTGTTCGTCGATGAGCAACTCGCGAAGGTCGCGGAGGTCGCCGACGGTCTTCTCGTTGATCATGAGCTGGTGGGGGTTGGCCCGTCCGTCCTGCCGGACGGCGACGGCTTCGCCGCCCCAGATCAGCTTGGCGCCGCTTTGTCCGAAGTGCCGCCAGCGCCGCCGGGTCCAATCGGAAGGCCGACCGTCGTCGGTTCCGTCCCAGCCTTCCATCGGGTGGATGCACCAGCGGTTGCCCAGGGTGCGCGTGCCCAGACGGAGCGGCTGGGCCATCGGGGCGTCCGGACCGGTCTGCAAATCCGAATCGGCGCGGAGGTTCAACCCCAGCGCCGCCAGCCGGGCGTTGAGGGCGTCGACGGTCTTGAGCGAGGCGATCTTCGGGAACTCGGCGTTCAACGGATCGGACATTTATTACTGCTCCAGTCGAAGCGTCAGCCGGGAACAAAGATTATCATTATAGCAACTGACGCGACCGGGGAAACACGCCGGCTGGGCGCATGAAACAGGCCGCCGGCGGGTGCGGGCGGCCCGGAAACTTCCATCGCAGTGCAGCCGGTTCAGGGGACCAGCTTCGCACGCAACCGCTTGAGGCGGCCTTCCAGTTCCCCGATCTGGCGGTCGAGCACCTGCCGGTCCTTGTCGGTCCCGGCCGAGCCGCGCTTCTTGAGCAGTTCCTTCAGTTCGACTTCCACGCGCTCGACTTCTTCCAGCGTCTGGGCTTCCGGGTTGTACTCTTCAGACATGGCGGGTCCGGCTCCTTTCAGTCGCAGGCGGGCCATCTCCGTGTCCAGGGGCTGCCGCGTCCCCACTACTCTACGATAGGCGCGCCGCTGGGGGCGGACAACGCGCCGTTACGTCCCCGGAGGGGCACTGGATGTCACGACAATGTTATTGCGGACCAGCAGGACATAGTCCGGGTCTTCGGCCAGTTGGCCCGCACGTTCGCGCATCTCCTCGGTGGGGACCGTGCCCTGGAGGTAGACCACGCCGTCGCGGGCCTGCACCTCGACTAGAAACGGTCCGACCAGGTCGTCGGCGGCCAGACGGGCCTTGATGTCGCGGGCCAGCCAGGCGTCGCGATACTGAGCGTCGCCGGCTGCCGGCAGCGGCGAACTGTCGATCGGCGCGTCGCAGCCCCCCGCCAGCGCCGCGAGCAGCGCCATCCATCCAGCCGACAGAATCACGGACATTCGCGGTCGCATCAGCATCAGTCAGGGCCTTTCGATCAGACGGTTTCGCGGATTCCCGGTGTCAGTAACCATCGGGCACTTGGGTCGGGGCGTCCTCCTCCCGCATTACGCCGTCCCTTCCGATCATAGGTACGAATCGGCATTGCAGCACGTCCCGGTTTACGAAATCTCGGGTGCCGCTTCCTCGCGTGATCTGCGTCAGCGTCTGGACCGACCCGCTGCCGATGGGCCCGACGAAGCGCCCGCCGACCGCCAGTTGCTCCAGCAGACCGGCCGGGGGGCGCGGGGCATAGGCGGTCAGCAGGATCGCGTCAAACGGCGCCTCCTCCGGCCAGCCGCCCGAGCCGTCGCCGACGCGGTAGGCTACGCGACGATAGCCCAGCCCGTCCAGGATCAGCCTGGCCTGCTGCTGGAGTTCGGACAGGCGTTCGACGGTGAACACGCAGCCGGCTGGTTTGTCGTCGCGGCAGCCGACCAGGTCTGCCAGCACCGCCGTCTGGTAGCCGCTGCCGGTCCCGATCTCCAGCACGCGGCTGCCGGGGGCGAGCGCGAGGAGCTGGCTCATGAGGGCGACCATGTAGGGCTGGCTGATGGTCTGCCCGCCTGCAATGGACAAGGCTGAATCGTCGTAGGCCCGGCTGCGCATGGGCGGGGCGACGAACCGCTCGCGCGGGACGAGGCTCATGGCCCGCAGCACACGCGGGTCGCGGATGCCCCTGGCCGCCAACTGCGACTCGACCATGGCGGCCCGCAGGCGGGCGTATTCGGCGTCCCAGTCGAGTTGTCGGCGGAGCAGAGCCATGCGATAGGACCATTGTACATCCCCGGCGGCGCGACGGCCGACCGAATCGGCGCGTTGCCCTGACGGGCCGGGCGGTTTAGACTTACTCTCTCAGAGCGAACGTGTTGAGTTCTGGCGAAGCGCATCGCCGGTTCAAGAGCCCAAGACATGAGATTAGCCCGCCTGGAGAAACTCTCGGACGCGCAGCGCTGCCAGTTTCTGCGCTCGCTGGTTCCCCAGGCCGAGTGGGACCAGGTCGGCCGACTCGGCGACCGTGCGGGCCCGGGCGTCGAGGACCTCCAGGTGATCCTCCGCCCGGAGCGCGGCGAGTTGAAGCTCCGCGTGCCAGCCAAGCGGATCGGCGGCGACTACGCGTTCCTGCTGGACCTCGACGAGCACGGCCTGGGCGAGGTGGAGCTGGCGTTCATCCAGATCAACGACTTGGAGCGTCCGCGCTACAATATCGACGTGGACGAGCGCGGTCGGCCGACGCTGCTGGGCACAGCCAGGCGGAACATCCCCGAGGAAGTGCGGGCGATGGAGGCCGGCCTGGGCCCGGGCCAGGTCCGCCACGGGCTGCGGGCGTTCGACGATTTCTTCGAGAGGCTGTTGCGGTTCGCCGACACGGTCGGCTACGTGAACATCCTGCTCGAACCGCTGACCTATCACAACGCGCTGATGTACGAGCGGCACGGGTTCATCTACATCCAGGGCCAGAAGGTCATGGAGGAAATCGACGAAGGCTTCCGGCCGGGCGGGCACTACGAGCGCCGGCTGGACGGCTCGACGCCGTTCCGCCGGCCGGGCAGCGGCGGCGACCAGCGGATGCGGAGCTGGGCGATTCACGACGGCATCCTCGGCCACCCGATGCCCGAACTGAAGATGGTCTACGTCCTGGGCCAGCCGACGCCGCGCGTTTCGACCTTCACTCAGACGCAGCCCGACGCCGCGACCGCCGGCGGGGCGGGGGGCAGCGAGCCATGAGAACCGGCTGGCTGACCCATCCGCGATACATCGAGCACGACACCGGCCAGGGCCACCCCGAGCGGCCCGACCGGCTGCGGGCGATCTGCGCCGCGGTCGAGAAGGCCGGCCTGCTGGATCGGCTGACCGTCATCGAGCCGCGGGCGGCTGAGGAGGAGCACCTGCTCGCGGTGCACGAGAAGGACTACCTCGAGCGGCTGGAGGCGGCCTGCAAGACCGGGGCCCGATACATCGACGTGCCGGACTCGGCTATCTGCCGCGACAGCCACGCGATCGCGCGGCTGTCGGCCGGGGCGGGCCTGGCGGCCATCGACGCGATCATGGACGGCCGCATCGACAACGCGTTCTGTGCGATCCGCCCGCCCGGCCATCACTGCGAAGTGGACCGGTCGATGGGGTTCTGCCTGCTGAACAACGCGGCCATTGCGGCCCGCTACGCGCAGCGCGTCCACGGGCTGAGCAAGGTTCTGATCCTGGACTGGGACGTGCACCACGGCAACGGCACGCAACACATTTTCGAGAGCGACCCGACGGTCTTCTACTGCTCGCTGCACGAACACCCGAGCTTCTGCTATCCGGGCACGGGCTACGCGTGGGAAAAGGGCGAGGGCGCCGGCGAAGGCGCGACGCTGAACATCCCCATGCCGCCCAACTCGACCGACGCGGAGTACCAGGAGGCGTTCTTCAGCCGATTCCTGCCGGCGGCCCGGCAGTTCGACCCGGACCTGGTGATCGTGTCGGCGGGCTTCGACGCCCACGAGGACGACCCGCTGGCCAGTGAAGACCTCACGCAGGCGTGCTTCGACTGGATGGCCAAGCGGACCAAGGAACTGGCCCGCCAGTGCAGCGGCGGCCGCCTGGTCAGCCTGCTGGAAGGCGGCTACAACCTGGACGTCCTGGCGACCTGCGTCGTCTCGCACCTGCAAATCCTGTTGCAGGAGAGCGAGGAAGAGGACCTGATGCTGCTCAAGAGCGGACTGGGATGACGGATTCCCGGCCTGCGCGTCGGCGGAGGTCGGAGGCGGTTTTCGGAGTGCAAGGCATGTTCGTCAGCGATCGAATGACACGTGACGTGGTGACTATCGACGAGAGCGGGACCGTCCGCGAGGCGGCCGAGCTGATCGCCGAGCGCCGCATCCATCAGCTTCCCGTCGTCCGCGAAAAGCAGTGTCTGGTCGGCATCGTCACCGATCGCGACCTGCGCAGCGTTCACGACCCCGAGATGATGGCCGGTCCGGTGTCGGCCATCATGTCGCGCGACCCGATCACCGTCTGGCCCGGTTCGCCGCTGGAGGACGCCCTGCTGCTGCTCTATCGCCACCGCTTCGGCGCCCTGCCCGTGACTGTGGCGGCGGCCCCGGACTGCTGCCTGGGCAAGGGCATGCACCGGCTGGTGGGCATCATCTCGCGGACCGACATCCTGGCGGCGCTGATCGAGATGCTGGGCATCGAGGAGGCCGGCACGCGCATCGAAGTCGAATTGCCCGAACAGTCGGCCGTCGCCGTCGTCGGCGTCATCAACGCCGTCGCCCAGACGCAGACGCGCGTGGTCTCGCTGACGCTCTCGGGCCCGCGCGGCCGGCAGTCGCGGCGGCTCTACATCCGCCTGTCCACGATCGACCCGCGGCGGGCCATCGACGCCCTGCGCGAGGCGGGCTACACGATCGCCCACCCCTCCTGCGACCTGATCTGAGCCTGAACTCGGAGTTGAAGCTGAAGGTTCATTCGGCCGGTTCTTGGTCGGTCGGCACCAGCTCCAGGCAGTGGAACTGGCCACGGCCTTTGTTGCGGGCGACCTCCAGCGCCTCGGCGGCCGATCGGATCAACGGCTCGCACGATTCGCCGATGTCTTCCGGGCGGCCGCTGGTGACGCCGATGGTTACCGTCATGGGAATGACCCGCTCGTTGACCATGATGCGGTTGGATTCGACGGCTTTGAGGATGCGCTGGCTGAGCTGCTGGGGCCGGTTGGGCTGGCTGTTGTCCATGGCGATCGCGAATTCCTCCTCGCCGAACCGCGCCAGCAGGTCGTAGTCGCGCACGATGGATCGCAGAATGTCGGCCAGGCCCGAAAGCACCAGGTCGCCGGCCATGTGCCCGTAACGCTCGTTGATCGAACGGAAGTCGTCGATGTCGACGATCGCCAGGCATACCATCTGCTTGAACCGCAACGCCCGACGCCACAGCCGCCCGAACGACGCGAAGAAGTAATCGCGGTTGGCCAATCCCGTCAACTGGTCGGTGATCTGCTGAAGCTCGATCTGCTCGCGCAGCCCGGTGACCTCGGCCTGGGCGTGGGTCAACTCGCGCAAGAGTTCCTCGCGGCTGAGTTCATCGAGCTTCCGGGAAGAGCGGGTATCCAACGTCATGGCAATTCCCACCAGCTACGGCTATCCCCATGTGCGCATCGGGCGATTGGGGTGGCGACTTTAGCTCCAGTCGGGGCGGCGGGAATCCGCGGCGGGGATGCGCGCCTTAACTGACGGACGTGAGAGGTTTTACATAGGATGACCGGACGCTGCCGCTCTCGGAGGTGCTGCTCTTGAGGTCGCAGGGGTGGGCCTCGGGCGGCAGGTCGAAGTCGCGGCCGTACATCTCGGCGATGCAGGCCAACTCCTCAGCCGACAGATCCTCGGCCTCGGCGGCGGCGGCGAACTCACGGACCTCCGCCGGCGTGGTGATCGTCGGCAGGCAACTGGCCAGACCCGGCTGGGCCAGCAGCCACTTCAGCGCGAGTTGGCCGACCGTCATCCGCCGGTCGCCGGCGATCGGCCGAAGGGCCTCGACCTTGCGCAGCCCGAAGGTCAGCCAGTTGCGGTCGCGGAAGTTGCGGTGGTCGCCCTTCTCGAATTTCGTGTCGGCGGTGTAGATGTCCTTGAGGATGCCGGAGTGGTGCGGCACGCGGGCCAGCACCGCCCCGCCCGACTGGGCCGCCACTTCGCAGAACTCCCGCCCGGGATCCTGCTCCAGCATGTTGAAGACCGTCATCACGGCGTCCGCGCGGCGGTCGGCCAGCGCGGCGATGCCTTCCTCACGCCAGCCGATGGCCGGCCCCAGCGCCACGCCCCAGGCGCGGATCTTGCCCTCGTCGCGCAGCCGGTCCAGCGTCTCGAACAGCTCGTCGCTGAACTGCGGCAGCTTGAGATTGTGCGTCTGGTAGAGGTCGATCACGTCGGTCCGCAGCCGTCGAAGCGAGTGCTCCAGGGCCTTGCGGATGAACGGCGGGCTGAAGTCCTGCGGCCGCTCGCCGTGGCGGCTGCCGTCGCGCTTGGCTGGGGCGTTGTAGATGTCGTAGCCGAACTGCGTGCCCAGCGTGATGCGGTCGCGGCAGTCGGCGATGGCCTGGCCGACCAGTTCCTCGCTGCGGCCTTCGCCGTAGGCGTCGCCGGTGTTGATGAAAGTCATGCCCGCGTCGATGGCGGCGCCGATCAGCGCCAGCGACTCGTCATCACTCCTGGCGCCCCACCAGCTCGTGCCCACGGTCCAGGATCCGAACCCGATCTGCGAGACCTTCAGGCCGCTGCGGGGCAGAATGTTGAACTTCATTACGCACACTCCGGGATCAGGGGTCAGGGGTCGGGGGTCGGGGGTCGGGGGTCAGGGGGCGGGGAGCGGGGGGTCGGGGAGGAATATACTTCAACGTCCGTTCTTCCCTAACCCCTCGGTCCCTGATCCCCGACCCCCTTCTTCTCCGTGCTCTCCGCGCTTCCGTGGTGAACTTTGTTCTATCGCCGGCACTCGGCGTAGGTCTTGGCGGTCTCGTACAATCTTACGCAGGCCAGGCGGCTGCCCATGGCCGATTCGTCGGCCAGTTTGTCGAAGATCACCCGGGCGATGTTCTCCACCGTCGGGTTAAGCGACGCGAACTCCGGGCAGTCGAGGTTCAGGTGCTTGTGGTCGAAGGCGTCGACAACGGTCGATCGCACGGTCCGTTCAAATCGGCCGAGCGGCATCGCCCCCGGCTCGCCGCCGACGGTCACCTCCAGCAGGTAGTTGTGGCCGTGCCCGTTGGGATTGGCGCACTTGCCGAAGGTGTCGCGGTTGTCCTGCTCGCTCAGTTGCGGCGACCAGAGCCGGTGGGCCGCGGCAAACTCGAACTGCTCGGTGAGGTAGACCATCTTGCCTTCTCCCCGGTAGCTGATGTGGTGTTGAGGCGTCCAGCCCAGCGTCGCTGAGCCCAGACGACCGCCGCATGCGGTCCGAATCTCCGACTCCAGCATCGGCCAGGCCGACGCCAGCCATTGCCCCGGCTCGCGGTCGTTCTGCCGCACGCGGTCGGCGATCAGCGGGATCAGCCTGGCCCGGACGATCTCGTCGATGCGCTTGATGTTCATCAGGTAGCCGCTGGCCGGATCGGCGTGGCCGGCGATCTCCAGCGTCAGGCTGTAGTAGGGGGCCAGTCCGCTGGGCCGCGGCCATCCCGCGAAGCTGTTGGTCACTCCGCCGGAGATGGCTGCGTCCAGATCGTCAACCGGAAGGCTGAAGCGCACCTGCCTTCCCAGTCGGACAGTTCCGTCGGCCGATGGGTTCATGGTGCCGCTATTGTAGATCGCCGGGCAGGGCCTTTCAAATTGCGGCGGAAAGAACGGCTCACTCGTTCGTTGCCGGCTGCGTGGTCGCGACGCGCTGCACGTCCAGCACGCCGCTGCGAATGTCGGCAACGGCCTTGTCCAGCCGCTCGACGGCGTCGGGTTTCAGCCGCGACCTGCCCGAGGGGGTGAGGTCGAACGCGACGCCGCCTTCGCGGAGCGAAAAGCGCAGTTTGTCCGGTGGGTCGCCCGCGCGGGCCCGGGCCAGGAGTTGCTGGAAGATGCGCCCCATGTCCACGCGGGCGGAGGCGACCAGTCGGCCGGTCGAATCCGCCGACGCCTGCCAGCCGTTGAGGACCAGGATGCCGGGACGCTCGGCGGCGGCGTCGATGGCCGACTGCGGCCAGGGCGTGAGGTTGAACAGCACGTCGGCGCCGGCGCGAATCTGTTCATCGGCGATCCGGCGGACGACGTTGGGCAGGGCCGGAAGCCTGGGCGAATCCAGGACCTGTACGGCCAGGCCGGCCGATCGAGCCCCATTGGCGAAAGCCGTGACCGCCTGCATGTCGTCGGGCGTGTTCATCGCCAGCGGCACGACGCGGCGGGTCTCGCTCAGGTGGGCTGCGATCAGCCCGCACAGGTAGCTCGGCTCGTCCAGGCGGATGTGGACGGAGTCAACCGGCACGCCGGTGTAGTTGGGCCCGATGCAGGCGATCCGGGCGGCGAACCGGGCGACGTCGCCGACCTGGAGCTCCGGCAGGTAGTCGGGAGTGAGCAGGACAATCAGGTCATGGCCGTCGCCGATCGCGTCGGCGATCGCCGGCTGAAGGGCCCCGACGGCCACCTCCCGCATGGACGTCGAAACGCCGGCGGTGTCAGCCAGGCGGTCCAGCCCCTCGCGGACGGCTGGGCCGATGCTCATCTCATCGAGCGGGCGCGGCGTGAACAGGATCACCTTGTCGACCTGACGCGGGGCGTAGCGTCGGGAGGCCGGCGCCGCGCTGGGCGGGCCGGCAGGCTTGCGCTGCTGCTGTTCGCGGCAGCCGCCCGACAAAGTCGCCAGCGCCAGGATCAGTGCCAGGCGGAGGGGCCGCATCGGTCAGTCCTCAGGAACTCACGTGATTGTGCAGCAGGTTCATCACCTCGGCCCGCGTCGCCGGGTCGCTCTTGAACAGCCCGCGCAGCGCGGAGGTGACCATCAGGCTGCCCGGCTTCTTGACCCCGCGGATGGTCATGCAGGTGTGCGTCGCCTCCAGGACGACGGCCACGCCCTTGGGGTTCAGCTTGTCCATCAGCAGGTCGGCGACCTGCGTGGTGAGTTGCTCCTGGATCTGCGGGCGGCGGGCGAAAACCTCGACCACGCGGGCCAGCTTGCTCACGCCGACCACCTTGTCGTTGGGCAGGTAGGCGACGTGGGCCTTGCCGGTGAACGGCAGCAGGTGATGCTCGCACATGCTGTGGAAGGGGATGTCGCGCAGCACGACCATCTCGTCGTACTTCACGGTGAAGACGGCCTCGCCAAGCACCTGTGCCGGGTCCTCGTGCAGCCCGCCGAACAGCTCGCAGTACATCTTGGCGACGCGCTTGGGCGTGTCCAGCAGGCCTTCGCGCCCGGGGTCCTCGCCGACGGCCAGCAGGATCGTGCGGACCGCGTCGGACAGCCGCTCCAGGTCCATCTCTTTCGAGCACGGGACTTTAACTTTCGTTTGCGCCGATGCCATGGCCTCTTCCTTTCGCGCACCCCTGCGGGTGGTTTTCACTTGTACTTGTCGGCGATCGCCAGGTCGAATTCCCCGTGCCGCGGGTTAGGGGCGGCCCGCCGATAGATCGCCCCGCACTTGTAGCAGCCGGTCACCCGCGGCAGCACGTAGTAGAGTCCCAGGTCCGCGACTACCGACGCGGCCAGAACCGCCCAGGCCGCGATCACCATCCCGAAGTAGTAGAACGTCAGGCTCGCGATCGCCGCCGCCGCGACCAGCAGCACGCCCAGCCGCTGGGGGAAATCCTTGCGCCGATACATCTCGTGCGAGCCGCAGACGCAGCAGGCCTCGACCGGCCCGCCCGCGCGGATGTCCGGGCCGATGGCCAGGCTCACTTCCGCCTTGCAGTTGGGACAGGCGATGGTTTCCTCGCCGGTCTCCAGAGGATCGACCAGGATGCCGGCCGGGCAGCGCGAACACTGAAACCGAAGCTCCATGACACCATAGATAGTCGCTTGATGTGCCCAAATCAAGCCGCCGCTGCGCCTACAGCGCCAGCCCCGTCGCCCCCAGCAGGTAGAGGGCGCACAGTTCGCCCGCGGTCACCAGCACCAGCGCGGGGAAAAGGATCCCCGTCGCCGACTGCGTCGAGCGGATTTTCGCCGCCGATAACGCCATCCCGCCCAGCGCCAGGGGCGTGACCAGCCCGAACAGCACCCGCATCAGCACGAACAGCCAGGTCATTGACGCGACAGCCGACGGCGGCGCCGCGCCCGCGATCCGACCCAGATACCACGCGCCGAACATGCCGGCGACCCAGAACGTGCGGACGGCGGCGATCCCGATCAGCCATCGGCAAGCCGACACCAGCACGCGCGTCGGCAGCGCCGAGGCGGTCAGATACGCGTGGCCGACCAACATGCCCTGGAGCGTCGCCCCCAGCAGGATCGCTCCCAGCATGATCGAGACCGTGGCCGCCGAGAGTTGCCCGCCCAGCCCGCCGCCGGTGGTCAGTTTCGCGTAGGCTGCCGACGCCAGGAGCATGACCGCGCCCAGCACGCACAGCATGCCGGCCGCGGTCGGCCGATTCCGCACGGCTGCCAGCCGCACGCCCAGCGTCGCCAGCACGCCAGCCAGAGGGAAGGCGGCCAGAACGACCCCGACGACCCAGCAGCTTCGACAGTACTGTGGCGGCCAGTCGGCGATCCACAATGCCGTTCCGGCAAGGGTGAGCGTTGCGACGATCAGCGTGTGCAGGCGGAAGAAACGCGGGCCGATTGCCCGGCGGTCCAGCAGGAACCACATCATCAGCGAGCCGGCGGCGGACATGAACAGGTAGGTCTCGATCATGCGGACATTGCACAGCCGGCGGCGGCTCGCGGTCAAGGGCAAAAGCGCGGGCATGCGACGGCGGGCGCGGCGGCGTTCGCTTCGCGGGCTACGCGCCGGCGGCGGCGCTGGCGGCCATGAGCATCCCGGCGGCTGCTGCCACCGCGGCGATCCAGCGTGCGATCACGTGAGAGCAAACGACGTGATACATGACAGCCTCCACGGACACCAATGTGCGAATTCAGGCGCGCCGGCCGCCTTGGATCGGCAGACGCCCCTCTGGTTGCTTCGGCACATGAGGCGGAACAGTTTAGGTATATGCGGTCACCAGACAGGTGCGGCCGGCGACTTGTCGCTTCGCGGAACGCCGGCTCGCAGGCAATGTCCCGCGGGGCCGCAAGCGTGCTGCGGCGCGGGAATCCGGGGCGATTTGGTGCCGATTGGCTCCGCCGGCCCGGCAGGCAGGGGTTGTAATTCGGGCGGCTGGCCGATAGTCTGGCCCCTGGTGGGTTGAGTCTGTCTGATGGAATCGAATATCATCGAATGGGAAGGAGCGTTCCGTGGGAACTCGTCCGAAGGTGAGCATCATCGGCGCCGGCAATGTCGGGGCGACCAGCGCGCACTGGATCGCGAGCAAGGAATTAGCCGATGTGGTACTGGTGGACATCGTCGAGGGCATGCCGCAGGGCAAGGCCCTGGATCTGTTCGAGGCCTCGCCGATCGAAGGCTTCGACTGCCAGCTCGTCGGCAGCAACGATTACGCGGCGACCGCGGAATCGGACATCGTGGTGATTACCTCAGGCCTGCCGCGCAAGCCGGGCATGAGCCGCGACGACCTGCTCGCGAAGAACGTCGCGATCGCCAAGGAGGTGACGGCCAACGTCGCGAAGCATTCGCCCAATGCGATGCTGATCGTAGTGGCCAACCCGCTGGATGCGATCGTATACGCGGCCTGGAAGGTGTCGGGCTTCGCGACGCACAAGGTGATGGGGATGGCCGGCATCCTCGACTCGGCCCGCTTCCGCAGTTTCATCGCCGAGGAACTGAAGGTGAGCGTGAAGGACGTGACGGCGTTCGTGCTGGGCGGACACGGCGACACGATGGTTCCGCTGCCGCGCTACAGCGCGGTGGCCGGCATCCCGCTGCCGGACCTGGTGGCCAAGGACCGCCTGGAGGCCCTGGTGCAGCGGACCCGCGACGGGGGCGCAGAGATCGTGAAGCTGCTCAAGACCGGGTCGGCGTACTACGCCCCGTCGGCGGCGGTGGCTGAGATGGTCGAGGCCATCGTGAAGGACAAGAAGCGCATACTTCCTTGCGCCGCGTACTGCGACAAGGAGTACAATGTAGGCGGTTACTTCGTCGGTGTTCCGGTCCTGCTGGGCGCCGGCGGCGTGGAGCGAGTGATCCAGGTCCAGATGACGCCGGATGAGTCGGCGGCCTTCGCGCGGTCGGTCGACCACGTCAAGGACCTGGTTAAGGCGACCGAGAAGTTGCTGGCGTCATAACGCTGGGAACCGGGAGCGGCCGAGCGGTAAGGCCGCCGCGCCGGCAACGACAGATCGGGCGTGACGGTCCCCTTGTGTGTCGGGGGCAGCAGGGAAGCGTCGTTCCGCCCGGGGAGCGCAAGGATGGTTCGTCTCCACGGAGGGTTCGCCCTCGCATTGGTAGGGCTGTCGGCGGTGCTGGCTGGATGCCAGTCTGTGCCGCAGCAGGTTTCCCCACCGCAGGCCGTTCAGGCGACCGATCAGGCGGCGGTCCTGTTTCCGCCCGAGGCGCTCTGCGCCGCCTGGAGCCGGGCCGGCGAAGTGACCATCGTCGCCCGGTCCGATGAAGCCGGCACGCTGCAAAGCCTTCTCGCCGGCGATCAGGATCTGCTGGCGATGGCGGCCCGCGACCGGCGCGACCCGGTCGGACTGCTGTCGGAACTGCTGCGCCGCACCGCCGGCCGGGCTCAGCAGGCCGGCCATCGCGGGCTCGTCGTCCACTACGATCTGGACGCCGGCTCGGCCCGTCGGCTGCTCGACGGACACCTGCCCATGACCGTGCAGCCGACCACCGACCAGCCGATGGTGTGCAGCATCGAAGTGGCCTGGTAGCGGCGCCGCGCATGGCCTGCGACGGCGGTTGAGAGCCGACAGGAGATTGCCCGCGCATGCCTCGCGCAAAGCTCAGTTACAGCACGCAGGTTTTCGCCGCCGCGCCGCTGGCCGAGGCCGTTGCCTGGGCATCCGTGCTGGGGTTGGACGCGGTCGAGGTCGGCAAGGATCATGCCGCTGCGATCGGCGCCTCGCACGATGCGCTGGCCGACGCCCGTCGGCTGGCCGACGCGTCCGGCGTTCGCCTTGCCTCGCTTCATGCCTGGGGCATGACCGAGGTTCTTGACGACGTCTGCCGCACGACGGCCGAATTGGGCGCCGGGCTGATCGTCGTTCACTGCTCCCACGCGATGCTCACCGACGACTTCGCGAACCAGGTCGCCATCCTCGCACGCTGCGACGCCTTCTGCCGCGACCGCGGCGTCGTCCTCACCGTCGAGAACTCCTCCAGCCAGCGGCTCGGGCCGTTCGTCGCTCTCTTCGACGCCGTTCCCTCGCTGCGGCTGACGCTCGACGTCAAGCACGCCTACAAGCCCGCTCGGTTCGGCTGCACGCACATCGACTACATGGCCGCCCTGGGCGACCGTGTCGCGAACTTCCACATGCTCGGCATCGACCCGGCGCGCGACGACGATCTGGGCGACGGCATCCCGGCCGGCAACAATCCCCCCGGTTTCTCCTGGCAGCAATTGGCCGACGACCTGGCCGACCGCCGATACGCCGGCCTGATCACCGCCGAGTGCTCTCTTCATGTCCAGCCCGCCGACGCGCTGCGACTCTACCCCGAACTCTTTCCGCTGGCCGACGACGAGCCGGGCCTGGCCCACGCCCTCTCGCGTCACAACGTCGAGTTCTTCGGACGCACCTTCGCCGCGGTCCTCGCCTGACGGCCTCACCGTGTTGACGCGGCCGTCCGTCGGCCTTAACTTCGAGCCGGTCAACTCACGGCGCCCTCTTGAGAGGATGACCCGATGCGACGACACGCAAACCCGGCAGCGTCTTGCTTGACTCTTGCTCTGGCATTCCTGCTGGCGGCTGGAGGATGCGAAGCCGAGCGGCCCGGCGCCTGGCCTGTGGTGCGGGCGGACATGGCCCCCAACACGTGGGTCAGGCTCCAGGACCACACCCCCAAGAACACATGGGAGACCGGCGTCGCCTGGGACCGCGACAGCGGGCTGATCGTCGAGCACGGCGGACACGTCCTCGGCAGTTATGCCCAGAGCAACTACACGTGGCTCTACGACCTGCGGACCAACAGCTTTCGCGAGTCGCACGCCGCGGCCCGCCCGCAGCGCCGCTGCCTGGTCGAACTGGACTACATCGACACGCTCGGCCGCGTCGTGACCACGCAGGGCGGCTCCGGCCACGGATCGGTGCCCCAGGGCGGCCTCGGCGGCGACTACAAGATGGTCTTCAAGGGCGACCCGCGCGGGCCGTGGCTCTACGATGCGTCGGCTGACCGCTGGGAGGACTGCCGCCTGCTGGGCAGGTGGCGTCGCCAGGCCCACTGCCAGACCGCCTACGACGCCTCCAGCGACGCCCTGGTCTGGATCGCCGGCGACAAGCTCGGCGTCTTCGAGCCCTGGTCCAACCGCGTCGCCTATCGCGACCTGCCCGAATCGCTGCGCGGGCGGCTTAGCTACGCCATCGCCGCCGATCCGGTCAGCCGCCGCATCGTCCTCTTCGGCGGCACGGGCCCGCTGGGCTGGATCTGGGTCGGCGACAAGCCGCGGGCCCAGGCCTACCGCGAGAACGTCCGCGCCGACACCTGGCTCTACGACGTGTCGGCCGACCGGTGGAAGCAGGTCGTCTCCGACGTTCATCCCCCGCTGGGCCAGCCCCTGGACGACCATATCAAGTTGCCGATGGCCTACGACTCGGCCACCGGGACCTGCCTGCTGGTCATCAACCCGGTCAGCGAATACACGCCCGACCGGCGCACCTGGGGGCCGGCGCAGCTCTGGAGTTTCGACGTGGCGGCCGAACGCTGGACGCGGATCGAGACGAGCAATCCGCCGCCGCTGGGCGGGCTGACGACCTACGCCCCCGACGCCGACCTGCTGGTGCTCTTCGGCGGCGGCGACGACGGCAAGGTCGAGGGCAACGTCCGCCCGGCGCTCAGCCGCTGCCTCTATGTCTGCCGCCCGCGGCTGCCCGGCCGACCGCCCGTGCCGCCGTCGCCTGTCGGCGGCGTTCGGGCCGAGCCCTACGCGATCCCGTTGCTCGCCGGCAGCGACGGCGACCCGAAAGTGAAGCACCCCTCGATCCGCGTGAGTTGGCGGTCGAGCTTCGACGGCGAGCACGAAATCTGGCGCGCCGACGCCGCGCCGCTGCCGGGGGCGTATCGCAAGGTCGGCATCGCCCCTGCCGGGGCGAAACAGTGGCTGGACCTGACCGTCGAGCCGGGCAGGGACTACGGCTACCGCGTCGTCGAAGCCGGCGGCCGTCGG
The DNA here is from genome assembly GCA_022072085.1 of Phycisphaerae bacterium. GTDB lineage: Bacteria > Planctomycetota > Phycisphaerae > JAJVII01 > JAJVII01 > JAJVII01. Next base: position 17,190 of record JAJVII010000004.1, read on the forward strand.
CCGTCGGCTGTCGCGTTGACGCGGCCCTGCCGGCCGGGCGGGCTGGTCGCGTCGGTCGAGTCGGCCAACCGGGTCGTGCTGACCTGGGCCCGCGACGGTCAGCGCGAGCACCTGCGCTACAACGTCTACCGGGCCCGCGGGGCCGAAGTCGAGACGGGCAAGGGCGAACGGCTGACCCCCGAGCCGGTGATGGCTCACACACTGACCGATGCAAAGGTCGATCTGTCCGACGGCGTGGCCCGGGCCTACTGGGTCTGCGCGGTGGACGGGCACGGCGTCGAGGGCGGCCCGTCGCCGCTGGCCTGGACAATGCCCGACGCGCCGGCGTCGCTGAAGGCCGTCCGCAAGGGCGACACGATCGAACTGACCTGGCAGCCGCCGCCGGGCGTGAAGCTCGCCGGCGTGAACCTCTACCACCAGACGACCCATCTGAACACGCATGAGCAGCCCGCGGATGTGCTCAAGGCGTGGTGGGGCGGGTGGAAGAAGGTCAACGCTGAGCCGGTGGCCGACGGGCGGTTCGTCTTCACGCGGCCGACCGGGGCGGCCAACCCGCACGACTACTTCTATCTGCGGGCCGAGAACCCGCTGGGGCAGGAGGGCTTCTACACCGACATCGTGTCGGCGACCGATGCCCGCTTCCGCCCGGCCTGCGATTGAGCCGCGAGGGGAGATCCCCTTTCACCGCAAGGACGATCCGATGCCTGAGGGGCGGCCGAACATCCTGTTCATCATGTCCGACGACCACGCCAGCCACGCGATGAGCTGTTACGGCAGCCGCATCAACCGGACGCCGAACCTCGATCGAATCGCCGAGGGCGGGATGCGTTTGGACAACTGCTTCTGCACCAATTCGATCTGCACGCCCAGCCGGGCGGCCATCCTGACCGGCACGCACAACCACGTCAACGGCGTGACCACGCTGGCCACGCACATGGACAATCGGCTGACGACGTTTCCCAAGTTGCTGCGCGACGCCGGGTACGCGACCGCCATTTTCGGCAAGTGGCACCTGGGCACGGGCCCCGAGCACTGTCCGACGGGGTTCGACGACTGGGCGGTGCTCCCGGGGCAGGGGCTCTATCACAACCCGCAGTTCATCTTCGACGGTCCCGACGGCGGCACGCCGCGCGTCATGCGCGGCTACGTGACCGACATCATCACCGACCTCTGCCTGGACTGGCTCGGCCGCCGCGATCGGAGCAAACCTTTCTGCCTGCTCTACCACCACAAGGCCCCGCACCGTCACTGGGAGCCGGACGAGAAGCACGCCCACCTCTACCTCAACGAGGAAATCCCCGAGCCCGACACGCTCTATGACGACTACGCCAACCGGGCCTCCGCGGCCGCTGCGGCCAAGACCCGCGTCGGCGTGCACATGAACGAGCGCGACCTCAAGTGCGACATCTCTCGCAATCTCGACGAGAGCGAGCTGCGCAAGTGGGCCTACCAGCGTTACATCAAGGACTACCTCCGCGTCATCGCCAGCGTCGACGACAACGTTGGCCGCGTGCTGGACTACCTCGACGCCGAGGGCCTGACCGACAACACGCTGGTGATCTACACGTCGGACCAGGGCTTCTTCCTGGGCGACCACGGGTGGTTCGACAAGCGGTTCATGTACGAGCAGTCGTTGCGGATGCCCTTCATTCTGCGCTACCCGCGCGAGGTGGCCGCCGGCAGCGTCAACGGCGACATCGTGACCAACGTGGATTTCGCGCCGCTGTTCCTGGACCTTGCCGGCCTGCCCGCCCCGGCCGACATGCAGGGCCGCAGCTTCCGGCCGCTGCTGGGCGGGCGGACGCCGGACGACTGGCAGCAGTCGATGTATTACCGCTACTGGATGCACAAGGACAACCCGCACAACGTCTACGCCCACTACGGCGTGAGGACCAGACGCTACAAGCTGATCTACTACTACGCCGACCCGCTCGGCCAGCCGGGCGCCAACGCCGGCTGCGAGGAGCCGGAGTGGGAGCTGTTCGACCTGGAGGCCGACCGCGACGAGATGCGCAACGTCTACGCCGACCCGGCCTACGCCGCGGTGGCACGCGATCTGAAGCGCGAACTCCATCGCCTCCAGGCGGAACTCGGCGACCAGCGCTACCCCCGGGACGTGGACTGACTGCGCGGCGGCCTGTATTTGCCTGCATTTGCCTGTGTTTTAAGGCTATGGCCGACAAGATGTTACAAAACGCGTCGGCCAATGCGATCTGACGCATTTGGCCGGGTCGCCTCGACTCCGGGTCGACCAAATCGGCCGCGTCGATCTGGCCGAAGCAGAGCCCCCTTAGAACGCAAACGGTGATTCGCGGGGCGCTGTCCGCAGCGTCCGCGACGCCGCATCAGGACATGCCTCGCCCGGTGTCCGGGGGGCGCCCGATTGCGCCGACCCGCCGCGACGGGCCTCTTCTACAGAGGCGGCGGAGCGGTTACACTGTCCGTTCCTCTTTGGGAGCAGCACATGGGCCAGATCACGCCAATCACCTACAAGGACTCAGGCGTTGACATCGACGCCGGCGACGAGATGGTCGAGCGGATCCGCAACAGCGTCCGCCGCACTTACTCCACGCGGGTCATGGGCCCGCACGATGCGTTCGCCGGTATGTTCCGCCTGGACTACAACGAGAAGCTCTTCAAGCGCAACTACACCGACCCGGTCCTGGTCGGCTGCACGGACGGCGTCGGCAGCAAGCTCAAGGTCGCCTTCATGGTCGGCGACGTGACCACCGTCGGCATCGACCTGGTCGCGATGAACGTCAACGACCTGATCGTCTGCGGCGCCGAGCCGCTGTTCTTCCTGGACTACCTGGGCGTCGGCAAGCTGGAGCCCGGGCGGATGGCCGACATCGTCGCCGGCGTGGCCGAGGGCTGCGTCCGCGGCGACTGCGCCCTGCTGGGCGGCGAGACGGCTGAGATGCCCGACTTTTACAAGCCCGACGAGTTCGACATGGCCGGCTTCGCCGTCGGCGTCGCCGAGATGGGCCGTGTGATCGACGGCAAGCAGATCGAGCCCGGCGACGTGGTGCTCGGGCTGGCCAGCGACGGCGTTCACTCCAACGGCTACGCCCTGGTGCGGCGGATCGTCTTCGACCGCGCGAACCTGAAGGTGACCGACCACGTCGAGGAACTGGGCGAGACGGTCGGCGCGGCCCTGCTTCGCCCGACGCGGATCTACGTCAAGCCGGTCGTCCGAGTGCTGCGGAAATATCGCGTGAAGCGTCCTGTTCGCGGCATGGCCCACATCACCGGCGGCGGGCTGGAGGGCAACGTGCCGCGCTGCCTGCCGGCCGGCACGGGCGTGGAGATCAAGAAGGGCTCCTGGCCGATCCCGCCGGTGTTCGACTGGCTCGCGAGACTCGGGCCGGTCGAGGAAGCCGAGATGTATCGCGTCTTCAACATGGGCATCGGCTACGTGATGATCGTGAGGCCGACCTTCGCCGACTCGATCGCCGCGCAGCTCGAGCGCGACGGCGAGCGCGTCTACCGCATCGGCCGAGTCGTCAAGTCGAAAACGCAGGAAGTCCGGTTCAAGTAGTCGCTCTTCACTTGTCACTCAGCACTCAGGACTCAGCACTTTCCCATGTGCGGATTCGCCGGCATCGTGAGCCTGGGGGCGTCGCCGTCGCCGGCGATCGACGAAGCGACGCTTCGGCGGATGGCTGCCCCGATCGTCCACCGCGGACCTGACGGCAGCGGCCTGTACCTCTCGCCGGACAGGCGGATCGGCCTGATCCATCACCGCCTGGCGATCGTGGACATCCCCGGCGGCGCCCAGCCGATGGCCAATGAGGACGGCACGGTCCGCGTCGTCTTCAACGGCGAAATCTACAACCACGTCGAGATCCGCAAGGACCTGGCCAAGCTCGGCCATCGCTTCGCGACCGACCACAGCGACACGGAAGTCATCGTCCACGCCTACGAGGAATTTGGCCCGGACTTCCTGCCGCTGCTGCGCGGGCAGTTCGCGTTCGCCCTGGTCGACGCAGGCAAGGGCAGGCTGCTGCTCGCCCGCGACCGGCTGGGCCAGAAGCCGCTCTACTGGGCCCGCCGCGACGACGGGGCGATCGCCTTCGGCAGCAGCGTGCGATGCATCGAAGACCGCGGCGAACTGAACCGCGCGTCGCTGGCTGACTATCTCCGCTACGGCTACGTCCCGCCGGCTGGGGGCATCTGGTCGCGGGCGGCACAGGTCGCACCGGGCGGGGCGTTCGAGTTCGTCGCCGACCCGGCCGGTGACCGGAGCATCAACTACTGGCGGCCGCCGGCGACGGAGGTCCGCCGCCCGCCGCTGGACAACGCCGTCGCCGCCGTGCGGGCGGCGCTGGTCGAGGCGACGGCGCTGCGGCTGCGGGCCGACGTAGAGGTCGGCTGCTTCCTCTCGGGCGGGATCGACTCGGCGATCGTCGCGGCGATCGTGCGCCGGGAACTCGGCCGCCCGCTGCACACGTTCACCGTCGGCACGGAAGACCCGGCCTACGACGAGCGCGAGCCCGCGCGGCGTGTCGCCAAGGAACTGGGCACGGTCCACAGCGAGATGGTGGCCGACCCGGCCCGGCTGACCGCGGCGCTGGACGACCTGGTCGAGACGGTCGGCGAGCCGTTCGCCGACAGCTCGATCATCCCGACGTGGTTCGTCTCGGCGACGACGCGGCCGCAGGTGAAGGTCGCGCTCTCCGGCGACGGCGGCGACGAGGCGTTCGGCGGCTACGCCCGCTACCAGGCGGCCCGACTGCACGGGCGACTGGGCTGGTCGCGTCCGCTGTGGGCGGCGACCTGGCCGATCTGGCGGCTGCTCGGCGGCGCCCGGCAGCGCAACCAATGGACGCGGCTGCGCCGATTGGCTGACGGGCTTCGCCGCCCGCTGGCCCGGGCGTATCGCGAGTGGGTCGGCCTGTTCAGCGAACGGCAGATGCGGCGGCTGCTTCGGCCGGCGTGGTACACCCCGCCGCCTGTTGCCCCCGGCGGCATCGAGGTGATAGGCGGCGGCGTCCGCGAGGCGTTCAGCATCGAGGGGTTCATGCAGTATCGCGAGACGCCGGTCGCCGGCCAGCCGGGCGTGACGCGGCTGGCCCGTTGGCCCGACCCGGTCGCGGCGGCCATCGGCGCGGACTACCGCGGCTATCTGCCCGGCGACATCCTGACCAAGGTGGACCGGGCGTCGATGCGCGTGGGGCTGGAGGTGCGATCGCCGTTCCTGGATCACCGCGTCGTCGAACTGGCGCTCTCGTTGCCGGCCGAGTGGAAGTTGCACCAGGGGGTGGGCAAGTGGATCCTGCGCCAGGCGTTCGGCGATATCGTCCCGGCGCATGTCTGGGAGCAGCCCAAACGCGGCTTCTCGCTGCCGCTGGACCGCTGGTTCCGGGAGGGCGACGGCGGCGGCCAGCTCGTCCCGCTGCTGCGCGAGTCGATTGCGTTCCTGCCCGAGGATGCGTTCAACCGCCGCTTCATCGACCGCCTGCTCGCGCGGCATCAGTCCGGCCGCGAGGAGCATTCCCAGCGGCTCTGGGCGCTGTTGTGGCTGGGCCGATGGTGGAAGCGCTTCGTGTGAACATTTCAGGCGAACACACAGGAGGTGTGACGTGAAACGAGTCATGGGCCTGTTGGTTGTTGCCGGTCTGTCGGCTTTGGCTGGCTGCCAGCAGAAGGCCGAGACGCTGCTGAGCACGCACCCACGGCTGTTTGTCAGGCCGGCGGCGTGGGAGGGCGGGCCCTCGCTGGCGCAACTGCGGGCGCGGGCGAAGCAGTCGCCGTTCAAGGAACGGATGCACTTGCTGCGTGACACGCGGGCGGACCTGGCGCTCAAGTGGCTGATGCTCGGCGGCGACGACGCCGGGTCCGCGGCGCTGAAGGCCCTCAAGTCGATCCCGGCCGACGTGACGGCAAGCTACGAGGGCGTCGACCTGGTCGATGCCGCGCTGGCCTACGACTGGCTGTTCAACTGGAAGGGGTTCACCGACGCGGACAAGCGGCTGGTCGAGGACCGCATGCTCTCGTTGGCTGGGCACGTGAAGGCGTCGCTGTTCAACGAGGGGGCCCACATCTTCCACACGCGGATGTACGCCTGGTGCGCGGGGCTGGGGATGACCGGCCTGGCGCTGCACGACCGGCGGCCCGAAGCACTGGCGTTGTGGACCGCGGGCCGGGACTACTACCGGAACGTCCTGATCCCCGCGCGGCGGATGCAGGGCGGGGCGATGCACAACGGCCTGAGCTACGGGCCCAACTACATGATGTTTCCACTGCTCCAGTTCCTGCTGGCCGCCCGCAGCGCCGCGAACGTCGACTGGTTTCACACCGCCGACCCAGCCGACAGCGACTGGCTGCGCGACATGTCCGACTACCTGATCTACGCGGTGCAGCCGGACCTGAACTTCATCAGCGTCGGCGACAACGCGGACCTGTCGGCGGCCAAGCAGATTCGATTCATGCTGGACATCTTCGCTGCCCAGTACGGCAGCGGCCAGGACGCCGAGTTGGCCTCGCGGATCAGCGACCGCCTCAAGACCAGCGGCTACCACGCCGAGTGGATCTACCTGTTCCTGACCCAGCACGACCCGAAGGTGGCGGCTGCGCCGCTTGACAGGCTGCCGCGGTTCCGCGTCTTTTCGCCGACGGGGCTCGGACACGTTTTCTATCGCAGCGACTGGAGTGACGACGGCATGTGCGTCAGCTTCCGCTGCGGGGACTACTTCGGCGATCACGGCCATTTCGACCAGGGCAACTTCACGATCTTTCGCGACACGCCGCTGGCGATCCAGGCCGGTTGTTATATCGGCTTCGACGTCGCCCACCGCCACCACTACTACAAGCAGGCCGTCGCATCCAACACGGTGATCTTCAACGACCCGGCCGACCCCGCCGACGAGGGCACGCAGCGGAACATCCACTACCAGGAGGCGTCCAGCGTCGCCGAGTACGAAGCCCACCGCAAGCTGGTCGAGACGGGCAACCTGCTGGCGGTCGACGATCCGGCGTGGGTCTCGGGCGACGGCGTGCATAGCGTCGTGGCCGACGTCACGCCCGCGTGGGACGCCGCCAAGGTGAAACGCTACGTCCGCACGATGGCGTTCACGGGCGAGCATGTCGTCGTCGTGGACCAGGCCCAGACGATGCGCCCGGCCGTCCGCGCCCGCTGGCTGCTGCACGCGACGACCCAGCCGGAAGAGGTCGGCGGCGTCTGGCGGATCGGGCGGCCGCGGGCATCGCTGATCGTCCAGCCGTTGCTGCCGCGGACAAGGCGCGTAACGCTGATCGGCGGGCCCGGCCACGAGTGCGACGTGAACGGCGTGAATTACACCTACATGGCCGTCGAGAAGAACAACAAGCGCAAGCCGCCCAAGTCAGTCGTGCCGGCGTGGGGCCTGTGGCGGATGGAACTGGAGGGCGAGGGCGTCGTCGGCGAGGACGGCGTGACGCACCGGCTCTATGTGACCGTGCTGACGGCCGCGGGCCCGGACGCGGCAGCGCCCAAGGCGGATGTCGGCTTCACCGACAGCGGCTGGCTGACGGTGACCGTCGACGGCAGGAAGATCACGTTCAACAAGGTCCAGGAACCCAAGTGACCGGGCGGCGGCCGGCGGTTGCGCCCCGCTCGTCCGAAGCGTGCCTCACTCGCCCGACCCGGAGGTCGCCTGGTCGGAGAGGGTCTTGAGGTATTCGCGGGCGAGGTCCTTGTAGCGCGGCGGCAGCTCGCTCTCGCTGGGGGCGACAATGTCCTTGCGGGCGATGTCCGGCGGCTGGGCCGAGGTGTCGATCTCGACGTGGATGTCGCCGCGGAGCATCGACTGCTGGGCCTGGAGGTTGTTGACCAGGACGGCCTTCTTCCGCAGGGCGTTCTGGTAGCGGTTGTTCTCCAGGTCGAACTGGACGTCGCGCATGATTTCGATGGCCTTGCGCAGGGCGAAGTTGTTGTAGTTGTTAGCGCGGAATCGGGCGTCGACGGCCTCGGCCTTGTTGCGGATGGCCGCCTGCTTCTGGGCCAGCCGCTGCATCTTCTGAACGTCGCCGGGCGTGGGGCCTTCGAGGCCTTCGCCGGCGGCGCCGGCCAGTTTGCCGCCGCCGGTCGCCCCGCCGGGCGGCTCCTTCGAGGTGTCGTTCACCTGGCCCTTCTGGAAGGGGTCCTCCGACAGCCGCGTCGGTGTGCGTCGCCCGCCCTTGCCGGTGGCGTCCTGCTCGACCATCTCGCCGCTGGCTTTGCCCTCGCGGCCTTCACCGGACCGCCCGCTGATCTCGCTCTGGTTGGGCAGCCGGTTGCCGGTGACGCCCTTGGCGCTCATGTTGGAGATCGGCCCGTCCATCGCGTCCCAGCCGGCGCCCTTGTCCAGGCTGTCGGTCCACTTGCTGGTCGCGTCCTCCATCTCCTGGAACAGGTCTTCCTCCTGCTCCATCAGGGGGCCCATCAGGTCCTCAAGCTCCTTGGGCAGTTCGGCCATCGGCACGTCCTGCTGCTCGGTCGGCTCCTCCATCGACCACTTCTCGCGGTCGGGCGTGTCGGGCAGCCACTTCTCGATGTTGGTCACGGTCTCCTTGGCCAGTTCGGCGCCGGCCTCTTCGATCGGTACGGCGATCTCGACGGCCTTCTTGTTCAGCGCGTCCTTGGCCATCACCACATCAGTCTTGATCTCGATCAGTTCCTTCAGCAGCGTCGGGTTGGAGAAGTCCTGCTCACTGAGCTTGGAGAAGTCGTGAATCTGCTCGTCGAGGAACTTCTCCCACTTGTCCTCCAGCGCCGCCAGCTTCTCCAGTTCCTTCTTGTCCGCGTCGCTCAGGTCGTCCACGGGCGTCTTGGCCAGCGACTGCGAGACGGCGATCACCTTCTTCTGCTGGTCGATGAACTTGGTCAGCTCGCCGGCGAGGGCCTTGAGCTTGTCCCGCACGTCCTGCGGCAGGTCGGTTCCGCTGGTCCGCTGCGACTCGTCCTGGGCCCGCTGGAGCATCTCGCCGATCAGCCCGAGCATCGACTCCAGCGAGTAGATCACGCGGTCCTGGCTGGCGGTGAGCTGCTTGATCGGGTCGGCGGCGGACTGGGCATCGGGGAACTGCGCCAGGTCGCCGGCCTGGTCGCGGGCCTGCCGCGAATCGTTATACGCCAGAACCTTGAGCTGCTCGCGGATCGTCCGCGTGGAGTCGTCGAACTCGATCACCTTGCCCAGCGCCAGCTTGAGCAGGTCGGTCGCGAAGGCGAACTGCCCGGCCTTGACCGCGCCCGCGGCCGCGGGGAACTGCGCGGCGGCGACGTTGTCGTGAACGAGGGCGACCGTCGCGGCCCGCACGTCCTTCTGCGCCTTGAGCAGCCGGAGCAACTCGGCCGTCAGCTTCTGGAGCGTGTCGGTGCGGGCGGCCAGCACCTCGGCGTGGTCTTCGACGGTCAGCAGGTAGCGGGCCGACGCCGCGGTCTGCGGGCCGCCGCTGTCGTTTGCCCCCAGCCCCAGCACGGCGGCGCGGGCACGCAGGTCGCGGTTGTCGGTCGCCTCGACCCAGTAAAACAGCCGGTCGCCCTTCTCGTACTTCGGCCCCTGGCGGAGGTCGAACACGTAGGTCACCGCGGCGTCGCGGCGCGGGTGGCCGTCCTTGTCCAGCAGTTCGGCGGCGGCTGCGGCGTGGCGGACGGTCGGCTCCTCGGTCGCCAGGTCGCCGTTGGCTTCGCCCTTCACCTTCGCGGTCATCAGCCGGACCGCCGTCAGCCCGTGCCCATCGACGGCCTTGAAGCGAATCTCGATCGTGCCGCCTGGCTGGACGTAGTCGTCCTGGCCCGGCCGCGTGATCGAAATCGTCGGCGGCGTGTCGGGCAGGGCCCGGATCGAGTAGAACCGCCCGGCGTCGTCGGCGGCGCCGGCGGCCGGCTCGGGCTGGCGGGCGATGACGCGGCCTTCGTGGTCGAGGCAGACGATCTGGTATTGCATCGGCTGGGTCACGACCAGCGAGCCGCGCCACTGCCGCCGCTCGGAGCCCTGCGGCGTCATGACGATGTTCTTGCGGTCGGAGGGGCGGTCCTCGCCGACGCCGGCCAGCACGATCATCGCCGACGCGATCGGCTGATCGGTCGTCAGGTCGATCTGTGCGTCGCTGCCGACGGGGGCCTCGAAGCTCCCGCCGACGGGCGGCTTGGCCGGCTGCTCCCAGGCGATGTACTTCGGCCAGGTGAGTGACACCGACAGGTCCTGCACGCGGGGCAGGGGCTGAACGCGGACGTGATAGACGCGGTCGCGATCCACCGTCTCGCCGATCGAGACGTAGTAGTCGAAGCCGACGGCCACCGACGTGAAAGGCAGCACGTAAACGCCCGGCTGACCCGGCAAGGCCAGCGGCCGCGTCGCGCTCAGGCCCATCGGGACGAAATCGCTCTCACCCTCATGGCGGATCCAGAGGCGGGCGCGGGGTTCCTCGGCCAGCCGCGTGGTGGTCGAGGCGGTCACCTCGACGGTCATCCGCGCCCCGATCGGCAGCGTGACGTCGCCGGGCGAAACATGGTCGATGTGAATACGGCCGACCCAGCCCTTGAGGCCCGGGTGCAACAGCCGCTCCAGCCCATAGGCGAACCGCCCGCCGCCGAGCATCGCAAACAGCAGCATCACGACCGCGACGCCGCCGGCGGCCATCGCCGTCCAGCCCAGCCGACGCGTCGTGACCGCCCGGCTGACCGGCACGTCGGAGGTCGTCATGGCGATTTCGTGGATGACGCGGCTGACCAGCTCGCGGTCGAAGAGCGAGCCACTGTCGGCTTCGGCGGAGAGTTGAACGGCGTTGATGTAGCGATTTTCCAAGCCGTCCAGGCGGGTCTCGATCTGGCGGGCCGCCTCGGCCGGCGTCAGGCGATGGCGCAGCGGCCAGACGACCATCGACAGCAGGGCGGCGGCCGGGAGGACGATCAGCAGCGCGAGCATCATCCAGCGAGTCGTCGAACCCAACGGCAGGAAGCCTGCGACGGCAGACAGGACAATCAGCAGGCCAGCCGACCCGGCCAGCCAGGCCAGCAGCCGCTCGCCCAGCTTGACCCACCACCATCGGCCGGCGACAAAGCGGAGGGCGGCGTGAACACGATCGACCTCGTGCGGTTGCTGAAGCGTGGTCATCGGCCCTCCCCGGGCCCGCGGCGTGCGGTCCCTGATTCGGTCACACCGATTATATCGGTCTGCGCGAGGTCCCTCCAATCCCTTAGAGCGTGTATGAAAACCGACATGCGACCCGCGTAAGTTTTCATACACGCTCTTAGGAAGAACACCCTGGCCGGACAGGCGTTCCGATTCCATTGACGGTTGCGTGCGGCGACGGTCCGGAGCCGATCCGGCCCATGCGTCCGCCCCGGCTCTGTTTGACGAATCGGTCTGGTTTCGAGCGGCTGCGTTCGCCTCCGGCGGCGTTGGCCTGCACCGCCGTGGGGGAACGCGTGTCCGGTTTGCCGTCCCGCGCCTAACAAGGTGGAAGGCCGTTCCGCTCGGCATGATGCAATTTTGACTCAGGCTGAATGGCATATAAGAATTTTCGGACACATATCTTATGAACTACGCATCCCAGATGGGGATTATTTTGTCGTCGCCGGACACCATTCATGTGCGGCGCCAATCTCTGACATTTGTTCTTGATAAGAAAGTAAGGCGCGTTGCAGCAATTGGTTGTGTTTCTAGGTTTCGTCAGCATCCATGACTGGTACGCGGTTTGCTTCTCCTCCCCGGACAGTGACACTGCCGCTGTAGTCAGCCATGCGTTCAAGCAAAGGAGGAAGCGATGAAGACAACAACTCTGGTGATGCTGGTCGCACTGGTCCTCTCCATCTGCCCGTCGATTCAGGCGGCGACGACATACACCGACTGGGACGGTGACACCAGCATCGTCTGGTCGAACGGGAACAACTGGGTGGGCGGCAGCGCCCCGGTGTCGGCATCAGGCGCCGACAATCTGAATGTCGCCCGCTTCAACGATCCATCGGCGGCAACCTACCAGCCGACGATCACCGGCACGACCAGCGTGACGGGCGTCTCCTTCACCGTCGGCGGCTGGACGCTCGGCGGCGCGGGACAGACGCTGACCGTTGTTAACACCAGCGCCATCGGTTTTAGCGGCGGCTCCGGCGTAGTCAACGTCAACTGCAACGTATCCTATACCAAGGCGTCGATAACCACCAACGTGGCGGCCGGCGGCACGCTCATCTTCAACGGGACCACGAACAAGAGCGGCAGCACGCTCTGGGCCTTCCAGGGCGGCGGCACGGTGGTCTTCAACAACACGGTGACCTCGGCCGCCGAGTTGAAGGTCAACGCCTCGGCCATCATCTTCCGGCTCGGCGTCAATCTGGACGGGAGTTCCGGCGGATTCTGGGTGGCGGATCCCGTTGGTTCCCTGACGCTGATGGCCGACAACAGCAGCCGCGACATCGGCTGCGGCATCCGCTCCGATCTAGGCGAGTCGCCGACGATCGTCCTGGGCGACGCCAGCAACACGTACCTGGGAACGCTCTCGGTCAGCGGGGCGATCTCTTCCGCCCTGGCCATCTCCAAGGTCGGCAACAGCACGTTGAACCTCAGCCGCGCGGTCGGCAACGCCTACACGGGCGGCACCGTGGTCAGCGCCGGGACGCTGCTGGCGACCAACACCAGCGGCTCGGCGACAGGCACGGGCGCGGTGACGGTCAAGAACGGGGCCAGGTTGGGCGGCGGCGGCTACATCACCGGCGCCACGACGGTCGAATCCGGCGGCCACCTGACCCCCGGCCAGAGCATCGGCACACTGCATCTGGGCAGCGTGAACTTCCAGGGCGGCGCTGTCCTGGATCTGGAGTATGACGAGACGACCGGCGACCTGGTCGAGGCGACCAGCCTCTCCTTCGGGGCGACGGCAACGCTGAATCTGACCTGGGTCGGCGCCGGCGACGGGCCGACGACAGACCTGGACCGCGTCCTGTTCAACTTCGGCGGAAGCGCCCCGACCAACCCGACCTGGACGATCAACGGCCTGCCCACAGGCGCCACCGGGGAAGTGACGATCCAGGGCAGCCAGGTGATTCTGCATCTGACGGCTGCGACTGTGCCGGAACCTGCCACGCTGGCGTTGCTGGCGCTGGGCGGGCTGGGGCTGGCCGGTTCGGCGGTCCGCCGACGTCATGCTCATTGAAAACGTCCGGGCGAGAAAGTATGAAGTGATCGACGCGGAGCAGCATCTCCTTCAAGGGGGATGCTGCTCCGCGAGGTTAAGAAGCGACCGACCGTCGTGTGGCCGGCCCTCACGCATTACCGCTTGTCCGACCGGTTCGAGCCTGACGTCCCCGCGCTGCGGGGGTGAAGGAGATTCCAGACATGGATGTTCGCACGCTGCTCCGATCCGCGGGCGTTCTGCTGCTGGCCGGCCTGCCGTTGTCGGCTGCCCCGGTCCTCGCTCCACTGGACGTCCGCAAGACCGACCAGTCAAAGCTCGACGGCCAGGTGGCCGTCGCCCGCGCGGGCGAGCAGGTGAAGATTTCGTTCACCGTGACTACGGCCAGCGACGTGGAGGTGGCGGTCCTGGACGCCCGGGGGCGGACAATCCGCCACGTGGCGGCCGGTCTGCTGGGCCCCAACGCGCCGGCGCCGCTGACGAAGGACTCGCTGGCGCAGGAGCTGACCTGGGACGGCCGGGACGACGCGGGGCAGGCGGCCGCCGGAGGCCCGTTCAAGGTGCGCGTCCGCGTCGGCTCGCAGGCGAAGCTCGAGAAGTATCTCGGCCATGACCCGATGACGCTGGCCGGCGACATCGACGCGATCACGGTCGGCGCCGACGGCGAACTCTACGTGCTGGTGGACGAAGGCTTCAAGTTCGGCCGGTCCGAGCTGCTCGTGCTCGACCGGAACGGAAAGTATCTGCGGACGATCATGCCCTATTCCGCCGACACGCCGGCGCAGCGGACCGAGTCGGTCGGGCATCTGATGATCGAAGGCCAGCGCGTGCCGATCCTCTTCAGCGGCCACTCCTTCAGCGTCTATCCGCTGGTCTGCGGCCTCCGCGGGCAGTCGATGGCCTGGCATCCGAAGGGCTACCTGATCGCGGCCAGTTCGACCGGGACGGCCCGCGAGCACGGCCCGCCGCGCTACCTGCTGGCGTTCGACCGGCGGGGCGGGGCCCCGGAAGGCGTGCCGTTCGTCGGCCCGAAGATCCTCGACGCCCGCGGCTTCCTCGGCGGCGGCGGCGAGCGGGCCGCGGTCGGCATGGACCGGCTGGCCGTCAGTCCCGACGGCCTGACGGTCTACCTCAACCCGTGCGTCGGCAACGCCAAGGGGCTCGAGGCGTTCCGCAAGCACGGCATCTATCGGCTGAAGTGGAGCGACGCGAAGATCGGCCCGCTGTGGCTGGGCAAGGACGCGCCGGGGCAGGCCGACGGCGAGTTCAACGACCCGCAGGGCCTCGCGGCGGACCGCGAGGGGCGGGTCTACGTCTGTGACCGCGGCAACAACCGCGTGCAGGTCTTCGACGCCGAAGGGAAGTTCCTGGGCAAGTTCGAAGCGCCCAGCCCCGAACAGATCGGCGTGCATGCCAGCGGCCAGATCTTCGTCCTCAGCCGGATGGCCGACAAGTCGGCGCCCAGCCGCCTGCTCGCGTTCGGCGCCTGGAAGGACGGTACCGCCGCCCGATTGGCCGACGTCGAAAGCCCGGGCGTCAAGTTCCTCGCGCTGGACCCGGCGGCTGAGCCCGTGCGGCTGTGGGCCGTCGTGCGCGACAAGGGCCAATGCCTGACGCCGGTGGCCTACGCCGATGGGAAGTTTACGCTGGGCGCGCCGATCCTGGGCGGGGCCGGGCTGGTCAATCCGAGTTTCCTGGCAGCCGACCCGGAGCGCGGCCGCGTCATCGTCAAGGAGCACCGCACGCTCCGCATGCGGCAGCCGTTCAGGTCGATCGACCTGGACAGCGGCAAGATGACTTCGCTCGACCTGACCGGCAGCGACATCACGCTGGACGGCAAGGGCAACATCTACTGCACCGACGGATACGCGGAGACCTACATCGCGCGATACGATCCGTCGGGCAAGCCGCTGCCGTTCGCCGGGAGCGAGTCGAACCGGATTCCCGTGCAGTTCCGCTCCTACGGTCCGGACCAGGGCCTGCGCGGGCACCGCGTGGCCCCCGACGGCGACCTCTTCATCATCCGTTCAGTGAACCACGGCGTGGGCGCGACGCTCGACCAGTACGGCCCGGACGGCAAGCTCAAGAAGGCCGGGCTGGTCGCCGGCATCGGCGGCGGCGACAGCGGGCTGGGCGTGGACGCCGCGGGCAATCTCTACGTGGGGCTGAACCTCCGACCGGCCGACCGCCCGTTCCCGGCCGAGTTCGCCGGGGTCATGCCGGCCGACAACTGGCTGTGGTGGCGGAAGAAGCAGATGCCGCCGCCGTGGGGCTACATCTACATCAACCCCTACCTGTTTCACATGGGCGCGGTGTTCAAGTTCGGACCGGCCGGCGGCGTCATCTACGGCGAGCAATTGGCCAAGAAGAAGACGGACCAGATCACCTCGCCGGGATCGGAGTTGACCAACGCCCCAGCCGACGCGGTGGCCTACAAGTCAGCGTATCTGCAATATGACGTCAAGGTGGCCGGCTCGATGTGGAGCTACGGCGGCATCGGGACGATCCCGGCCAGCATCGACGGTCCCACTCCTGATCCCGGCTGCAAGTGCATGCCGTCGCACCTGGACGCCGACCTTTACGGCCGCGTGTTCGCGCCCGACCCGTTCCTGTTCGATGTGCAGATGATCGACTCGGCCGGCAACCGCATCGCCCGGATCGGCCAATACGGCAACAGCGACGACGCCGGGCCGGCCATCCGCTTCTCGGGCCCGGAGGCGTGCGACTTCGCCGAGGCCGACGGACGACTCTACGTCTCCGACATCGCCAATCGCCGGGTTGTCGTCATCCGGTTCGACTGGTCGGACGCTGCCGAGAAGGCGGTTCCCTGAAACCGCCCGCGGCCCGCGTTGCCGTCAGACACGCAAGAGGCCCACGGTCCCCGGGGACCGCGGGCCTCTGCGTTGAACTGACCCCGTCGGGATTTGAACCCGAGTTACCAGGATGAAAACCTGGTGTCCTAGACCTGGCTAGACGACGGGGCCGACAAACAGTGCTGAATGTTCAGTGCTGAGTGCTGAGTGCTGAGCAGGAGGCGAGTCGCCCGTTCCTTCACCCAGCACTCAATACTGGGCACTCGTCACTTCCTCTCCATTGGGGGCGTTGGGACTTGAACCCAAGACCTACTGATTAAAAGTCAGTTGCTCTACCAGACTGAGCTACGCCCCCGCGTCCGCGCCATTATACGACCGTTGGTAACGCAGGGCTCGGTTTCTTTCCCGACCGACCGGCCGACCCGGTCAGACCTCTTCGATCTCCCTTTCCTTGTCGGCCAGCAGATCGACGATCTTCTTCTCGTACTGCTCGGTCAGCTTCTGAATCTCGTCCTTGGCCCGTTTGGCGTCGTCCTCGCTGACCGGGTTGGACTTGTCCTTCTCGGCCTTGTCGATCTCCTTGTTGCCGTCGCGGCGGGCGTTGCGGATAGCCACCTTCGACTGCTCGGACATCTCCTTGACCTGGTGGATGAGCTGCCGCCGCCGATCACCCGAAAGCGTCGGCACCGCCAGCCGAATCACCTTGCCGTCCGACTGCGGGGTCAGCCCGATGTCGCTGGCCTGGATCGCCCGCTCGATGTCCTTCAGCGAGCCGGGGTCGAACGGCTTGATGACGATCAGGTCGGCGGCCGGCGTCGAGATGGCTGCCAACTGCCGCAGTTCCGTGCTCGATCCGTAATACTCCACGTGCAGGTGATCGACCAGCCCGGTGTGGGCCCGGCCGGTCCGCACGCCGCGAAGCTCTTCCTTGAAGTAGTCCGCGGCCTTGGACATCTTGTCTTCGGCTTCCAGGAGAATCTCGTCCAGGTCCATCGGCGTCCTCCTGCGTTGGGGCCTCAACTGGCTGTGATCACGGTGCCGATCTTCTCGCCGCAGACGACTCGGGCGATATTGCCGTGCTTCTTGAGGTTGAACACGACGACCGGAATCTTGTGCTCCATGCACAGGCTGATGGCGGCCAGGTCCATCACGCCGAGCTGGCTGGACAGGACCTGGCCGTGCGTCAGCCGATCGATGAACTTCGCCGACTTGTCCGCGTTGGGGTCGGACGAATAGACCCCGTCCACCTTGGTGGCCTTGAGCAGCGCGTCGACGCCCAGCTCGGTCGCCCGCAGCGCGGCGGCCGTGTCAGTGGTGACAAAGGGGTTGCCCGTGCCGGCGGCCAGAATCACCACGCGGCCCTTGTCCAGGTGGCGGTCGGCCCGCCGGCGGATGTACGGCTCGCAGACCGCTCGCATCTCGATGGCCGACTGCACCCGCGTCGGCTGGCCCATCGACTCCAGCGTGTCCTGGAGTGCCAGGGCGTTCATCACCGTCGCCAGCATGCCCATGTAGTCCGCGGTCGCCCGCTGGACCCGCGAGCCGGAGGCGAAGGTCTTTCCGCGAATCAGGTTGCCCCCGCCGACGACGATCGCCAGCCGGACGCCGCGGTTGGAGACGTCGATGATCTCGCGGGCGATGCGGTCTACCTCGTCGCCCTCGATGCCGCCGCTGTCGGGCCGGCAGAAGCCTTCCCCGCTGATCTTCAGCAGCACGCGCTTGTAGACGGGCGAGTCGGGCATGGGAGACTCCGCGGAGTTTCAAGTGGCAAGATTCAAGTGGCAAGTGAACAGGAGGAGGGAACGTCCGACCTCGTCATTCACTCGAAACTTGGAACTGGAAACTCGAAACTTGTCATCATCCGCCGACGACGAAGCGGGCGAAGCGGGCCACGCTGATGTTCTCGCCGGTCTTGCTGATCGCTTCCTTGATCAGGTCGCCGACGCTCTTCTTGTCGTCCTTGACGAACGGCTGCTCCAGCAGCGCCTGCTCGCTGAACCACTTGTCCAGCTTGCCGGCGATGATCTTGTCCTGGATGTTCGCGGGCTTGCTGGCGACCTCTTCGCGGTAGAAGGCCTTCTCCTTCTCCACCAGGTCGGCCGGCACTTCCTCGCGGCGGACGCAGCGCGGGGCGGCTGCGGCAATGTGCATGCACAGGTCGCTCATCAGCGTGGTGAACAGGTCGCCCTTGGCGACGAAATCCGTCTCGCAGTTGATCTCCAGCAGCACGCCCACCTTGCCGTTGTGGTGGATGTAGCTGGTGACGCGGCCTTCCTTGGTCTCGCGGACGGCCTTCTCGTCGGCCTTCTTCATGCCCGCCTTGCGGAGCAGTTCGACGGCCTTCTCGGTGTCGCCGCCGGCCTCGGCCAGCGCCTTCTTGCACGCCATCATGCCCATGCCCGTGCGGGCCCGAAGGGCCATGACGACCGATGCGGAAATCTCAGTCTCTGCCATTATCGTGTTCCTTCCGATTCCTGATCCCGCCGGGGCGGCCCGGCGGTTCATCTCGTGGGTCAGAAAACACTCGCGTTGCGTCGCCCCGCGCCCGGCCTCCGTCGGCCCGGGCCCGCGGAGGCGTTCAGCCCTGCTGCTCGCCCTGTCCGGCGGCCGGGGCTGCGGGGGCAGCCGGCGCGTCGGCGGCTGCGGGCTCGACCGGCGCCTCGGGGCCGGAGACCACGTCCAGCACGCTGGGGGCGGCGGCGTGAATCTTCTGCTCGGTCGGCGTCAGGACCTCCTCGAACTGCTCGCTGGTGGTCTTGCGGCGGGTGCGGCGGCGCTTCAGGGCGTCGTTCTCCTTGGCGGCCGCTTCCTGGGCGGCGGCGCGGTTGGCCTTGCCGACCAGCACCGCGTCGGCCAGTTCGCCGAGCACCAGGTCGATCGCCCGCATGGCGTCGTCGTTGCCGGGGATCGGCAGGTCGGCGAAGTCAGGGTCGCTGTCGGTGTCGATCAGGGCGACGGTGGCGACGCCGACCTTCTGGGCCTCGCGGACGGCGATGTGCTCGCGGCGGACGTCGACCAGGACCATTACGCCGGGGATCTTGTCCATCGTGCGGATGCCGCCGAGGTTGCGCATGATCTTGCGTTTCTCGCGTGCCAGCGAGGAGGATTCCTTCTTGCTGCCGGCTTCGATCTTGCCGTTGGCCTCGAGGGCCTCGAGCTCCTCGAGGCGGCCCAGTCGGCTGCGGATCGTGCGGAAGTTGGTCAGCGTGCCACCCAGCCAGCGCTCGTTGACGTAGGGCATGCCGCAGCGGGTGGCGTGTTCGGCGATGGAGTGCCGCGCCTGCCGCTTGGTGCCGACGAACACGACGTCATCGCCGCCGGCGACGACCTGGCTGATGAATTTCTTGGCCCGCAACAGGCCCTTGAGCGTCTCGCGGACGTCCAGGATGTGAATCTTGTTCCGCTTGCCGTAGATGTACGGTTCCATCTTCGGGTTCCAGCGCGACGCGCGATGGCCGAAGTGGATGCCTGCGTCGATCAGTTCGCGGACCATGGTCCGCACGCCCTTGGCTTCGCCGGCCGACTCGATGCTCGGGGCGGCGGCCTCAGCCGGCGGCTGGACGGGCTGCTCTGACGAAGTCTGGGGAATTTCCTCGGACATGTGCTGACTCCCGGCCCTGACGGGCCTGGCCGGTCTCGGAGTGCTCAAGGGCGCCCTTGCGCCAGTTGCGGCTTCCCGCATCGGGCCGATCCGGCACCGACGCAGGACAGGGTCGCCGACTCCGCCGGCAGGTTGACGGTTTTCGCCGGCTGAACATCAGCCGACGCCTCCGGGCCGGTGTGAGCCGCGCCCGATAGGAAAAGTCCCCTAACTTAGCCTGCGGCCAAGGGTTCGTCAAGCAATTAAGCGATGTGTTCGAGGCGGCGGCGGGCTCTACCCGGCCAGGCCGAACCACGTCTGCAACTGCTCGCGGGTGGCGTCGGGCGTGGCGGCCGGGTCGTGCACTCCCACGCGGACGCTGATCGACTTGCCGTTGCCCCAGGGCCACCAGGCGGCGAAGACCACCGGGCCGGCGTCGGGGTGCGTGACGTAGAGGTGCTGGTCCTGGCGTATGCCGCCCAGGGCACGAGCTAGCGCCTGCACCGCCGACGGGGCTGCCTGAATGGAGTCGGCGCCCCAGCGGGTGGGAAAATGGACGCCCAGCAGGCGGGCGACGTCGTCGGCGTGCTCGGTGTCGAACACCGCCAGGGCGGACTTGATGTAGTCGTCCCAGGACCACTTGAGCAGATCGTGTCCGCCGCTGACCAGTCCCTGACAGCAACGCTGCACGTGGCTGTGAGTAGTGCTAATGGCCGAACCTCCGGCCCCCCGCAAAACAGGAAACAGACGTTCAGGTTCACAACTTACGTGACTATCGGCAGATGCGGGAATGAGCTTGAAAATGATTCTCACGCCTGCCTGCGTCCGGGTCAGGTGTGTCGGCCGCGGCGGCGGCCGTGCTACAATAGCCCGCTCAACTGTGGGCCGATCCGCGGAGGAACCATGCCGGCACGTCGGAAGATTCTGGTGGCCATGAGCGGCGGGGTGGACAGCTCCGTCGCCGCAGCCGTCCTGCGCGACGGGGGGCACGAGGTCGTCGGCGTCTTCATGCGCATGGGCGTGGAGCAGGAGGAACCGGCAGCCGGGCACAAGAGCTGCTGCTCGGCGGCCGACGCTGCCGACGCGCGACTCGTCGCCGGGCGGCTGGGCATTCCCTTCTACGTGCTCAACTTCGCCCAGCCGTTCGCCGGGCTGATCGACGAGTTCGTCGCCGAATACAATCGCGGCCGCACGCCCAACCCCTGCGTGACCTGCAACAGCCGCTTGAAGTTCGGCCGCCTGTTCGAGTACGCCGACCTGATCGGCGCCGACGCGGTGGCGACCGGCCACTACGCCCGCATCATCACGACCGACGAGGGGCCGGCGCTGGCCCGGGGGCTGGACACATCCAAGGACCAGAGCTACGTCCTGTTCGGCGTGCAGCCGGCGATGCTCGCCCGCATGGTCCTGCCGCTGGGCGAGTGGCGCAAGCCGCGCGTGCGGGCCCGGGCGGCTGAACTCGGGCTCGGCTGCGTCGCCGACAAGCCCGACAGCCAGGAAATCTGCTTCGTTCCTGACGACGACTACGCCCGGCTGGTGCGGGAGCGGTCGCCGGGCGCCGTTCGGCCGGGTTCGATCCTCGACCTCGCCGGCCGCGTGCTGGGCGAGCACCCGGGGCATCAGCATTTCACGATCGGCCAGCGGCGCGGGCTGGGGGTGGCGCTTGGCAACCCGGCCTACGTGACGGCCATCGACGCAGCGGCCAACACGGTGACGCTGGGGCCGGCCGACGCCCTGTTGAGCGATCGGCTGACCTGCACGGGCGTGAACTGGCTGAGCGAGAAATCGCGGGGCGAGGCGGAAGTCGGCCGACTTCGCGCCTACATTAAGATTCGTTACAAGGCCACGCCGGTCGCGGCGCGGGTGGCGTCCACCGGGCCGGCGGCCGCGTCGGTCGAGTTCGACCAGCCGGTCTCAGCGGCGACGCCGGGCCAGGCGGCGGTCTTCTACGACGACGCCGGCGTGGTCCTGGGCGGCGGGTGGATTGCCTGACACGAAGGGGCACGAAGGGATTTTCAAGGTCTGAAATTGAATTTGCCTTCGTGGCCCTGTCCCGAGATTCGTGGCCCTTCGTGTTAAACGGGATGCATATCGAACGGGAGGAACCCATGGCGGAGCAGTTCGCGAGCAGGCGAATCGATCTTCCCAAGGTCGTCAGCGACGCCCAGGCGAAGTCGTTCGTCGAGGATGGCTTCCTCGTCGTCGAGGGGTTGGTGACTGGCGAGGAACTGGAGGAGCTGAAGCGCGACGCGGCGGCCCTGGCCCGCGGCCGGTATCCCTGCAAGTCACTCTCGCCGCTGCCGGAGACGATGTCCGACGACGAGGTGCTGCGGAACATCCTGTGCATTCACCAGCCGCACCTCGTCAGCCCGGTGATCCTGAAGTACGTGAAGCATGCGGGCATCTGCGGCGTGCTCTCGCAGGTCGTCGCCGCTCATCTGCCGCACTGGGACGGCAGCGTGAAGTGCATGCAGAGCATGTTGTTCGTCAAGCCGCCGGGCTTCCAGGGGCAGGCCTGGCACCAGGACGAAATCTACATCCCTACGCGCGACCGCTCGCTGTGTGGGGCGTGGATCGCGATCGACCCGGCCACCGTCGCCAACGGCTGCCTCTGGGTCGTGCCGGGCAGCCACCGCAGCGGCTACCTCTATCCGCAGCGCGACCACGGCAACTACGAGGAGTTCGACACCGCCGCCGAAAGCTGGGGTTTCGACGCGTCGGACGAGGTCCCCGTCGAGGTGCCGGCCGGCAGTGTCGTCTTCTTTAACGGCCACCTGCTGCACCGCTCGGCCCGCAACCGCAGCAACATCTACCGCCGCGTGCTGGTCAACCACTACATGAACGCCTGGTCGCGCCTGCCCTGGGGGCGGCAGGAAGACACCACTTTCGCCAAGTGCGATTCCCGCAAGGTCGTGCCCGTGGCC
Organism: Phycisphaerae bacterium; assembly: GCA_022072085.1. Taxonomy (GTDB): domain Bacteria; phylum Planctomycetota; class Phycisphaerae; order JAJVII01; family JAJVII01; genus JAJVII01. Next base: position 39,596 of record JAJVII010000004.1, read on the forward strand.
GGTGTGGACCCCTACGCCTGGATGGGCTACCAGGAGTCGGCCGGGGAAGTCTACCTGCGCACCTGCAAGCAGAACGACGCGGCCGTGGCCACGCGCCAGCGCAATCCGCAACTGGCCCCCAGCGAGACCAATTAGGGGGCGGGGACTTTCGCTTTTCACCGGCTGCGGCTGTGGCTATGCTGTAAACATGAATTGAGGCGATGGAGTTCGCCTTCAACCGGCACGCGGGCCGCGAGGCCCGGCCTGATGACTCCTACCTTCGCGAAAGCGGGCGGGAGTCTTCGTCTTTTCAGGCGGCCCCGGCTGCCGCCCCCGAATTCGGAGCCCGATCGTGATCCAGATACTATGGGTGGCGCTGGGCGGCGCGGTCGGCTCGGTCCTTCGCTACGGCGTGACGGCGTTGTCCAAGGTTCTGTTCGAGGGGCGGTTCCCCATCGGCACGCTGACGGTGAACTTGGTCGGCTGCCTGCTGATCGGCCTGCTCACCCCGCTGATGCTGAACAAGGGGCTGGTCAGCCCCAACGTGCGCCTGCTCGTGCTGGTGGGGGTGCTGGGCGGGCTGACCACCTTCTCGACATTCGGCTACGAGACGTTCATGTTCATCAACGACGGGCAGTGGGCCCGCGCCGGCTGGAACATAGCCCTCAACAACGTCCTGGGCATCGCCCTGGTGCTGGTCGGATACCGCATCGCCGAGCGCGTCTTCGGCGCGTGAGCAAGGAGCGACGAATGACCATTCCCGAAAACGGCCTGCTGCTGCGGATCTTCGTCGGTGAGTCGGACCGCTGGGAGCACAAGCCGCTCTATGAGGCCATCGTGCTGGCCGCCCGCGAGGCCCACTTGGCCGGGGCGACCGTCCTGCGCGGCGCGATGGGCTTCGGCCGGCACTCGCGGCTGCACACGGCCAAGATTCTTCGGCTGAGCGAGGACCTGCCCATCGTCATTGAGATCGTGGACTCGGCTGACAAGGTCAACGAATTCCTGCCGACGATCGACCGCATGGTCGACGAGGGCCTGGTGACGATGGAAGACGTCCGCGTGATCAAGTATCGCGGCGGCCGAGGCGAGCCGGCTGAGTAGCAATCACCTGCTCCGGGCGACGGCGTCCTGTGAAGCGACAAGCCGCCAGCCGCACGGGGCGGCATCGCCCGCGAATCAGCTTTTCTCTTCCACCTCGTCCGGCTGCGTTGTGGCAGGCGGCGCCGGCCGCCAGCCGGCCGCCTTCAGCACTTCCGCGTTGCCGATGGTCAGGTCTTCCTTCGCGGGGTCTTTCAGTTTCGGATCGACGCCGGCCAGGCCGTCGGTTTCTCTCGCGGGCAGGTCGGGCCTGCTGGCGGCCGGCCTGTTCTCGCAGAACCAGACGTTGGCGGCGAAGGTGAACGACGCCGCCTCCGTGCCCGGCCCGACGTTGACCGCGGTGTACATGTCGCCGGTCCGCCAGACGATGACGTTGTGCTCGATGACCCCGCGGCGGCTCTTGAGGAACCGCTCGTCCTTCGTCTCCTCGAGGATGCGGAAGGGGAACTTGCGAGGCCGATAGATCGTGTTGAAGCGGGCCGCACAGCCCTCCTGCGTAACGAACGCGACTGCCGCCTCGCCGCCGATGAAGCGGTTGTTCTCGACCAGACAGTCGCGGGCCTCGTAGTAGGGCTTGTCCATCTTCTCCAGCGGCGGGCGGAAGAAGGGAATCCCCGTGCTCCCGCCGACGTTCACGCCGCGCGACCCGGCCTCCACGAACAGGCAGTCCAGCACGTAGACGTGGCGGCTGCCGCCCTTCATCTGCACGCCGTCGTCCTGGCCGAACCCCTCCTTGCCGCGGAACGTGCAGCCGGTGATGTGCATGTCGTGGCAGCCGACCATGTCGATCGCCGACCCGCCCCAGCCGCTGACCGTGCAGCCGACCACCTGCGACGCCTCCACGCCCGACAGCTTGATCCCGTCGTGGTTGCCTTTGGGCCCGACGTCCAGCACGGAGACCTTCTCCAGCCGCACGTCGTGGGCCGCCCCGTCGCGTTTGCCGCCGTCGTCGATGTTGATCCCGTTGTCCGAGCACTTGCGGACCCGCAGGCCGCGGAGCACGACATGCGCGGGGCTGACCATGTGGATGCCGCCGGACCCGCCGCCGAACTCGGCCGGCCTGGCTGGATCAGCCGACTCGATGATGATCGGCGCCTTGAGCGTGCCGGCCAGCTTCTCGCTCCAGAGCGTCCCGTAGTGGCCCGGCGCCAGGCGGATCGTGTCGCCGGGTCTGGCCGACGCGAGGGCTGCGCGAAGTTGGCCGGCGTCCGCGACGTTGACGATGCGGCCGTCGTCGGCCAGGGCGGAGGCGGCAAGGATCAGGCAGAGCAGGGCAACGGCGGAGGTGCGCATGTCGGGCTTCCTTTCCATAGGGGTAAACCCGTTCGCGGCGGGAGCGGACCGGGCATCGCCCGGCGGGTCGGATCGTCCGGTTTCCATTTGTCCGCGGGGTCCCCGCGGAGTAAAGTGTAAGTACCACTTCGATCGCAGCGGTGTCTGAAGTCACGTCGCGGCCGACTGGCCGCCAACGCCAAGCCAAAGGATCACGCCATGCTGGTTGCCATGATTCACTCCGGGGCGCTGGGAGACCTGATCCTCACTCTGCCCGTGGCCCAGACGCTCTGCGCCGAGGAAGCAGAGTGCGTCGAGCTGTTCGCGGTCGAAGGCCGGGCCCTGTTCCTTGCCGGCCGAAGCGCCGTCACCGCCGGCCACTCGCTCGAGGGCCTGCCGCTGACCGAGCTGTTCCGCGACGACTTCGATTCGTCCCGCGCGCCCGAGATCGTCCGCGCGACCTTCCGCGGCTTCGAGGACGTGATCAATGCCTATCCCAGCGAGAAGTTCGCCCGTAACCTGGCGGCCGCCTCGATGACCCACATCCGTTCGCTGGACACGCGTCCGACTTCCATTGAGCACGGCGGCGTTCACGCGACCGAGTTTCTCCATCGCCAGCTCTTCGGCAACTTCGTCCAGGTTCCCACCCCGTCGGTGACCCCGACGGATGAGGACCGCGCCTACGGCCTGTCCGCCCTGGCGGCGCTGGGAGACAAGCCCAGGCTGCTGATCCATCACGGCTCGGGTTCGCCGGCCAAGTGCTGGCCGCTGCCGCAATATGTGAAGTTGGCCGAGCAGATGCAGGCCGACGGCTGGGGCGCCGCGTTCGTCCTGGGCGAGGCCGAGCACGAGACCATCGGCGACGACGACTGGAAGATGCTCCAGGACCGCTTCACGACGTTCACCGGGCTGGACCTGGAGCAACTGGGGGGTCTCATCGCCGCCTCCGACGCCTACATCGGCAACGACTCGGGCCCCAGCCACCTGGCCGCCGCGATCGGCACCCCGACGTTCGCCATCTTCGGTCCGACCAACCCGGAGGTCTGGGCCCCGCGCGGCCGAAGCGTGAAGGTCATTCGCGGCCTGCCCAGCGAGCCGGAGCGCTGGCGGGTCGACCCGGCCCGCGTGGCCGTCGCCATCCAGTCGACCGTCGGCGCCAAGGCGTAGCTCTCCCTGTCAGTCGAACAGCGTCATCTGGGGGTCGTCGCCTGACTTCTTCGGGCGGCGGGGGGAGGCCTTCGGCTTGCGCCCGGCGGGGCGGGGCTTGCTCTTGCCGTCGGCCGACGTGGCGGGGAAGGGCTCAGCCGGCTCGGCGAACGACTGCACCTGCGGGTAGGCGGCGAGCATCGGCGCCGGCAGTTTCACGCGGCGGTTGGTCAGCAGGTGGGCTAGCTGAAGCACCGTGACCAGCGCCTTGCCGCGGTAGTGATTGTTGCCGACGACCGCGACGCGCTTGGTGCGGTCGGCCAGCGTGCGGATGCGCCCGGCCAGGTCGGCCAGTTCCTCGTCGCGATAGAGGTAGTTGTATTTCTCGTGGACGGGGGCCTTGCGGTCGAACCATGCCTGGTCGTTTCGCCCGTGCAGCCGCAGATAGCCCACCGGTCCGGTCGCGACCACCTCCGGCGGGAACGCGTTGGCGTCGCTGCGGGCTTCGCCGTCCGGCGCGGGTGCGGCGGAGGGGCCCGCGTCGCCAAAGCGGCCCGGCCGAGGCGAACCGGCGGGCAAGTCGATGTTCGCCAGCGAGAAGCCCAGCCGCCGCAGCCAACTGTAGGCCACCGGGCGAGCCCAGCTCTTGTGCCGCAGTTCGATCACCTTGTCCCAGTCGGCGAAGTCCTCAGCCAGCCGCTCGATCCGCTGCGTGTTCTCCGGCGTGAGGCGGAAGAAGTGCGGGAACTGGAGCAGCAGCGCCAGCAGCCGCGGCTGCTCGACGCCGTTGGCGTCCACGACCGCGCTGTCGTCCAGCGGGGCCAGCGCCTCGCGAGCGGCCTTCACGTCGGCGGCGGAGTAGTCGGGGTCGTGGCTGAAGACGCGGCAGAGCTTGATGACCAGCCGATTGCCCAGCCCCGCGCGGTCGAGGCGGCGGGCCCAGGCGGCCGTCACGCCCGGCGCGGGCGTGGAGTAGAACGTCGTGTTGACCTCCAGCAGGTCGCAGGCGGCGGCGACCGAGAGCATCTTGGTCGCCCCGTCGGCGCCCGCGGGGTAGACCATCCCCTCCCAGTCCTTGTAGCTCCACCCTGCGACGCCGAACAGCAGATCGGCGCTGCCGGCGGCGGGCGGGGCGTCGTTGTCGGTCGGCTTGACCATGACGTGCATCCGGATCCCCGTCGCAGGCGGCGGGGCTTGGCCGATGTCGCGTCGTCAGTAGGGCCAGACGCGCGGAATCGGACGCTCGATCTCGACAAGCTTGTTCACCATCGCCCGGCGGCACTCGCTCAGATCGGCGGCGCGGCCGGGGTCGGCGGACAGGTCATTGTATTCGCCCGGGTCGGCCTGCACGTCGATCAGCGTCTCGCCGCCGTCGGCGCGGGCGATGTAGCGGTAGCGGCCGGTCCGCAGGGCCTTCCAGCCGTGGTGCTCGGTCAGGGCGGCCGGCTTGCCCGGCGCCCCGGCAGCCGGCAGCGGCGAGCCCTGGAGGTGCGGCGGCACGGGTATGGCCGCCCAGTTCAGCAGCGACGGCGCCAGGTCCACCGACTCCACCAGGCCAGTGCAGGTTGCGCCGGCTGCCCCGCCCGGTCGGCGGACGATCATCGGCACGCGGCTGATGCAGTCCGGAGCGGGGTAGCCCTTGCCGTAGGCCAGGTGCTCGCCGAGGAATTCGCCGTGGTCGGAGGTGTAGACGACGATCGTCTCGTCCGCGACGCCCAGCGTGTCCAACTCGTCCAGCAGCCGCCCGACGTGATGGTCCAACTCGGTAATCATGCCGTAGTAGCCGTGCCGTGCGGAACGCAGCTCCGCATCGTCGCACAGGCCCGGCCCGCGGCGGGCGTCCACTCCCGGCGGAAACTTCGGCAGTGCGAAGGCGGCTGGGTCGTAGCGGTCCAGGAACGGCTGGGACACGACCCACGGCGAGTGCGGACTGTAGAAACCGGCGATGCAGAAGAAGGGCCCGTCGCGATGGGCCCGCAGGTATTCGATGGTCTGTTCGGCGACGAACGCCGAGTGGGTCAGGTCCGTGCCCGGTTTGAAGACGACCGGCTTGGGCTCGTGGCGGACCTCCGGATGCACGATCCCATCCTTGATCCGCATCGCCTTCTGCCAGGCCTCGGTCTGCGGAGGCAGGCCCGGGCTGATGTGGTCCAGCGCCTCGGGCACCCGCGCCCGCACCCACGCGCGGTAGTTGTCCTCGTAGCAGCCGGGCTCGTCGCTGATCTCCGCGTGGTCGAAGCCGTAGGCCGGGTGCACCTCGCGGTGGTCGCGGTTGGCGTGCGGAAGGAAGTGCAGCTTGCCGATGTTGGCTGAATGATAGCCGTAGTTGCCCAGCATCTTCGGCAGCGTCGGCAGGTCCTGCGGAACCGGCACGCCCATGTGCGTGATGCGCAGCGTCGAGGGGTACAGCCCGCTGAGCATGCTGACCCGGCTGGGCATGCAGACGGGATTCTGACAGATGCAGCGGTCGTAGCGCGTGCCGCCGGCGGCCAGGCGATCGAGGTGGGGCGTCTGCACGTCCGGGTGGCCGGCTGACCCCAGGCAGTCGCCGCGATGCTGATCGGAGTAGATGAGCAGGATATTCGGCCGCTTCATGATTGGCTTCCTTCCCATTGACGCGGGCCGGCATTATAGCACCAGGGTTGCCCATGGACCGATCCAAAAACGCCGCGCCGGCTGCGTCGATCCTTGCCGTCGTCACCGGCCTGGCCCACAGCGGATCGACCCTGCTGGGCCTGTTGCTGACAGCCCAACCCCTGGTCTGCAACGTCGGTGAGATTCGCGGGCTCGCCTACTGGGCCGAGGAAAATCGCGCCTGCTCCTGCGGGCGCTGGGGCCGTCCTGACGGCCGATCGGCCATGGCGGCGATGCCGCAGAACTACGAGCGTCTGCGGATTCCGCGCATGCGCGGACTGGACTACGGCGACTGAATCTCAGCGGGCGATGCTGCCGGGGAAGACTGAAACTACACCGCCTCGTTCACCTGCGCAACCAGGTCGCTGAAGGCGTTGACGTCGTCCGTGCGGGCGTCGAAGGGGACCACGCCGGTGGCGACGTAGAGCGCCGCCTCGCCGCGGGCCAGCCGGGCGAGATTCTCCAGCGCCTGGTGGGCCTCGATCCGGTGGTCGGGCAGCAGGTAGTTGGCCGGCAGGTTCACGCGCAGGTCCGCGCCGGCGGCGCGGCAGTCGGCCAGGAACCGCCGGGCGTCGTTGACCGGGTCGCAGATCAGCAGCGCCGGCGACAGGGCCAGCAGGTGCGGCAGTATCTTTTCGGTGTGCCCGCCCATGATCAGTTCAGCCGCCCGGCCGGTCACCGCGCGGGCCTGGTCCATCATTGCTTCCAGCCGACCGGCTGCCAGCCGCTCGAAGTCGCGCGGCGGAACCAGCGGCGGGGCGGCGGCCGACTCGAAGATCGTCACCCCGCAACCGGCCGGCACGCGGGCGATGTAGTGGCACTGCACCTCGGCCAGCCGATCCAGCGCCGCCGCCACCCGCTCGGGCCCGTCGATCAGTGTCATCAGCACCGTCTCGAAGCCCGCCAACTGCGTCGCCAGCGACAGCGGACCGACCACGGGGACCTGGACGGTGACGGCCTGGCCGATCCGCTCGGCCAGCCGCCGGGCGGCCGACAGGATGTTCCGCTGCGGGCCGGCTGGAAAACGGCCCGGGTCCAGGGCGGCGGCCTGCTCCAGGGTCAGCCGCCCGTCGAGTTCGCCGGACAGGGCGGTCACGTCGGCGCCGTAGATGTCGGTCGCGACGACGACATGCGACAGGCCGTATCGCTCGTGGGCAGCCTGGTGGGCCTCGACCAGCAGGTCGGCGTCGGCGAAGACCTCAGCCGGCAGTCGGCCGATCAGCGCGGCGGCGTGCTCATAGACGGCGGGGCGGTGAACAAGCATGGAAGGACAATTTCCTGGAAGCCCGGTGCGAGTTGCCCGGCCGCGACATGCGGCTGCGGGCTTCAGCAGTATAGCTTCTTCCGCGCCGGTTTCACGGCTTCCGGTGCTCGCGGCGTGCGCCGTTCAGAACTCGCGCGGTGCGGTCGTTGGCGCTGTCGTGGGGGTCGGGAACCAGAGTTGCGGGGCGAGCCGCTCGACGGTCCGCGGGCCGATGCCCGGGACGGCGGCCAAGTCCTCGGCCCGCGTGAAGGCCGGGCCGCAACCGGGGTGCGAGCTGGACCATTGCTCGCGCCAGGCGACGATGGCCTTGGCCTTGCCCTCGCCCAGGCCGGGCAGCAGTCCCAGCATCTGCCAACTCGCGGTGTTGGGGTCGAGGCGGTTGACGCCCGCCTGGTCGGCGTAGTGCCCGGGCGGCTGGAAGGAGACGTCCATCCGGTCCTCGCGCCATCCGCCGAATCGCGTCAGCCAGAGTCCGAAGAGCCCGGCCACGACCAGCAGCAGCAGGATGAACAGGCCGCGCTCGGCTGCCGACATTCGGCGGCCGTCGTCCGGGGGCGGGGAGGGTTCGCTCATGGCGCCGCTCACTCGTCAACGGGCAGGGCAGCCGGCGGCATCGGAGGCTTGGGGGCGCGGGGGCTGGCGCCGGTGAAGATGCGAAGCCCGCCCGAGGCGCTGCCGCCCAGGTCCAGCGGCGTCAGGCCCAGGGAGACGACGCCCTGCCGCTGGTGATAGGCCTTGCGGAATTCGCGGCAGGCGGCGAACGCCGGCTTGGGGCTCAGGTCCGAGTGGCAGAGCCCGCCGTGGCTGAGGAAGTGCCCCTCGTAGTCGGCCAGGTCGCGCCAGGCGACCGTGCGGACGTAGGGCTTGCTCAGGGCGGTGGAGTAGAACAGCCGCAGCCAGTCGGCCTGGAGCTGCTCGTCCCAGTCGCGCCGCCAGTTGCCGCCGTCGCGGACGCTCTTGGCGCCGCCCCAGGCGTCCCACGGGTCGACGGTCGTGTCGCTGGGGACCTGGACGGCCGTGACGTGCAGCGGCTTGGCGAAGTTGGCGAACTTGTCCAGCAGGGCGCTGATGCTCATCAGGTCGCGAACGAACAGGCCGTCGTCGCCCAGCCCGAAATAGAACTGGAGTCCGATGCCGTCGAAGTTGGTTCCGCTCTGCACGACCATGTCGGCGTAGAGCAGCGGCGGGATGGTCCGCAGGTTGCGGGCGTGATATTCGCCCCACGGCATGGTCACGTCGATCAGCGATTTGGCCTTGGGGTCTTCCTGCTTGGTCCGCGTGCAGGCCATCCGCGTCATTTCGATGAGCTGGTCGAAGGTCAGGTTGAAGCAGTTGTCCGCGGCGATGCCGCTGGTCACCGTCCAGGTGTGGATGTAGTTGCGGTATCGCCCGACGACGCGGCTGATGTGTTCGTAGATCAGGTCGCGGATGGCGTCGAAGTCGTGCTCCCACAAGAACAGCCAGTCGGGGATGAACTGCGGGTTGAAGCTGACCAGCGGGCCGGCCCAGATCGGCAGCCGCTTGCGCACCGCCCATTCGACCCAGTTGTCCAGCCGGCTCCAGTTCAGTTCCTTTTCCTTCGGCTCAATCTGCTTCCACGAGACCGGCAGCAGGACGTAGTCGAAGCTCTCGGCCAGCCGCGTGCGGTATTCCTCCCCGATGCTCAGCAGGTCGACCGAGCAGCCGAAGGTCGGCTCGCGGCGGTGCGGCCCGCTGGTCATCAGCCGCCGGCCGAGGAACAGCGAGGCATGGTAGAGAGCGGCCCGCTCGGCCACATGCAGCGCCGCCGACAACCCGCGGAGGGCCGACTCGTGGGCGGCCTTGGGGTCGTCCAGCGCGGAAAGGGCCTGGATGAAACTGGCGGTCACGTCGGCCAGCCCGTTGGTGAGCGGGGCGGCCTCGGCGTAGTCGATCAGGCCCCAGTCCTCGAACTTGCCGTTGAGCAGGAAGAGCTGCTGGCGGAGCAACTCGAGGCTGAGCAGGTAGGGCTTGTCACGCTCGGGCAGGCGGGTCGTCTGCAACATCACCTGGCCGAACTCGGGCACGTCATAGAGCAGGCAGAGCGCCACGGCCGACTCGGCCCGCACGCGGACCGTCAACTCGCCGCGCTGCTCCTCGAACTGCGCGCGTGCCGGCACGCCGTCCTGACCGACGACGTAGGCCGAGTTCACGTCCGGCACCGATGCCGGCTGACCGTTCTTGTAGACCTGAAACTTCAACTCCGACCTTCCACTCCGCCCGCCGGCGGCGATGAACTATGTATGATAGCAGACCGATGGCCTGGCCGCGCGGGCGGGGTCTCACTCCCGGGTGCCGTCCCAATGATCGCCGGGCCGTCGCTTCGGCCCGTGGGTCGCCCCAATATACGCCATCGCGGCGGTTTGGCAAATCCCTAATAGCAAAACACTCCCCGCGGCGGCCGGTTCTGCCCGGCCGACCCGACGCCCGCAGCAGCCGATTCGCGGGAGTCCCCCTACGCCTTCTTCCAGGGCCCGCACTTGGTGGCGATCGGACGCCGGGCGAAGCGCGTGAACACCGGCAGCCCGTCGTCGCCCACCTTCACCTTCGCTTCGCCGGCGACCAGCGGACGCAGGTAGGCCTTGAACGCCTCGGTCACGCCGTTGCCCGCGGCGTTGATGAACTCGCGCGGGACCATCTTCTCGCCGTTGGCCACCACCGACAGGTCGGCCAGCCCGGTCGAGCACGTGTAACGCCCGTTGCGCGAGCCGCGGACGAGCGTGACCATCTTGCCGCGGACGCCGCGGACGGCGGCCTTGACCGCAGCCGACCCGGCCATCCAGGCCTCCTTCACGTCGGTCGCGCTGGCCCAGTGGGCGGCGGCCCGCTGGCTCTGGCCGAGCATGATGTGCCGGCACTTCACGCCGCAGCGGTCCTTGACCACGCCCGACAGCGTCTGGGCGACGCCGCCCAACTGAACGTGGCCGAAGCTGTCCTTGGCGAACGCCCCCTTGGCCTCGCTGAGGTAGTTGCCTTCCGCGTCGCGCAGCCCCTCGCCGACGACCACGAAGCACCGCCCCACGCGGGCCAGCGTCGCCTTCACGTCGGCGACGAACTGGTCGATCGTGAAGGGGATCTCCGGCATGTAGACCAGGTGCGGCTGGTCGAGGTGGTTGTCGCGGTTGGCCAGGCCGGCCGACGCGGCGATCCATCCGGCGTTGCGGCCCATGACTTCCATGATCGTCGCGGTGTCCGCGGTGTAGAGGGCCTCGGTGTCGCGGCCGGCTTCCATCGCGGTGGTCGCGATGAACTTGGCCACGCTGCCATAGCCGGGGCAGTGGTCGGTCTCCGCGAGGTCGTTGTCGATGGTCTTGGGCACGCCCACGGCGATCAGGTCGTAGCCGGTCTGGGCGGCCAGCTTGGCCACCTTGTCGGCGGTGTCCATGCTGTCGTTGCCGCCGATGTAGAAGAAGTAGCGGACGTCGTGGGCTCTAAAAACCTCGAGGATCCGCTCGTAGTCGGTGCGGTCGGTCTCAAGCGGCTTGAGCTTGTAGCGGCAACTGCCCAGGGCGGCCGCCGGGGTGTTCTTCAGCAGTTCGATCTGCTCGCTGCTTTCGTTGCCCAGGTCGAACAGTTCCTCGCGCAGCACGCCGAGGATGCCGTTGATGCCGGCATAGCAGCCGGTGATGATTTCGCTGTTCTTCATCGCGGTCTGGATGACGCCGCAGGCCGACGCGTTGATCACCGCCGTCGGTCCGCCGCTCTGAGCCACCACGCACTTGCCGATCAACCTGGCCTTTGCCATCGAAGCATTCTCCCGTTGTAGGGTCGTGTTACCGGTTCCCGAAACGCGGACATTATAGAATTCTTCCCACACGTTTCCAGACCGGTGAACGCCGGCGATGGGCCCCGCAGCTGGCCGATGCTTTCCCCCGGGCAGCAGTGAGCGCTCGCGCCCCTGACTCTCCTTATTCTCAGACAGCGCCCGGCTGGTCGGGTTAGGGGGCAGCCAGTTCCACCACGCGGCGCTCGCGCATCGCGGTGTCGGCGGCGAAGGCGATCTGGTGGCCGGTGTAGCTGTCCTCGATCCGTGTGACGGCCCGCGACGCCGACTCGCCGCGCAGCGTCGCGACGAAATCCGCGATCAGCCGCTCGTCGCCGCCGCCGTGGCCGCCGCCTCCGCCGCCGGCCTGGTTCACGTCGATGACCTCCTCGTCGCAGTCCTGGCGCGTCGCGGCGAAGCTCGGCGTCCGCACGCGGATGATCCCGCTCTCCATGTCGCCTTCCAGTTCCGCGAGCGTGCCCATCAGGTGAATCTGGCGGGTCGGACGCATCGCGCCGCCCCACATTTCGTGCGTCGCGGTCGTCCCGTCGGCGAAGTCCACCACCACCGTCTGGTGGTCGGCCACGTCGTTGTCGCAGTGCCAGACGCATCGGCCGAACGGGTTGTCCGTGCGGAGCGACTCGAGCTTCTGCTCGGCGGTCGCCTTCTCGCCGCCGAGGTGCTCGATGCACTCCCACGCGTAGAACCGCCACAGGCCCTTGTCGAGGTAGTGCAGCTTCGCGGAGTAGGGGCACTGCGGCTCGATGCGGCAGTCGGTCAGGCATCGCTTGCCCGCGCCCGGCGGGGCGTTCTCGGGGCGGAAGTATGTCAGCCCCCCGAAGCTCGCGACGCGCGTCGCCGGCACGCCGCTCTTGAGCCAGGCGATGATGTCGAGGTCGTGGCAGCACTTCGCGAGCAGCATCGGGTTCACCTCGCGCCGCCGCCACCGGCCGCGGATGAACCCGACGGCCATGTGGTGATAGCTCACCGCCTCCAGCGTACGGACCGCGGTCAGGTTGCCCAGCCGTCCTTCGTCCAGCAGCCGCCGCACCGTCGTGTAGAACGGCGCGTAGCGGAGGACGTGGCAGATCATCACCGTGCAGCGATTGGCGGCGGCCGCGTCGATCAGCTCGCGGACCTGGGCGTCGGTCCGGGCGATCGGCTTTTCCAGCAGCAGGTGATATCCGCGTTGCAGCAGCGGCATCGACGACGGGTGGTGCATCGGATCCATCGTGCCGTTGATGGCCGCGTCGGCCAGCCGCGGGCGGTCGGCCAGTTGCTCGTAGCCCGCGAACTGGGCGTCGACCGGGATGCCGAACATCTCGGCGGCCCGGCGGCGGCGCAGGGCGTCGGGCTCGGCGACGGCGACGACCTTCAGGCGGTCGGCGTGCGACAGGGCGTAGCGGGCGTAGCCGATCGTGCGGTGGCCGGCGCCGATCAGTGCGACGGTGACCGGGCCGTTGGCGGAATCGGACATGCGGCGTCTCCTGCCGATGGGTTAGTGTCGCGAAGGAACGGATTATACGACCGGCGGTGACGCGTGCCAGCCACTTGCCCGGGCGGCTGATCGCGGCGGCTGCGGCGGTTGCGTGCTGGTCGCCCGGTCAAGGCGTGTCCAACCGATTCCAGGCGCTGTCGCCGGCGCGGACTTGATCTTTGGCATTTTGAAGCCGGGCGACGCTGGCGCGGGCTTCGACCTTTGTGACGACGGCTTCGGCCAGATACTTGCTACCGCGGAAAACCGTGAACCTCATGCCGACCGTCACGCCGTCGGCTGCGCCCTTGTCCAGCGTGACGGCGTCCTGTTCGACGACCTTCACGAGGGCCTTTATGGGGGAGTTGTCTGACGCAGGGGAGGCGGGCCCGGCCGCGGGACCAGCCGACGCGTTCAGCGCCTCGACGGCGGCGGCTGCGTCCTCGGCGACCACGACGAACATGCCCGGCCGAATCGCGGCCGCGTCGTCGGCGGCGATCGTGAGCGTCGCTCGCCTGGCGTCTCCGTTCGCCGTGTCGGCCTGCGTCACCTTGCCCACGACGACGATCGGCGGGGGCGGGCTGACGGCCGAGTCGCCGACCTTCACCTCCAGGCCGTACCGGGGCAGGACGCAGACGGCGGAGTCGTCCAGGACGGCGGTCACCTTCACCCGCGCGACAATCTGGCCGTCACGGCCGATGGCGAATTCCTGGTCGCGCCGCACGCCGTCGCGCATCCCCTTGTCCAGCGTGACGTGCGTCCGCGTGGCGGCGGTTACCTTGGCGGTCAGTTTGGGTTTGGCGGGCGAGGGGGAGGCGGGCCGCTTGTCGGGCGGGGCGTCGCCATTCAGCCGGCGCTGCAACTCGGCGATCGCTTCCTGCTGGAGCTTGACCTGCCTGAGGAGGTATTCCTTCTCGGCCTGTGCCTGTGCCGACGCCTGTTGAGCGTCCATGCACTTGGCTTGAATGCCGGCCAATCGAGCGTGAGCTTCTCTCGACTTCTCCTGAAGCTCGTTCACGATTGCATTGCTCTGAGCCAGCGCGGCGTTGGATGTCCTGCAATCGTCCTTGGCCTTGGCCAGTTGTTGTTCCAGCGCCGCGATGCGGTCGTCCTTCTCCTCCGCGCGGGCGAGGGCAGGGCAGAGGAGGGCGGCCGCGGCGGCCAGCGCGAGTGTGCGTCCGAGTGTCATGGGGCCCCTTTCATCATGGGCGGTCCGAAGGCGGATCCGCGATTCACATTGTCCGTCGAGTTGGCCGGCGTGCCAAGCTCGCAAGCGGAAAAGCCGTCAAGCAGACAGACGTCGTCGGGCCCCGGGAGTTCCGGCGCGGCCCGGAGGCAGTCTGTAAGAGCCTGTGATGGCCTGTATTTGCCTGTATCGTAAAGCTATGGGGTGCAGCGTGTTGCATCGGAGCCCGGCCAATGCGATTAGACGCATCCGGCCGGGTTGCATTGACTCCGGGTCGACCAAGTCGGCCTCGTCGATCCTGCGCAAAGGAAACCCCCTTAGAACGCAAACGGTGCTGTGGAGGAGGCCGTCGTGGCGCACACCCGGCGGGCGTCAGCCGACGCGCTGTTTGCCCTTGTAGGTCGTGCCGCGCCAGGTGACGGCCGAGCGGCCGCCCACTTTGCGGATCGCGTTGATGATGATCGCGGTGCAGATGAAGGCGGCCAGGATGTAGGTCACGACGTAGCGCGTCGGGATGCCGGTCAGCGGGTAGAACCGCAGCAGGACCGTCTGCTGGAAAAACGCCGACGCCCCGCCGGCGATCAGGAACCCCCAGGCCAGCGGACCGGTCGCGCCCGCGAGCACGGCGATCAGCCCGCCGATGAACGACAGATAGGGAAACACGCCCATGAGCACCATCATCGCCAGCGAGGCGAACAGCCGCCCGCGGCTGACGAACGAGCCGTAGAAAATGCGGGTCCAGCCTCGCCAGGTCGCTTTGAAGCCGTGATACATGTGCGTGGTGTAGAGCCCCTGGTTCTGCACGACGCGCAGGCGGATGCCGTCGGCCTTGGCCAGGCGGGCCATGTGGATGTCCTCGTTCACCTCGGCCTTCACCGGCTCGTGGCCGCCGATCTGCCAGTAGGCCTTCTTGTCCATGAGCATGAACGCGCCGTTGGCGTAGGCGGCCCGCGACTTCGGGTTGTTCACCCGCTTGGGACGGAACCAGAAGACCATGATCCCGCCGCAGACCGGCTGGAGCACCTGCTCCCAGAACCCGTCGGCGACGAGCTGCGGCAGGACAGAGAGAAAGGGCGAACCGTGCTCGCGGGCGTGCTGGTAGGCCAGACTCAACGACTGCCGCGAAACCTGCGTGCAGTCGGCGTCGATGAAGCAGAACCAGTCGCCGCGGGCCGCCTCGACGCCCAGACGCATGGCGTTGTTCTTGCCGAACCAGCCGTCGGCCAACTCGGTCACGTGGACGACGCGCAGCCGCTGATCGGCGGCGGCGATCGAATCGGCGATGCGGCCGGTATCGTCGCCGCTACGGTCGTTGATGCAGATGACCTCGAAGTTGGGATAGTCCTGGTCGAGGACCGTGCGGAGGCATTTCTCGATGACGGCCTGCTCGTCCTTGGCGGCCACCAGGACGGAGATCATCGGCCAATCGGCGGTGTCGCACTCGGCGGCCGGCCGATAGTCGCCGGGGCGAAGCGGCGGATCCTCGCGGACGGCCAGGCTGACTTCGCGGTGACGGACCAGCCAGACCAGGGCGGTCAGCGATACCAGGCCGACCGCGAACCAGGCGAGCGAATAGAGCAGGATCATGCGGCGTCTCTCGTGTGTCAGGCGGCGGGGCGGACCGGTCTGTCTGCGCGGGGCGGCCGCCGGGAATCGGCTTGAGAGCTTACCCGTGGCGGCGCGCGGCGGCAAGGGGCAGCAGCCCTCGATCATTCCGAGGCGGCGCCAGCGGAGGCCGGCGCAGGCTTGTCGTCCAAACGGGTTGAGCGGGCGCTACTGGGCCACGTGGCGCGACGAACCGGAGGGACCGGAGACCGGCTTCTCGCGGACCATCTTCATCAGCAGCTTGCCGGGCGTGAAGGAGACGACGTTGCGCGGCGGGACCGCGACTTCCTGGTTGGTGCGCGGGTTGCGGGCCTTGCGGGCGGCACGCTTCTTGATCTCGAACACGCCGAAATTCCGCAGTTCGATGCGTCCCTCCGCGCAGATGACCCGGCGGATTTCGGTCAGGACCATCTCAACCGCCTCTTTGGCCAACGCCTGGTTGAGCCCGAGGCGGTCGCTCACCGTTCGCACGATGTCCTTCTTAGTCAATTCAAGACCTCCTCACTTAGCGTGCCACGTCCATGGCTGGCCCACGATGAGGCCGAGCCCCCCAGCAACGTCAGACCTGACGCCCCCCTGGCAGTGTATGAACATCGTTCCTTACACACGCGCCAACGGGCAGAGGGTCTTTGATCGACAAAACTCAAATGAAGCCCCCATGAGACTCCGTGAGAAATCACAAAAACGGATCCCCGGCAGGACACACCTATTATCGAGATAGCGGTTCGGCAAAGCAAGAAGAATTTCGTTAACGTCTTGTGGGGGAAGGACTAATAAGACCCCTTTTGAACAGCAGAATCAGCGATGCTCGCCACTCGACATAAGCGTATGGCAGCGAACACGTTCGGCACGCGTCTTGCAGACGCCCCTGGAGCCGCTCGTACAGCGGCCGGCTGCACCGGTCCCAGCCTTGCTGGCAGTAAAATATCCGACAGCCCAGCGGCCTGATCGCGTGCACCGTACACAGGCCGCCCGACTGGAGCGGGCAGGCGTCGGGCAGGGCGGCATCGGCTGGATCGGCCGGCGGCGCAATCGGCCCGCCCGGGAACGCCGATGCCGCCGACGCGGCGACCGCGGGCCAGCCGCTCAGAAAGTAGACCAACTCGGGCGTGGTCACATAGAGCCGGTGCCCCCACGCGGCGAAGTTGCAGCACCGTCCGCTGCGGCGGCAAAGCGGCTGCTCGCGGGCGACGACGTCGGCCAGTTCGGCGTAGACCGACTCGACGACGTCGAGGATGGCGCGGTCGCCGATGCGCTCGGCCAGCGCCGCGGCCAGGTTGTCATTCGGCGGCCTCATCGCGATCGTCCTCGGGCAGGGTGTACCATTGCGGCGACTTGCGGATCGTCTCGATCTGCACGAAGTCGTAGTGTGTGCCGTTGTCCATGCCGGGGCAGGGGGTGCGGGCCTTGGCGTCGTCCCAGGCGGCGCGGCTGCGGAGGTTCATCGACCAGAACGGCCAGGTTCGGCACTGCTGCGGGCGGATCGGGTAGATGCCGCAGACCCGCCGCCCGTCGTCGGTGCGTTTGAGGAAGACGCAGTCGAAGTTCGGCCGCTCGACGATCGTCACGCGGCTGCCCTCGCGGCGGAGGATCGGGCCCCACAGGTCGTCGGGGTGCATGTGGATGAACTCGGCGATGCGGCGGATCTCCTCCTTGTCCACCCAGACCACGCCGGGCCCGCCGGTGCAGCAGTTGCCGCAGCCGGTGCACTTGAAACTCAGCCCGTCCTGATACCATGCGGCCATGAGACTGCCTCCGCGGTAACAAAGCCAATCCCGCCAGCCTATCGGCCCGGCCGCGGAGCGTAAAGCCCAAGTTCGAGTTTGTTCCGGGTTCGGGCGGACTGCGATTTGCCCGTTCCGCCGGCGAATCTTACGTTTGAATTGCAGTGATCGCCGGGAATGTGATGGCGCATGCAACCCTGGACTGTACAACTGCGCGTCCGCCGTTGCCGGCGATTGGCCTGGGTGATCGGGTTGGTCGTCCTGATCGTGCTGATCATGACCGCGCCGGAGGCGGTCGGGTCGCCCGGCTGACCGAACGGACAAATCCCACTTGCCGCGCGTCTCCGACGCTTCGCCGGGACGCCAGTGAGTGACCATAGAGCCGACCTTGCTGTCGCGGGTCGGCTCACTTCATGCGCCGGACGCGGCCCGCCAGTGGCAGGGGCGGTTGCGGTCGACGAGCCGGCGGAGCTTGCGGCAGTAGACGGCTGACATCGTGCGGCAGGCGCCGGCGGTGTAGGCGGGCGGGAAGTCGCTGTAGGGGCAGTTGAACGAACAGATTTCCGGCGGCGCGGGCTGGGAACTTCGTCGGGCGAGCTTGCGTTTTCGCTTGGCCATGCGGGCACTCTATCGGCCAGCGGCGGCGCGGGCAAGTCGGGCTTGTCGGGGCGGGGGAATTCTGGCACAATGCAGGCGGCGGGGCGATGCCCGTCGAACAGCCTGTTTTACAACCGGAAAAGGAGCACCCATGGCTGAGAAGGCGACCGTTGCGGTGATCGGATGCGGGGGCGTGGCTGGCTATGCCCACCTGCCGGCACTGGTCAAGATGGACAACG
This sequence comes from Phycisphaerae bacterium, assembly GCA_022072085.1. GTDB lineage: Bacteria > Planctomycetota > Phycisphaerae > JAJVII01 > JAJVII01 > JAJVII01. The sequence continues at coordinate 57,595 of JAJVII010000004.1, forward strand.
TCCAACTCGTCGGCGTCTGTGATATCGACGCCGCCAAGGCCAAGGAAAAGGCCGACCGCTTCGGCGGCAAGGTCTACACCGATTACCGCAAGATGCTCGCGGAACTCAAGCCGCAACGCGTCCACGTGCTGACGCCCGAGTCCGTTCACGTCGCCCCGGCCCTGGACGCGCTCAAGAGCGGCGCGGATGTGCTGATCGAGAAGCCGCTGGCCGAGTCCGTCGCCTCCTGCCGCAAGCTGACCGGCGCCGCCAACGGCGAGCGGCTGATCGGCATCGACTACAATTATCGCTTCATCCCCGTCATGGAGAAGGCCCACGAGGTCGTCCGCGACGGCGGCATCGGCGACCTGCTGGGCATCAGCCTGGCCTGCCACAATTTCTGCTGGCATCACTGCCTCGACCTGTCCCGCTGGCTGGCCGGCCCGGTCACGCGCGTCCGCGCCACCGAAGGCCGCAAGGCCCAGGCCGATCCGGGCGCACCCCTGCGGGCGTTCCCTTCGCACCATCCGACGGTGATGCTCGGCCATCCGATGGTCGCCTCGGCCCAGCTCGAGCACGAGCACGGCGCGATCACGCACATCACGACCACCTCACAGTTCGACCTCCAGGACCTGATGTTCGAGATGCGGCTGATCGGCACGCACGGCTGGCTGCGGATCGACCAGGTGCGGATCGAGGACGTGGTCGGGCGGCTGCGCCGGTTCCGTACGCGGCACGAAGAGGGCGGCGTGACGCCGGCCTCCAACGGCGAACTGATCGAGTTTTATCCGGCCAGCCGCGGCGGCCTGCCGATCAGCTTCAGCGCGTCGATCCGGGCGTTCCACCGGGCCGCCGACAGCCGGCTGGCCGCCCCGACGTCGGCCGAATACGGCGCGGAGATCGTGGCCATCGAGACGGCCGCCCGCAAGGCAGTCGACGAAGGCCGGGCCGTCAAGCTGTCCGAAGTGATGTAGGATGGGCTGGACGGGCGCATGAAATCGGGCCCGGGGCGCCTGCCCCGGGCCCGTTGTGTTTCGCGGTCAGTGCGTTTCGGGCTTGCCCAGCAGGGGGGTCAGTTCGGCCAGTTTCTCTTCCAGCAGTTTCTGCGTCGCGGCCTCGGCGTTCAGCCGAAGCAGCGGCTCGGTGTTGCTCTTGCGGACGTTGAACCACCAGTCGTCGAAGTCGATGCGGATGCCGTCCTGGCGGTCGATCTCGCCCTGGCCGTATCGCTCGGCCAGCTTGTCGATGGTCTCGTCCTTCTTCTCGTTGCGGAAGTTGAGTTCGCCGCTGGAGGCGTAGCGGCTCAGCGGCTTGAGCAGTTGCGACAGCGGCACGTTGCGGCGGCTGAGCAGGTTGAGCATCTGGATGAAGACCATCGCCCCGCTGTCGGCGAAGAAGTAGTCCTTGAAGTAGAAGTGCCCTGAGCCCTCGCCGGCGAAGACGCCGTTGGCTTCGGACAGGGCCTTCTTGATGTAAGCGTGTCCGACGCGCTCGCGGCGCGGCACGCCGCCGGCCCGGGTGATTTCCTCGACGACCACGCGGCTGGTCCGCACGTCGTAGACGACGGTCGAGCCCGGCTCGCGGGCCAGGAACACCGGCACCAGCAGGGCGGTGATCAGGTCGCTGTGAACGGGCCGCCCGGTCTGGTCGACGAAGACGCAGCGGTCGGCGTCGCCGTCGAAGCAGACGCCGAAGTGGGCCTTCTCGGCCACGACCGCGCGGCGCAGCTCGCGCAGGCTGGATTCGAGCATCGGGTTGGGCTCGTGCCTGAACTCGCCCAGCGGGGCGAAGTTCAGGGGGACGATTTCCACCGGCAGGTCGTCGAAGACGGCCGGGACCATCTTGCCCGCGCTGCCGTTGGAGGCGTCGACGACGACGCGCAGCGGCCGCAGGCCTTCGTCCATGAACCCGCGCAGGAAGTCGCGGTACGGGCCCCACAGGTCTTCGCGGTGCCGCGTCGCCCCGACGGTCACCTTGTGGATGGCGATGGCCTCGGCGATCCGCTTGAGTTCCCATAGCCCGGTGTCCTGGCCGATCGGACGGGCCTTCTGCCCGCTGATCTTGAACCCGTTGTACTGCGCCGGATTGTGGCTGGCCGTCACCTGCACCCCGCCGCACGTGCCCAGGTGGTTGATTGCGAAGTAGATCATCGGCGTGTCGCACAGACCGATGTCGATCGTCTCGGTGTTCGTCGAGCTGATGCCGGTGACCAGCGCGTCGGTCAGCGCCGGGCTGGACTGCCGGGCGTCGCAGCCGACCACCAGGCGATTGGCCGACTGCTCGCTGCGGCTGTAGCCGGTCAGCAGCGACCGCAGGAAGCTGGCCGACGCGTGGCCGACCTTCCACGCGACGTCCTCGTTCAGCGGCTCGGGGTAGGTCCCGCGAATGTCGTAGGCCTTGAATATCTGGTCCATCACCGGGGAGGGCTTGGGTTTCTCTGGCATCGGGCGACTGTCCTGTTGGGGGGGCGGTTGGGTCAGGTTAACGTCCGCGTATTCGCAGTTGGGACACTTGAAGAACCCGGCCGCCTGCCGGGCGCGGCAGACGGCCTGGGATATTGTATAGCTCTGCCCGGGGCAGCGCCGAGATTCCGCCTGGTCTTCGTCTCTGTTCACTAGGTAACCGTCGATTCAGCCTCCGTGGCCGGGACGCGGAACTTAAAGTTGGGGCTCATCCCCATCCACCCGGCCGGGTTGTCGAACGTGATCGCCCGAACGACCTCCTCGCCCAGACCGAGCTTGCGGACCGCCTCGGCTGCCCGCAGCAGGCTCAGCGGGTCGGACGGGCCCCAGTCGGCTGAACTGTTCACCAGCATCCGCCGGCTGCCCCACTGCTTGAGGATCTTGGCTGTCCGCTCGGGGCTCAGCTTCGTCGGGTAGACTGTCATGCCGCACCAGCAGCCCTCGAAGCCTCGGCTGACAGGCATCGTCTCTTCGGTGTTGTGGTCGATGTCCACAAGGTGCGGCGGGACTTTCATCTCACGCAGGATGTCCACCGTGCGCTTTGTCCCCCGCAGTTTGTCCACGTGCGGCGTGTGGATCATGATCGGCATGTTCCGCTCGACCGCGATCTGAAGCTGTGCGCGGAACGCCTTCTCCTCGTTGGGCGTGATGTTGTTGAAACCGATCTCGCCCAGCGCGACGACGTTCGGCCGGTCCAGATATTCGCCCATGCCGGCCAGCGTCTCCTCGGCCAGCCTGGCGTCCTCGGACTCCTTGGGGTTCACCGCGATCGCGCAGTAATAGTCGATGCCGACCTTCGCCGCCCGCTGGCCCTCCCACGTCGTCAGGTGATTGAAATAGTCCCAGAAGGTTCCGGGGTAGCGGCGGGCCGATCCCAGCCAGAACGCCGGTTCCATGATCGCCACGATCCCCGCCGCCGCCATCCGCTCGTAGTCGTCGGTCGTGCGGGAATACATGTGTATGTGATGGTCGATCGCTCGCATGGACAAACTCCCAGTTCCGGGGGTTGCTGCTTCTGTATACCGCTGTCGGTGGGGCGAGTCAAGCCGACCCGGAATCCGCAAACTCGCCCCGCCGAACACGCTCGGCCCAGCCGATCGGGCCGGTGCAATATCCAACCTGGACTGCGCGTGCAAACGGCGTACCAGGCTCACGCCCGTGACGGAAACGCCATATCTGATTACGCCTCAAATGTTTGCAGTATGACCGCTCGCAACGACCCGCCGACCGCCTGCACAACGGCCGTGCAAACCGCCCTGAGCTTATGCAGTCCCTCGCAAACTTGGTCGCTGACGAAATTGCCAAATAATCCACCTTGACACCCGCAGGAACATAAATATAGTACCGTGTGCATACTAAATTGGTCCACAGCTATCCACCGAGGATTCAAGGATGCTTTCGCTCACCAAAAAGACGGAGTATGCCCTGATCGCCATGTCGCACCTGGCGCGACGGGATGGCAAGCTGGCGTCGGCCCGCGAGATCGCGGAGCGCTACTCGCTTCCGCTGCCGGTGCTGATGAACATCCTCAAGAAGCTCAACCACGAGAATCTCGTCGATTCGGTCCGCGGCGCCAAGGGCGGCTACCGGCTGGCCGTCCGGTCGGAGGATCTCTCGCTGACGCGGCTGATCGAGGCCATCGAAGGTCCCGTTCGGCTTATCGATTGCGCGGACTTCGATCACGACCGCGGGACCGATCACGGCGACATGTGCGTGCGGATGGGCGGCTGCCCCATCCGCGGACCGGTGATGAAGGTGCATCGCCGGTTGCAGGAATTCCTCAGCACGATCACTCTGGCCGACATCGTCCGCCAGACGATTCCAGGGGAGCCCCTGGCTGTGCAACTCGCCCCGGCGCAGCCCGGCACGCAGGGCATGACGGGGGCGTAGACGGCGAAGGAACGGGTCGGACCGGCGCGTGGCCGGCCCGGTTGACGAGATAGTGCTGTTCGCATTTTACGCAATCGCACCGGACCGTGGTCCGGAGGGAGTTGACCAGAGATGGCGATCGAGTTGACTGAGAGAGCGGCCGAGGAAGTCAAGACGATCCTCAAGCAGCAGAGCCTGTCCGATGAGACCTGCCTGCGCGTCGGTGTGCGCGGCGGCGGGTGCTCGGGTTTCAGCTATATGCTCGACCTGGTGGAGAAGGCGTCCGACGAGGACGAGGTGCTCGACAGCCACGGCGTCAAGCTGGTGTGCGACTCCAAGAGCTATCTCTATCTCAACGGCACGACCATTGACTTCCGCGACGAGGTGATGGGCCGCGGGTTCGTCTTCAACAACCCCAACGCGACCAGCACCTGCGGCTGCGGCAGCAGCTTCACCGCCTGAACGACCACAGGCAGCAATGCCTGCCTTCGAAACGGGCCCCGTCGGCGCGGGGCCCGTTTGTCATGTACGGGTTGAAGGTCAGTCCCGCTCGTGAGCGATCAGGTCGTCGTAGCTCTCGCGGCGGCGGATGATCCGGTAGCCCTCGCCGTCGACGAGCACCTCGGGGGGGCGCGGCCGGGCGTTGTACTGGCTGGCCATCGCGAACCCGTAGGCCCCCGCGCTGAAAATCGCCAGCCGGTCGCCCCGCGCCACCGGCGGCAGCGGACGGTCCTTGGCGAAGAAGTCGCCGCTCTCGCAGATTGGGCCTACCACGTCCACAGCCGAGAGGCCGGGCAGGTTCGCCGCCTCGGTCCGCACCGCCGGCGGGACGAAGCTCGCCTTCACGCGCGTCGGCCAGATGAAGTGGAACGCCCCGTAGAGCATCGGCCGAATCAGGTCGTTCATCGCGGCGTCGACAATGACGAACCGCCGGTCCCCGCCGCTCTTGACGTACTGCACCTGCGTCAGCATCACGCCGGCGTTGCCTGCGATGAACCGCCCCGGCTCCAGCGTGATCCGCAGCCCGCGGCCCCGGAGCATCGGGACCAGGGCCTCGGCGAACGCCGACGCGGGCAGGGCCTCTTCGGCCTGGTAGTTGATGCCGAACCCGCCGCCGAGGTCCAGCGAGTCGATTGCGAACCCCTCGCCGCGCAGACCGTCGATCAGCGCCAGCGTCTTGGCCGTCGCGTCCACGTAAGGCTGAACGGTCGTGATCTGCGAGCCGATGTGCAGGTGGATGCCGCGCAGGTGCAGGCCAGGCCGATCGGGCGCAGCCGCCCGGTTGCCGAGCCGCCGGGCGTGGGCCCGGAAGATGGCCATCGCCCGCTCGATGTCCACGCCGAACTTCGTCTCCTTCTTGCCGGTCGTGATGTAGGTGTGCGTCCTGGGGTCCACGTCCGGGTTGACGCGCAGCGCCCCGCGAGCCGGTCGGCCCATGCGGCCGGCTATGCGGTCTATGTTCTCCAGTTCCGGCTCGCTCTCGACGTTGAACAGGCCGACGCCGGCCTCGATGGCCTCGGCGATTTCGCGGTCGCTCTTGCCCACGCCGGCAAAGACGATCCGGGCCGGGTCGCCGCCGGCGGCCAGGGCCCGGTGGATCTCTCCGCCGCTGACCACGTCGAAGCCCGCGCCGGCTTCAGCCAGCACGCGGCAGATGTGCAGATTGCCGTTGGTCTTGACCGCGTAGCAGACCGTCGCGTCCAGCGGGGCGAAGGCCTCGACGATCTGACCGAAGTGGTGCAGCAGCGTCGCCTTCGAGTAGACGTAGACCGGCGTGCCGACCTCTTGCACGATCCGGTCAGCCGACACTCCCTCGCAGTAGAGCTGCCCATCGCGATATTCAAAGTGATCCATGTCTCGCAACCTCAGGAGAACGAGGAGAGGCAGAGGGGAATTTCAGATTGAGGATTTTCGATTGTAGATTGAAGAGGGCAGGCGACAGGTCTCGTGGCACTTCCCTTCTTGAATCTACAATCTGAAATCTGCAATCTGAAATTGCCTTTCTCTGTCCGGCCTCTGTCTCTCTGCACCTCTGCGTTAGACTCAGAACCCGTACCTCGCCAGAAACGTCTTCGCCTGCTTGGCCGCCGCCTCGGCCGTCGATTCGTAGGGATACAACTCGACCGTGATCCAGCCTTCGTACGCGACGCTCCGCAGGGCGTCGAAGATTGCGTCGAAGTCCATCGCTCCCTTGCCGGGCACGAGGTGCTGATGCACCCGCGAAGCCGCGATGTCCTCCAGGTGCACGTGGCAGTATTCGCCGCGCAGCCGGCGGATCACCTCGGCCGGATCCTCGCCGACGCAATACATGTGCCCGAGGTCCAGGTTCATGCTCAACGCCGGGCTCTGGAGGTCCTGGATAAACTCCATGTACTCCTGCGTCCTCTCGATCATCAGCCCTGGCTCGGGCTCGATGGCGATCGTCACCCCCAGCGACTCGGCCAGCGGCAGCAGGGCCTCGAGCCCCTGGCGGAACCGCAGCGGCGCCAGCTCGCGCTTTACGCCCTCCAGCGGTCCGCCCGGCTCGACGCTGACGTTCCTCGCGTTGATGCGGGCAGCCAGTTCGATCGCCTGCCGCGTGTGCCCCACCCGCCGCGACCGGTCGCTGGCGTGCTCCTCGATCCAGGACGGGTGATAGGTATCGCCGATCGCGAAGGTCGTGAAGGCGTTGACGTTCGACGCGGCCATGCCGGCGTTGGCGATCAGCGCGGCGATCTCTTCCATCCGGTCGGCGGTCAGCCCGCCGGTCCACGCGTGGGGCCGGTCGGCCATGATCTCCACGCCGGCGTAGCCCAGCGAGGCGATCGACGCGACCGCCTGCTCCAGCGTGTGCTGCTTGTAGGCGTTGGTCGAAAACGCGAGTTTCATTCGCACCCGTCCGTCTCAATGTCGCCATCCCCGTCGTCCCACGCCGCGCCCCGAGAACTCCACCCCCAGAGCACCACCGGCGGCGCAGACCGGTATTCTGCCCCCCATATACGCAAATCTCAAGTGGCTCCCGGAAATCACCAAGGCAAACGCAAAGTCACGAACGCCGAGGGGCCGAGGAGCAGAGGGGCTGAGGTGGGGACAGAGGTGTTTTCTTCTCAAGGAATTCAAAGCTCTGTCGGGCCTCTGCCACTCATCCGCTCTGCGTTTGATCCGGGCTGTCGGACATTGCGAAGGCCCCGGGAAGTCACCCGTCACGCCCGTTCGCTCAGCACCCGCCGTGTTGTCGATTCAAGCAACTCCTCGACGCGGGCGAAGGCCTCCTCCAGCGGCATGCCCTCCGGGCGGATCGCGTGGTAACTCTCCAGCAGACCCAGCGACTGCTCGGCCCCTTCGCCGACGCCGCCGACGACGGCGATCGCCGGCACGCCCAGCCGCTTGGCCAGCCGGGCGACGCCGATGGCCGTCTTGCCGCTCATCGACTGGCCGTCCAGTCGTCCCTCGCCGGTGATGACCAGGTCGGCGGCGCGGATGCGGTCAGCCAGTTTCGCCGCTTCGATGACGATTTCGATGCCGGAGCGGAGCGTCGCGCCGCAGAAGGCGACCAGCCCCGCGCCCAGCCCGCCGGCGGCCCCGGCGCCCGGCAGTTCGTTGACCGCAACGCCCAGTTCGCGGGCGATCAGGTCGGCCCAGTGGCGCAGGTTGGCGTCCAGCAGCCAGACCATCTCCGGCGTCGCGCCCTTCTGCGGGCCGTAGACGGCCGCCGCTCCGCGCGGGCCGGTCAGCGGGTTGTCCACGTCGCAGGCGGCGATGACCTCGACGGCTGCCAGCCGGGCGTCGCGACGGCCCGCGTCGATCCGCGCGACGTCGGCCAGGAACCCGCCGGCCAGTCCCGGTGGCAGGGCCGTGCCCGCGGCGTCGAGGAACCGGTAGCCCATCGCCTGGGCCATGCCCGCGCCGCCGCCGGTCGTCGCCGACCCGCCGATGCCCACGATGATCCGCGACGCCCCCTCGTCCAGCGCCGCGGCGATCAGTTCGCCGGTTCCGTAGGTCGTCGTCCGCGTCGGGTCGCGCTGGGCCCGTGGCACGAGGACCAGGCCCGACGCCGCCGCCATCTCCACCACCGCCGTCCGCCCGTCGCCCAGCAGGCCGAAACCGGCCAGCGTCATCTGCCCCAGGGGCCCGCGGACGAATCGCGAGCGGATCGTTCCGCCGGTGGCGGCGACCAGCGCCGCGACGGTCCCCTCGCCGCCGTCAGCCATCGGGCAGGCGTCGACCGTCGCGTCAGGCCGGGCGGCTCGCACGCCGCGTGCGATCGCGTCGGCGACTGTCACCGCGTCAGCGCTTTCCTTGAACGAATCGGGGGCGATCAGGATGTTCATGCGGTAGAGGATAGCAGGGAAATGCGGAATTCGGAATGAGCAGTGCTGAATGGGGCAGGATGCGGGGTGCGTCTGTCTCTCCGTTCCGCATTCAGCATTCCGCATTCCACATTCGCATCATCCCTTGCTCTTGAGGAAGCGATCGACGGCGGCAGCGGCCTCGCGGCCGGTGTTGATCGCGGTGACCACCAGCGACGCGCCGTTGACCGTGTCGCCGGCGGCGAAGACGCCCGGGCGGGTCGTCTGGTACTCGCTCACCTTCACGTTGCCGCGCCCGTCCAGCTCGACGCCGAGCGAGTCGACCAGGCCTGCGTGGACGACGTGGACGAAGCCCATCGCCAGCAGCACGAGATCGACGTGCATCGAGAACTCCGTGCCGGCCAGCTCGCGCGGCTGGATTCGGCCGCCCGGGCCGGCGACCCATTCGACCTCGATGCCGTGCAGCGTGTCGATCGTGCCGTTGCCGCCGCTGGTGAGCCGGGTGGTCTGGACGCTCCACCGCCGCTGGCAGCCTTCCTTGTGGCTGCTGCTGGTCCGCAGCACGCGCGGCCAGAGCGGCCAGGGCGTCTCGGGCGGACGCGATTCGGGCGGCATGGGCAGGATCTCGAACTGGTGCACCTCGCGGGCGCCCTGTCGGCGGGCCGTGCCGACGCAGTCGCTGCCGGTGTCGCCGCCGCCGATGACGACGACGACCCTGCCCTCAGCCGACAGGCGGTCAGCCGGCTCGACGGCGTCGCCGGCGACCACGCGGTTCTGCTGGGTCAGGAAGGGCATCGCCAGCAGGACGTTGTGCCCGTCGCCGCCGGGGACGGCCAGCCGCCGCGGCTCGCCGGCGCCCATCGCCAGCAGCACCGCGTCGAAGCGCGAGGTCAGCCGATCGGCCGACAGGTCCTTGCCGACGGCGACCGATGGCGAGAAGACGACTCCCTCGGCGGCCATCTGGGCCATTCGCCGGTCGATGAATCGCTTCTCGAGCTTGAAGTCCGGGATGCCATAGCGGAGCAGGCCGCCGATGCGGTCGTCCTTCTCGAAGACGGTCACGTCGTGGCCGGCGCGGGCGAGCTGCTGGGCGGCGGCCAGTCCGGCAGGGCCCGAGCCGACAACCGCGACGGCGGCGCCGGTCTTGCGCGGGGCGGGGCAGGGGACGACCCAGCCCTCGGCGAAGGCCCGCTCGGCGATCTGGTACTCGATGTGCTTGATGGTGACTGCGTCGCTGTTGAGGGCCAGCGTGCAGGCGGCCTCGCAGGGGGCCGGGCAGACGCGGCCGGTGAACTCGGGAAAGTTGTTGGTCGAGTGAAGGTTCTCGATCGCATCGCGCCAGCGGCCGCGGTGGACGAGGTCGTTGAACTCGGGGATGCGGTTCTTGACCGGGCAGCCCTGGGCGTGGCAGAAGGGGATGCCGCAGTCCATGCAGCGGGCGGCCTGGCGGTGCATCGCGTCGGCTGCCAGGGGCAGCTCGATTTCCTTCCAGTCGTGCACGCGCTGCTCGACGGGCCGCTGCGGGTTATTCTCCCGCTGGTATTCCATGAATCCTGTCGGATTGGTCATCTGCGTCGTGCCTCGAAACCAGGGCGCCGGTCGTGGCTATGCGCCGGTGTAGACTTCCTCGGTGGCCGGAGTCATTTCGTCGCTGCGGTTCTCGGCTGCCCGCATCCGCTCGACGGCGGCGCGGTAGTCGATCGGGATCACCTTGACGAACTTGCCGACCATTTCGTCCCAGAGGTCCAGGACGTGCCTGGCCCGCTTGCTGCCGGTCCAGCGGTGATGCCGGGCGATCAGGTCGCGCAGCTGCCGCTGATCCTCCTTCTGCCAGACGCTCTCCAGGTCCACCATGTCCAGGTTGCACACCGTGTCGAAGAGCTGGAACTCGTCCAGCACGTAGGCGATGCCTCCGCTCATGCCCGCGGCGAAGTTGCGGCCGGTGCGGCCGAGCACCACGACCGTCCCGCCGGTCATGTATTCGCAGCCATGGTCGCCCACGCCCTCGACCACCGCGACCGCGCCGCTGTTGCGGACGGCGAACCGTTCGCCGGCCAGCCCGTTGATGAAGCACTCGCCGCTGGTTGCACCGTAGAGCAGCGTGTTGCCGACGATGATGTTGTCGTGGGCCTCGAACGGCGAGCCGTCGGGCGTCTCGACCACGATGCGCCCGCCGCTGAGCCCCTTGCCCAGGTAGTCGTTGGAGTCGCCGATCAGGTGCAGCGTCACGCCCGGGGCCAGGAACGCCCCGAAGCTCTGACCGGCCGACCCGCAGAAACCGATCCGCACCGTGCCGTCGGGCAGTCCGGCCGGCCCGTACTTCTTCGCGATCCGATTGCTCATGATCGCCCCTACCGTGCGATGCACGTTGCGGATGGAGACCTCGACGCGGACCGGACGGGCGTGCTCGATCGCCGGCTCGACCATCCGCATCAGCTCCCAGTCCAGATGGTCGGCCAGCCGGTCCGGTTGCTCGCGGATCTGGCGGATGGCGCGCCCGTCGGAAGTGTCCGGCCTGGCCAGGATGGCCGACATGTCCAGCCCGCGGGCCTTCCAGTGGTCGACGGCCGGGCGGACGGCCAGCAGGTCGCTGCGTCCGACCAGGTCCTCGAACCGGCGGACGCCCAGGGCGGCCATCGCCTCGCGGACCTCCCGGGCGATGAAGAGCATGAACCGCTGGAGATACTTCGGATCGCCGGCGAACTTCGCCCGCAACTTCGGGTTCTGCGTCGCGACGCCGACCGGGCAGGTTCCCAGGTGGCACTTGCGCATCAGGATGCAGCCGACGCTGACCAGGGCGCTGGTTCCGAAGCCGAAGGTCTCGGCCCCCAGCAGGGCGCCGATGAGCACGTCGCGCCCAGTCTTGAGCTGGCCGTCCACCTGCACGCGGATGCGGTCGCGCAGGCCATTGAGCACCAGGATCTGCTGCGCCTCAGCCAGGCCCAGCTCCCACGGCGTGCCGGCGTGCTTGATCGAAGAGAGCGGCGACGCGCCCGTGCCGCCGTCGTGGCCGCTGATGAGCACTTCGTCGGCGTTGCCCTTGGCCACGCCGGCCGCCACCGTTCCGACGCCGACTTCGCTGACCAGCTTGACCGAGACCTTCACGCCCGGGTTGGAGCACTTGAGGTCGTAGATGAGCTGGGCCAGATCCTCGATGGAGTAGATGTCGTGGTGCGGCGGCGGGCTGATGAGCGTCACGCCGGGGGTCGAGTGGCGGAGCCTTGCGATCTCCTCGGAGACCTTGTGCCCCGGGAGCTGGCCGCCCTCGCCGGGTTTGGCGCCCTGGGCCATCTTGATCTGGAGTTCCTGGGCGTGGGCGAGGTAGTTGATCGTCACGCCGAAACGGGCGCTGGCCACCTGCTTGATCGCGCTGTTCATCGAGTCGCCGTTGGGCATTGGCTCGTAGCGGTAGTCGGCTTCGCCGCCTTCGCCGGTGTTGCTGCGGCCGCCCAGGCGGTTCATCGCGATGGCCAGCGTCTCGTGGGCCTCGCGGCTGATCGAGCCCAGCGACATCGCGCCGGTGCGGAATCGCTTGACGATTTCCTCGGCTGGTTCGACCTCTTCGATCGGCACGGGCTGGCCGGCGGGCTTGATCTCGAACAGCCCTCGCAGCGTGGCCAGCTTGCGGCTCTGGTCGTTGATCAGTCCGGCGTATTCGCGGTAGCTGGCGGCGTCGTCCTGCGACACGGCCCGCTGGAGCAGCGTGACGGTCTGGTGGTTCCAGAGGTGGCGTTCGCCGTCCAGACGCTCCTGGTATTCGCCGCCGTGGTCGAGGTCGAGCTGGCCGGGCACGGTGTCGGCGAAGGCCCGCTTGTGGTGAGCGAGCGACTCCTCGGCGATCTCGGCCAGCCCGACGCCGCCGATCCGCGAGCGGCAGTTGCGGAAGTAGGCGTCGACGACCGAGCGGTCCAGCCCGATGGCCTCGAAGAGTTGGGCGCCGTGGTAGCTGCGGATCGTGGAGATGCCCATCTTGGACATCGTCTTGAGGATGCCCTTCTTGATGGCGGCCACATAGTGGTCGGCCAGCACGCCGGGGTCCAGGTCGGCGGCCAGGTCGCCGTCGGCCTGGAGCTTGTGCAGCGCCTCAAACGCGAGGTAGGGGTTGATCGCCTTGGCGCCGAAGCCGACCAGCAGGCAGAAGTGCATCACCTCGCGCGGCTCGCCGCTCTCGACGATCAGGCCGACCTCTGATCGCAGCCGCTTGTCCAGCAGCCCGCGATGGACCGCGCCGACCGCGAGGAGGCTGGGGATCGGGGCCTTGGTCGGGCTGATGTCACGGTCGCTGATGATGAGCATGGTCGCGCCGCCGCGGACGGCGGATTCGGCGGCGTCGGCCAGTCGCTCCAGCCCGCGGCGGAGGGCCTCGCCCCGGTTGGTCGGGACGGCGTCGAAGACCGCGGGGATCGTCGCAACGCGCAGGTCCTTGACCTGGGCTGTTCGCAGGCGGTGGATGTCGTCGTTGGTCAGGATCGGCTGGCTGAGCTTGAGCTGGCGGCAGTGCTGGGGGGTCTCGTCCAGCAGGTTGCGTTCCTTGCCTGTGTAGCTCATCAGCGACATGACCAGGCCTTCGCGCAGCGGGTCGATCGGCGGGTTGGTTACCTGGGCGAAGAGCTGCTTGAAGTAGGCGAACAACGGCTTGGGCCGGTCGCTCAGCACGGCCAGCGGCGTGTCGTTGCCCATCGAGCCGACGGGCTCCTGCCCGTCACGCGCCATCGGCGCCAGGATCATCCGCAATTCCTCGCGGGTGTATCCGAACGCGCGCAGCCGCTGGACCGTGGCGGCCGGGTCGGGCGCCGTGGGGGCGCTGGAGCTGAACAGCCCGCGCAATTCGATGCGGTTCTCCTCCAGCCAGCGGCGATAGGGGCGCTGGCGGGCGACCTTGCTCTTGACCTCATTGTCGGTGATGATCCGCCCGGCGCCGACGCCTGCGTCGACCAGGAACATGCGGCCCGGCTGGAGACGGCCCTTGGTGCGGATGCGCTCGGGCGGCAGGTCGATCACGCCGACCTCGCTGCTGAGCACCGCGACATCGTCGGTGGTGATGATGTATCGGCAGGGGCGCAGGCCGTTGCGGTCCAGCGTGCCGCCGACCACGCGTCCGTCGGTGAAGACCATGGCCGCCGGTCCGTCCCACGGCTCCATGATCGTCGCGTGATACTCGTAGAACGCCCGCTTGTCGGTGCTGATGTGATAGTTGGTCCCGAAGGCCTCGGGGATCATCATCATCATCGCGTGGGGCAGCGATCGGCCGGCCATCACCAGCAGTTCCAGCGTGTTGTCGAACTGGGCCGAGTCGCTGCCGCCGGGCTGAAGCACGGGGGTGACGTCGGCGATGTCCTTGCCGAACAGCGGGCTGGACATGTGCATTTCGCGGGAGCGCATGCGGTTGGCGTTGCCCGACAGCGTGTTGATCTCGCCGTTGTGGGCGACCATGCGGAACGGCTGGGCCAGCCGCCAGTTGGGGAACGTATTGGTGCTGTAACGCTGGTGCACCAGCGCCAGCGCCGAGACCATCCGCTCGTCGTGCAGGTCGGGGTAATACCCGAACAACTGCGGTGCCAGGAACATGCCCTTGTAGACCAGCGTGCGGCAACTCATCGACGTGACGTAGAAGTCGACGGCCTGGTCGCCGAACTGCTCGCGGACCAGCCGCTCGGCCCGTCGGCGGGCCAGGTAGAGCTTGCGCTCCAGCCCGTCGCCGGCGGTCCCGCGCCCGTCGATGAAGAGCTGGCGGACGAGCGGCTCAGCCGACCGGGCCAGTTCGCCCAGGCAACTCGGGTCGCCCGGCACGTCGCGCCATCCGAGGGCGACCATGTCGTGGTACTGGACCGCCTGCGCGAGCAGGTCGCAGCAGCGGGCGGCCAGTTCGCGGTCGCGCGGCAGGAAGACCATCGCGACGCCGTAGTGCTCGGGTCGGGGCAGGGCGATGCCCGGCCCGAGGCGGTCGACCTCGGCGGCGAAGAACTCGTGCGGAATCTGGATGAGGATGCCCGCGCCGTCGCCGGTGATCTCGTCGCTGCCGGACGCGCCGCGGTGCTGGAGATTCATCAGCACCTGGTTGCCCATCTCAAGGATGCGGTGCTCGCGTCGGCCGGAGATGTTCACCACCGCGCCGATGCCGCAGGCGTCGTGTCCGACCGGATCGGGGTCCAGCAGTGACGCGTTCAGCGGGCTGTGTCGATATCCGAATTGGCGGCTCATAGACGACTCGCAGTCAGACTAGGTTCGGCCTCTGCGCAGGGGCCAACGCACCCGCGCGAAACGGCGGCGTTCTCCGGGAGCTTTCACCCGTAATTTGCCCTGGGAGGAATGCAGACCCGGCGACTACCTGCCGCGCCGGTTCGCCCAGCGTCAACACATCCGGCCCAAATCGGCAGCCACACATTGTATAGAGGCGCGGCGGGCGGGTCAAAAAAGTTTAAGGGGCTCTAACAGAACCTACGCGGGCCCGCGTAGGCTCTGTTAGAGCCCCCAAGTACATACGCCGCTCGGAGCCCGATGCCCACGGCCGGCGGCGGGTCGAAATCCGCTCCCCGGCCGCGTAGAATCAGGGACAAACTGCAATCCCTCTCACGAAATGGAGCGTGCCGCATGGCCGGGGAACCCCGCATCGCCCAGAAGGGGCCGTTCGTCCTTGAGATGCAGCCTGGGAAGGTCTGGTGGTGTGCCTGCGGTCGCAGCAACAATCAACCATTCTGTGATGGCAGCCACAAAGGGACCGGCCTGTCGCCGATGCCCTGCGAGATCACCGAGGCCAAGACCGTCGCCTTCTGCGGCTGCAAGCACAGCGCCAACAAACCGTTCTGTGACGGGTCTCACAGGAAGCTGTAGCGCACGCCTTCGGCTTTGCGGCTACTGAATCCTGTAGAAGCAATCTTCACCACAGAGAACACAGAGAGCACAGAGTCGGGAGTATCAGAAGATTCTTGATTTCAGGCATTTCTTGACGCTTCTGACCTCCTCTGTGATCTCGGTGTCCTCTGTGGTGAATAAAGATTTCTTTTGCAGGTCTCAATAAACATTCAGCCGTGACCTGCGGGGGTGCGTGCTTTCGTCACGGGGAGCGAGCGGGTTTCACGCTCCGTCGAACAGGGGCTGTTGGCCGGGCGGGATGTCCGGTTCTTCCTGAACCTCAATGGCCTCGTTGACCAATTCGCCGATGTCCTTGAATTGAAGGTAGACGCTGGCGAAACGGATGTAGGCCACCTTGTCGAGCTGCCGCAGCAGCCGGCAGATCTCCTGGCCGATCGCCTTGGCCGGCACTTCGCGCTCGAAGCGACGGAACAGCGATTCCTCGACGCGGTTGATCAGCTCGTCGATCTGCTGGACGGAGATCGGCCGTTTGTAGCAGGCCAGTTGGATGCCCTTGCGCATCTTCTCGCGGTCGTAGGGCTCGCGCTTGTTGTCCTTCTTGATAACCTGGAGCCGCGTCTCGGTCTCGGCCCGCTCGTAGGTGGTGAACCGCTTGCGGCAGGCGTTGCACTGGCGGCGCCGCCGAACGACGTTGCCGCCGTCGGTGCTGCGCGAGTCAATGACCCGGTCGTCGTCGACATGACAATAGGGGCATTGCATCGGTGGACCTGCCGTCAGCGTGAGAACGGGCCCTGAACCGGCCTGTGACAGCCTAGAGAACCCCGCTGACGCTGTCAATATGCTGTGTATAATGGCGACCCGTGCCACTACCCCTGTGCCCTTGGCCGAGGTCACCATGCCCGACGACCGCGACATCCTCCGCCCCCTGGCCGACCGGATCGCCGAACTGGCTGAGCTGCCCGCGCAGGCCGACCGCAAGCGCCTGTGGGCCGACCACCAGGCCCTGCGGCCGACGCCGCGCATCCCCGTCAGCGTCTACTACGAGGGCATCCCGGAGGGGACCTGGCGGAAGGAAATCCTCGGGCCTGACTACCTCCGCTGCACCGACCCGCTGGCCCGCCGCATCGAGGGCGGACTGCGCAAGCGAATCTGGATGGCTGAAAACGTCCCTGACGACCACATCGTCTGGGCGGCCGTCTGGGTCGGCGCCGTCGCCACGCGCGAGGTCGGCTGGGGCGTGCCGCTGGAGCGGAAGGAGTCCGGCCAGGACCGCGGGGCGTGGAAGGAAGTGCCTCCGCTGGCCGGCGAGGGCATCGACGTCGATCGCGTCCGGTTCACCGACCAGCGGATCGACGCGCACGCGACCGCACGCGACGTCGCCCGCGTCCGCGAATGGGTCGGCCCGTCGCTGGACGTTCACGTTCAGTATCCCACCCTCGGCCATTCGCCGTTCGACCTCGTCGTCGAGATGCGCGGGATCGAGCAGGTGATGTTCGACGCGATCGAGCGACCGGTCGAACTGTCGGCGCTGATCGAGCGGGTCTGCGACGGCTTCGTTGAGCACCACGCCAATCGCGAGCGGCTGGGGCAGATCAACCGCCACCTGTCGCGCGATGGGGCGTGGCAGATCTGGCCGATGCGGGTCCACTGCTGCGACCCGATCCCCGGCGACGGCGGCGACACGCCGCTGCTGAGCCAGGAGTGGGCCTACGTCTCGGCGCAGACGTCGTCGGGCCTGGGCCCGGCGATGTACGGGCAGTTCGTTCAGCCGGCCAACGTGCGGATGGCGACGCCGTTCGTCCGCCGGACGGTCTACTACCACGGCTGCGAGCCGCTGGACGCGAAGCTCGACGTGCTGGCCGGCGTGCCCAACCTGCGGCGGTTCCACGTCTCGCCCTGGAGCGACGTGGCCAAGGCGTCGGCCAGGTTTGGCGGCCGGGCCGTGCTGGAGGTCCACGCCCATCCCGGCAAGGTCGTGTTCGGCGGCGACGAGGCGTCGATCCGCGCCGAGCTGGTCGGCCTGATCGAGCGGGCCGGCGGCGCGCCGATGGACCTGAACCTCAGCGACATCCACTCGGTCGACGGCCGACCGGCCACCTTAGGCCTGTGGGCCCGCATTGCGCGCGAGTTAGGGGAGTCGCCCTATCAAGGTGCGGTGGTATCGTAAAGGAATTGGCGGAGGACGGCCCGCCTCAGTTCTGCCTGCGCCGCCGGCTCGTCGCCCTCGGCGGCGAAGATGACATATTTCCCCGCGTAGGTCTGCCAGAGCAGGTCGTATCTCGTTCCGGATCGGCCGTCCGTAACGATGGCATAACTCTTGTCATACTGCTCGGCCAGTTGCCGGCTGCCGCGGGCGTTGAAGGCCAGGAGGCAAAGGAACGGGCCGTCGCTCGGCAGTCGGGCGCCGATGGGGCTGACGGTCCGGGTCAAGAGGGCCAGTTCCACGGGCGGGTGGGCGAACAGATCCTGGAACGGTTTGAGTTTTTCCGGTGTGTCCAGGTAGGTGACGGTCCAGCCGGGCGGCGGGGTCAACTCCAAACGGTGTCGTGGGCGCATCAGGAACGCCAATGCGTTCGGCCCGTCACGCCACAGGCAGTAGCGGGCGAATGCTTCCCGATCGTCCACGATGGTCAGCACCTCATGGTCCAGTTGCTTAAGCAACCTGACGTTCTCGCTGTAGGGCATGTCCATCGCGTTGGCGACATAAACCCGCAGGTAGTCGTAGCAGAGCTTGACCAGCAGTTCGCGGGCGGCCGGCACCGTCAGGCGGGTGTTGGCCGCCTGGCGGACAAGGGAATCGGCAGCCGAGGGGACGTATTCATCCACGTAGAACGCCCCAGCCCGCGTGACGTAGGGGTCCTCCTGGACGCCGAGGCGGGCGGAGTTGTCCGGCTGAGTGGCTGTCGGCTCGGCGGATGCCCGAGGCCCCGACGCCTGCGCGGATTGGCACCCGCCATTGGCCAGCATGGTCGTCGCGATGATGCCGGCCGCCAACGCCCGCGTCAGTCGCAGCATGGTTGTCCTCCCGTTGCTTCGTGCTGTCTGCCTTGTCGCCATTGGCGGCCTCAGTGGGTCGCCGCCGCGATGCGGTAGACCTGGCCGCGCAGTTCGAGCACCAGTTCCTGTCCCGGAACCTGGGCGGCGAGGATCTGGTTCTCGACCGTGTTGTTCTTGCCGACCAGGGCGAAGTATTCGTCGCTGAACTGCTTGACCTCCTTCGCATCCTTATTCACCTCGTCGAGCTTGCGGCTGGTCAGCTCGGCCTGCACCCACTGGTTGCCGCGCTTGTAGAAGGAGCGTTGCCCGGCGTTGAGCACCGTGGCCACCTGCTCCTGCTTGTCCTGCTCGTAGTCGGCGACCTTACCCTGGCCGTACTGCCAGGCGGCGCCGGGCTTGGGCGCCTGGGCGGCGGTGTTCATCTTGGCGCGGTTCTCGGCGTGCATCTGTCCGCGCCCGCCGGAGATCGAGCCGCCAAGGTCGGCCGCCTCGGCGGCGCCCTTGGCCCGCAGCCCGCTGGCGTCGGAAAGCACGGTCCGCTCGTCGGCCAGGAAACTCGTGTATGGCGTGATGATGCCGTACTGCTTGGACAGCCGCACCAGTTCGTCGATCACTTCGGTCGATTCGCCGTTGAGCTGGATCTGATCCAGCAGGTAGCCGATCCGCCGCACGGCCCACAGCGGCTCAATGAAGGCGTAGGTGAACTTGTCGCTCTCTTTGGCCAACTCGACACCGTACTCGAACGTCTGCTGTTTGCCGAGGTAGTCGCCCTTGATCAGCAGGTTGGTCGGCCCGGGCGTGTCGTAGCGCCCGACCAGCACGATCTGGTCGCCGTCGAACAGGTCGCCGACCACCTGCGGGTAGGTCATGGGCGTCTTGACGCCGGTGAAGTTGATGGCCAGGCTGGTCATCACGGGGTTCTTGATCTTGCCGTAGAGGCTGGAAATCTTGGCCTCCAGCGGCTCCTTCTCCTTGACGTAGCTGCTCACGCCGCGGTTCTCGCGGACGAGCTTGTCCAGCAGCCGCACGTTCACGTCGTAGCCGATGCCCATCGCGAAGACGCGGGCATTGATCTTGTTGGCCTCGACGGTGTCCTTGAGGATCGTCTTTTCGTCGGTCGTGCCGATGGTCGGCAGGCCGTCGGTGAGGAAGAGGATGTATTTCGGCGGGGCGATCTTGAGTCCCCGCGCCCGGGTGTCGGCTGACGCGGCCATCCGCAGGCCGGTCTCCAGGGCGTCGTGGATGTTCGTGCCGCCGCGGGCGTCGACGCGGTCGAGCATCGTCAGGGCCTTGTCGACGTTGGCCTTGGTGTTCTCGACCAGCCGGTCGAACAGCGGGTCGATGGCGTCGTTGTAGACGACGACGTTGAACCGGTCGCCCTCATTGAGGTTCTTGATGACGTAGCTGAGCGAGGCCTTGGCCTGGTCGAGCTTGTCGCCGGCCATGCTGCCCGAGCGGTCGAAGAGGACGACGACGTCCTTGGGCTGGACCTTCTTCTCGGCCTGCGGCCTGGGGCTGGCCAGCATCAGGAAATATCCCGGCTCGTCCAGCCGCGGGCGATAGCTGAGCACGGTCGCGCCGACTTCCTTCTCCGGCGCCTGGTAGAGCAGGCGGAAGTCGGTCGTCGGCGTCTCGCCCTTGACCTGGTAGACGGCCGTCACGTGGTCGCCCTCGGGCCGCTTGACGGTGATTTCGTGCGTGGGGGAGTAGACCGCGGCGATGGAGCCCTCGGCCTTGATGTCCACCTTCACCTCGACCTCGTCCAGGGCCTTGGCCGAGAACTTTTCGGTGTTCAGCGGGTAGAACACCTCGACCAGGTTGTGGTCGCGGCGGCAGACGTCGGTGTAATGGACGACGACGCGGGCCTCCTTGCCGGGCATCAGCGGGAAGGCGCTGGTCTTGAACACGCCGTAGTTGACGTACTCCAGCAGCGCCGGGTCGCGCTTGCTGCGGACGATCTCCTCGTAAATCTTCCGGGCCTCGTCGGCCTTGAGCACCTTGCCCTTGAACTCCTTGCCGTCCACCAGCAGCGTCAACCCGTCGATGGCGGCAGTTGGCGGCAGCGGGAAGAGGTATTCCACCTCGACCATGCCCCCGCCGGTGTTCACGAACGCCTGATCCACGGTCACGTCGGCGACCTGGTCGCGGACCTTGATGTTCACCTTGTGATACTTGACCGCCCAACTTCCGCGGACCGGCAGGTCGCGGCGGATCGGGACGATCATCCCGTCGGCCAGCACGGGCGCCGGGGCGGCGAAGGCGACAAGGGAGGCAATCACGAGGGCCGCAGATCCGATCAGGCGTGAGCGTGTCATGGCCGGTCTCCTGCGAACGTGGGTAGGTTCTCTACCGGTCTTTGACGCCGCGGCCCGGGCGGGGGTTCCCGCGAATCGGTGGAATCCCCTCCGACGCCGGGCTAACATTACCCGGAGGAAGGGACCGGCCAGAGGCCATCTGTCTTCGTTTCCGCCCGTTGAGCGCTCGACAGCGCGCAACACCGGCGGAAAGGGAAGGCGAACGGGATGAAAGCCGCCCAGGTCATCGTGCCCGAGGCGGTCCTGACCGACCTGTCGGCAACGGGCAAGGACCAGGCCGTGACCCAACTGGTGGCGGCCCTGGTCGGCGTCCGGGGCATCGACGGCGAACTGGCCACGAAAGACCTGGCGGCCCGCGAGCGGGCCGGCCCGACCGTGTTCGCCGCCGGGGGGCGCATGATCGCCATCCCGCACGCCTCCAGCGGGGCCGCCAGGCAGCTGATGATGGCTATCGGCGTCAGCGCCGAGGGGGTGGACTGGGGCGCCGCCGGCGGGCGGGCCAACCTGATCGTGGTCCTCTTGGGGCCGCCCGAGGCCCACGCCCTCTACCTTCGCGTGCTCAGCCGCATCGCGGCCCTGTGCCAGATCCCCGGGTTCATCGACCAGTTGCTCAGCTGCCCGTCGCCCAAGGAACTGATCGGCGCGGTGGCCGTCGCCGAAGAGCGGCTGGGCGAGATTCCCGAGGCGGAAGGGCTGCCGCGGTTCTGTGTGGTGGGCGCCGGGCACGGGGGGATGGCCATGGCCGGCCACCTGACGCTGACCGGGGTCCAGGTGAACCTGCTGGGCGGTGCGGCGGACCGCATCGACCCGGTGCGGGCCCGGGGCGGGATCGAGGTCACCGGCCAGGTGGAGGGGTTTGCCCAACTCAAGCTGGCGACCTGTGACCCGGGCGAGGCCCTGGCGTCGGCCCAGGTGATCATGGTGGTCGTGCCGGCCAACGCCCACGGCGAGATCGCCCAGCGCCTGGCCCCGCACCTGCACGACGGTCAGGTGCTGATCCTCAACCCCGGCCGCACCGGCGGGGCCCTGGAGGTGTCCCAGGTCGTCCGCAAGCTCAACCCGGCTGTCCACATCTACCTGGGCGAAGCCCAGACGCTGTTGTATGCCTGTCGCGTGACGGACCTGACCCAGGTGCGGATATTCAGCATCAAGAACTCGGTGCCGGTGGCGACCCTGCCGGCCTACCATGTGGCCGACGTGCTCCCGCTGCTCCGCAAGGCGCTGCCGGCGTTCGTGCCGGGCGACAATGTGCTCAAGACCGGGCTGGACAACATCGGGGCGGTGTTTCACCCGGCCATCACGGTGCTCAACGCCGGGCGGATCGAAGACACGCACGGGGAGTTCGATTACTACATCCAGGGCGTCACGCCCTCGGTGGCCGCCGTCCTGGAAACCGTCGACCAGGAGCGGGTCAGCGTGGCCGAGGCCCTGGGCGTGCACGTTAGCACGGCTCGCCAGTGGCTTTACCTGGCCTACGACGCCGTCGGCAGGACCTTGCTGGACGCCATCCGGGCCAATCCCGGCTACGTCGGCATCCGGGCCCCCGGCGCCGTGTTGCACCGCTATATCGACGAGGACGTGCCGGCCAGCCTGGTCCCCATCGCGTCGATCGGCGAGATGCTCGGCGTGCCGACGCCGGCCATCCGATCGATCATTCACCTGGCCTCGGTCATGTACGGGGTGGATTTCTGGAAGACGGGTCGAACCGTCGACCGCCTGGGCATCCGCGGCATGACCGTCAAGGAAATCCAGTTCCTTGTGGCCGGCGCCATCGAATCGACGATTCCAGCCGCGCAGCCCGCCCCCCCGGTCGGCGCGGACATCGCCGGCCCGAGCCGCCCGCCGACGAGGCAATGAGGCATGGCCCACTCCATCACCCAGGCCGACTGTTTCGCGCTGGTTCGCCCGGCGGTGGACGCCCACACGCTGGGGCTCAGCTCGGTCGAGCAACTGCTGCACGACTGCGGCCTGCGGACGTTGATGGCCGACGCCGCCGTCTGCGAGGCGTTCAGCCGGCCGACCGAACCGGCCTGCGCGGCGCGGATCGACCAATGGATTCGCCGGCACCGGGTGACGGTCCTGGGCCTGAGCTACCGCCTGCGGCCCGTGGAGGGGGCGGACCTGATCGTCGCGGCCATCCACAGCCTGAAGGCCCGCAGGCTCCTGGCGGGCCAGGGCGGGCCGATCCGGGCCATCCACTTCGCCGGGCTGCCGGAGACCTGCGCCCTGGTCCGCCAGAGGTGCCCGGAAGTCGCCGGCGTCTTCGACGGCGATGAGACGCCGGCCGAGACCTTGCAGTCGCTGGGGATCAGGCCGGAGGCAATTCCGCGCGAGTTGGCCGAGGAGGCCGCCTATGACCAGGCCCGAATGGCCTTCGGGCGGGAGCTGATCGGCAAGGGGGGGCACATGGGCGTCCGCCCGGCCGACCGCGGCGGCTACGAGGACTTCGGCACGGATGCCGACACGGTGATTGCCCGGCTCAAGGACGGCGCCCGTCGCGGACGGGGGCCGCTCTACCGCGCCCATGTGGGGCCCTACCTGCCCGACCGCGACGAGGCGGTGCGGCAGTTTCTGGAATGGACCGGCCGGCTGGCGTCGGCGGGATTCCTGGACGTCCTGTCGATCGGGACCTCGCAGTTGACCCAGTCGGATTTCGGGCAGGACTGGGGGGATCGCCCCAACGGCGGCGGGGTGCCGCTGAACAGCCCCGAAGAGTTTGCCGCCGTCTGGCGGCGAGCCAGGCCGATGCTCGTGCGGACCTACGCCGGCACCCGGAACGTGCCGGAACTGGCCCGGATGTACGAGCAGACCATTCATATCGCCTGGCATGCCCTGTCGCTGTGGTGGTTCTGCCAGATCGACGGCCGGGGGCCCAACACGGTGCGCCAGAACCTTCTCGAACACGTCCGGACGCTCGGCTACATCGCCGCCACGGGAAAGCCGTTCGAGCCCAACCTGCCGCACCACTTCGCCTTCCGCGGCGCCGACGACGTGACCTACGTGGTCTCGGCGGTGCTGGCCGCCCGCGCCGCCAAGGCCGCCGGCGTCCGCTGGCTCATCCTTCAGAACATGCTCAACACGCCTAGGCCCACCTGGGGGGTGCAGGACCTAGCCAAGTCGCGCGCCTGCCTGGCGCTGGTCCGGGAACTGGAAGACTCCCGCTTCGGCGTGATCCTTCAGCCGCGGGGCGGGTTGGACTACTTCTCGACGGATCTGGACAAGGCCCGAGCCCAACTGGCCGCCGTCGCCGCCCTGATGGACGACATCGAGCCCCACGATCCTTCCAGCCCGCCCATCATCCACGTTGTCAGCTACTCGGAGGCCTCGCACCTGGCTGACCCGGACGTCGTCAACGAGAGCATCCAGATCACCGCCCACGCCCTGGCCGAGTATCGCCGGCTGCGGTCGGCAGGCCAGATCGCCGACATGGCCGATCACCCTGAAGTCCGGGCACGCACCGGGGAACTGCTGGCCGAGGCCCGCACCGTCCTGGGCGCCATCGAGTCGGCGGTGCCCCAGCCGCACTCGCCCGACGGGCTCTACCGCATCTTCGCCGACGGCTACCTGCCGGTTCCCTACCTGTGGGAAGGCCGGGACGAATTCCGCCGCGCCGTCTCCTGGAAGACCCGCCTGATCCGCGGCTCGGTGAAAGTGGTCGATGCGCAAGGCCGCCCCATCCCCGTGGCCGACCGCATGCGCCAGCTTGCCCTGGGCTTGGCCGAGGCGCGGTGAGCGGGGCCTGCCCGCCTGCCTCCGACGAGGGTTCCCCAACGCAAAGAGGCCCAACCGTCGGGCTGGGCCTCGTGGACGCCGGTTCATTTCTCGCGTTCAGCCGCCGAAAAACCAGGTGGTGAGCACCAGGGTGGCGATGACGATGACGGCGGCCAGGGCATACTGCTTGACGAACTCCATCGCGTTCCTCCTTGCGGGCGTTGAGCCGCTACGGAGAGTTAAACGCATGGGGTCGCCGTTTGTTTCAACAAAATCAATCGAGCATGCGAAGCAGTTGGTCCGGGCGGGAAATAACGGCCCGGGCCCCGGCGTCGCGGAGTTCGGCCTCGTCGCGGAAGCCCCAGAGCACCCCGACGCCGAACATGCCGGCGGCTGACGCCGTCTTCATGTCGATCCAGGTGTCGCCGAGGTAGAGGCAGTCGGCCGGTGCGACGCCGAGCGTCTCGGCGATGGCCAGCGCGTGCCGCGGGTCCGGCTTGTGGACTCCGTCGGGCCCGACGCCGCGGATGACGGCGAACGGCCAGCGGGCCAGGAGCCTCCTGCCCATGTCAGCCGTCGCGTCGTGCGGCTTGTTGGAGAGCACCGCCAGCGACAGGCCGCGGGCCGCGAGGGCGTCGAGCATCTCCGGCACGCCGTCGTAGAGGCGGGTCTTGTCGTACATGTGCCCGGCGTATCTCGCCCGCATGCGGGGCAGGGCGTCGTCGGCCAACCCCTCTCGCCCCTCGCCCAGGGCCCGTGTGATCAGCGTGCGGGCCCCCTCGCCGACGAAGTAGCGGTAGGCGTCCACGGGATGCGTCGGCAGCCCCATCTCCGCCAGCACGAAGTTGGTCGCGTCAGCCAGGTCTGCCAGCGTGTCAGCCAGCGTCCCGTCGAGGTCGAAGATCACTGCTTTGAAAGACATAGAGACATTGCCCACGAAGGACCACGAAGAACCACGAAGAGAACCGGCCGCTGAGACGCGGAGGCGCTGAGAAGATTGCTGTCAGCAGTCATGCGACGTCGGAAGATGTTATCTCCCGAACTCTTCTCTCCACCGGGTCGATTTCAAGAATCTTCACCCCGTTCAGCAGATGTCGGTTCGTGCGATAGTAGTAGACCGCGAGGGATTCACCTGTCCTGGGTCGAATGTCCTTCAACATGGCCACGAAGCGGATGCCTTTCGCGGGCAGGTGTGAAAGATAGAAGACCGCCTCATTGACGCAGGTCATCTTCGCGCTGGGAACATTCCCGGACTCCGTCCATGTGTAGCTCTTGGCCTCCCCCACGTACTTACGATCGCCTGAAGCCAGGTCGAACCGGTGGTACTTAGGAGGATTTCCAATGGGCAGAGAGACTTCGCTCTCCAAGGCGAGCTTCCAATGTTCTCCAAGCACGTTGGCAGCGAGTTGCCGGAATGCATTGCCGCGTCCGGAATTCTCGCTATTCTTCCTGCTTGCCATCCCCTTCTCCCTTGGTGGTCCTTCGTGGCCCTTCGTGGGCGAACTCGGCTCAGTCCAGGTTCATGCTCAGCAGGAACTCGGCGTTGGAGCTTGTCTTCTCCAGGCGGGCCTTGAGCATCTCCAGAGCCTCGACCACGTTCATGTCGCTCAGGACGCGGCGGAGACGGTAGACCAGTTCCAGTTCCTTCGGGTCCAGCAGCAGTTCCTCCTTGCGGGTGCCCGATCGGCTGATGTCGATCGCCGGCCAGGTGCGGCGGTCCACCAGGCGGCGGTCCAGGTGCAGTTCGCTGTTGCCGGTGCCCTTGAACTCCTCGAAGATCACCTCGTCCATCTTGCTGCCCGTGTCGACCAGCGCGGTGGCGAGGATCGTCAGGCTGCCGCCTTCCTCGATGTTGCGGGCGGCGCCGAAGAACTGCTTGGGCTTCTGGAGGGCGTTGGCGTCCACGCCGCCGGTCAGGATCTTGCCCGAGTGTGGCACTTCGGTGTTATACGCCCGGGCCAGACGCGTGATCGAGTCCAGCAGGATCACCACGTCGCGGCCGTACTCGACCAGCCGCTTGGCCTTCTCGATGACCATCTCGGCCACCTGCACGCTGCGGCTCGTCGGCTCGTCGAAGGTCGAGCTGATGACCTCGGCCTGGGTGGATCGCTCCATCTCGGTTACTTCCTCGGGCCGCTCCTGGATCAGCAGGATCATCAGGTAGACCTCGGGGTGGTTGGTCGAAATGGCGTTGGCCATCTTCTGGAGCAGGACGGTCTTGCCGGTGCGCGGCGGGGCGACGATCAGCCCGCGCTGGCCCTTGCCGATGGGCGTGACCAGGTCCACGATCCGCATGTTGATTTCCTGGGTGCTGGTCTCCAGGAACAGCCGCTCGTTGGGGTGCAGCGGGGTGAGGTCCTCGAAGACGACCTTCTCGGTCAGCAGGTCGGGGTCTTCGTAGTTGATCGCCTCGACGCGCAGCAGCGCGAAGTAACGCTCCGACTCCTTGGGCGGGCGGATCTGCCCGGCCACCACGTGACCGTTGCGCAGGCCGAACCGGCGGATCTGCGACGGCGAGACGTAGATGTCGTCGGGGCAGGGCAGGTAGTTGTAGTCGGGGCTGCGCAGGAACCCGAACCCGTCGGGCAGTATCTCCAGCACGCCCTCGCCGTACATCATCCCGCTCTTGTTGATGCGCGACTTGAGGATGTTGAAGATGAGGTCCTGTTTCTTCATCGAGGTGTACTCGGTGAGGCCCTCATCCTTGGCGATCGAGTGAAGTTCGCCCACGCTCAGCCGCTGAAGGTCGGTGATGTGCAGGTCGCCCTTCTTGATCTTCTCGTACTTCTCGTGCGTCTCGTCATCGACCGCCGGGGCCGGTGCGGGGGCCGGGGCGGCCTCGGGCGAGGCCGGCGTCTCGGCCGGGACGGCGGCCGGCGTTTCCTGCTGGTCCACGGCGACGGTGTCGCCCGGTTCTTCGTCCATGTCCTCGTCCATCCCGCCGTTCTCGGCCTTGGCGCTGCGGCGCCGAGGGGCCTTGCGGGTTTCGTCCGTTTCGTCTTCCGACTTGGTGCGTCGGCGT
The DNA here is from genome assembly GCA_022072085.1 of Phycisphaerae bacterium. Classification (GTDB taxonomy): domain Bacteria; phylum Planctomycetota; class Phycisphaerae; order JAJVII01; family JAJVII01; genus JAJVII01. The sequence continues at coordinate 85,052 of JAJVII010000004.1, forward strand.
GCCATAACTCGCTCCTTGCGTGTGAAACTCAAACGGCCTGTCTTTGCTGCCCTTGTGTGTCGGGTCGATGGCCGGGCGCCGTTCACCCGGGCCGATCCGGGGCCGCGCGGCCCCGGGATGTCTGCTTCAGTATCTCTTCCAGCGTCCGGGCCACCTGCCGTTGCAGGTCCGCCAGGTCGCCGTCGTTGCGGACCACCCAGCCGCAGCGCCGCCGCTTCTCGGCCAGGTCCATCTGGTGCCCCTGCCGGGCGGCCAGGTCGTCGGCCGACCAGCCGCGGCTGGAGGCCACGCGCTGTTGACGCAGCGCCTCGGACGCCTCCACGAACACCAGCGCGTCGCACTCGCCGTCCACGCCGGCCTCGAACAGCAGCGGCGTGTCCAGCACGAACGCGACGATCGAATCGTCGCCAGCCAGTTCCGCCAGCGTCGCCCGCCGCATCGCGTGGACGCGCGGATGGATCAACCGATTCAACCCGTCGACCAGGTCCGGCCGACCGAACACCCGCCGGGCGATCAGCCGACGGGCCTGCGGGTCGGCGGTGTCCAGGTCGGGCATCTCCAGCAGTCGGCGGACGGCGTCAGCCACCTCCGGCTGCCGCAGCACCGCGTGGGCGTCGGCGTCGCTGTCGATGACGCGGCATCCCAGCCGGGCGAACTCGCGGGCAACCGTGCTCTTGCCCGCCCCGATCCCGCCGGCCACGCCAATGACCGGCTTGGGAATTTTCGATCTTCGATTTTCGATTTGAGATTCCACTGCTCGGTGCGCCTCACTCCGGATGGGCCGTTTCCGGCTCTTCCAATCTAGAATCTCGAATCTCAAATCTGCAATTCACTTTGCTTCCAGCCAGCTCCTGCCCGTCGCGATGTCCACCTTCAGCGGGACGTTCAGGTCGATTGCCCCGCTCATCAGCTCGCGGATCATGCCGGCGTGCCCGTCGGCGCCCTTGGCCGGCAGTTCGAAGACCAGCTCGTCGTGCACCTGGATCAGCATCTTCACCGGCAGTTTGTCGCGATGAATCCGCCGATGGATGTCGATCATGGCCCGCTTGATGAGGTCGGCCGCCGAGCCCTGCACGACGGTGTTGACCGCCAGCCGCTCTGCCAGTTGCCGCTGCATGCGGTTGCGGCTGTCGATGTCCGGAATGCGGCGGCGGCGGCCGAGGATCGTCGTGACGAACCCGTCCTTCCTGGCCTGTTCGATGCAACCGTCCATGAAGCTGCGGATGGTCGCGTATTTCGCGAAGTAGGCGTCGATGAAGGCGGCGGCGTCGGACTGGGGGATTCCCAGACCCTTGGCCAGACCGAACGGCGTCTGGCCGTAGATGATCCCGAAGTTGACGGCCTTGGCCCGACGGCGCTGCTCAGCCGACACCCGGTCGATCGGCACGTCGAAGACCTGGGCCGCGACGAAACTGTGGATGTCCTGGTCCTGCTCGAAGGCCTGCGAAAGCGCCGGGTCCCCGCTGAGATGGGCCAGCACCCGCAGTTCGACCTGCGAGTAGTCCGCCGTCAACATGAGGTTATCGGCAGAACCGGGCACGAACGCGCGTCGAATCTGCCGCCCGATTTCCGTGCGGACCGGGATATTCTGGAGGTTGGGATCGTGGCAGGCGAGTCGCCCCGTCGCCGCCCGCGTCTGGGCGAAGTCGGGATGCACTCGGCCGGTCTTCGGGTTGACCAGCTTGGGCAGGGCGTCCACGTAGGTGCTCTTGAGCTTGACGAGCTGGCGATAGTCCAGGACCAGTTGCGGGACGGCGTGCTTGCCCGCCAGTTCCTCAAGGACTTCGCTGTCGGTCGAGTAGCCGGTCTTGGTCTTCTTGCCGGGCGGCAGCTTCAGCCGATCGAACAGCACTTCGGCCAACTGCTTCGTCGAGTCGATGTTGAAGGGCCCGCCCGCGGCCTCGTGAATCCGTCGGGCCAGGTCGGCGGCCTTGGACTCCATTTCCTCGCTCATCTGCGCGAGCAACTTCGTGTCCAGGGCGACGCCGTGGGCCTCCATCCCCGCGAGCACTTCGATCAGCGGCATCTCCAGGTCGGCCAGCAGCCCGTCCAGGCCGGCCTCGCTCACCTGCGGGGCCAGCTTGCGGTAAAGCCGCCAGGTGACATCGGCGTCCTCGGCGGCGTATTGGCTGATCCGGTCCAGCGGGACGTCCCGCATGGAAATCTGGTCCTTGCCCTTGCCGATCAGCTCGGTGATGGGAATCGTCCTGTGGCCCAGCTCGGACTCGGCGAGCGTGTCCAGCTTGTGGTCGCGCCGCTCGGGGTCCAGCAGGTAGCTGGCCAGCATCGTGTCGAACCGCAGGCCCTGCATCTGCACGCCGGCCTGGCGGAGGATCGCGTAGTCGTACTTGAGGTGATGGCCGACCTTGCCGATGGCGGCGTCGGTCAGCGCGGGCGAGAGCTTCTTCAGCGTCGCCGCGACCGGCAGACCCACGCCCCCGCCGCCGGGCGAGAGGACCGGCACGTAGTGGCCCACGCCGTCGGCGAACGAGAAGCTCAGGCCGACCAGCTCGGCCCGCATCGCGTCCAGGCCCGTCGTCTCGGTGTCGACCGCGAAGGCTTTCTGTCGACCGAGGTCGGCAGCCAGCCGTTCCAGGGCCTCGTTGCTGTCGACGCAGTGATACTCCTGGTCGTCGGCGGTCTGGAGGCGGGTTTCGGCTTCGGCGCCGGCGGCGTCGGCGATCGAGAGCTGCTCGACAAGTCGGCGGAAGCCGAGTTCGTTGAACAGGGCCGCGAGCTTGTCTTTGTCGCGGGCAGCCGGGGCCAGATCGTCGGGCCCGAAGTCGAGTCTCACGTCGTCCTTGAGTCTTACAAGCTGGGCTGACAGCTTGAGCGTGTCGCGGCTGGCGCGGATCTTCTCGCCCACCTTGCCCTTGATCTGATCGACGTGGGCCAGCAGGTTGGCCAGCGTGTCGAACTCAGCCAGCAGCTTGGCGGCCGTCTTGGGTCCCACGCCCGGCACGCCGGGGACGTTGTCCACCGAGTCGCCGGTGAGGGTCTGGATGTCGACCGCCTGGTCGGGCCGGTAGCCCTTCTCCGCGAGCAGAATCGCGGCGTCAATCTCGCGGTCCTTCTTTGCGTCGTACATCACCACGCCATCGCCGATGAGTTGTTCGAGGTCCTTGTCGCGCGAGACGATGACCACCTTGTAGCCGGCTTGCCGGCCCAGCCGGGCCAGCGTGGCGATGACGTCGTCGGCCTCGAATCCGGGCTCGGTGATCGGCCTCAGGCCCATGGCGGCGACGACCTGGCGCGACCGCTGGACCTGGGCGGGCAGGTCGTCGGGGGTCTTGTCGCGGTTGGCTTTGTAATCGGGGAAGATTTCGTTGCGGAAGACCGGCCCGGGCGGATCGTAGACGACGGCCAACGCATCAGGTCTGCGGTCGCGCAGCAGCGCGAGCAGGGTGGACGTGAAGCCGAACACGGCGTTGGTCGGTTCGCCGCTGGGGCTGCTCATGCCGGGCAACGCATAGTAGCTAGCGAAGATGTGGGCGTGAGCGTCAACGATGTAGAGTGTCTTATCGGACATCGAACTCTGCGTCCGGAGGCGTCGGGGGGGTCCCGGTCGGAGGACCAGGACCGCGGCGACCGGTCAAACGGGCTGGGCCGATGGTCGGCCCGGAACCGGAAAATGAACGCGTTGAAGGCCCGCCGAGGCGGCGGGTCGCTCTCCAACTCGTTCTAAGGCTGGTGCTGCACTGCGCTTCGCTGCGTGCTGTCTGTGTGTCAGGTGGTCGCTGACCGCTTCAGGTCAAAACAAACCGATCATCCCATCGGTCAGGCACCGGGTTGTGATCAGGAATATCTAAAACTGAAGGCGTCCGCCGATGATCGACAGGCAACATCGGTGAGCACGACTGTGGAAATCTAGTCATTCGGCGGGGCGTTGTCAAGGGAATCCCGGGCCATTTGCTGGGGCGGGCGGATGCGTCGAAACGGTTCGGATTGCTGAAGCTGCCGGCCCGGGCGCCACGCAGCCGGTCGCCCGCGCGGCGTCGCGAGTCGGCGGCGATGCCTCTATCCGGCGTGTGCAAGGCAGTTTAGGGTTGACTTCGCCCGGTGCGCCACGTCATATTACAGGGACGGGCGCCAGCGCGACCTCGGTGCAGGCCAGCCGATTCTCGAAACGGTTTACCGGCCTCATCAAATAGATACAATCTGCCCGCCACCGATCGGGCGCCCTGGGATGGTGATTTAGTCCGACCCGGCAACGTGGAGGAAGTCAGGTTATGGCAATGGCACGACCGATGGGCCGACCTTCCAGTCCCCCCTTCGCCTTGATCACCGTGGTGCTGCTGCTGGTGATCTCGGTTGCAGCCGCCGTCCTCGTCTACATGCAGTGGGACAAGGCCAAGATCGCCCGGGCACAGGCCGAGGACGCGCAGGCCGCTCTCAAGGCCCAGCTCCGCACGGCCCTGGAGAACCGTCGCACGCCCGAGCAGTTGATCCCGATCGCTCCGGTCGATCCCAACAAGCCCGAGGCCTACAAGGCCCCGGCTGAGGAGATCAAGGACAACCTGCTGGCCAAGATTCCGCGCGACATCACCAAGGCCGACGCCGCCGGCGGCGCCTACACGCCCAACCAGGCCAGCGACAACTACCGGCAATACGCGCTGACCGACGTCATCAAGGACCTGGCCAAGTCGCGGGCGGACTTCTACTCGCAGATGCTCGATGCCCAGGAGAAGCAGAAGACCGTTGCCCTCCAGCTCCAGGACAAGACCAGCGAGGTTGCGAAGGTTGAGTCGCAACTGGCCGCCATCAAGACCGACGACGAGCAGAAGCGGCTGGACCTGCTCAAGGGTCTTCAGGACCAGATCAAGGCCAACGAGTCTGCCGTCAGCAAGAAAGACGACGAGATCGCCGATCTGGGCAAGCAACTGGAGAACTCCAAGCTCGAGCTGAACGACATGGACCGGTCCTACAAAGCCAAGCTGGCTGAGAAGGACATCATCATCGTCGGTCTGCAGAACAAGCTCAAACCCGACACGCCGGGGCTGGACAAGGCGCTCAAAGGCGTCGTGGCCAAGCTCTCCGACGGCGAGGTCGTCCGCGTCTTCCCCGAATCCAACCTCGTCTATCTCAAGCTGGACCGCCCCGCGCAGGCTAAGTCGGGCATGCGTTACGTCGTGAACGCCGCCGGCAAGGAAATGCCTGACAGCGGCAAGGGCAAGGCGGTCGTCGAGATCCAGAGCCTGGAGAACAACACCGTCGAGGCCAAGGTGCTCGAGAGCCAGGCCGGCGATCCGATCCTGGTCGGCGACAAGGTCTACAACCTGGTCGTCGGCCCGGCGACGCTGAATTTCATCGTGTTCGGCGAGTTCGACCTGAACAATGACGGCGTGATGGAACCCAGCGGCAAGGACCAGATCGAGGCACTGATCCGCAGTTGGGGCGGACGCGTCCTGGACGCCAGGGACGTTCTCAAGAAGATTCAGGACATCCGCGACCACAAGCTGGACGTGACCGACCCGTTCCCGATCGAGACCAACTTCCTGATCCTCGGCGTGCCGCCGCAGATTCCCGCCGTCAAGCCCGGCCCGACCGACCCGCCGCTGGATCGCAGGAAGTATGATCAGATTGTCGAAGAGGCGACCCTCTACGGCGACCTGGACAAGTACGCCGATCGCTACCACATCGGCGTCATGAACGAGGCAACCTTCCTCACCTGGATCGGCTTCTACGGCGGCCAAAGGCCGGCTGAGACCTACTTCGGCCCGGGCATGTAGCCCAAAGCCGGGCTGTGTTCGATTTCGTGCAGACAAAGGCCCGGTCCCCGGTGGGACCGGGCCTTTCTCTTTGTTCCGCGGGGCCTTCCTCTTCGAGCCTGGGGGGAGGGACGGCAGATACGTGCAACGCATGCTCCTGTCGCGGTTGTATTCGCCTCCGCGTGCCCTATACTTATCATTCGAGCGCCGTCCGGCGGGGCGAGCCGGCGTGCGGATCGCCGGTCCGGTCGTCCTTTCATGCAGGAGCTTGCGAGCATGATGGTCCCCAGGCGAGCCTTCTTCACCCGCGGGGTCGGGATTCACAGGCACCGGCTTCAGAGCTTCGAGTTGGCCCTGCGGCGGGCCGGCATCGAGAAGCTCAACCTCGTGCGCGTCTCGTCCATCTGGCCGCCGCAGTGCAAGCTCATGCCGGCCAGGATCGGCCTGGACATGATCAAGCCCGGACAGATCACCCACGTCGTGCTGGCCGACAGTTCGACCGATGAGCCCGGGCGGCTGATCTGCGCCGGACTGGGACTGGCCAAGCCCAAGCGCGGCGATCAGTACGGCTACATCAGCGAGCACCACGGCTACGGGCTGACGCACAAGAAGTGCTCGGACCTGGTCGAGGACATGGCCGCCACCATGCTGGCCACCACGCTGGGCATCGAGTTCGATCCGGACACGGCCTACGACGAGCGCAAGGAGGTCTACCGCATGAGCGGCAAGATCGTCATGACGCGCAGCCACGTCCAGACCGCCAAGGGCAACAAGGATGGGCTGTGGACGACTGTGATTTCCAGCGCCGTGTTCATCCCATGACCAGCCTGCGGCCGGTCTGTCGCGATGCCGCCGGGGCGCGAAGGCGAAACTGAAACTGAAACTGAAACTGAAACTGAAAGCGTCGGATGATGGAACTTTGCAACCGTCACTTCCTGGGGCTCAGTTCCCCGCTGAGCGATCGCGGCCGGGCCCGTTACGCCGTGCTGCCGATCCCCTACGAGGCGACCGTCAGCTACGGCAAGGGCGCCTCGCGCGGACCGGCCGCCGTCATCGAGGCCTCCATCCAGGTTGAGTATCTCGACCAGGAGGTTCTGCTGGATGTCACCGCTCCGGGCATCCACACCGCCGACCCGGTCGCCCCGGGCGACGCCGACCCGCGGGCCTACATCGACAAGGTCCACGCCGCCGCCGCAGACCTGCTGGCCGACGGCAAGTACCTGCTCGGACTGGGCGGCGAGCACTCCATCACCACCGGCCTGGTCCGCGCGGTGCTGGACGCCGCCGGCGACGGGCCGATCGGCGTGCTCCAGGTCGACGCCCACGGCGACCTGCGCGACAGCTTCCGCGGCACGCGATGGTCGCACGGCTGCGTCATGCGCCGATTGCACGAAGACCTCGGCCTGCCCATCTCCTCGGTCGGCATCCGCAGTTTCTGCGAGGAGGAGCACCGCTACATGCGGGCCCGGAACATCGAGCCGATCACCCCGGCGATGGTCGAGGACGACCCGGACGGCTGGATCGAGCGGGCGCTGGCCAAACTGCCCGGGCGTATCTACCTCACCGTCGATATCGACGGCTTCGACCCGGGCAGCGCCCCGGGCACCGGGACGCCCGAGCCCGGCGGGCTGACCTGGCGGCAGGTGACCGGTCTGATGCGGGCGGCCTTCGAACGCAAGCAGGTGCTGGCAGCGGACGTGGTCGAGGTGGCGCCCATCGTCGGCCAGCAGGTCACCGAATTCCTCGCGGCCCGCGTGTTGTGCAAGATGATCGCCTACCGCGAGGCCGCTGCGGCGAGTCGTTGAAGTTGAAGTTTCCCGCCGGGTCGATAGAATCGCCGCTTTGCGTTCGAGCTTCAGCTTCCAGGCCGCCAGCCGGGTGCGAGCGATGTCCAGCGGGTCCGAACAACCTGTCCGCCGACGCGTAATGTTCTCGGGGCGAGTGCAGGGCGTGGGCTTCCGCTACACCGCCTGCCGGGTCGCCGCCGACTACCCCGTCACGGGCTACGTGCGGAACCTGCCCGACGGCCGCGTGGAACTGGTGGCCGAGGGCGCCCCGTCGGCGCTGGAGCAGTTCCTGCGTCGGCTGACCGGCCGCATGGGCGGCTTCATCCGCGAGACGCAGGCCGAGCAGTCGCCGGCCAACGGCGAGTTCGACTCGTTCGAGGTGCGGTTCTGAGAGAGAGATCAGGGGCCAGGGCTAGGGGAACGGAAGATGGCCTCTTTGCTTGCTGCCATGTTGTCCCCGGCGGCCAGATCGAGCAGCGAATGAGGAAAGCGCTTACCATCGCATCGGTGACCTTCCGCGAGGGCGTGCGGCAGCCGTTCTACCTGCTGGTCGTGCTGCTGGTGCTCGCGCTACTGATCCTGCACTACTTCCTCCCGTTCTTCACCCTGGGCAAAGACATCCGCATGTTCAAGGAAGTCTGCCTGGGCTACATGCTCCTGGGCCTGCTGCTGATGTCCCTGCTGCTGGCCGGCAAGGTCGTCGACGAGGAGATCGAGAACCGCACCACGTTGACGCTGATGAGCAAGCCGGTCCGCCGCTGGGAACTGATCGTTGGCAAATATCTCGGCGTCATGGCTGCCGTCACGCTGGCCCTGATCGTCTTCGCCCTCGTGCTGATCGTCGCGACGCGGCTGCGGGTGCCCGAGGAAATGCGGGTTCATCCTGACACGATCGACGAGAAGCAGTTCCAGATGCTCGAGCAAAGCATCCACATGCACACGATGTCGCTGATCCCGGCCTGCACGCTGCTGTGGATGCAGATCGCCGTGATGACGGCCGTCGCGGTGGCCATCTCCACCCGGGCTCCGATGGTCCTGAACATGGTCGCGGGCTTCGGTATCTTCCTGGCGGCCCATCTGACCCCCTTCCTGGAGCGGGCGGTGGACGGCGCCCCGGCCTGGCAGCGCGGGCTGGCCCGCGTGCTGGTCATCCTGTTGCCCTACCTGGAGAACTTCAATCTCAATCCGCTGCTGATCTTCAAGGACATTGTCTTCGCCGGCGCCAGTCCGGGCATCGGCCAGGTGGCCTACGGCCAGGTCTGGCACATGGTCGGGCTGGCCGGCCTCTACGCCGCGGGCTATATCGCCTTCATGCTGTCGATCGCCCTGGCTCTGTTCCGCACGCGCGAACTGGGCTGACTCCCGCCCGCACTCAGCACTCAGCACTTCTTCTGGACGTCCCCGGCTGGCTGGGGCTATAATCCCGCGTCATGGCCGCCATTCAGAAACTCGCCGAACAGTTGTCGCCCGGCACGCGGGTTCGGGTCACGCAGACCCTGCGCCACCAGGGCGGCGAGCATCGCGCCGCCGTCGAGGGCGAAGTCGTCAGCATCCGCCGCGACCCGACCGGATCCTGGTTTGCCAACTCCCGCCGCGACAAGGTCTGGCTCGACCGCGTCACGATCCGCAAGCCCGATGGCGAACTGAGCGACCTGGTCGTTGACGAGCAGACGCAGATCGAAGTGCTGTAACTATCCTCTTTCCATCCAAGGTCTTCTCCCACTCTCTTCCTGGAGGGGGGCAGGAGCGAAGGTCAATCCCGCACGCTGCCGGCGGCCTGCCCGCGGCGGATGAACTCCGCGCTCGCCGGGCAGGTGCGCCGCAGCACGCAGTCGTGGCAGCGGGGCCGGTGGGCTTTGCAGATTTGGCGGCCGTGCATGATGACCAGGATGTGGAAGTTGTAGAACTCCGCCGGCGGGACCAGGGCCTCCAGGGCCGCGTGGGCGGCCTCGGCCGACGTGCCCGGCGCGATCAGCCCCAGCCGGATCGCGATGCGGTGGATGTGCGTGTCCACCGGCAGCACCGGCTGATTGAACGCGAACAGCAGGACGCAACCGACCGTCTTGGGCCCGACGCCCTTGAACCGCCGCAGCCACGCCCGGGCGTCAGCCGCCGGCAGGTCGGCCAGGAACTCCAGGTCCAGTTGGCCGCGCTCCTGCCGGATCGCCCGCAGGATTGCCCGGATGCGCACCGACTTCTGCCGCGACAGGCCGGCCGACCGGATCGACCGCTCGATGCGCGCCGCCGGCGCGTCGGCGACGGCCTGCCAGTCGGCGAAGTCGGCTCGGAGTTGCTCGTACGCCCGGTCGCTGTTGGTGTTGTTGGTGTTCTGGCTGAGGATCGTGTCGACCAGCAGGTCCAGCCCGTTGCCATGCCGTCGCCAGACCTGTCGCCCGTAGGCGTTCTGGAGGCGCTGGATAACCCGCCGCACCATGCGATGCAGATCGCCCGGTCTGTTCGGCGGCTTGCCCATCGCCGTCAGTGTACCAGCATCATCAGCAGTTTGAAGATGCCAGCACCCAGGACGGCCGAGGCGGGAATGGTGATGACCCAGGAGGCGAAGATGCGGCGGATAACCTTCATGTCGATTGCGCCGAAGCCGCGTGCGAAGCCCACGCCCATAACCGCGCCGACGATCACGAACGTGGTCGAGATGGGCATGCCCAGCTTGGAGAAGACAATGACGGTAGTGGCCGTGGACAACTCGGCTGAGAAGCCGCGGGTCGGGGTAATCTCGGTGATCTTCTTGCCGATTGCGGCGATGACCTTGTAGCCATAGGTGGCCAGGCCGATCACGATTCCGACGCCGCCGAAGGCCAGCAGCCCCAGCGACTGGATCTCACCGGACAGCTTGCCTTCCCGAAATATTTGAATGGCGGCAGCAAGAGGTCCGATAGCATTGGCGACATCGTTGGCGCCGTGGGCGAAAGACATGAAACAGGCCGTGGGAATCTGCATGAAACCGAACCAGCGTTCGATCACGGCGTAGCGCTCGGCCCGGCGGACGTGGTGCCGCTTCATCCGACCGCGGATCGGCAGCCAGGCGAGGACGGCAACCGCGACTCCGATGCCGCCGGCCGTCAGGATTGCCTGCCGCAGGGTGAAGTTCAACCGCAGCCCTTTGAGGCCCTGGAAGACGATTGAGAACGCTATGACGGATGCCAGGAAGCCCATGGCCACCGGCATGACGCGCATGGCGCGATAGACCGGATGCCGCGCCTGGAGTACATACCGGCGGATAGTCCAGCGGTAGATCATGTAGGCCAGGATCCCCCCGACTATTGGGGAGACGATCCAACTCGCGACGATCGTGCTCATCTTGTGCCACTGGACGCAGGATCCGCCGACCTGCACCAGCCCGAAGCCCATGACGGCTCCGATGATGGCGTGAGTTGTCGAAACGGGCTGGCCCATCCAGGTGGCGACCGTCAGCCAGATGGCCGACCCCAGCAGCGCGGCAAGCATGCCGATGCCGAAGGTGACCGCGTCAGGCGAGTGTGCGTTGAATACCCCTACGTCAATGATCTTGCTGGCAATCGTGGTGCTGACCTTGCCGCCGACGAAGAACGCCCCGGCGAACTCAAAGACGGCTGCCAGCAGGACCGCCCGGCGAATTGTCAGGGCGCCGGAGCCCACCGACGTTCCAAAGGCGTTGGCCACATCGTTGGCCCCGATGGTCCAGGCCATGTAGAAGCCGCCTGCAAGGGCCAGGCCGATTAGGACGTGCAGCATGGTGGCGGTCACCGGGCAGACTCCTGCGTTGCACTGGGGTTACTTTCGCGTGATCATCAGACGGAGGCTCTTGCTGACGTTCTCGGCGTGATCGGCAATCCCGCCCAGGGCGCGGCAGAGCTTGTCCAGCAGCAGGATCGTGATGGCATCCGGGCCCGACTCGCCGTAATAGCGACGAGCCAACCTGCGGCTGAGTTTGTCCGACTCCCATTCCATGTGACACACGGTCGCAATCTTCTTGAGCACTTCCTCGGCCCCCTGGCCTGAAAATGCCTCCTTCTGAAGCACGGCCAGGTGTTCGGCCAGTTTCAGCAGCGCCTCGCTCACCTCCAGCACCTTGTCCACCAGCGCCAGGAAGTCGGCGTGCAACTCCTGCGGCAGGTTCAGAGGGCGGAACGTCGCCGCCACCGCGAAGTTCTCAGCGTCGTCGGCGATCTTGTCCATCTGCGAGAGATAGCGGGCGATGTCCTCGCGGTCCACCGGCAGGAAGTACCGGTGCGGCAGGTTCTGGCGGACGGTGTCCTTTACCTGGTCGGCCTCATACTCCGTCTTGGAGACATCGTGCTGAAGCTGTGCCAGCCGCTCCATGTCGCCGGCGATGATCGCTTCGGCGATCGGGCGGATCAGCGCCACGCAGTCGTGAACTTTGCGCGCGTGATCGACCAGGGGCTCGAAAGGGGACTGGCCGAAGAGATCTCCGAGATTCCTCATGTCGTTTCCTCGCTACGGTTCGCGGCATTGTGGTCAAAGGGACGTGGACGTTCAAGCGCAAATCTAACATGTGAATCGCCGAGTGTTAACACAATCTTAACAATTGCCAGGACGCTCACGCCGCTCGTCAAACCGGGCTGTCAGTCGCCGGATGAATGCACCGGCCGAGAACGCTCGACGGAATGCGGAATTCGACGCCCGCCCGGTGGCGGTCTCTATTGTGGCTGAACGGCCCGACGCTTCTTCTCGGCATGTCGGCCGAGCACCAGGCCCAGCTCGAACAGGCCCCACATCGGGATCGCCAGCGCGATCTGGCTGATCACGTCCGGCGGAGTGAGGATGGCGGCGAGGATGAACACGAGCAGGATCACGACACGCCGCTTGGAAGCCATCGCCTGGGTGCTCAGCAGGCCGATCCGGGCGACGAACATGATGACCAGCGGCGTCTGGAAGCCGATCCCGAAGACGAACATGAGCACGATGGTGAACTTCATGTATTCGCCGATTGCGAAGATCGGCGTGACCATCGACGGGCTGGCCCGCGCCAGCGTGCGGACCTCGCCATCGACGTAGCAGCGCACCTGGTGCGTGCGGTGATCCATCCAGATCGTCGATCGGCCTCCGGCCGGCGGAGGAGGGTCCTCGTCCAGCACCGGCAGCTCCAGCGGCGACGGCGCCGGTGCGGTCGTCGTCGGGCGGCGTTCCTCGTCGCTGTAGACCAGACGCTCGATCGGACCGGCCGGCCGCACGTCGCCCGGCAGCGAGAACTGGTTGTTGAACACGACGAAGAACCGCATCGCGAAGGGCATGACCACGAAGTAGGCGAACACCGCGCCCAGCAGGAACAGCCCGAGGCTGACCGGCCCGTAGACGCGCACGAATCGCCGCTCGTGTTCGTAGAGCCCCGCCGACACGAACAGCCAGACCTGGTAGAAGACCCACGGGCTGGCGATGATGACCCCGGCCAGCGCCGCGACCTGGAGATATGCGACGAAGAGCTGCGAGACCTCGTCCTGGTAAAGCGTTGGCGGGTAGCCGCCTTCGTTGAGCGCCAGCAGGATGGGGCGGCAGAGGAAGCCGATTATCGTCGGGGCGAAGAAGACGCAGACGACGACCGCGACGGCGATGCCCAGCAGCGACAGGATAACGCGGCGGCGCAACTCCTCGAGGTGGTCCCCGAAGCTCATGCGCTGCTCGTCGGCCTGCGGCCGTCTCGGAGTCAGTGACGAATCGGCCATCAGGGGTGAGCATACCGGATTTGCCGGACAAGCGGAATAGCGGCTCGTCTTGCAGAGGGGGGGCGGCGAAACTAGAATGCGTCCGGTCGATCGCCGGGCGGGCCTAGCCGGCGGCCATCGGCGGTTCGTCGAAGGCGACGGCGACGCGGAACTGGTTGCCGGTCGGTTGGCAGCGGATGACCCGCCCCACACGGCTGTGCGCGGGCAGGCAGGAGGCCGCGTCGGGCGGCAGCATCACGGTCACCGAGCCGGAAAGCGGCAGCCTGCACGCCGTGTCGGCGGACAGTCCGCCGCCGGACAGATCGCACAGGTTCAGCGTCGCCAGCGTCGCGTCGCCGCGGTCCCGCGGGTGGCCGACTGCGCAGGCGAATCCGGTGGCCGGATGCCTGGCGAATCGTCGCCTCTCGATGAACGGGATGCTTCTGACCATGCTGTCGGTCCCTCGGCACGAGAGTTATCGGCCGAAGGGGGAGGCGGCTTAACGAAAGGATCCAGCAATTTCCGCAACATCTACAGACCGTCCGGAGGCTGGCTTCCCGCCGGTGGCGCTGGTCGGAGCGGGCCCAGGCGACCCGGGGTTAATTACCGTCGCCGGCGCCCGTCTGCTTGAGCAGGCCGACGTAGTCGTCTACGACCGGTTGGCCAACCCGGCTCTGCTGAAATTGGCGCCCCCCTGCGCCGAATTGATCAACGTCGGCAAGCAGGCCGGCTCGCACGCGATGCCGCAGGAGCGGATCAACCAGGTGCTCGTCGAGCAGGGCCGCACCGGCAAGCGCGTCGTGCGGCTAAAGGGCGGCGACCCGTTCATCTTCGGCCGCGGCGGCGAGGAGGCCGAGGCCCTTGTCGATGCAGGCCTGCGGTTCATCGTCGTTCCCGGCGTGACCAGCGGCGTGGCTGCCCCGGCCTACGCGGGTATTCCGGTCACGCACCGGGACTTTACCAGCAGCTTCACCGTCGTCACCGGCCACGAGGATCCGACCAAGCCCGACAGCTCGCTGGACTACGCCGTGCTCGCGAAGCTGGACAGCGTCGCGTTCTACATGTCGATCGGCAACCTGGCCCGCAACTCGACGGCCCTGATCGCCGCGGGCAAGGCCCCGTCCACGCCGGTCGCGGTCATCGAGCGAGGCACCTGGCCTGGCCAGCGGACGATCGTCGGCACGCTGGCCGACATTGCCGCCAAGGTCGGTGCGGCCGCCATCCGCCCGCCCGCAATGGTGCTGGTCGGTCCGACCGCGGGTCTGCACGATAAGCTCAACTGGTTCGAGAACCGCCCACTGTTCGGCCGACGCATCGTCGTCACGCGGACGCGGCAGCAGGCGTCAGCGCTCAGCGAAGGCCTGGCCGACCTGGGCGCGGAAGTGATCGAGGCCCCGACCATCCGCATCGAGGGCCCGGAGGACACCGCTGCGGTCGACGCCGAGTTTCGCCGCCTGGGGGAGTATGACTTTGTCGTCTTCACGTCGGCCAACGGCGTGCGGCTGTGGGCCGAGTGGATGCGGGCGATCGGCCTGGACGGCCGGGCCCTGGGCCAGGCACGGCTGGCGGCCGTCGGGCCCGCGACCGCCGCGGCGATGGAGGAACTCTTCCTCCGCCCCGACGTGATCCCCGAGCAGTTCGTCGCCGAGTCGCTGGTCGAATCGTTCAAGGCCCTGGGCGACCTGACGGGCAAGCGGTTCCTGCTGCTGCGGGCCGACATCGCCCGCGCCGCCGTCAACGAGGCCCTCACGCGGCTGGGCGCCGAAGTCGCCGACGTGGCCATCTATCGCACCTTGCCGGCTGACTCGTTGCCGGCCGAGTTGGCCGACGGCCGAATCGACTGGGTCACATTCACCAGTTCCTCGACGGTCGCCAACTTCCTGGCGCTGGCGCCGGCCGGCCTGGCGGCCGACCTCAAGAGCGGCGCGACGCGGGCGGCCTGCATCGGCCCGATCACCGCGGAGACCTTCAGTCAACTCGCCGGCCGCGAGCCCGATGTCGTTGCCGACGAACACACCATCGCAGGCCTGCTCCAGGCCATCAGCACCCACGGAGGGAATCGGAAGTGAAACGCTACGCCATCGTCGGCGCCGGGCATCGGTCGAGCATGTTCTTTCGGGCCGTTACCGACACCTACGCGCAAACAAGCGAACTGGTCGCGTTGTGCGACACGAATTCGGCCCGCATGGCCTACTGGAACAAGCGGCTAGCCGACGCCGGCAAGGCCCCCGTCTCGACATGGCCGGCGGACCGCTTCGACGACATGGTACGTGATGCGAAGCCCGAAGTGGTCATCGTCTGCACGCGCGACTGCGATCACGATGCCTACATCGTGCGGGCGATGGAACTCGGCTGTGACGTGATCACCGAGAAGCCCATGACCACCGATGCGGGCAAGTGCGCCCGCGTGCTGGAAGCGATCGAGCGGACGGGGCGCAAGTGCACCGTCACCTTCAACGCCCGCTACGGGCCCGGCGACTCGAAGGTGAAAGAACTGCTGGGGGCCGGGGTCATCGGCCGGGTCATCTCGGTGAACTACGAGCACCTCCTGGACATCCGCCACGGCGCGGACTACTTCCGCCGCTGGCACCGCGACAAGGCCAACAGCGGCGGGCTGCTGGTCCACAAGTGCACGCACTGTTTCGACCTGGTCAACTGGTGGCTGGCGGCCCGCCCGCGGCGGGTCGTGGCCAGCGGCGGCACGAAGTTCTACGGCCCCCAGCACGGCGAGCACGGCCAGCGCTGCCGCACATGCCATCTGACCGACTCCTGCCGGTTCTACTTCGACATCGCGGCCCGCGAGGAATACGCCGGGCTTTACCTGGCCGCCGAGAGCGAGGACGGATACTTCCGCGACACCTGCGTCTTCGGCGAGGGCATCACCACCGAGGACAGCGTCTCGGTGATCGTCGACTTCGACGGCGGGCAGATGCTCAGCTACCAGCTCAACGCCTTCGCGCCCTACGAGGGCAACCGCATCGTCTTTAACGGCGACAAGGGACGGCTGGAATTTACCGAGATCGCCCGCACCGACTGGCTGGTCACGACCGACGACCCGTCGACCAAGGTCCAGCAGAAGCCGGCTGGAGCGAGCATCCAGGTCTTCCCGCACCACGAGCCGGCCTACGATGTCGAGATTCCCAAGGTCGCCGGGGGCCACGGCGGGGCCGACACCGGCATCGTCCGCGACCTGTTCGGGCCTCCATGCAGGCAGGATCCGCTCGGCCGATCGGCCGACCACCTCGACGGCGCCCGCTCGATTCTCGTCGGTATTGCTGCCAACCGGTCGATGGAGACGGGCGGGCCAGTGCGGCTCGATGAGCTGGTGAAACTGCCGGACGCCGCGGCGGCCCGGTGATTTTGACCCCCTGACACTCCAACTTCGGAAACTCAGCCATGTCGGATCGCAAGCGCTACGTCGTCGTCGGGACCGGGTCGAGGGCTCGGATGTTCATCGATGCCGTCGCCGGTTCGCAGAAGGACGTCGCCGAACTGGTCGGCTTCTGCGACACGAATCTCGGCCGCATGCAGTGGCACAATGACCGGCTGGCCAAGGAGGGCCACGCTCCCGTGCCCACCTACGCCGACACGGACTTCGACCGGATGGTCGCTGAGCGCAAACCCGACCGCGTCATCGTGACGACGCGCGACTGCTTCCACGACGAGTACATCATCCGCGCGATGCGGCTCGGCTGCGACGTGGTCACCGAGAAGCCCATGACGACCGACGACGCCAAGTGCCGTGCCATCCTGGAGACCGTCGGTAAAACCGGCCGCCGGCTGGTGGTCACGTTCAACTACCGCTACGCCCCCAAGCGGTCGAAGGTGAAGGAACTGATCGCCGGCGGCGTGATCGGCGACGTGAAGTCGGTGGACTTCGAGTGGCTGCTGGATACCAGCCACGGGGCCGACTACTTCCGCCGCTGGCATCGTCAGAAGGTCAACAGCGGCGGGCTGCTGGTTCACAAGGCGACGCATCACTTCGACCTGGTCAACTGGTGGATCGCCGCCTCGCCCACGCGCGTGTTCGCCAACGGGGCGCTGAGCTTCTACGGCCACCGGACCGGCAACGGGCCGGCCCACCGCGGCCAACGCTGCCGCGAGTGCCCCGCGACGGCCGAGTGCAAGTTCTACATGGACCTGGCCGGCAGCGAGGGGCTCAAGGGGCTCTACCTCGACACCGAGCAGTATGACGGCTACGTCCGCGATCACTGCGTCTTCGGCGACGACATCACCATTGAGGACAACATGTCGGTGTCGGTCCGCTACGACAGCGGGGCGGTGCTGAGCTACAGCCTCAACGCGTTCATGCCGTGGGAAGGCTCGCGGATCGCGTTCAATGGCACGAAGGGCCGCCTGGAGTTCGACGACGTGGAGAAGACCTATATCAGCGGGCAGGGCGGGACGGCCGAGGGCGAGACGCTGGCCCAGGGCGCCCGCATCGAGGTCTTCCCGCACTTCGCGCCCAGCTACCGCGTGAGGTGGGAGGAGGGCAAGGGCGGCCACGGCGGCGGCGACCCGCGGCTGCTCAACGACGTCTTCCGCGGCGCCGGCGACGACCCGCTGGGCCGGGCGGCCGACCATGTCGACGGCGCCCGCAGCATCCTGACCGGCATCGCCGCCAACCGTTCCATCGCGACGGGGCAGCCGGTCGAGATCGCGGACCTGGTGAAACTGCCGAGGAGGTGAGCGGACGGCGGCGCTGCGGGGGGGACGCGCTCCATGGCGGTCGCGGCTGAACATGAGAAGACCCCCGGCCGCTGTCGGTCGGGGGTCTTGCGTTTTCGAATGTTTCAGGGCGCGAAGGTCAGATGTTCGCGCCCTGCTTGTCGCTGCCGCCGGCGTGACGCAGGTCGTCGGCCGACATGATGATGTCGCGATAGGTCGCCCCGGCCGGGATCATCGGGTAGACGTTCTCCTCGGCTTCGACGATCACGTCGAGCAGGTAAGGCTCGTCGCGGTCGGCCAGCATGCGGCGATAGGCGGCGTCCAGGTCGGCCAGCCGCGAGACGCGCTCGGCCCGGACGCGGTAGCCCTTGGCGATGGTGACGAAGTCGGGGTAGATGCCGCTCTCGCCGTCCGGCCGCACCTGCGTGGCCGGGTCGCTCAGGGCGCTCTCGGCCCGGTGGCCCTTGTAGATCATGTCCTGCCACTGCCGGACCATGCCCAGCCACTGGTTGTTGATGACGACTACTTTCACGCCCAGGCCGTAGCGGTGGATCGTGCTCAACTCGTGCACGGTCATGTTCAGACTGCCGTCGCCGTCGATGTCGATGACCAGCCGGTCGGGGCAGCCGACTTTGGCGCCGATGGCCGCGGGCAGCCCGAAGCCCATCGTGCCGAAGCCCGAGCTGGAGATGAGCGACCGCGGCCGGCGGCACTGGTAATGCTGCATGCCCCACATCTGATGCTGCCCGACGCCGAGGGTCACCAGCGCCTCGCCGGCGGTCAGATCGCTGAGCAGCCGGATCGCCCACTGCGGCCGGATGCCCGGGCCGTCGCCGGGATCGGCCGACAGCGGCCAGCGGTCGCGGTTGGCCTGGCACTGGGCGACCCACTCGCCGTAATCGCCCGGCTGGGCGCACTGGAGGAGCTGGGGCAGGGCCAGTCGCAGGTCCGCGCAGATCGGCAGCGTGACCGGCTTGTTCTTGTTCAGCTCGGCGCGGTCCACGTCGATGTGAATGATCTTGCCGTGCTTGATGAACTCACTCACCTTGCCGGTGACGCGGTCGTCGAAGCGGACGCCGATCGCGACGACCAGGTCGGCCTCGTTGATCGCGAAGTTGGCGTATTTCGTCCCGTGCATACCCAGGACGTGCAGGGCCAGCGGATGGTCCGGCGGGAACGCGCCCAGGCCCATTATCGTGGTCGTCACGGGGCAGCCGAGTCTCTCGGCCAGCGCGACCAGCATGGGGCTGGTGTCCGAGGCGATGACGCCTCCGCCGGCGTAGAGGACCGGGCGGCGGGCCTCGCGGATCATCCGGCAGCACTCGTCGAGCTGGTCGGGGAGGATTTCGCCGACTTGCGCCTCGATCGGCTCGATGACCGCGGGCATCCGCGGCGGGGCGTAGTTGCCCTCCGGGTCGCGCGGGTAGTGCTGCTGGATGTCCTTGGGCACGTCCACGAGCACCGGCCCGTGCCGGTTGCTCATCGCCAGCGTGAACGCGTGCTTGACGACCGCCGGGATGTGCCCGACGCGCTGCACCTGGTAGCTGCGCTTGGTGATCGGCTCGCAGATCGAGACGATGTCGACTTCCTGGAACGCGTTCTTGCCCAGCAGCGGCGTGGGCACGTTGCCGGTGATCGCAACGATCGGCACGCTGTCGCTGTTGGCGTCGCCGATGCCGGTGACCAGGTTGGTCGCGCCCGGACCGGAGGTGGCCAGGCAGACGCCGGGCCTGCCGGTCGCCCGGGCGAAGCCCTCCGCGGCGTGGGCCGCTCCCTGCTCGTGCTCGACGCGGATGCAGCGGATGTCGTAGTCGCGCAGGACGTCGAAGATTTCGAGGTTGGCCCCGCCTGGGTAGCCGAACAGGACATCCACGCCCTCGAGTTGGAGGCTGCGGGCGAGGATCTGCGAGCCCTTCATGGCGTTGGCGCGGTCCTCGGGGCGGATCTCGCTCAGCGAGGCCCCGGTGATGCTGGAGACGTCGGCGTAGGTGACCTGGTCGACGCCGTTGACCGGCGGCGGGGACTGGCCTTTGCCGGCGGAGGCCTTGTTGGAAGCGGTCGGTTGACTCATGGTTGAAATTCCTGCATGAAAAACGCCCTGAAGCGACGGCCGCAGGGCGAGGGTGCTCACTTGACGCGTGAATTAGGCCCGCGGATCAGACGTTGTCCGTCCGCTCGATGATGCCGGCGCGGACCGCAGCCGCGCACACGACCACGGGGCGGGTGAACCGCCGATCCCGGGTCCGCATTGCGAGCAGCGAAGTCCGCACGTCCAGCCTCCCGCACGCCGGTTGCCGGTCGGCCTGGCGGCCGCCGGGGCGTGACAAACCATGAGAATAAGCCCGGCCCGCGGCGCGGTCAAGCGCGTTTTGGCGATGCGCGCGGACCTGAAGCCGTCTCAGTGCGTCGGGCGATTGCGTCGGTTCTGGAAAGCGGGAATGACGGTTGTAGCGGCTGTGACGAGTGAAGAGGGTGGGGGGCGATGGACGATAAGCAGGACATGGCCCACGCCGAATCGTCCAGGCTGTCGGATATTTGGAGGGAGCCTTGCGCCGCGGAGGACGAGGCATGTTACGGATGAGAAGAGTGCTGGAAGTGGCATTGGAGGCGGCGGTTCTGGTGATCGCAGCGGCGGCCATATTCGCGGCGGCGGTTTGAGATGCGATCTTAACAAAATGATTTGACGCCAGGGGAAAACCCGGGGTACACTAAAGGGGCAACTGGCAGACGTTCCCGGGTCGCCACAACCATTTCCAGACCTGCGGCGTCAGACAGGAGGGTGCAGACAAGTCCAGGTTTCTGTCCGCGCACACGACGTATATGCCCGGCCTCGCGCTCCACTCAATCGGCCTCATTGTACCATTATCCAGGAGCCGGGCATGCTCGATCGCGCGATTCGTTGTCCGTTCTGCATGAAGTTGATGCGCCGACAGCGCTTGCTGGCGCGCATTCGCTGTTGTTTGAGGCGGTCGTGCACGTGCAACGCCTGCGGACGGCCTTTCTCGCGGGCCATGGGCCTTCAGGTCGCACATCTCTACAGCAACATCCAGTCCGATTTCGAGCAGCGGTTGGCCGAGGAACTCAAGCTCCTGCCGGTGGTTGGCCGAGCCGAGGTGCTGGTCAACTTCGGCATGCACATGGAAGACGCGAAGGTTGCCAGCGTTCACATGCTGCTGCGAGCGATGGACCAGATGCTCGAGCCGCAGTTCGGCGGGCTGGCGCGCGGCTACGAGGGGCACCTGAACATCACGCGCGTGGAGAAGGGCAACACCGCCTGCTGCGACATCGACGCGATGGTCGAGGATGGCAGCCTGAAGCGGCGCCGCCTGCGGATCGCACGCATCGAGCCCAGCGGCTTCATCCAGGTGGACCTCAACAGCATCGACCGTTCGCCGCCAGCGCGGTCGCTGGAGCATCGGCCCGTCGGTTGACCCGCCGCTCGCGCGTCCTAACATAGAAGCTGTTTCAAGACCTGCGCGATCCCGTGTAGGTCTTGAAACAGCTTCTAGCCAGAACCGGCGCCGCTGACGGCGCAGGCAAGCAGGAGTCCCCGCCATGCAATGGCTGCCGTACCTGTCGCGCTACATCCACGTTCTGATGGCCGTGCTGGCTGTCGGCGGGCTGTTCTTCCTCTGGCGCGTGACGCTGCCGGCGCTGGCGGCGGCCGGCGAGAGCGAAGCTGCGGCCGCGGCCAGGCGGCTGGTCGTCAGACGCTGGCGGATGATCCTCTGGCATGCCATCGTGCTGCTGCTGGTCACCGGCGTCTACAACGCTTACCTCAACTGGCCTCCGCGGGGCGCTCCTGGCGGGCCGACGTGGCACATGCTGTTCGGGATCAAGATGATCCTGGCGGGCGGCCTGTTCGTGATCGGCATTGCGCTGACCTGGCCGGGGCAGGGACCGGCGTTCTTCAAACGCCGCGCGGGCCTGTTCATCCGCGTCAACGTCGTGCTGGCGCTGGCGGTCGTCGCGCTGGCGTCGGCGATGAAGATGCTGCACTGAGGGATTCAACACGAAGGGCCACGAAGGAAGACGAAGAGCCACAAGAAGTGACTGTGGGTTCAGAGAAGAAACCCCAGACATCCCTCCGTGGCCCTTCCCATTGAGTCTCTTCGTGCGTCTTCGTGTTGAACGTCTCTTAGAACTTCACCTTCTTCAGCCGCTCGACCGCCTGCACGATGCGCTGCGCGTCCACCGTCAGGGCTGCGCGGAGGTAGCCCTCGCCGTCGGGGCCGAAGCCGATGCCCGGGATCAACACGACGTCCGCCTGCTGAAGGATCGCCTTGGCGGCGTCCATTGATTTGACGCCCTTGGGCCCGCGGAACCAGACGTAGAAGGTGGCCTGCGGCGGATCGACCTCCCAGCCCAGTTCCTTCAGCCCGCCGCATAGCACATTCCGCCGCTCGCGGTAGAGGTCCAGCATGGCGCGGACCTCCATGCGGTCCGGCTGGGCCAGCGCCAGGGCGCCGGCCTCCTGGATGGCGTTGAACTGTCCGCTGTCCATGTTGCTCTTGACCTGGGCCAGCGCGGCGATGACCGGTGCGGCGCCGACCGCAAAGGCCAGCCGCCAGCCGGTCATGTTGTAGGTCTTGGAGAGGCTGTACATCTCGACGCAGCAGTCGCGGGCCCCGGCGACCTGGAGGATCGACGGCGGCGGGGCGTTGAAGTAGACCTCGCTGTAGGCAGCGTCCTGGAGGATCGTGATGCCGTACTTGCGGGCGAAGGCGATGGCCCGTTCGTAGAACGCGATCGGCGCGACCGCGGCGGTCGGGTTGTTCGGGTAGTTGAGGATCATCAGGCTGGCCCGCGCGGCAACGTCCGGCGGGATCGCCTCCAGGTCCGGCAGCCAGCCGTTCTCCCGCTTGAGCGGCATGAAGTGAACCTGCCCACCCGCGAAGATTGACGCCGCGTTGTAGACCGGGTAGCCCGGTTCGGGCACGAGCACGACGTCGCCGGGATTGACGACGGCCAGGGGCATCTTGGCGATGCCTTCCTTGCTGCCGATCAGCGTGATGACCTCCCTGTTGGCATCGACCTCGACGCCGAAGCGGCGCTTCATGAACATGGCCGCCTGCTGGCGGAACTCCGGCACGCCCTCGTCGAAGGGATAGCGATGGTTCTTCGGGTTGCTGATGGCCGAGTGCATCCGCTCGATGATGAACCCCGGCGTGGGCTGGTCGGGATCGCCGACGCCCAGGTTGATCACGTCGCGCCCCGCGGCGATGGCTGCCCGCTTGGCCTTGTCAATCTCGACAAAGAGGTAGGGGGGCAAGGCGGTCAGTCGCTGGGCCTTGGCGAAGCTCATCAGGCGCTCCTGTCTGCTGGGGTGCAATCCTACCGGTTCCCCAATCCGTTTCCGGGCGGCATTTTATGAGACGGCTGCGCGCCCGTCAACGCCGGCCCGTCCGGGCGATCCGCCTCTGCCGGTTCGACCCGGCGTCTTCCGTCCGGCATCGAACAGATAGGCGTTGACAACTCCGCCGCCGGCCGTATATTAATGGTCCCGGCCGGGGGCACGACTCCCGGCCGCTTGCTTGGCGACCGCCGGGTTTGGCGGGAATGCCGGGGGCGTAGCTCAATTGGTTAGAGTACCGGACTGTCGATCCGGTGGTTGCGGGTTCGAATCCCGTCGCCCTCGCTCGCGAAACGAATGGCCGTCCGCACCGGTGCGGACGGCCATTTCGCGTTCATGGGCCTGTCTGTTGATTCCCGCGACGCGGGGCGATAGTCTGCTGCGTCGCGGGCGCGGTCGCCCCGGGAAGGAACGCCGACATGGTCGATCGTCGACAGGTCGTTCTCATCATGACCGACAGCCAGCGATGGGACATGCTCAACTGCTACAGGCAGACGGGGCTCAAGACGCCGCAGCTCGACCGCCTGGCGGCCGGCGGCGTGCGGTTCGAGCGGGCCTACACCTGCCAGCCGGTCTGCGGGCCGGCGCGGGCGGCGCTGTTCACCGGCACCTGGCCCCACGCCAACGGAAGCTGGGCCAACAACCTGCCGCCCAGCGCCGACGTGCGGACCGTCGGCCAGCGGCTACAGGCTGCCGGGCTGCGGACGGCCTACATCGGCAAGTGGCACCTGGACAGCCACGATTACTTCGGGCGCGGCCAGTGCCCCGACGGCTGGGATCCGGACTACTGGTACGACATGCGGAACTACGTCGAGGAACTCTCGCCCCAGGACCGCTGGCGGTCGCGGCAGGAGAGCACGATTCAGGAAGGCGTGTCGGCTGACTTCACGTTCGCGCATCGATGCTCGAACCGGGCCGCCGACTTCCTGGAACGCCACGGCGACGAGGACTTCATGCTGGTCGTCTCCTACGACGAACCGCACGGGCCCTACCTCTGCCCGAAGGAATACTACGACCTCTACGCCGACTACGACTTCCCGCTCTCGCCCAACGTGCACGACAACCTGGCCGACAAGCCCGAGCACATCCGCAACTGGGCGGGCAAGCGGCTGGAGGAGGACAGCCGCGGCTTTCGCATCCGGCGGCCGGAGTACTTCGGCTGCAACACGTTTGTCGACGCCGAGATCGGCCGAGTGCTGGACGCCATCGACCGCCGCTGCCCCGGGGCGATGGTCATCTACACCTCCGACCACGGGCACATGGAACTGTCGCACCGGCTCTACATCAAGGGGCCGGCCATGTACGACGAGATCGCTCGCATCCCGTTCATCGTGCGCTGGCCGGGGCACGCGCCGGCTGGCGGGGTGAATCCGAACCCCGTCTCGCACATCGACGTCGTGCCGACGATCCTGGAGTACTTCGGCGTCGCCGACCCGGGCACGCTGGACGGGCGGAGCATGCTGGGGTCGCTGCCCGACCCGGCCAGCCGGCCGAACGACGCGGTCTTCATGGAGTGGGGCCGGCTGGAGGTGGACCACGACGGTTTCGGCGGGTTCGAGCCGATCCGCTGCATCTTCGACGGCCGCTACAAGCTGGTCGTCAACCTGCTGACCAGCGACGAGTTGTACGACGTTCAGGCCGACCCGTACGAGATGACCAACCTGATCGGGTCGGCGGACCACGCCGCGATCCGCGACGGCCTGCACGACCGGCTGCTGGCGTGGATGAACGACACGCGCGACGCGTTCCGCGGGTACCACTGGCACACGCGGCCGTGGCGGACCGACGCGCCCGGGATCACCGGCACCTGGCACTACACCAACGGCAACCGGCAGCGGCCGACCGAAGCAAGCGAGCCGAAGATGCTCGACTACGACACGGGCCTGCCGCCGGCCAGCCGCGTGCGACAGGTTCAGCCGCGGATCGAGGGATAGCTCGGCCGAATCGCTCCGGCCTTTCGCGGCCGTTCGCTACTTTACCTCGACTTTGACCACGTTGGACAATTCGCTCTGGTTGGGCATCTCGTCGTAGCTCTTGAGCGCGAACCAGTAGACGCCCGGCGTCAGGCCGGTGACGGTGAACGACTCGGCGGTCCCGGCCGGGCCGGGCGCCGGCTCGCCGGCGCAGTTGGTGGCGGCCCAGAAACTGATCTCGCTGTCGGCCTTGGCGCGCCAGTCGGCGTGCTCGACGATGGCTTTGGCGGCGCACTTGACCTGGAAGACGGCTGCCTGGCCGGCGTTGGCGTCGTCGCCCGGGGCCGTCCAGGCCAGCTTCACCTTTCCGTCGCCGAGCGCCTCGGCCTTGAGGTCCGTCACCGCCGCCGGCGGGACGTCGTCGGCCCGCTTGGCGCTCTTGAGCGTGACGTACTCCTGGCCGAACCCGTTCACCTGCCAGTAGGCCAAGATCTTCTTCCGCTGCGCTTCGTTCGTGTCGGCCGTGAGGCCGGCGTGCAGGTCAGCGGCCTCCATGTAACGCTTCTTGCCGGTCGCCAGGTAGGCCCAACTCATCGTGCTCATGCAGCGATGGCCCGAGACGGACTTCTTCTCGGCATTGTCGGCTGACCAATGATAGCTGAAGCCGCCGCCGGGGATGGCGACGTCGTAGTAGAGCCAGTCAGCGATGCCGAGGAACGCGTCGCGGACGTCCTCTTCGGGATAGTGGCGGTAGTATCGGCCGAGCGCCATGCCCACCGCGGCGGCCATGAAGGGCGTGTGCGTGACGACCTTGCCGTCGCGGCCCTTCTCGGCGGCGGGGCTGATCGTGCCGGCCGTCTTGTCCTGGAGCCGCACGATGGCGTGGACAGCGTCGCGGGCGGCCTTGAGGAACTTCGGATCGTTGGTCGCCTCGTAGACGCTGACCAAGGCCCGCGTAACCCAGCCGTGGGCCCGCGAGACGGTCGCCTTCTCCTGCCGGGTGAACGCCGCGACGAAGCTCATCGCCTCCTGGCCGTACATGTCCAACGCGTCCAGGCAGAGCCGGTCGCCGGTGAGGTAGTAGTAACCGACGACCTCATCGACGCTGAAATGCTGGGTGTCCATCGGTCCCCAGGGCCCGCCGTAGTTCCACGCGCCCAGGTAGGCGTTCACCCGGCTCTGGGGCGGCTGGACCGAGGGGAACAGCTTAAGGGCCTCGGTGAACTTCGTACGATAGAACCCGCTGCCTTCCCATCGCGTCGCGGAGAAGTCCTGGTCGATGTGGGTCATGCGGCGGTCCCGCCAGTGCCAGCTCACCCGTTCGGCCTCGTCGAAGAACCGCCGGTCGCCGGTCTGGAGATAGGTCAGGAACAGCGGCGCGGTCTTGAGCAGCGGCTCGTAGCCGCCGCCGGGGGCGCTCGATGCGCCGCTCTCGAACTCCGGGTCGGCGCCCCAGTAACGCCACATTTCCTGGCTCGGGTCGCCGCTCTTGAAGCGGCCCTTCACGTAGCCGACCATGCTGGCCAGTTCGATCCGACGGGTGATCGCCTTGGCCATCTCCGCGTCGGCGATCGCGACGTAGCCGAAGTCGCCCCACGCCCGCGAGTCGCTGACCCACTGCGTCGGCGCCCAGAACCGCAACGCGTCGTTGGACGCCACAAGCTGGGCGTCGGCGGCGGCCTGCGGGTCTTTCGCCTCCAGCGACGCCAATTGAATCTCGTAGGTCTTGTAGGTGTAGACGTCCAGGAACTGCTCGCCGTCGCCCCAGGGACGCAGGACGAGGTCGTTGCCCTCGACGGCCAGCTTCGCCGGCGAGTTTTCCGCGAGGTAGCGGACCGCCATCGCCGTCTGCCCGGCGGCGATCCAGCCCTTGCCTGCCTGGGACTGACCGGCCTCCTTGACCGGCACGAATATCTTCGCGTCCTTCACCACGGGCATGCCGATCACCGGCGTCAGGTCGTTCGTAAGCGAGTAGCTGATCCGAAGCTCGGGCCTCCCGGCGTAGGCCCGGATGCGGACGATGTAGCCGTAGCAGTAAGGCAGCGTCGCCTTGCCTTCGCCGGCGAAGGTCAGCCGCCCGCGGACCAGGATCGTCGCCCGCTGCGGGCCGGCCTCCTCGACTTCGACCTTGTCCGGCGGTGCGGCGGTCGAGGTGTACGTCTCGCCGTTGGCCAGCGTCACCGAGGACTGGATCAGCCCCAGTTTCTTCCTGCTGACGGTGAACCCGAGTTTGCCGACGTTGATGGTGATCGCGTCGGGCGTCTGTTCGACGGTCAGGCTGTCGGCGGCCTTGGCCGTCGCCGGGCCGGGTTGCAGGTGATAGGTCGCCTCGCCGTTGGCCGTCACGTCGGTCCGGGCGTTGACCAGCAGCCACATTACGCTGTTGTCGTCGCCCCAGCGGTTGATCGCGGAGAACTGGGCGGGGACTTCCTTGCCCGCGTCGTCGACGAGCTTCACGCCGGTCGGCTCCTTGAGCAGGCCGCGGGGGAACGGCACGCCGCCGCTGACCGGCTCAGCCGTGCGGGCTGCGGCGGCCGTCTCGCGCACGGTCAGCTTGACGTCGAAGTCGCCGGCCGAAAGCAGGCCGGGCAGGGCGAACAGGGCGGCGACGGTCGAAACGAAGGCCAGGCGTCTCATCGTGGGTCTCCTCGCTGAAGCATACGGGCACGACTTCGGGTTTCGCGAGCGGTATTCTACTTGGTCGGCGGCAGCTTTGTCTGTACCTCAGCGGCCAGCGACCAGAGCCGGGCGTTCAGCTCCTGCCAGCCCAGGTAGTTGGTCGAGTTCAGAACCTCGCCGAAGACGTTGCTGTACCGCTGGGCCGAGAAGACGATGCGGTCGGCGATGAGCTTGCGGCAGCGGTCGGCCAGGTCGGCGCCCAGGGCGTCGGCCTGCCGGGCCAACGCCCGATTGATGAAGATCAGCGCCTCGGCTTCCTGCACGCTCTGGATCATGTTCTCGAACCGTACCGTCGGCAGGGCGCCGTCGGGTCCGGGCCAGGCCAGGCGCATCGTCGTCGGCTCGCGCTGGTCGCACGAGGACTCCGGCCAGCGGTTGTAGATGTTCGTGGGGCGTCGTTTGTCGCCGATCACCGGCCAGAAATCCAGGCAGACGCGCCCCACGCCGCGCGAGTGGAGATAGAGGCATCGCTCGGCGACGGTCAGGCAGTTCAGCGGCGTCAGGCTGTCGAACTCGCGGCGGAGGAAGCGAATGCCCGGCCCGTTGTAGAGTCCGATCGGCGGCAGCTTGGGCAGCGCCATCGGCGGGCCCAGTTCCCACAGGCCGTAGACGTATTCCCAGCAGGAGACCTTTCCTTTGCCGCCGTGCAGTTCGGTCGGCGTGTCGGCGAAGGTGCTGCGGTGGCAGCCCCGATGCCAGCCGGCCTCGGGCAGCATCTTTGCGAACATGCCGCTCACCTCGTCCGGCGGATCGCTGTCGCTCAGCGTGCCAACGGCGATCGTCCTGCCCCAGCCCATCTTGTCCAGCCGATCGCGCAGGCCGTGCAGCACCGGCGTCCAGAACTTCACGGCTTCGTCGGTCCCGAACACCGGCACCTGCATCGCCGACCGCTGGCCGGTCCCGGGATCCTGCACGGTCACCTCGCACTTCTCGTCGACGCCGGGGGTCTTCCAGCCGCCGGTGTTCCAGCAGTGCAGCACGACCCACTGCGGATTGTGCAGGTACTTCCTGGCCAGCGCGAGATATCGCTCGGCCCGCGAGTAGTCGTAGTCATACGACCCGTCCGGCTTGCGGATCCAGACGACCATGCCTTCCTCGTTGCCGAGTTGCGTGTGGTTGATCACGGTGAGCATCACGATGTCGGAGCCGATTCGGCCGAGAAGCTCGAAGCTCTTCTCGATCAGCTTCCAGTGCTCCTCGCTCCACTCCTGGACCTTGTATTGCTTGGCCAGCGTTGTCGGCGACTGGTAGACGCTCATCACCGTCTGGAAACCGTCCGGATCGGGGATCGTCCAGTCGGCGACGTTCAACTCGACGGGCACGGCCGTCGCGGCCAGGCCGTCGGCCGACAGCGTCACGGTCCCGCGGTAGTCGCCGGCTTTCGCATCGGGCGGGACGACGACGCTCACGCGGACGGGCACGACGGCGCCCTTGCTCTGCGGGCTGACCGGCGCCGGGTTCGGCGGGGTCTCGGACAGGCCGTCGAACCAGTTCACGTAGCGGTAGGCGCTGCCGGTGGGCAGCGCAAACTGGACGCGCACCGCCGAGGCCGGGATGGCAGCCGCCCCTTCCGCGCTCTTCAGATCACCGGCGACGACCTTGAGCCCGGTGATCGGCTTGTCGGAGCTGACCACTACCCGCCCGGCGAACCGCCCGTTGCGGGCGCCGACCAGGCGGATCGGCGAGAGCGCCAGGTTCGGATCCCCGTAGTCCAGCACGTTCAGTCGGTCGCAGATGTCGGAGTTCCAGACCTGGATGCCCGCCGGCCGGGCGACGTTGGCGGCAACTCCGCCGTCAGCCGACAGCGAGAGATCCCTCAGCCCGCAGAGACTCCACGCATTTCGGCCGGTCGTGATCTGGCTGTACCTGGTCGAGAACCACGCTGTGCAGGCGGCGTTGAAGTCCGCGGCGTGAATCGAGACGGCCAGCACGTTAACGCCCTTGTGCAGGGCGGCGGGGGGCAGGTCGAGCACGGCCGAACGGCTGCGCAGCCCGACGCGGCGGCGGAGATCGGGCTCCCACGTGTCGGGTTTGCCCTTGAGTTCGGGAAGCGCCTTGCCGTCGGCGCCGACGAAGGCCTCGTCGGGGTAGGGGGCAGCCGGTGTCATCGCCGTTGCCGGCCCCTCGGGCATCGACGCCCGCGCGACTTCGCGCCCGTTGAGGCAGACGACCACGCCGCCGTGAAATGCCAGCGTCAGTCGGAGCGACTTGACCGCCGACGGATCGGTCACGTTCAGGCGGGCGCGGAAGAGCACCGCGCGCACGTCATAGCCGGCAAATGCGACGCGGCCGATCTCGTCGAGGCGTGCCGTCGGCCATTGCGAATCGTCGAAGGACTCGGCCATCCAGTCGGCAGGCGGGGCGGGCGAATCTACCCCCCAGATTCCCAGTTCCTTGGGTTTGTCCGCGGGCTGACCGGCTGCCTTGAGGGCGTCGGCCTTGATCTGAGGCCTGCGGAAGACCTGCGTCCATCGCAGATTGGTCCGCCCGTCGAGGACAACGGCGCCTGCGGGCGCCGGCGGGTCCGCGGCCAGGGCCGTCGGCGGCATCAATGATGCAGGGATGAGGGCGATGAGGCCGGCGAGACAAACGAGCCGCGCGATGCGATCCATGGTTGCTCCTTGAGCCGGAATCCAGCAACAATGCCGATTCATGTAGAACGCTTGGGCGGGGCGGCGGTGTCGGCCGATCCGGCGTCGGAAGCTCGGCTTCCCAGTCGGTTTCCCGCCGGCGGCTCCGGGGAGCGCGGGGTCAGGCCGTGGGGGGATTCTTCAGTTTCCGCCACAAGGTCGCCTGGCTGATGCCCAGCACCTTCGCGGCGGTGGTCCGATTGCCGCCGGTCCGGGCGAGCACCGCGAGGATGTGCTCGTGCTCGACCTGGGCCAGCGTCCGCATGACGGGATCGGCCGCCGGTGCGGAGGCGACGCCGGCTGACGCCGTCGCACGCCGAATCGCCGGCGGCAGGTCGTCGGCGGTGATCAGCCCGTCGCGGCAGAGGACGGCGGCCCGTTCGATCCCGTTGGCCAGTTCCCGCACGTTGCCCGGCCAGCGGTAGGCCAGCAGAAGCTGGGTCGCCGACGGGTCGAGCCGCAGATCCAGGCCGTTCATCTCGTCGCCCAGCTCACGCACGAAATGCTCAGCAAGCGGCAGGATGTCCTCGCGCCGGTCGCGCAGCGGCGGGACCTCCAGCTCGATTACGCCCAGACGGTAGTAGAGGTCCTCGCGGAAGGTTCCCTCGCGGACCGCGCGGTTGAGGTCGCGGTTGGTCGCGGCGATGACCCGCACGTCGATCCGTCGGGTCTGGCTCTGGCCGACCGGCATGATCTCCTTTTCCTGCAAGACGCGCAGCAGCTTGATCTGGAGGGCAGGGGTGATGTCGCCGATTTCGTCCAGGAAGATCGTCCCGCCGCGGGCCTGCTCGAACAGGCCCACGCGGTCGGCGATCGCCCCGGTGAATGCGCCGGCCTTGTGGCCGAACAGTTCGCTCTCCAGCAGCGTCTCGGGCAGGGCCCCGCAGTTGACCGCGAGGAAGGGCCCGTCGGCCCGCCGGCTGTGAGCGTGCATGAAGCGTGCCAGGACTTCCTTGCCCGCGCCGCTTTCGCCGGTGATCAGTACCGAGCTGTCGTAGGGGGCGATTCGCTGGGCGAAGCTGAAGACCTGCCGGGCCAGGGGGCTGTGGGCCTCGATGGCCGGCGGCCGGGGGACGAACATGTCGCCCGCAGCGGACCGTCTGGAGGGTGGAACAAGGGCGGCGGTCATCGAAATTGCTCTTTCATTCTGCAATGCTGGCTTTCAATCTGAAACGCACTGCAAAGGCGGCCCTGAAGGCCAAGTTCTTGAAAGTCGTTTCGCGCCAGATACTTATCAATTTTTTCTGGCTCTGGCACGCTGTTTGCTCTAGAAGTATACCACAATTGTGAAAACTTTCACAATTAAATCCGCAGGGATCCTCACTCTGAAAGGAAACGACGATGGCCAAGATCCTGCTGATCGACGACGACGTGGACTTCGTGGAGGTTAACAAGGCCCTGCTGGAGTCCAGCAACCATCAGGTCGTCTACGCCCACAACGGGGACGATGGCAAGCGTCTGGCGGTCGCCGAGAAGCCCGACGTCGTGATCCTGGACGTGATGATGACCACGCGAACCGAGGGCTTTCATGTTGCCCGCGATCTGCGGGCCAACCCCGCGACGCGAAACATCCCGATCGTGATGCTCACCGCGGTCAACCAGGAGGTGCCCTGGAAGTTCGGGCCCGACGAGGTGTGGCTGCCTGTGGACGAATTCATGGAAAAGCCGGTCCGCCCCGACGCGCTGCTGGCGGCCGTGAAGAAGGCGACGGAGAAGTGAACCCGCGATGCGCCTGGTGACCCGGCTCATTCTGGCTTTCCTGCTGGTCGTGCTGCTGCTGGGCGGCATCGGACTATGGACCGGTTCGCGCCTGATCAGCCGGGCCGTCTTCGATGAGGCACAGTATCGCACTGAGTTGGATTTGCGCGGCGGCCGGGCGATCCTGGAAGATCGGCTGGAGCAGGTGCAGCGGGTATTGGAGAACGCCGCCAACCGCAGCTTCATCAAGGGGCTGTTCAACGGCGGGGACAAGATGGCCGCCCGGCTGCTGCTGGAGCGCGACCGCGTCCGCAACGGCCTGGACGTGCTGAGCATCGTCAATGCCAAGGGCGACGTGATCATGCGGACCCGCAGGCCCTACAACGTCGGCGACAGCCGGGCCGGCGACCCGCTGGTTGCCAAGGCGCTCTCCGGCGAGGCGGCCGGCGGGTTTGTCCTGCTCTATCCGCAGGAACTGGAGGTCGAAGACCCCTGGTTGGCCGACCGCGCCCGCATCGACGTCAAGCCGACCCCGCGGGCCCGTCCGCGCGGCAAGGAGGTCCAGACCTCAGGCATGATGCTCTGGTCGGCCGTCCCGCTGACCGACGAGAACGGCGGCCGCCTGGGCGCGATCTACGGCGGCGTCCTGCTCAATCGCGACGAGAGCATCATCAGCGACGTGCGCGACGTGGTCTTCGGGCCCGACCAGTACGAGGGCAAGGACCTGGGCACGGTGACGATCTTCCTGGACGATGTGCGCATCGCCACCAACGTCCGCGACGCCGACGGCAATCTGGCCATCGGCACGCAGGTTTCCGCGACGGTCTACGAGCGCGTCGTCGAGAGTAACCGGCCCTTTTACAACCGGGCGTTCGTGGTCAACGACTGGTATCTGTCGGCCTACGAGCCGATCCGCAGCCCGGCCGGCGACACCATCGGCATCCTCTACGTCGGCGTGCTGGAAGCGAAATACGCCGACACGCGCAACCGCATCCGCGGATCGTTCATCGGGCCGGTGGCCGGCGGCATCGCCCTGTCGGTGCTGCTGGGGCTGGTGCTAGCGCGGATGATCGCCAGGCCCGTGCGCGAACTGGACGTGGCCGCCTGCAAACTGGCCGAGGGCGACCTGGACTATCGCCCGCGGCGCTATCGCTCCAGCCCGGAGATCGTGCGGCTGGGCGAGAGCTTCCGCACTATGAGTGACGCCATCAGCGAACGCGACATGAAGTTGCGCGAGCAGAACGTCGAGTTGGAAGAAGGCAACGTGCGGCTGACCCAGCTCAACGGCGCCTACATGGACATGCTGGGGTTCGTCAGCCACGAGTTGAAGAACCCGCTGAACTCGATGATCTTCGGGGCGACAAGCCTGCGGGACGAGTACGTCGGCCCGCTGAACGCCGAGCAGAAGAAGATCATGGCGACGGTGCTCCGCAACGCGGAGTACCTCGAGGAGATGATCGCTCACTACCTGGACCTTTCGCGGATCGAGAAGGACGAACTGGAGGTCCGCCGCCGCAACCTGGTCCTGGACCAGGAGATCCTCGAGCCGGCCGTGTCGCAGATGCGCAGCCAGATCGACGCGGCCAAGATGGTCCTCCGCAAAAAGGTGGACGAGTCGATCGAGGTGTCAGCTGACCCGACGCTGCTGCGCGAGGTGGTCGACAACCTGCTGAGCAACGCGGTGAAGTACGGCCGCGAGGGCGGGCTGATCGAGCTGAAGGCCGTGCGGTTCGAGCCCGGCCACGAGAAGGAAATCCTGATCTCCGTCTGGAACGAAGGCGAGGGCATCCTGCCGGAGAACATGGACAAGCTGTTCGGGAAGTTCGTCCGTCTGCGTCAGCCCGGCGCCCGGCATCGCAAGGGCACGGGCCTGGGACTGTTCATCAGCCGAAAGATCGTGGAAAGCCACGGCGGCCGCATCTGGGCCGAGTCGGCGCCGGGCGAATGGGTCCGGTTCACCGTCGCCTTGCCGCGCACCGACGCAAGCGAAAAGGAGTAACGAGCCATGACAACCGCGGTAGCCGCAGTGTCGCCGCCCACCGACGACAAGCGGTGGAAGATGGTCGAGACGACCATGCGCAAGCACGGGCACCAGCCCAACGCGCTGATCGAGACGCTGCACAAGGTGCAGGAGCTGTTCGGGTTCCTGGACGACGACGCCTTGCGCTACGTCGCCCGCATGCTGCGGGTGCCGCTGAGCAAGGTCTACGGCGTCGCGACGTTCTACCACTACTTCACCCTCAAGCCGCAGGGCGAGCACACCTGCGTCGTCTGCATGGGGACCGCCTGCTACATCAAGGGCGCGGCGACGATCCTGGAGGCCATCGAGGACGCCTTCGGCATCGCCCCGGGCCAGACCACGCCTGACGGCAAGCTGTCGCTGCTGACCGCCCGCTGCCTGGGCTCCTGCGGCATCGCCCCCGCCCTGACCATCGACGGCAGGATGAACGCCAAGGGCGATCCCTCCGCCGTCGTCGAATCCCTCAGGAAGGTGATCGCAACATGACCCCCGAAGAACTTCATGAACTGGCCCAGGCGCACCTGGAAGCCGACAAGAAGCTGTCGCACTGCCTGTTCGTCTGCGGCGCCGCCGCCTGCCTCGCGGCCCGCAGCGACGCGGTGATCGAGGCGTTCCAGGCGGCCGTCAAGGCCCGCGGGCTGGAGGAGTCCGTCGCCGTCAAGAACGCCGGCTGCATGGGCCTTTGCGCCCTCGGCCCGCTGGTCCGCGTCGAACCGGCCGGCGTGCTCTATCAGCAGGTGACCCCCGAGGACGCCGGCGCGATCCTCGACGGCCTTGGCGGCCCGCCCGTGGAGCGGCTGGTCTGCCCTACCGACGTGCCGTTCTACCAGCGGCAGTTCAACATCGTGCTGGAAAACAGCGGGCACATCGACTCTGAGAGCCTGGACGACTACGTCGCCCGCGGCGGCTACGCGGCGCTGGCCAAGGCGTTGACCGCGATGACGCCGGGCCAGGTCGTCGACGAGGTGACGACCAGCGGCCTGCGCGGCCGAGGCGGCGGCGGCTATCGCACCGGCCTCAAGTGGAGCACGGTCGCCAAGGCCCCGGGCCAGAAGAAGTACGTCATCTGCAACGCCGACGAGGGCGACCCAGGCGCGTTCATGGATCGCAGCGTGCTTGAGAGCGACCCGCACCGCGTGCTGGAAGGCATGGCCATCGCCGCCTACGCCGTCGGCGCCAACGAGGGCTATATCTACGTGCGGGCGGAGTATCCGCTGGCGATCAAGCGGCTGGCCGACGCCATCCGCAAGGCCCAGCGGGCCGGCGTTCTGGGCAACGCCATCATGGGCACGACGTTCAGCTTCCAGGTGGACCTGCGGCTGGGCGCCGGGGCGTTCGTCTGCGGCGAGGAGACGGCGCTGATCAGCTCGATCGAGGGCAAGCGCGGCACGCCGCGCCCGCGGCCGCCGTATCCCGCGGAGTTCGGCCTGTGGGGCCGTCCGACGCTTATCAACAACGTCGAGACCTTCGCCAACGTGCCGGCCATCGTTCGCAACGGCGGGCACTGGTTCGCGTCGATCGGCACCGAAAAGAGCGCCGGCACAAAGGTGTTCGCCCTGGCCGGCCGCGTCGTCAACACCGGCCTGATCGAAGTGCCGATGGGCATCACGCTGCGGGAGATCATCTACGACATCGGCGGCGGCATCCCGGAAGGCCGAAAGTTCAAGGCCGTCCAGACCGGCGGGCCCAGCGGCGGCTGCATCCCGCAGCAATACCTCGACATGCCGGTGGACTACGAGTCGCTGGCCCAGGTCGGTTCGATCATGGGCTCGGGCGGCATGATCGTGATGGACGAGACGAGCTGCATGGTCGATGTGGCGAGGTTCTTCATGGACTTCTGCCGCACCGAGAGCTGCGGCCGATGCGTTCCCTGCCGCGTGGGCACGACGCACATGCACACGCTGCTGACGCGGATCACCGACGGCTCGGCGACGCTGGACGACCTGGCGCTGTTGGAGGAATTGTGCGAGATGGTCAAGCAGACCAGCCTGTGCGGGCTCGGACAGACCGCGCCCAACCCGGTGATCAGCACGCTGCGATATTTCCGCGACGAGTACCTGGCTCACATCGTCGAGAAGCGATGCCCGGCCGGCGTCTGTCGCATGACCCGCGCCCCCAAGGAGGTGGCCGTATGACCCCCGTCCCGATACCGGCTGGCCGCGTCAAGACGCTCAAGATCGACGGCCGCGACGTCAGCGGATATGAGAACCAGACGATCCTGGAGATCGCCCGGGAGAACAACATCCACATCCCGACCCTGTGCAACCTCGAGGGCCTGGACGACATCGGCGCCTGCCGCCTCTGCCTGGTCGAGATCAAGGGCCTGGCCCGGCTGCTGCCGGCCTGCGTCACCCGCGTCCAGGAAGGCATGGAGGTGCTCACCGACACCGAGCGGCTGCGGCGGCATCGCCGGATGGTGATCGAGCTGCTGCTGAGCGAACGCAACCACGTCTGCGCGGTCTGCGTGAGCAACGGCCACTGCGAACTTCAGTCGCTGGCCCAGACGCTGGGCGTCAACCACGTCCACGTGCCGTACCGCTACCCGAGGATGGCCGTGGACGCGACGCACGGGCGCTTCGGCGTTGACCACAACCGCTGCATCCTGTGCACGCGGTGCGTGCGGGTCTGCGACCAGATCGAAGGCGCCCACACCTGGGACGTCGCCGGGCGCGGCGTCGAGGCGATGATCATCTCCGACCTCAAGCAGGACTGGGGCGCCAGCGCCACCTGCACGAGCTGCGGCAAGTGCGTCCAGGTCTGCCCCACCGGCGCCCTGTTCGTCAAGGGCAAGGCCGTCGGCGAGATGACCAAGCAGCGCGAGTTCCTGCCTTATCTGACCCTGATGCGGGAGGGCGAG
The DNA here is from genome assembly GCA_022072085.1 of Phycisphaerae bacterium. Classification (GTDB taxonomy): domain Bacteria; phylum Planctomycetota; class Phycisphaerae; order JAJVII01; family JAJVII01; genus JAJVII01. Next base: position 122,025 of record JAJVII010000004.1, read on the forward strand.
AAATGAGCGACACCCCCAGGATGCCTGCCAGGATTCGGATGGGGACCATCTGGCTGGAGGGCTGCTCCGGCTGCCACATGTCGTTCCTCGACATGGACGAGCGTCTGATCGATCTGGCCGACAAGATCGAGATCGTCTTCAGCCCCTACGTGGACGCCAAGGCGATCCCAGACAACGTGGACGTGTTCCTGGTCGAGGGCGGCATCGGCAGCGATCACGACATGGAGGTGATCCGCGAGATTCGCCGAAAGACCCGCGTACTTGTCGCTTTCGGCGACTGCGCGGTAACCGCCAACGTGCCGTCGATGCGCAACGGCCTGGACGTCGGCGCGGTGCTCCGCTACGGCTACGAGGAGACCGGCCAGCCGATCCAGCCGCAGATTCCCACTCAGGGCATTCCCGCGCTGCTGCCCCAGGTCCTGCCCGTCCACGAGGTCGTGCCCGTGGACGTGTACATGCCCGGCTGCCCGCCGTCGGCGGACCTGATCCACTTCGTCGTCGGCGAGGTGCTCGAAGGCCGTCTGCCCGGCCGCGGCGTTCGTGCCCGGTTTGGTTGAAAGGAGTTCCCCTGCAATGTCCAGAACCATCACCATCGACCCGTTGACCCGCATCGAAGGGCACGCACGCATCACGCTGCACCTGGGCCCGGACGGCCAGGTGAGCGACGCCCTGTTCCACGTGACCCAGTTCCGCGGGTTCGAGAAGTTCGTCGAGGGCCGGCCCTTCCACGAGATGCCCTCGATCATGGCCCGCATCTGCGGCATCTGCCCGGTCAGCCACCTCGTCGCGTCGGCCAAGGCCTGCGACGAACTGCTGGCCGTGCGTATTCCGCACACCGCGATCCAACTCCGGCGGCTGATGAACATCGGCCAGATCGTGCAGTCGCACGCGCTGAACTTCTTCCATCTCTCCTCGCCGGACCTGCTGCTCGGCTTCGACAGCGACCCGGCGACGCGGAACATCTTCGGCGTGCTGGCCAAGCGGCCGGACCTCGCCCGCGACGGCATCCGCCTGCGGCAGTTCGGCCAGCAGGTCATCGAGTGGCTGGGCAAGGAGCGCATCCACCCGGCCTGGATCGTCGCCGGCGGCGTCTCGTCGCCCCTGACCGCCGCGGTGCGCGACCGCATCCTGGCGGCGATCCCCGAAGCCCGGCAGATCGCCCACCGCACCATGGACTGGTTCAAGCGCAGCCTGGAGAATTACCGCGAGGAGACCCGCACCTTTGGCAACTTCCCCTCGCTTTTCCTGGGCCTGGTTGGGCCCGACGGCGAACTGGAGCACTACGACGGTCGGCTGCGCTTCGTCGACGCCACCGGCGAGAAGGTAGCCGACGGCATCGAGAACGCCGACTACGCCTCGGTCATCGGCGAGGCCGTCGAGCCCTGGTCCTATCTCAAGTTCCCCTACTACAAACCGACCGGCTACCCCGAGGGCATGTATCGCGTCGGCCCGCTGGCCCGGCTGAACGTCTGCGACCGAATCGGCACGCCCGAGGCCGACGCCGAGTTGGCGGAGTTCCGCGAACTCGGCCGCGGCGCCGTGCTCAGCAGCTTCCACTACCACTTCGCCCGGCTGGTCGAGGTGATCTACGGCATCGAGATGATCGAGCAGATCCTCAACGACCCGGAGATCCTCAGCACGCACGTCCGCGCCGAGGCCGGGCCCAACGCCCGCCGCGGCATCGGCATCAGCGAGGCCCCGCGCGGCCTGCTGATCCACGACTACACCATCGACGAGCAGGGCCTGATGCGCGGGGCCAACCTCATCATCGCCACCGGCCACAACAACCTGGCGATGAGCCGAGGCATCCTCCAGGTGGCCCGCCGCTACGTTGACGGCAACAACCTGAAAGAGGGCATGCTCAACCGCGTCGAGGCGGTCATCCGCGCCTTCGACCCCTGCCTGAGTTGCTCGACGCACGCCGCGGGCAAGATGCCGATGCGCATCGAGTTGTTCGACGCCGACGGACGCAAGGTGAACGAGGTGATGAGGCAGCCATGAGCGACGTACTGGTCATTGGCTACGGCAACGCCCTGCGGTGCGACGATGGCCTGGGGCCCGAGGCGGCGGAGCGGCTGGCGGCCTCGCTCGGCCCCGGGACCGCGCGCGTGCAGGCCTGCCACCAGCTCACGCCGGAACTGGCCGAGCCGATCAGCCGCGCGGACTTCGTGCTGTTCCTGGACGCCGCCTGCGACGGCGAGCCGGGGACGCTGCGCGTGCAGGCCGTCCTGCCGGCCGATGCGCCGGCCGGCGCGACGATCCATGCGATGGAGCCGAGCGAACTGCTGAACTGGACGCGGGCGCTCTTCGGCCGATCGCCGGAGGCCTGGCTGCTGACGATCGCCGGGGCCGACTTCGGCGTCGGCTGCCAGCTCTCGCCGCCGGTCCGCGATGCGCTGCCGTCGCTGCTCGCCGAGGCCCGCGCGCTCATTCGCTCCGCAACGGACCGCGCGACGCGGAAGACCGGATAACGCTTGACCACGGCCGGGGGGAGTGTATACTAACACGTCAAGGCCATTCTTTCGCAGTCGGTAACTCCCTGCAAAGAAGAGAAATATCCATGACGGGCGCCGGCTTTGCCGCCCGGCGTGATCGCTCCGCCATCGGGGATGTTTCCCGGGCAGGGGATGCGTATAGTCTTTGGGTGCAATGGGTTGCGTCTGCCGGGTTGGCCCCGGGCCCTTCGGGGCGATAACGGACTGAATGGGGAACTCACAGGGCCGTTGCGGCGTCAAAGCAGAGCCGGACGATAATACTGGAGCATTTGTGCGGCCGATCGTCGCCGCGCCGGACACGCCGCCCGATCGCGGCGCAGCAGTGATTCTTGAGAAGGAAGGCATGCCCTCAGGGGGCATCGAAATGTACGGAAAGATTCAAATTCGAAATTGCGAGCGGGGCCTCTGGTTCCGCGGAAACGAATACCACGAGCTTCTGGGCCCGGGCGTCTACCAGTTCGTCAGCAACCAGTGGGACGCGGCCCGTGACTTCGTCGAGGTGGTCAACATCGCCCGCGACACGAAGTTCGAGCACCCGCGGCTGGACTCGATGCTGCACGACACCGTGATGCGCGACGCGCTGGAGATCGTTGAGGTCGGCCCCGGCCGGCGGGCCCTGGTCTGGAAGGGCGAACGCCTGGGCTGGAACGTCGGCCCCGGCCGTCACGCCTTCTGGCGCGACCCCTATCCGCTCCGCGTCGAGATCGTGGACGTCGGCCGGTCGCGCGTTGACCTGCCCAAGCCCGGCGCGAGCCTTCGCATCGCGCCCGCCAGGCGACGCCCGCTGGGCGTGGGGTAATCACTTTTCCGCATCGTCCGCCGGCGGGTCGCCGTCCGATGGGGCGGCGTCATCGCCCTCGGTCTGTTCGCCGGACGGGCCGAACGCTTCGCGGAAGCCGTCGGCGATCGCCTGGCCGATGCCTTCCATCGCCCCGGCCATCGCGCCGGCGATTTGCTCCAGCGACCCGCCGAGCAGCCGCTCCATCGACGCGCCCAGGTCAAACTTCCACTGGCCCTCTTCCCGCACCATCAGGCAGGGCAGTTCCATCATGGGCGGCCCGCCGGGCGGCGTGTCAGGCTGATACAGCGCGACGGGGATGAGAAAGCCCTCGCCGTCGGGCTGCGGCCGGCCCATTGTGCAGGTGGCCCCCTCGGGCGATGCGTCGGCCTTCATGTTGCCCGACTCCAGCGTGCCGCGGGTCACGCAGGCCTTCATAGTCTCCTCGTCGTGGCGCATCCCGGCGTCGAGGAACGTCTGGAGCACGCGGGCCGCGTCGGCGGATGCGTCGGCCGGCAGATTGGACATAAGGTTCACTCCAGTGTTCGGTGCGACCGGCTTCGGCTCTCTGTCGGCCGGCGCCCGGCCGAACGGGACATTCTAGCGCTGCCGGCGGCCAAACGTCGCGTCCTTCGCCGGGATATTCGCTTGTGCCGGCCGGCGCCGGCCCGCATAATGCACGCGCCTGGTCGAACCACACCCTTTGCCCGTCGGGTCACTGGTGGAGGCGAATCATGAACGCCAAAGTCCGAGCAGTATTCGCGTTGTTGCCGGTCCTGGCGGCGGCCGGCGGCATCACGTTCCTCATCGTTATCCTCGCCCGGGGCTCCGGCTCGCATGGCCCGGCGAACGAGGCGACGCGTGCCGACTCCACGCCCGCCGGCCAGACGGCTGCCGTGCCGCAGCAGCCGTCGCCGCCGCCGGACGCGACGCCGACATCGACGCCCCCGGCTTCGACGCCCGCGACGCCGTCCGGGACCGGCTCAGCGTGGAGTGACGAGCCCCCGGTCCCGCCGACGCCGATCCATCCCTCGGGCGTCGTCCCGCCGCCGAGCGCCCCCCCGGCCGCCGCGCCGGCGCCGGCCCCCGATAGACTCCACCTCGGCCAGTGGCAGGGCAAGGACAGCCGCGGCGACATGGCCAGCTACGACTTCCGCGCCGACGGGTCGGTGATGGTCGGGCAGGGCGGCCTGCTCGTGCCGATGCGCTACGAAATCGACTACGGCCACTCGCCCGCGTGGCTGGACTTCATCATCCTGCTCAACGGCGAGGAGATCAGCCGCATCCGCTGCCTGGTCGAGTTCGGCGGGCAGGACGCGATGACCATTACGTCGAAGGGCAACGCCACGCGGCCGAAGGAGATCGCCCCGGCTGACCGCGAGCACACGATCCGCTACACGCGTGGGCAGGCCGCCGGCGGGGCGGATGGCGACGAGGTCGTCGTCGTCCATGCGCCCCCGCCGCTGCCCCCGCAGGCGGACCCGACGCGGCACCTGGGCCGCTGGCAGGGCATGGACGCGAAGGGCGGCGGCGTGATGGCGTTTCGTGGCGACGGCACTGTGCTGATAAAGGGGGACAAGGACGGCGACGCCCGAACGGACCGCTACGTGTTCGACTACACGAAGTCGCCGATCCAACTGGACATGACCACGACCGACGGCACGCCGCGCACGCTGCTGTGCATCGTCGAGTTCACTGGCCCCGACAGCATGCGAATCCGCTGGAACCGCAAGGCCCGCCCCGCCAATTTCGACGGCGCGACCGACGACGACACCGTGACGCTGACGCGGCAATAGCAGGAACGTCAATCAGAGCTTGGCGTGTTCCTCGCTGTCGTTGGCCCGGAACTCGCCGGTTTTCTGGTCGTAGTGCCACGCGCTGCTTCCGATCGGCCCGTTGCTCACGGTGCTGGTATCGGTGTACGGGTTGGCCGGGACGCGGCGGAGGTAGGGGCCGTAACCTTCGTTGCCGCGGGCGGGATTGCCGTCGACGTCGGTCGCACCGGTCAACTGGGCCTCGAACCTCTCCAGCGACGGATAGGCATCCTGGTGCTGCACCTTGTAGAGTTCGAGCTGACTGCGGACCGTCTGGATGTCAGAGGTCATGCAGGCGATGCGGGCCTCATTCCCATCTGTCTCGAACTCACGGGTAACCATGTTGAGGAACCGCTCGTTGTTCTCGCGCAGGGCCTTCACGTCCGCGGCCATGCTCTTGAGCGAGGCATCCATCGACTGCGCGACGTCGGCCGGCGAGGCGCCTGCCTGGGCGGTCCGTGTCGTCTGCCAACTGTAGAGGACCGCCGCCCCCGCGACGGCGCCGACAACGAGCCCGAACGCCACGCCCCACACGAACCCGCCTGACTTGCCGTTATCCATGACAGCCTCCCTTGCGCGGCTGCCGGCCGCGTCGTGGTCTGTACATCGGCAGGATGGGGCGGGAGGATTGATCCGGAATGAAGACAAAGAATAGAGGAAGAACGCACTTGCTGATGCTCGTGGCTGGAACGCGTGGCGGTTGAAGGTGCGGACCTAGTCGTCGTCCTCTTCGCGTTCGCCGCCGGGCTGCTGGTTGCGCCGGCGTTCGCCGCCGGAGGCGTTCTCGCCTTCGCCGCCGCGGCGGCGGAAGCGGTCGGATCGCCCGGCGCCATCGCCGGGGGGCGTCGGCGGGGCGTTGCCGGTGAGGCGATCATGCGTCTCGGCCAGCCTGCGCTGCGAGAAGAACGTGCCGGTCACCGCATAGGAGCCGTCGGTTGACTTCTCCCAGCGGACGCCCGGCGCGTGGGCCAGGGCCGACTCAAACGCCGCCCGGGCGCGGGCGTTGTCCAGCGCCCCGAAGGTCCGGCGGATTCGCAGCTTGGCCAGTATCTCGTGCATCTTGACGCGGGCGGCCTCGGCCTTCTCCTTCTCGCCCATCTGGTCGTAGGTCCGGGCGTAGGCGCCCCACAGCCGCGGATCCTCGGGGATCAACTCCTTGAGCTGGTCGAGGATCCCGATAACTTCCTGCCATTTGCTTTCGTTGGCCAGCGTCTGGGCCTGGTCGCGAAGGGCCTCGACCTGCTTGCGCCGCTGCTCGAACTGGGCCCGGTTGCCGGCGAAGTCGCTCTCGCCCTCGGGCTGCGTCGTCGGCGGACGAACGCCTTCGCCGCCGGGCCGCCAGCCGAATCGCCGATCGCCGAACCGTCGATCGCCCTCGTGCCGTTCGCCTTCGCGACGCTCGCCGCGGGCGCGGCGATCGCCCTCGCGTTCGTTTTCGTGCTCGGCCTCGTGCTCGTCTTCGTCTTCATCGTCGGACGACCGGGCCGACGGGTCCTGCCCGTTGACCGCGTTGGCGTCGGTGTCGGAGTTGCCGTCGGCCGGCGGCGGGGCCGGGGCCTTGGCCTGGGCTGCTGACCGGGTTTCGTCCAGCGTCCGCTGAATGCGCGACACGCGAAGCTCGGCCAGTTGGATGGTCTGGGCGCGGTCGGGGTTGCTCTCGGGCAGGGCACGGGCTTCTTCCAACGCCTTACGGGCCTTGTCCAGCATTCCCTCCAGTCGGGTCACCTGCGGATCGGGCGCCGCCGGCGCAACGTCATGCGCGGCCGTCGGCTGGTCCGCGATTGCCTTCGGGGCCGGGACCGTCGCGACAGCCGGAGTCGCCTGGGCCGCTTCCGCGACAGATGCGTCGTTGTCGGTCAGGCCCAGGTTCTGCTCGCCCAGCAGCGAGACGGAACTGAGCGTCAAAACCAGTCCGATCGCCAGTGCCGTCGCCAGCAGGCGAACGCGTCGGCTGACGGCCGCCACCTGCCCGAACGTCCGCGACAGGATCATCGACACCCGCCGCTCCAGGTGGCTGGTGCGGTGAACCGCGCCGATGGCGGCGGCCGCCAGCGGGCGATCGACCCAGGCGATCTGGGCCAGGCCGACCAGCATGCGGGCGTAGCCGCGGCGGTCCGCGCCGCTGCCCAGCGCCGCCTGGTCGCAGAGGAATTCCGATTCGATCTCTATGCGCCGGTTCAGCCAGCGCATCAACGGGTGCCACCACAGCAACACGGTGATCGACGCCCCCAGCAGCCGCCAGAACGGATCGAGGAACCGCAGGTGGGCCAGCTCGTGCACCAGCACGGCCCGGCCTTCGGGGCTGGCCAGGTGGCGGAACTGGTCGCGCGGAATCACGACGGCCGGATGCAGCACGCCGACCGCGACCGGGGTCGGCAGGTCGTCGGCGGCCAGGAGCTGGAACGGCCGCCGCAGGCCGAGCTTGCCTGCCAGCACGGCCGCGATCCGCCGGACGCGCTCGTTTCCCACCGGCTGCCAGCGGGCTCGGCGGCGGCGGAGCTTGAGCAGGCCGCGCACGAGATGCCAACTGCCTGCCAGCAGGCCCGTTGCCCACATCAGCCCCGCCAGCGTCAGCAGCGCCTGCTGGCCGAGCGTGAGCCATGCTTCGAGTATGGTGATCGGCCTGGCCGTCCGGGCCGCGCTGGCCGCCGGCGCCGCAGCCGCGGGCGGCCGGGCGTCGATCGGGCA
>JAJVII010000013.1 GCA_022072085.1 Phycisphaerae bacterium
GCATCCGTGGCACACGTCGAAATTCCCCTTGCAAGCCGAAAAAGCGGATATACTATGTCAATAGTAGAATATCCGGCACGGGTTCTCGGCGGTCGTTCCGGCCTGCCGACAGTGTCGGTTCACGTTCTGGGCGGGGTTCCGCCCGGGGAGAGAATTCCATGATCAAGTGGGGCCTTTGCAGAAGCGGCATCGTCGGTCTGGTCGTGGCGGCTCTGTGCGTCGGCGCGGCACTGGCCGACGGCGATGCACCACCGGTGAAAGACCCGGCCGCGACGGACAAACCGGCGACTGACAAGCCTGCGCCGCCCAAGCCGGCGCCGACTTCGACGGTGATCACCCCGTCGAGCAAACCGCCGGACAGCGGGCCGGTTGAAGCGGCCAGCCGGCAATTGCAGGCTGACCAGAAGGCCCTGGCCAACGCCAGGGAGGTGCACAAGATGGTGGCGTCCAAGCTGGTCAGCCAGTTCGAGGACACGCCTGAGATGAAGGCGGCGCTGGCGGCGGAGGAAAAGGCTCAGAGCGCCTATCAGGCGGCCCTGGACGCGGTGCTGGCCAGGCTCCAGACGCAGGAGGATTACAAGGCGGCGGTGGCTGCCCGCGATTCGGCCCGCGCCAAGGTGGACGAGGTCAAGCGGAGCGGCCGCCGACCTGACGATCTGATCGCGGCGGCCAACGAGGCGATGAACGCCGGCGCGGCGGTCAGCCGCCTGGAAGACGCTGCGAAGGAGGCCGACCCCGCATTCAAGACGGCCCAGAGCGTGCTGATCGAGGCCCACAGGAAGGTGATGGCCCTGCGCGATGCATTCGCCAAGAAGATGCAGAGCAATGAGGAGTGGACAAAGGCCAACAAGGCGGTCGAGGAGGCCCAGGCCAGGGTAAACAGCGATCAGCAGCAGTTGAATGATGCCCAGAAGCAGTACAACACGGAGAGGGCCGCCTATGCCCTCTACCTTCAGAAGAAGCAGGAAGAGGAGCGGCTGCAGCGTGTTCATGACGGCGGGACGATCATCATCGTGCCCGGCGGAGGTCGAGGCGGCCGAGGCCGAGGCCGCTGACCGGCGCCCGGCGAGAAGATCGCCGAAAGCAACGCGGGCCGGGAGGCATTCCTCCCGGCCTTTCTCATGCGCCTTGCAGTTGCCAACGGCGAGCGGCGTGGGGAACTGACAATCGGCACAAGGTTTCTAGGTGAAACATCCGTAGCCTTCGCCGCGTGCCGGGGTTTGACGTAGAATAGCAGGAGGTTCTTCGCTGCGCGCGGAATACGGCCGCGGCCTGCCAGCCACCGAAAGGGCATTCAAGTGCATCGCCTTGCGATTCGCAGTGCGGCAACGCTGGCTTTGATGCTGGTCGGGTCGGGGCCGCTTCTGGCGGCGGACATTGACGAGCTTACAGTCAAGCCGGAGCAGGTCTTCGAGTTCACCGAGAAGCCCGCGGTCACGCGTGACGGCGACAGGTTCACCATCACGTTTGCGAGCAAGGGGCATTGCGACGCGACGGTGGCGATCGAGGACAGCGGCGGGAAGATTCTCCGGCATCTGGCCAGCGGCGTGCTCGGGCCCAAGGCCCCGTCGCCGTTCCAGCAGGACTCGCTCAGGCAGGAGATCGTCTGGGACGGCAAGAACGACCAGGGCGCGTATGTCTGCGACCAGAACGGGCTGGGCGTGCGGGTCTCGCTGGGCCTGAAGGCCCGGCTGGAGCGGACGCTGTACTGGTCGCCCTGCAAGCGGGCCGCCCAGACGGTCGGCCGGACCTTCGCCGGCGCTGTCGGCGGCGTCGCCATCCAGGCGGCGCCCGAGGGCGTCTATGTCTTCGACGGCGGTCAGGCGGCTGACCACGTTCGCCTCTTCGACCACGCCGGCAAGTACCTGCGGACGATCTACCCGTTCTCGGCCGACAGCCTGCCCAAGGTGCAGGGCCTGATGCGGCACCAGTTCCCCGGCGACAGCCGGCAACTGCCGATCAAGCCGAGTTACCAGATGTGCACGCTGTTGACCAGCGGCGACAACGCCCTGAACATCATTTTCAAGGACGATCGCTACTTCCTCGGTCCGATGGACCCTGCCCACAAGGGCGAGCACGGCCGCGCCACTACGGACATCGCCGTGGCCGGCGGCCGGATCGCCCTGGCAGCCCACCGCCTCAACCGCCTGTCGACCGACGGCGCCAGCGGCGGGCTGGAGGTCTACGGCCCGCGTGTCGATTCGAGGAGTCCCAAGGGGTTCTACAAGGCCACGGAGTCGTCGCTGTCTCTGTTGCGAGGCGGCTACGACCTGCTGACCAACCTGCGCCCGCACCGGTTCGCTTTGAGCCTGGACGGCAAGACGCTCTACCTGACACGTTACCTCCAGAATTTCGGCATCACCGGATACGGGGCCTACAACTACTGGCAGCACGGCGTCTACCGGATGGACTTCGAGGGCCAGAAGGAGCCGGAACTGTTCCTCGGCGCCGCCGAACTGGGCCAGGACGCGCGGCACTTCGATATGCCTTCAGACGTCGCCTGCGACGCCAGGGGCCGAGTGTATGTGGCTGATTGCGGCAATCATCGCGTGCAGGTGTTCGAGCCCAACGGGACGCTGTTCAAGAGCATCCCGGTCGAGGCCCCGGCCCAGTTGGCCGTCTCCCCGAAGACCGGCGAACTCTATGTCTTCTCCTGGGAGATGCGCCCGTTCTCCACGCGGGAGCGGATGAAAGTGAAGCGGCCCTACACGCTTCGCAAGTTCCGCTCGGCCGAGGACCCGACGCTGCTGGCCGCCTGGGATCTGCCGATGACGGACACCGACGAGAAGTATGACCAGTGCGCCGACATCGACTTCTGGGCCGACCCGCAGGGCGTCCCGACGGTCTGGCTGAATCCGGGCCGGCTGCCGCTGGAATCCCAGACCCCTTCAGACCGCGCCCAGCCGAGGGACATACTGGTCCTGGCGCTCAAGGACGGCGGCCTGGAACTGATCCGCGACTTCCGCGCGGAGACGGAAAAGGCGGTTGTCCGCTCCCAGGCGCCCGGCAACAACCGCCAGCGGCTTTCCTTCGACCCCAGGCGCGAGGTCCTCTACATCGGCGAGGACGGGTTCTACTTCAAGGACGCCGTGGCCATCAAGCTCAGCGACGGGAAGTGCCGGCCGGTCAACCTGCCGTTCGACGCCGAGGACATGTGCTTCGACATCGAAGGCAACGCATACCTGCGCTCGCACAACCTCGTGGCCCGCTACGAGCCGGACTCCTGGCGCGAGGTGCCCTGGGACTACGGCGAGGAGCGCGAGCACGTGACCTACAACAGCAATTCGAACCGTCGCGAGGCGAAGGTCGTCTCCGGCCTGGCGCTGCCCGTCAATTCGGGGTGGCATCACGGCGGGATGCACGTTTCGCCCAAGGGGAGCCTGGCGGTCGGTTGCCTCTACCTTTACGGTCCCAAGGAACGCGGCCCGCTTGGCCAGCAGCCGTTGCCGGAAGGCCGGCCCTATACGCCCAAGCTCTATCCGGGACGGATCGTCAACTCCGTGTACGGCTGCGAGTATGTGCACGTGTGGGACAAGTATGGGCGAACGGCCTACGAAGACGCCATCCCCGGACTGGGCACGCTCAACGGAGTGGGCATCGACAACGAGGACGGGCTGTATGTCCTGTCGGCCGCCCCGCGCAACTACGGCGACAAGCCGCCGTTCAACTTCCTGGCCGGCACGCTGATGAAGTTCGCACCCGGCAAGGGCAAGATCGTCAGCGACAGCGACCGGTGCCCGATCCGCCTCCCGGCCGACGACAAGCCCAAACGGTCGCCCGACCTGACCCTCCTGCCCGGCCACGCCTGGGTCGAGGGCGCCCAGTGGTTCTACGGCGGGGTCGGCTGGCACGGCAAGAACCACGGCCTGGGCTGCGGCTGCCGCAACACGCGGTTCGCCCTGGACTATTTCGGGCGGTCGTTCGCTCCGGAGGTCGACCGCTACAGCGTGGCGGTCGTGGATACCGCGGGCAATCTGATTCTGCGGATCGGCCGGTGCGGCAATGTGGATGACGGCGTCCCCCTCATAGCCGAGGGGGGGCCTGCCGGGACGCGGGCGATCGGCGGCGACGAAGTGGCCCTGATGCACGGCGCCTACGTGGCGACGCAGACAGACCGGCGGGTGTTTGTCGCCGATATCGGCAATTACCGCGTGGTCAGCATCCTGCTGGGCTACCATGCCGAGGAACGGGTGGCTTTGAAGAACAACTGAGCACAGGGCATCGGCCGCATGGAAGACCGCGTATGCCACGACCCGGCCGGCGGGCGGTCAACTGCTCCCGGCGCGGGCCTGTGACAGTCTGCAATGGCCTGTAATTGCCTGCATCTCGCGGCGGGCACGCCTGCGAAAATCCGCCCAAAATTCCGACAATCTTTCGCCGGGCCAACCGCCGGCCGGGCCGACGGATGGGCCGACGGCCGGAATCGGCCCCGTTTACGCGGCTTCCGTAAGTCCCATTCTCGACCGGCCGCGACCCTATATACGGAGGGCTTGCATCCTCGCTGGCAACAGGCGCGGCCGGCGAACCGGGCCGGCAAGGCGGACCTCCTCCCCGGCAAGGGCCGGCCTTGTGCGGGTTGAATGAACGGATAGGATTGCAGGGGGCCTGGCGAACGCCGAGTGGGTTGAGCCGTTCATCTCCTGGAGATTGCCATGAAGCGAACTTGCCCGATCGTCGCGGTCATCGCGATGCTGCTGGTCGGCTGGGCCCGGGCGGACGGCGACCCGAGCCTGGTCGGGTTCTACGGCGAGACGGCCTGCCAGAACCTGCCGGGGGCCGACTTCAGGCCCGGGGCGCTCAAGCTGCCGCTGGTGGTTCAGGAGCGGAGCGGCGTAGCCCGCAGCGGCGCCATCGTCACCTCCGGCGTGCCCTTCCCGCCGGGCTTCCTGCCTGACGTGAGCAAGCTGCGCGTGGTGGACAAGGACGGCCGCCCGGTGATCTGCCAGGCGGCGGTGATGACGCGGTGGTGGAAGCCGGCCTACGACGACTCGGTGCAGTGGGCGCTGGTCAGTCTTCTGGCTGACGTGCCGGCGGAGGCCACGGCCACCTACTACCTGACCGACGACGGGCAGGCGGCGGCGCCGGCCTCGCCGCTGAAGGTGACCCGGACCCAGAGCCGGATCGAAATCGACACGGGGGCGGCGACGTTCGCGATCCCGCTGGCCGGCGAGGCGCTGCTGTCCAACGCGACAGTGGGCGGGCGTGAGATTCTGGGCCCGGGCGGCCTGCGCGGCACGGCCGTCGCCGGCGACTGGCCCGACCGCGGGCTGAAGGCCGGCGACCGGATGGCCGCGACGCACGAGGCGGCGGGCGTGACGGTCGAGGAGTCGGGCCCGGCCCGCGTGGTCGTTCGCATCCAGGGCAGCTACGCCCCCGGCGACAAGGAGCACAAGTTCTACACGTTCACCGCCCGGCTGACCTTCGCCGCCAACGATCCGTCGGTGCGGCTGGTCTACATCCTGGAGAACACCCGCCTGGACGCCAAGCTCTATGACGGCGAGAAGGGCAAGAGCCGCTTCGCGTGGATCTGGCCGTTGCAGGATGTCTCGCTGGTGGCGGACCTGGCGGCAGGCGGCGGGGCGAGCGCCTCGACGGTTGTCGACGGCAAGACGGTCAGCGCCCAGGTGGGCAATGAGTCCCTGGCAGTCCACCAGACCAAGCTGGCCAGTTTCGATGTGTCCGTGGGCGGCCGGCAGCAGGCAACGGGGAAGGAGCATGCGGGCGTCATCGACTTGCTTCAGCAGGCCGGGCGGGGCCTGGCCGTCGCTCGGCGGTATTTCCATTCCGAGTGGCCGGGCGTGCTGGCGGCTTCGGCGACGGAACTGCGGATCGGCCTGCTGCCGGGGGAGTCGGGCGAGAACCTTAAGTACCACTTCAACGTCGGCCAGCGGAAGAGCTGGGACGTGCTGCTAGCGTTCCACGGGCCCCGGGCGCCGGACCTGAGCAACCTGGCAGCGGAGCAGGAGACAAAGCTCATGTTCCGCCCCCTGCCGGCGTGGATGGTGCGGGCGGCGGGGGTGACGGGCTCGTGGTCGGCGGGTCTGCACCTGGAGGAGGCCCCGGCCAAGGTCGCGCTGCGGCGGACGGTGGACAATCTGGAACTGCCGTACGGCGGGCGGTTTGCCGACACGCGGATCACCAGCGGCGGGGACCATTTCGGCGTCATCAGCGCCTGGAACGCCGGCGGCGGGCACTGGAACGAGAACAGCGCTTTCTGGAGGTGGGTCCTCTTCGGCGATGGCGGCGAGTTCGACAGCAGCGAGGCCCGCACGCTGTGGGCAGCCGATCTGTGCCCGATCCAGTTCGACACGTCGGACATCGGCGCGTTCGGCTCGTACATCTATTACGGTCGGTTCAACCTGGCTCGCATCCAGGTGCTGACCTACCCCGGTTATGTCAATCGCCACACCGACTACCCCGACACCGGCCACATGGGCATGTGGATGTGGCATGAATACTATCTGCTGACCGGCGACCCCCGCGCCCGCGACGCCACCTGCCACCTGGGCAACTACGCCCGCGCCTATTTCTGGAGATACACGCACGACGGCCGCAGGGACGGCACCGGCCCCGAAGCCGGAGACGGCGGGTACAGGAAGATGGACCCGGACGCCGATCCGGAATTCAAGCTGGACCGCCGCTACACCGGCTGGCCGCTCTACTGCCTGATGCAGGGCTACCAGTTCACGGGCGACCCGGAGGTGCTGGCCGAGGGGCGACTCATCGCCCGGGCGTTCCGCAACACGGCCCGCACCTCGCCCATCGGGCAGTTGGTCAAGGACGCTGCCAGCAAGACCGGCGGCGAAGACATTGACGATAAGCGCACGCACTCGATGGAGTACGCGACGGCCATCTTTGCCGGCGTTAACGGGGCGGCCTCGCAACTGCGCGACTGCCGCAAGTCGGCCAGCCTGGTCAGCAGCAACTTCTACAATGCGTATGTGACGGCTGCCCTGCGGGAGTATTACACCTGGAGCCGCGACGTCGAGGCCCTGGACACGCTGGTGGGCGAGGCCGACCATTTCTGCAAACACATCCTGATTCGCAACCCGCAGGGCAAGCCGGCCGGCTGGTCCTACATGTTCGCGGACTACTGGGGGCCGTACACGTGGGACGACGCCACGGCCGACGTGAAGCCCTTCACCGACAAGATGAAGACGACCCCGGGCGTCGGGTTCAACGCCTTCGTCATCGACGCGGTCGCGGGTCTCTATTACCTGACCAACCGGCCCTATGTCATGGAGGTCTGCGAGGAAGCCGCCGCCACGAATCCGTACAAGAGCGACCTGGCCGACATGGTCAACTGTCTGCGGATGGCCCTGACGCACCCCAAGGCGGACCAGACACCGCCGGCAACGATCATGGACCTGAAGGCTGAACTGCTCGACGACGGGAAGATTCGACTCACGTGGACCGCCCCCGGCGGCGACGGCGGGAACGGCCGGGCGGCGTGGTACCAGGTCAAATGGTCGCCGGCGTCGATCGTCGAGATCACCGAGGGCTGGCCCGATCGGACCGAGCCGCTGCCGGCGACCAACAAGGAATGGCGTGCGCGGGCTGCCGCGTTCAATGCCCGCCAGCGGGCGTTCTGGGCGGCGTTCAACCTCGCCGGCGAGCCGGACCCCGGCCCGCCGGGCGCCGCGCAGAGCATGACCGTCGAGGGAATCCCGGCCGGCAAGGCCTGCCTTGCGATCAAGGCCTGGGATGCCGCCAACAACGCGAGCGACCTGTCCAACGTCGTCCAGGTGCAGGTCAGGTAGACGAGTCGCCAATTTGCAGGCCCGCGATGCCGACGGCAACGGAGGCGGCCGGCCTCAACGCCGTTCGGGTCGCGACCCGAGGGATGGGAGGAGGGAGCCATGGGGTGTTCGAGGCGAACCGGGGCCGGTGTGTGGCTGCCGTTCTCGTTCGCGATTCTCTTGTCGGCCGCGTCGGCGGCCATGGCCGCGGGCGAGTCGGCACCAACCTTCACGAAGCAGCCATCCGCCGTCGCCGACGGCGACAAGGTGCGGATCGCCTTCGCCGTCAGCCGATCGACAGATGTGGCCGTGCGGATCGAAGACGCCCGAGGCCAGGTGGTCCGCCACCTGGTCGCGGGGGTTCTCGGGCCCAAGCCTCCGGCCCCGCTGAAGGCTGATTCGCTCGAGCAATCGCTCCTCTGGGATCGCCGCGATGATCTGGGCAAGCCGGCGGACGCGGCGGCCGGGCCGTTCAGCGTCCGCGTCAGTCTCGGCCTCAAACCGACCCTGGACCGTTTCCTCGCCTATGACCCGTCGCACCTGGAGAGCGTTCGGGCTTTGGCCTGCGGGCCGGACGGCAGCCTCTACGTGTTCGACACCTATGGCGAGACCCATCCTCGTGACGGGAGCACGGTCTGCAAGGTGTTCAGCCGCGAGGGCAAGTACCTCCGCACGATCCTGCCATACCCGTCGACACTGTCGGACGAGAAGCTCAAGGGAGTCAAGCGAGTCACGCTGCCGGACGGTTCGAAGGCGCCGTTCATCTATCAGTTCGAGACGCGTTCGTTCATCAAGGGGCTGGGCGACCTGCCGTGCCAGCAGCCGGTGGTGACCTCCGACGGCCGGCTCGCCTTCGTCGGCATCCAGGAAGGCCCCAGGCCCAACGCCCAGCCGGGCGAGGCCCGCCTGACGGTGGTCGGCACGGACGGCAGCGTCCCGTCTGAGCCGCCGGGGGCGCTGATTGCGCCGCTGAGCGACACGGGGGCGAGCCTGGCACTGTCTGCGGACGAGAAGACCGTCTTCGCAACGGGGGTGCGAATCGCGACGCACCCGGTCAGCCCGTTCTCGGCCTTCATCTGCAACCAGTGCGACCACGACCCGTCGTGGCACGTGTGGAAGCACACCCTCCCCACCGGATGGGTCTTCCGCTTCCGCTGGGACGATCCGCAGGTACAGGTCCTCAACTCGCAGCCGCTGAAGGAGCCGGTCAGCGTCGCGACCGACAAGGCGGACAATGTCTACGTCGCCGACGTCGCCGACAACCGCGTCGTGGTGTTCAGGGGGGACGCAATGCCCGGCGGGAATCAATACAGGCCGGGAGAGATGAGCCCGGAGGAGGCGAGGTTCAAGTATTCCAACCGGCTCCCGGAGATCATTGGCGAGGTGAAGATCGACGCTCCCCAGCGGGTGGCGGTGCACAAGGCCACCGGCGCGATCTATGTGCTCCACGGCACGAAGGATCTCGAGCTGGTCAAGATCGACGGGTACAAGAGCGGCAGGATCGTTGCCCGGCAGATGCTCTTTCACCTGCGAAACGAGTCGGCGCTGACGCCCATACGCCGTCCGACGATGGCGCTGGATGAGACGGCCGAGCACCCGATCATCTGGGCCGGGACCCAGGTCTATTTTCTCGCCATGCAAGGCGGGGGCACGCCGTCGCCGGTGGGGGTCGTCGATCTCGGTGACGAGTTCAGCGAGCCGGCGCCGCTGCTGCCCAGGCTGACCTTGACCACCGACAGGCCTGAAGGCGTCGCCCCGATGGAGCTCTCGCTCGATCGCGTCCACGACATCCTGTACCTCAACAACTGGTGGCGTTGCCACCTGGCTGAGAACAGGTGGGAGAAACTGACCCTTTCCGCGCAGTTCAGCAATTACGGCCCGGGCAACTTCACCGCATTCGCGAGTGGGGCGGCCGGATGCGACGGAAATTACTACGCCATCGCCGGGGCGCGTTCCTCCACCGTTGCACGCTTCGATTCGGCGATGCAGTTCGTTCCGTTCTCCGCGCCGCTGCCGGCGACCGTCTCCCCGCAGAACAGGGCCAAGAAGAAAGGCTGCATCGTCGGCAGCCTGGCCGAGCACAATTCGGGTCTGGCCGCGGACGCTTTCGGGAACGTGTACGTCGGCTGGCGCGACATCGATCGGCGCACCGGGGAAAGGCTCTATGACCGGGGAGCAGGAGACGTTGACCGGGCCCGCAAGATTCGGTCCTACGACAAGGACGGCAATCCCCGCGGCGACAGGAACGGACTGCTCGTGGACTGCGGCATTCCGGGGATATACTGCGTCCGTGTCGACTTCGCCGGGAACATCTACCTGGCGGCCAGCCTGCGTCCGGGCAAGAGCCAACTGCCGCCAGGGCTCCAGGGCCGGCTGCCGGAAGGCCCGCGCGATCCGGATGCCGTCAACGGGGTCAACAACTACCCCCTCATCTACGGGAGCATCGTGAAGTTTCCCCCGGCCGGGGGGGCGATCCGCGGGGGCATCGGCGGTGTGGCCTGCAATTACGCCTATGGCTTGCCGATCGACGTCCAGGGCGCCGAATGGATCGCCCCGGGCGTCAGCACTGTCCTGTCCTCGGCGACGCCGAGACTGGACCCGGGAACCATCCTCACCTGCGGGTGCGAACTGCCGGGCATCGACGTCGACGGCTTCGGCCGCTGCTTCTACGGCGACACCGGCCGATTCCGGGTCGGCGTCCTGGACACCGCCGGCAACGAGATCTGCACCTTCGGGACCTACGGCAACCAGGACGCGACCGGCCCCGGGATCGGCTTGTGCTGGCCTCAGGCGGTGGCGGTGGGCGACAGGGCGGCATACGTCGGCGACCGGATGAACCGCCGCATCGTCCGCGTGATACTGTCCGCCTCGGCCGAGGCGGCCTGCCCGGCGCCATGAAGATGACCGGGTTTGACGCATGTTGCGGAAAATGAACACGCCGGACGGTTCGTGTTGCCGAAAAACCACACCCCGTCAGCGGGCGGGGCCGCCCAGGCTGGCGGCGATTCCGCGGAATGAGTCGTAACTTCTTGGCCTGCATTGCTTAGTATGGCGACCGCCTCCCCGGCGCCGTTACGTCGGCCTCCTGGCACGCCGTTTGCAGGTATTATCACACCATAAAGGTGACTGACTGAAAGCTATCTCGGGGCAGCAACCCTTACCTTCCTCTTCCTGTCACCTGATTCCAACACAAGCGTTTCTGTTCACGGCCCGGAGTGCGCGCGGCCGGCAGGTCGCTCCTGCCACGAGCATGTGCGCAACTCGGATTTCAGCGGTCCAGGGAGTTTTCTATGCTCAGGTACACTGTAGCGTGCGTTCTGGTCGGCCTGCTGATGGTGAGTTCGGCATCGGCGGCGACGATGACCTGGGATGCCGGCGGCGGCGCCGCCGATACCAACTGGTCCACCGGATCCAACTGGACCGGCGCGCCGGACAATACAACGCCCAGCAGCGGCGACGATGCGGCCCTGGGCGGTTCGACCGCGCGCACCGTGACCATTGCCACGGGCGATCAGCCCGTTGCCAACGTGAACGTCACCGGGACGGCCGCGTGGACCATCAACGGCGCGAACACGCTGAACGTCAGCGGGGCATTCAACTACGGCAGCAGCGGCGCCAGCACGATGAGCGCCATCCTGGGCGGGGCCGGCTCGCTCTCGGTCACCGGCGGCACGCTGACCCTCAGCGGGGCCAATACCTACGGCGGCGGCACGTTCCTGTCGGCCGGCACGCTGAACATCCGCAACAACACGGCCCTGGGCAGCGGCACGTTCACGATCACCGGCGGCACATTCGGCGCTACGGGGATGGTGGTCTCCAACGCCGTCAGCCTCGGCGGCAACGTCACTTTCGGCTCGACCAGCAACCTGGGTCCCCTGGCGATGACCGGCAACTGGACCCTGAGCGGGGCCACGCGCACGCTGACGACCGCCACCGGGGCGGAGCTGCAACTCCTGGGCGCCATCGGCGAGAACGCCGCGGGCCTTGGTCTGACCAAGGCGGGCAGCGGGACGGTGACGCTCTATGGCGGCAGCAACACCTTCACGGGGGCTTTCAACATCAGCGCCGGGACGGCCAGGCTGATGAACGCATCGGCGTTGAGCGGGCTGAAGACCCAGGTGAACGGCGGGGGGACGGTGGAACTGGCCGTCGGCAACATGACGATGGCGCTGGGAACCGGAGCGGGGCAGATCGACCTGTCGGCCAGCGGATCCACCGGCGCGGGGTTCGCGGCGTTGCGGACGAACCGGGACGTGAACTTCAACAACGACGCCAGTCAGGTGGCCTGGGCGAGCGGGCAATTCCTGCCCGGCGGGGCGGCGTTGATCCTGGGCAGCACCAGCAGTGACGCCCGGACACGGCTGGTCAACGCGATCAACCTCAACGGCGCCGCCCGCACCGTGACGGTCAACCAGAACCTCTATGTCGCCAACGACTATGCCGAGATCAGCGGCAACATCACGGGCGCCGGCAGCGAAGGGCTGACCAAGAACGGCACCGGAACGCTGGTTCTCAGCGGAACCAACAGCTACAGCGGGGTGACGACGATATCGGCCGGTGCGCTGCGGGTCGGCGGCACACTGGCCAACAGCAATGTATTGCTGGCCGGCGGCGTGCTGGAACTCACGGCCGACTTGACCGCCGACCTGGGCGTCGGGGCGGCGGCCGTCGGCAAGATCGACCTGAGCGGCACCACCAGCAGCGGCGGATTCGCCGCCTATGGCGGGGCCCGCAGCGTGACCCTCAACTCCGGGAGCACGCTGGTCTGGGGGAGCACGGCCGGTTTCCTGGGCGCCGGGAAGTCGCTGCTGTTCGGCGATGCGGCCACGGCCGACGCGGCAATCACGCTGACCAACAATATCGACCTGAACGGCGCCGCCCGCACCATCGCGGTCACCGACAACATCATGAACCAGAGCGACAAGGCCGTGCTGTCCGGCACGATCTCCGGCGCCGCCGGTTCCCTGGTCTTCAACAGCACTGGCGGGACACTGGTTTTGACCGGCTCCAACAGCTACGGGGCGGGCACGACGCTGACCGCCGGCTACCTGCGGGTTGGCAACAACAGCGCCCTGGGCGGCGGCACGCTGACATTGAACGGAGGCATCCTGACCACCGACGGCCAGACGGCCCGCTCGCTGGCCAACACCCTGACCATCAATGCCAATTCCACGCTCGGCGACAACACCCGTGCCTCCGAGAACGGGGCGGTGACTTTCATTGGCGCGGTGACGGCGCTGGCCGCCAGCCGCACCCTGACAGTCTGGAACGATACGACCATTCAGGGCAACATCGGGGAGACGGCGGTTTCGACGCTGACCAAGGACGGCGGAGGCGCCCTGACGCTGTCAGGCAACAACTCCTTCTCCGGGGGCGTGACGGTCAGCGGCGGCGTGCTGCGCATCGGCCACAACGGCGCCATCGGCGGCGGGACGCTGACCGTGGCCCCCGGCGCCGGCAAGGTGGCGGTCGTCACCGCCGCCGGCTCGACCGCCCGCTCGATCAGCAATGCGATCAACTTCAACAACACGGTGTACCTTGGCGATGAGACCGGCGGCACGGCCAACAACGGGGCGTTGACCTTCAGCGGCACGCAGACCGCTTTCACCGCGGATCGCACCTGGACTATCTTCAATACGACGACGCTCACCAGCAACCTGCCGGCCGCCGCCTTCGGCCTGATCGTCCGCGGAACCGGCACGCTGGTTCTGGAGGGAAGCGCCAACGCCCTGACCGGCGGCACCGCACTGAGCATACAAGAGGGCACGGTCAAGCTGGATAGCCTCGGAAAATTTTCTTCGGCCACCGGCGGGATTGCCGTGTTCAACCCCGGCCTGCTGGTGCTGGACAACGACGCCACCAACGTGACCCATCGGCTGGCCGGCAAGGCCGTCACGCTCAGTGGTGGAGAACTGCGGCTGCTGGGCAATTCCGGCGGCGCCAGCCTGGAGACCATCGGCGCCCTGACGCTGAGTCCCGGCGCTGACAAGGTGACCGTGACCCCCAACGCCCTTCAGGCCGCCACCTTCACCGCCGCGGACCTGACCGGGCGGACCACCAGCAACGGCAAGGGCTACACGATCTTCTACCAGGGTGCAGGCTTGGGCGGGAGTTCCGGGGCGGGAGTGGCCAATATCAAGTCGGCCACGGCCCCAACGCTCTTCGGCAACGGCAGCGGAAGCGGCACGCAGACCAAGGTGCTGGTCGCCGCCGTGGGGTCCGACCTGAACACCGGCCCAGCCAAGGGCTTTGTCACTTACGATGCGACCAACGGCGTCACGCTGTTGAGCAGCTTCACGACCAGTCTGGACAACCTGGGCGTCAACAACGTCCGGCTGACCTCGGCGGCAGCCCCGACCGGGGCCTCCGACGCCGGAACCCTGACTCTGGGCGCAGGCGCCGGAATCGCCACCGTCGGCCCACAGACGGTCGCCGCCCGTTTCGGCATCTTCGTCGAGAGCGGCGCGGACGTGACGATCGCGGCCAACAGCCTGGTCCTGGGGCAGAATTTCTCCACCCTGGGCGCGGGGCTTTACGAGGGCATCCTCTACACCGTGGGCGACCTTACCGTGAATGCCCAGTTGAGCGTCTCGGCGGCGGCGGACCGGCACGTGGTCAAGAGCGGATCCGGCACGCTGACCCTGGGGCAGGCCGCTGCCTACGGCGGCAGCCTCTACCTCAACGAAGGCACGGTCAAGCTGGCCGGCGGCTTCAACACCCTGCCTGGCGGGCAGACCGTGGTCATGAACGGCGGCACGCTGGACCTGGCCGGCAACACCCAGCGCGTGGACCTTCAGAGCAGCGTGACTTACGGCAGCGGCGGCGGGATCGTCACCAGCACCGGGCCCGGCGCCGCGACCCTGGTGAACAACAGCGCCTCCAGCCGCACACTCCCGATCGCCCTTCAGGGCAACATGAATCTGAGCAAGCAGAACAGCGGCACGCTGACCCTCCGCGGCGGCAACAGCACCATGACCGGCGAAGTCAACGTCCTGGGCGGGACGCTGGAACTGGTCGACGGGGCGCGTTTCTCTGCGGCCTCGGCGTTCAATGTGAACCTGGCGACCCTCCGGCTGAACAATCAGGGCGAGTTCGGGCTCGCCGACCGCCTGAACACCGCCGCGACGGTCACGCTGCGGGGCGGCACGATCCGCTACGCCGCCCGATATGATCAGGTCGCCAACGGCAACTACACGATGGGCCCGGTGGTGTTGGCCCGCGGCGCCAACATCCTGGAGATTCAGCCCCCCGCCGAGGCCAGCAACTACGGCATTCAACCCAGTTCCCTGACGATCCCGGCCCTGACCCGGACCGACCCGGCCGCCACGGTGCAGTACTCGGCCTACAGCAACGTCGCGGGCAGCTACTACACCACCTTCCCCGATCCGCAACAGGTCGGCACGGGCAACAACAACGTGCGGTTATATTACACCGCCGCTCCGGCGCTGGACGACGGCATCATCGGCGGCTGGGCGGTCGTGGCCGATTACGGCAACACCTATTACGACTTTGCCAGCTACGACGTCGCCCGGGGAGTGACCAGCCTGGACGGCCAGGTGTTCCGCCCCGGCCAACTGCGCGGGGCGGTGGCTGCCGATAACGTCCGGGCCACGGGCAGCCTGGCCTCTCTGACCGCCGACACCAGCGTGAATTCCTTCGCGTGGAATGCTTCCGGCACGTTCACCGCCGACCTGGGAGGCTATCGGCTGAATATCGAGAGCGGCGGCCTGATCCGCGGCGACAATGCCGCGGGCACGGGCACCCTCTCCAACGGTTCGCTGACCGCCGGCGGCTCGACGCCCAACAGCAATCTCTATGTCTACACCTCCAACTTCAACAGCAACGCGAACACCCTGAACGTAAACGTCCCGATCGTGAACAACCCCGGCGGGGCGGTGGGCCTGGTCAAGTTCGGGGGGGGCACTCTGGTCCTGGGTGCGGCGAACACCTTCACCGGCCCGGTGACGCTGAATCAGGGCGTCCTGACCCTCGGCCCGGCGGCCTCCCTGGCCTCCACCAGCGTCCAGGTCGTCAGCGGCACCATGAACATGGGCAACAATGACCAGTTGCCGAGCGCCGCGAACCTGACCGTCAATTCCGGCACTTTCGCCCTGACCACGTTCAACCAGACTCTGGCCGGCCTGACGCTGGACTTCTTCGGCGGGACGGCCGTGCCGACGGTCAGCTCCACGACCGGCACGCTGACCGTGACCGGCGACGTGCGCGTCAGCAACTACAATTACGCCGGCAGCGCGCTGGTCAGCGGACTGCTGGCCCTGGGCAACAGCGCCGCCCACGCCTTCACCGTCGACGGCCCCGGCGACCTGGTCGCCCTGAACGTGACCGCCTCGATCAGCGGCGGCGGCAGCGGCTTCCAGATCGTCAAGGAAGGCAGCGGACGGATGAACCTGGCCCCGGCCCTGGCCGCCGGGGGCAACACCTTCACCGGCGACATCGTCATCAACGGCGGCAGCCTGTGGGGAGCCATCCTGTCCGGCACGACCACGGCCAGCCCCTTCGGCAACGCCGGCAACGACGTGTTCCTCAACAACGACGGCGCCCTGGGTTTCTCCGGCGGCGGCGCCAGCCCCTATGGCAACCACAAGTTCACCCTGGACGCGATCACCTTCTCCGGCGGCAACCGGATGGTCACCAACACCGGCACCAACGGCTACCAGGCGACGGTCACCTCCCTGGCCCGGGCGGCCGGCAGCCGCGGCTCGCTCCTTCTCCAGGGAAACTACACCAGCACCAATTCCAACGACCACTTCGCCGGCAACCCGAGCTGGTACATCCTGGATTGGAAGAGCCCCAACCCCGACCCCAACGACGCCGGCGGCCTGCTGCCGGCCTACTTCGCGATGGCCGGCTACACCGTTGACAACAAGGTGGCCACCTTCACCCGGGCCGACACCAGCACCGGCCGCATCCTGAACGCCACCGGCGCCAAGACTTCCTTCGCCGCCGCGACCCTGACCACCCATTGGGTCGATCTGGCCGCCGGCGAAAGCATGTCCGCCTCCAAGGACATCTGGGCCCTGAAGACCGCCTACGACGTCGTCGTCGCCAGCGGTTCGCCGGTGCTGGGCCTGCTCAACGGCGGGCTGATTGTCAACTATGACAACACCGTGGCCCCGGCCATTCGCTTTGGCCCGTCCGGTTCGCCGGCCGAGGCGGTGATCTTTGTCGCCGCGACCCGCACTGCCAATCTGCCCGGCACGATGATCACGACGGCCGGCCTGACCAAGTTCGGCGACGGCACGCTGGTCCTGTCGGCCGATAACAGCGCCACCCTCTCCGGCGACATCTGGATCAACAACGGCGTCCTGCGCATGGCCGGCAGCAAGGCTCTGGGGCTGGACAGCCAGGCCAACGCGGTGGTCATCCAGCAGGGCGCGACTCTGGACCTGGCGGGGAGCTACACCCTGAGCAACCTGTTCAAGGGCAAGGGCCAGATCACCACCGGGGCCAACGTCTTCACCCTCGGCGCCAGCGGCAGGATTGCCCCGGGGCTGAGCATAGGCGCCTTGACCATAGAGGACTTGGACTTCCGCGGGACCTACGATTGGGAGTTCAATGAGAACGGGAACGACCTGATCGAGACGCAGACTCTCGTGTTCGGCGCTGCGACGGCGACCCTCAACGTCCTGTGGACCGGCGCCGGGGACGCGCCGACCGGGACCTGGACGCTGATGACCTACACCGGCAGCGACCCGACCAACGCAACCTGGACCGTCAATGCCCCGGCGGGTCTGACCGGCCTGGTGACGGTGGACGGCACGAACAACAGAGTGCTGCTGACACTGACCGAGACCTCGGTCCCCGAACCGGCAACTCTGGCGCTGCTGACGCTGGGCGGGCTGGGTGCGTTCGGCCAGCTTGCACGCCGCCGTCGCCGAAGCGGGCTCGCTTCTCGATAATCTGGACTTCAGTGAGCCGCCGTCAAAGGGCCTCGATGGGTCCAGCCGGTTTTCGGGAAGGACGTGCCGCTCAGCGACGAACTGGCTCGCCAGATGATCGGCAAGCTGACCGACCAGGCCAGGAAGACAGCCGACCACGGCCCGGGCGGCGCGCAGTGGTTCAGGCCGGAGCCGGCCAGGCAGCACCGTCCTGCCTTCGTCATGAGGCTTCCCGCGGATACGCTCGACGGTCATCGCTTCGCCCGCCGCGAGGTCGCCCATGCCGGCGAGAAGCCCTGAGCCTGGCAGTCCATCAGGCATTCAGTCTGGAGCGCAACGGCGCGAGCATCACGGCGTGAGGAGGTTCAGCAGGATTCGCTCGGCGGCCGGGTCGCAGCATCCGCCGGTCGGGTCGAGCCGCCTGCGGATGTGCAGCGTCGTCAGCAGCACCTCGCCCCTGTCCAGCGGCAGGCTCAGGGCGCAGACCCGCTCCGGCTTGTCGATCCACAGCAACTTCGTGCCGGAATCGAGGACTGCGCCTCTGATCGAGCTGTCGGCGATGGGTTCGGCAACGCCGTTCCATCGCTTCAGCCACTCCGGCTCGATGCCGCCGAGCATCCTGTGCCTCGTGCCATCGAAGGCGAACGCCCGGGAGGAGCGGCCTTCGACCGGCTCGAAGTCGAGCAGTTCCCTCCACGTCCACTCCTTGCCATGGTGCAGGATAACCAGTCGGCCGCCGGCCTTGACGAATTCAAGGATCGCCGCGGCCCGGGCGCGCTCGGCGTCGTTCACTTTCAGGTGATCCCACACAAGCACGACGTCGGCCTGGAGCGGTCCTTCGGCGCCCGCCTCCACCACTGCTGCTCCCTGCGACTTGAGCCAGGCTCGGATTGCGTCTTCCCCGCCGAGCAGGACGACCTTCCGGCCCGCGAGTCTCGCTTCCGGCAGCGGGATCGATCTCACCACGCGCTGTGAGACGACGGGTCTGGCGTCCGGGCGGCGAATGACGGCGGCCAGGAAGTAGCTGCCTGGCTTCTCGGGGACCTGCCATGTCAACTTGTGCGGCGTCATCGAGTATGGCTTGAGCATCAGCTTGTCGCGCGACACCAGCTTGCCCGCGGCCAATGCGTCCTCGTCGGGAACAAACTGCGGGTCGTCTGGGGTCAGGTAGAGCTCGAGCGTGGCGGCAACTTCCAGGCCGAGCTCGTTGATGAGCATTGCGTCGGTCGTCACGCTCTGGCCGGGGCGATAGTTGCGGTCGTAGAGGTCCAGGCTGGCCAGCACCGGCGAGAGCGAACTGTGCAGTGCGGCCGAGATCGGCACTGGCCAGCCGGGCCGCCAGGGCTTCCAGTCCGGGTTGTGCATGGCGTTTCGGGTGGCTGTCCAGCCGCCGTACATGTAGGGAAGAATCAGGTCGTAGCCCGCCCGGCGGAAGGCCTCGGTGTGTTCCATCGCGAATTCGGCGAAGACGAGCGGGCCGGCGGGGTGGTCTGCCCGGCCCAGCCACTTCAGGTACATCCGGCCTGAGCCGCTGAACAGGTTCATGTACTCCGAGTTGCCCAGCGTGCGTCCGGGGTCGCGCTCGCGGCTCCTCGTCGCGGCGTCGACCAGAATGTCGCCCTCGCTGTCATCGAGGAAGTTGCCGCAGGTGTGAAGATCGACGATCTCGGGCGTCTCGGCGGCGGTGCGCATGGCTGGGCGGGTCGGGTCCAGCGCCTTGACGTATCGCCAGTACGGGCCCGATTCCCATTCGTCGTCGGTGACGGATTCGTTGCTGATGACCCACATCATCACCGAGGGGTGATTCCACAGTTTGGTGATCCAGTCCCTTGCGTCGGCCAGCGCGTGGGCGTGAAAGACCTCATACTCCTGGGGCGTGAACTTCATCGAGTAACCGTTGTAGAGCACCGGCAGTTCAGCCAGCATCATCGTGCCGTAGCGGTCGCACACGTCCAGCCAGTCCGTCGCCGGCGGAATGGTGTGCGTGCGGAACGTCGTCATGCTCATCGAGCGGGCGTCATCCACGAGATACGACTTGACTCTTCCGGGCTGCCCGGCCCAGTCGCTCCGCCTGCGCCACTCATTGAGCAGGTTCGATCCGCGGAACGAGATCGGCTGGCCGTTCAGCCGGTAACGGCCCTTCTCGATCGTGATCTCCCGCATGCCGAACGCGAAGGCGACCGAATCACAGACCGCGCCGTCTGCCGACACGGTCAGTTCCGCCCGGCAGACGTTTGGTTCGTCGGGGCTCCACAGTCTCACGCGATCCAGGGCGACGGGCAGGTCAACCGGCGCGGCAGTCGGAGAGACGCTCATCTGGCCGCGGCCGATCA
Source organism: Phycisphaerae bacterium (assembly GCA_022072085.1). Classification (GTDB taxonomy): domain Bacteria; phylum Planctomycetota; class Phycisphaerae; order JAJVII01; family JAJVII01; genus JAJVII01. The sequence goes on from JAJVII010000013.1 coordinate 19,972, forward strand.
TCCGGCCGTCCTGCCGCACCGTGACGGCCAGACTCACCCGCCCGGGCAGATCGCCCGCGCTGTCCAGCCAGATGCGAAACGTGGCCCCGGGTGCACGGATGTCCGGCGCCGACAGGGCCCACTTGACGTAGGCCCGGTCGTAGAACTCCAGCCAGATATCGTCGTATATCTCCGGCCCCTTGGAGCCCCACGGCTGCGTGCTGAACCCCGTGGGGACCAGCGGACGGGCGCGGGCACTTCTGGGCAGGCCGGCCCAGCCGGGAATCTTCAACACGATCTCGTTGCGCCCCGCCCGGAGCAGATCGCGCGGGATCATCACCGTGTTCGGCCCGACGGTCGCGTGCTCATCGAGCTTCCGGCCGTTGACCCAGGTCGTCGCTCCGAACCGGATGCCGTTGTGCTTGAGCACCGCGTCTCGGGCGGCATGGGCTGCGTCCAGCGTGAAACTGCGCCGGGCCCACACCGAGTTCAGCCTCTGCCAGGCGTCCGGCTGGGTTGCCGGGCCGCGGTCCACCAGGTAACCCGGGATCGCCCGCTCCTGCCAGCCGCTCATTCGAGCGGCGGTCGCTGGCTGAAAGACATCCTCCTCGCCATGCTCAGCCAGCGCCTGCCAGGTTCCGTTCAGGCTCAGGTGGTCGCGCTGGTAGTCCAGGGCGATGTCGCCGGCGGCCACAGGCACTCCTGCCGTCCGGTCGAGCGTGGAAGGCGGTGAACCGCAGCCGGCCAGTCCGAGCAGGCCGGCCAGGATCGACGCCATGGTCGCCAGGATGCGGAAGTCGATGATTCCGGTCATGTGCAGCCCCTTGCGGTCCAACGCGATCCCGCGTGGGTCTTGAAATAGCTTCCGGTACAGCGGCGGACGATCAAGCCCAGCCTGCCGCCGGCCACCGCCGGGCAGGCCCAGTTGCCGCGGATGGCCGGGTCGTCGCGGACCGCGAGGGTCTTGGCCGTCCTGCCCGTTGCCGCGTCGAGCACTTCGGCGTGATCGGCCACCGCCACGTAGACGCGGTCGCCGACGGCGATGATGCCGGCCTTCGGGGCCGCAGCCTCGGGCCGTGTCGACTGGCCGGGCGCCGCCGTCGGGGCCAACAGCATGGCCGCGCCTGCCGCGAGCAGAAGCGCCCCCCGAGCCATCGCGGCAAGCCGTCGGTCAGAGGGTCGTGACATGCCTTGTCACTCCTTGGGCCGGGAGTCCCCAGTTGGCGGCTCCGCCGTTCCCAGGTCATGAAGCGTAAAGGTCCGATTCTCCGAATATGCTGACATGGCGGCGACTTCCAGCGATCCCGGGAGAGGTGCTCGCCGGGCCCACCCCGAACATATAGCACATGCAGAACATGTTGGCCACACGAAGGGGTGCACAACGGGGTACTGCTTTCGGAGCCAGCCGAATCTCTTCCCGGGTCCTTCGCGGGCCTCTTGTTGGAGCCGATTCCTCCACCCGGCAAGGGCGCTGCCCGCGCGACGACTGCCGGACCTCTTCGGTCCGTCAGTTCGCGTGCTCCTGTTCGGTCAGCCGCCCGACTTTGCGAAGACTGGGAAACAGGCCCGCCCAGGCCACGACGACCGCCACGGTGCCGATGCCGCCGGAGACCACGCTGACGACCGGACCGAAGAAGTGGGCGACGGCGCCGCTCTCGAAGCCGCCGAGTTCGTTGGAACTGCTGATGAACATCGCATTGACGGCTGAGACGCGGCCTCGCATCTCGTTGGGCGTCGCCAACTGCACCAGCGTGTGACGGACGACGACGCTGATGTTGTCCAGGGCCCCCGTCAGCGCGAGCATGGCGATCGACAGCCAGAGATTCCTGGACAGGCCGAAGACAATGGTCGCCGCGCCGAAGCCGGCAACGGCCAGCAGCATGGTCCGCCCGGCTTTGCGCAGCGGCGGGGCGTGCGCCAGGACCAGGGCCATCACCAGCGCCCCGGCCGCCGGCGCGGCGCGCAGGTAGCCCAGCGCCCGTTCCGGCGAGAGCCCGCCGCCGGGGGCCAAAATGTCGCGGGCAAAGATCGGAAGCAGGTAGACCGCCCCGCCCAGCAGCACGCCGAACATGTCCAGTGAGATCGCCCCCAGGAGCATCTTGCGCCGCCAGACGAACCCGACGCCCTCAGCCACCCGGCGCAGCATCCTTCCGGGCGCCGCCCGCGTGCCCGCAGGGACGTGCAACGACAGCAGCAGGAAGACAAACAGAATGGTCGTGGCTGCACTGATCACGTAGGCGGCCGGGACGGACCAGGCGATGATGAATCCGCCGATGGCCGGGCCGACCATTCCGCTGATCTGGCCCAGGCTGGTTCGCCACTTGATGGCGTTCTCGAAGGCGTCGGCAGGCACCACGAGCGGCAGCAAGGCGCTGCGTGCAGGCCAGCCCAGGCGCATGGCGCAACTGTCCAGGAAGAGCAGGACGTACATCATCCAGATCGACCCGTGGAAGTAACTGAAGGCGGCCAGCCCCAGGCTGGTCGCGCTGGTCAGCACCATGCTGACGACCATGAGCCTGCGGCGGTCAGAGATGTCGGCCAGGTAGCCGGCCGGCAGGGTCAGCAGGAGCATGGGGATTGCCTGGACCAGGCCGACAAGCCCCAGGGCCAGCGGCTCGTTGGTCCGCGCGTACATCTCCCACCCGATGGCCAGGCTCTGGGCGCTGGCGCCGATGCTGACGATCTGGCCGCCGAGCAGCAGCCGGCGAAACGCGGGGATTCGCAGTGCGGCGTAGGCGTCGTGGCGTATGACGGGTTGGGGCATTGGAGCGAAAGTCTAGGCGGAAACCCCGGGTTTGCACAACAGGCAGGGCCCTTCGCGCGACCGCCGCACCCGTGCGGGCCGGCTGCCGATCGAAGTCGTGAAAGCATGATGTCGCCTCCCTCGGCTTGGGGATCCGATCTTTCGCACTAACGACAGGGGAGCGCCCGGCAACGGCGCGGTCGTGGCCGATCGCTCAGAGCGCCCGGCCTGAGCCGCCCTGCGCGTAGATGACGTCCTGGCCGAGGTCGCCGAGGATCAGGTTCATGCCGCTGCCGACGTAGAGGGTGTCGGCGCCGGGGCCGGGGTCGACCCGGTTGTTGCCTGCCCCCGTGTCGATCGTGTCGTTGCCCTCGCCGCCCAGCAGGCGGTTGTTGCCGCCGTCGCCGAAGATCAGGTCGTCGCCGCCCGCGCCGTCGATCAGGTCGTCTCCGCCGCCGCCGTGCAGTTCGTCGTTCAGGTGGCTGCCGGTCAGCGCGTCGGCGTAGTCGCTGCCGATCGCCACGCGGATGTTGACCAGCGTATCGGTGTCGCCCCAGCCGTCGGTGGCCAGGCCGGCCTCGAGGTCGACGCTGACGGCAGCCGGGTCGGTGCTGTAATCGGCTGCGCCGCGGCTGCCGTTGCCGATCAGCGTGTCGTCGCCGGCGCCGCCGCGCAGGCGGTCGTCGCCGCCGTTGCCGTCAAGCAGGTCGTCGCCCGCACCGCCGGCCAGCACGTTGGCCGAACCGTCGCCGCGGATCGTGTCGGCGTGCGACGAGCCGGTGACGTTCTCGGTGCTCTCGTAGCGGTCCATGCCGCCGAAGCCGTTGTCCCAGGCGACGCGGCGGGCGAGATTCACGTCCACCCCCGCGGGGGCCGCGGAGTAGTCGATCGTGTCCGACCCGCCCGCCCCGTCGTAGCGGTGGTCGCCGGCGCCGGCGATGAACCGGTCGTCGAAGGCCGACCCGACGATGATCTCGAAGCCGTCGATCGCGTCGCCGCTGCCGGCGCCGCCGTTGGCCGGCCCGATGCCGTCCAGCGCCGTCCCGCCGTTGACGTCGATCACAACGCCGGCCGTCGAGCTGCTGTACTCGACCGTATTGCGGCCGCTGCCACCGGTCAGCACGTCGGCCCCGCCGTCGCCGCGGATCGCGTCGTCGCCGCCGCGCCCGTCGATCGTGTCGGCGCCGTCGCCGCCGGCCAGGAAGTTGGCCGCGTCGTCGCCATAGAGCCGGTCGTCGTGGGCCGAGCCGATCGCGCCGTTGATGTCGGCCAGCGTGTCGTGCCCGCCGAAGCCGTCGTCGGCCGACCCGGCCGCCAGGTCGACCGTCACGCCGGCCGGGTCGTCGGCGTAGGAGACGAGGTTGTAAGCCCGGCCCGCGCCGCCCACGCCGACCGAGCCCAGCAGCAGGTCGTCGCCCGCCCCGCCGATCAGCACGTTGCTGCCGCGGTCGCCGATCAGCGTGTCGTCGCCCGCGTCGCCGGCCAGCGTGTCGTTGCCCCAGGCGGCCAGCAGCGTGTCGTCGCCCTCGCCGCCGCGGATCGTGTCGTCTCCGCCCTCGCCCATCAGCGTGTCGCCCCCGTCGCCGCCGGCCAGCACGTTGTCCGAGTTGTCGCCGCGGATCGTGTCGTCGTGCGACGAGCCGGTGACGTTGGCGATGTTGGCCAGCCGGTCCTGCCCGCCCGTTCCGTCGTCGTCGACGCGGCTGCGGGAGAGGTCCACGCTCACGCCGGCCGGGGCGGAGGAGAGGTCCAGCGTGTTGACGCCCGCGCCGCCGTCGACCCGGTCGTTGCCGCCGGCCGAGTCGATCGTGTCGTCGCCCGCGTCGCCGTAGAGCATGTCGTCGCCGCCGCGCCCGGCAATCGTGTCGTCACCGCCGTTGCCGTGGATCACGTTGGCCTGGTCGTCGCCGGCCAGGTCGTCGGCGTAGGCCGAGCCCTCGATGCCCTGGATATTGGCCAGCGTGTCGCTGTCGCCAAAGCCGTCAGCCGCCGTGCCCGCAGCCAGGTCGACCGTCACGCCGGCCGGATCAGCCGAGTAGTCGATCGTGTTGAATCCGCCGCCGCCGTCGATGGCGTCGTCGCCGGCGTTGCCGATGAAGATGTTGTCGCGGCCGTCGCCGGTCAGCGTGTCGTCGTCACTGCTGCCGATCACGCCCAGGACGTCGACCAGCGTGTCGTGGTCGCCGTAGCCGTCGGTGGCCTGGCCGATGGAGAGGTTCACGGTCACGCCGGCCGGGTCGAACGAATAGTCGGCCCAGGTGAGTTGCCCGCGGCTGGCAGCCCCGATCAGCGTGTCGTCGCCCTCGCCGCCGACCAGGTGGTCGTGGCCGCGGCGGTCGCCGATCAGCGTGTCGGCCCCGCCGTCGCCGAACAGCCAGTTGTCGGCTGCCGACGAGACCAGCGTGTCGTCGCCTTCGCCGCCGTGCACGAGCCCGCCGATGGCGCTCTCGATCCAGTCGCCCTGGGCCGATCCGATGGCGTTCTCGACGTTGCGGATCGTGTCGCGCCCGCCGTAGCCGTCGTTGCGGGCCCAGCCGCGGCGCATTGATGCGACCACCGCGCCGGGCGCAGCCGAGTAGTCGGCCGTGTCGCCGCCGGCGCCGCCGTCGATGGCGTCGCGCCCGGCCCCGCCGTCGAGGCTGTCGTCGCCTCCGTCGCCGTAGAGTCGGTCGTTGCCCGTCCCGCCATGCAGTTCGTCGTCGCCCTCGCCGCCGTGCAGCGTATCGCGACCGTCGCCGCCGTCGAGCATGTCGCCGCCGTCGCCGCCGTCGAGGCTGTCATTGCCGCCCAGCCCGAAGAGCTGGTCCGCGCCGCCCATGCCGAATATTGTGTTGCCCGCGTTGTCGCCGGTCAGGCTGTCGGCCTGCTGCGAGCCGTAGATGCCCTCGACGCCGGCGATCGTGTCGTGGCCGCCGTAGCCGTCGGTGGCCGAGTGCGTGAGCAGGTTCACCGTTACGCCGGCCGGGTCGTTGCGGTAGTCGACGATGTCCGCGTCGCGTCCGCCGTCGATCGTGTCATCGCCGGCGCCGCCCTCGATCACGTCGCGCCCGCGCAGGCCCATGATCGTGTCGTCGCCGGGCCCGCCGATCAGGACGTTGTTGCGGTTGTCGCCGGTGAGCGAGTCGTCGTAGTCCGAGCCGATCGCCCCGCTGATGCCGACCAGGCTGTCATGGCCGCCCCAGCCGTCGGTGGCTGACCGCGTCAGCAGGTTCACGGTCACCGCGGCCGGGTCGAGCGAGTAGTCGGCCAGGCCGGGTCCGACCAGGCGGTCATTGCCGGCCCCGCCGTCGAGTCGGTTGTCGCCGCCCTGGCCGTAGAGCGTGTCGTCGCCGGCGTCCCCGTGCAGGTCGTCGTCGCCCGCGCCGCCGTAGAGCTGGTCGGCTCCTTCGCCGCCGCGGAGGCTGTCGTTGCCGCCCTGACCCCAGATGCGGTCATTGCCGCCGCCGCCCATGATCACGTTGTCCGACGCGTTGCCGGTCAGCCGGTCGTCGAACGCTCCGCCGATGAGGTTCTCGAACACGCCGGTCAGCCGCACGACGTTGCGGGCCGCATCGACGTACTGATATTGCCCGTTGTCCAGCGCCAGGTTGAAGGCGATCGCCGAGCCGGCGCCGGAGAAGTCGACGGTGTCGATGCCGGCGGCGTCGATCAGCCAGTCGATGCTGCCAGGGGTCTCGACGAACGTGTCGTCGCCGCCGCCGGCGGTGGGGGCGGTCGCGCGGACAATGTCGGGGGTGAATGGGTCGCCGTCGGGCCCGTTCAACTGCATCAGGCCGTTGTCGCCGATGGCGATGTCGTCGCCCGCGCCGGGATCGAGGGTGTCGTTGCCGGCCCCGCCGATCAGCAGGTCGTTGCCTGCGCCGGTGGTGATGTAGTCGTCGCCGCCGGTGTCGGGGAACAGTGACCAGAACAGCTCGAGCACGCCGACGCCCTGCGAATACTGGAACTGGGCGCTGTCGCCTAAGACGACGTTGAGTCCGTCGCCGGCGTCCACGGTGTCGCCGCCGGCGCCGCCGGCGATGCGGTCGTTGCCGCCCCCGGCGGTGATGTGGTCGTCCCCGCCGTCGCCGCCGTCGGTGCTGCGGGCCAGGTGGAGCAGACCGTCGTGGAAGTAGACCTCGCCGTTGTCGCCGAAGACCAGGTTGTCGCCCTCGCCCGCGGAGATGGTGTCGCCCGGGCCGCTACCGCTGTCGCCGCCGAGAATCACATCGTCGGCAGCGCCTGCGATGATGGTGTCGGCGCCATCATCGGCCCCGGGGTTGGCGATCGCGATATCCAGGGTCGTGAAGTCCTCGTCGATGTCGGGGGAGGGCAGGTCGCCCGGCCGGTGCGGGCCGCCGAGCACCACGTCGAATGCCTGCGAGTCGTCGTAGACGGACGGGCGGACGAAGTAGACCTGCCCGCTGTCGCCGATCAGGACGTTGCCGCTGTCGTTGCCGACCAGCGTGTCGCCGCCGCCGTCGCCGAACAGGAACGCCCGCAGCGTCGTGCCCGAGGCGTCCAGCGTGTCGTCGTCCTCCTGGCCGCGGACCAGCAGCAGCACGCCGAGGGAGGCGGCCGCCGTCACGGTCACCTCGTCGCTGCCCGCCCCGGCGAACAGCGAGGTCGCCGTCCGCTCGAACGGCACGCCCATCGCGACGCCGTCGTCCAGGAGGCTGGCGACCGTAATCGCGTCGGCCCCGGCGCCGGCGTAGATGCAGATGCCGCTGCCGAACAGGCCGATGTTGCCGAGCGCCAGCGTCCAGACGCCCTGGCCGCTGAAGTCGCCGCCGGTCGCAGCGTAGTCGATCTCGGCCGGGGCCAGGCCGACGATCGCGCTGCTGGTGATCGTCACGCCGGTGTCGGGGTCAGGGTCGTTGTGATCGCTGACAGCCAGGCTGTTGTGCCCCGCGCCGGCCTCGATGTGCAGCGTGCCGGTGACATAGTCCAGCGTGCCGCCGGGCCGGGCGCCCGCGTCGGCGTGCAGGATCGTGTCGTGCAGGTCGGCCAGGTCGGCGCCGCCGGCCGGCGGGGCGTAGCTGTCCAGCGCCGCCAGGTTGGCGCCGCTGGAGACGTAGATCAGGTCGTCGCCCGGGCCTGCGTCCAGGAACGTATGGGCCGACGTGCCGCGGACGTTGAAGCGGTCGTTGCCGCTGCCCAGGTCCAGGTTGAAGGTGTCGATGCCGTAGTACTCGATGCCGACGGCCATGCCCAGGCCGGTCAGCAGGCTCTCGGTCAGCGTGCCGTCGTTGTCAGCGGTGTCGGCGATGTCAGAGGCATTGAGCGTGTCCGACCCGCCGCCGCCCACCAGCAGCAGGCCGCCGGTGATGTCGTTCAGCGTGCCCTGAGTGCCGTCGAACGCCGTCGGGCCGGTGCTGGTCAGCTCGACCGTCGAGGCGACGTTGAGGACGTCGTCGCCCGCGCGGCCGAAGACGGCGGCCCGGCCGGTCAGCGTCGCCGCCACGATGGGAATGTTCATCGTGTCGCTGCCGCCGCCGAGGTAGATGCCCAGTGCCTGGATGCCCAGGTAGTCGATGCCCTGGGTCATGCCCAGCCCGCGGATGTGCGTGTCGGTCAGCAGGCCCTGGTTGTCGGCGGTGTCGGAGGTGTCGAACAGCAGCAGCGTGTTGACCCCGAAGCCGCCGTCGACGCGGATGGGCCCGTTAAGCTGGTTGCCGTCCAGGTCGTTGAGGTTCGCGGGCACGGGCAGGCCCAGCAGCGTGGCCGCCGGGTCGGACGGGCCGGCGGCGTAGAGGTTCAGCGTCGGGCCGGAGGAGGTGAAGGTCAGCCGCGTCACGCCGTCGCCGCCGGTGAACAGGCTCACGTCGACCAGGCCCGCGTCCAGGCCGGCTGCCGTCAGGGCGTCGTCCACGGCGGCGTTCAGATCGTCGACGAGCTGGGCCTGCGTGGTGTTGGTCGTGTTGGCGGGCAGGGCGACGGTCAGCGGGTCGTAGCCGCCGACCTCCAGCAGGAACGAGGCGGCGTCGGGGTGCCGGCCGTCGGCGCTGGCGAGCGGGCCGGCGAACACGACGCTGTCGATCTGCCCGGGCTCGTAGGCTGCCTGATCGACGCCGAATCGGAAGATGTCGTCGCCGCCCTGGCCGAGGATCTGGACGGAGGAGTCAGCCGGCGTGCTCTGGACGTTGACCTGGTCGTCTCCGCCGCGGAGGCGGAGGGTCATGACCTCCACGCCGCTGTCGGCGCCGCCGGTGCCGTAGGTGATCGTGCGGGTGTCGCTCTCGGGCTGGTCGGCGCGGCGGACGGTGATGGCCTGGTTGGTCAGGCCGACGATGTCGGCCTGCTGCGAGCCGTCCGCGAGCAACTGGTCGACGTTCCAGGTGTAGCCGGTGTCGTGCGGGCCGATGTCGCCAAGCTGGAGCGTGGCCAGGATGTCGGCGATGCCCAGGTCGGCGGCGTGGGTGTCGGCGTCGCCGTAGATCGCGATCAGGGAGTTGTCGGTGCTGACGAACTGGAGCTTGCCGCCGGCGAACGAGGCCGCGACATGATAGGGAGCCAGGGCGGCGTTGATGTCAGCCAGCAGGTTGGCCAGCGTGCCGGCCGGCGCGGAGGCCTGGTTGCCCGCGTCCTTGGTGATGGTCACCTTCTGGGCGTCGCCATCCTCGACGCGGAGCCAGAAGCTGGCGTCGGCGGACAGGAGCTGTATGGCGTTCTCTGCCGTTACGACCGGCGAAAGCGGGATGGCCCGCGGGTCGCCCAGGAAGAAGCGGTAGGTGTCGTTGCCGTTTCCGCCGTCCAGGAGGGTCTGGAAGAACAGGTCAGGGATCGTGTCGTTGTTGGTGTCGGCGTTCAGCTCGCTGGCGCTGATCAGGAACAGGTCGTCGCCCGAGCCGGTGGTGATGTTCTCGACCCGCAGGCCGTCGGCCAGTCCGCCCAGGGCGGTCACGCTGTTGACCCCGTCGGTGACGTTCGTGCCGTGGACGTCCATCGTGACGACCAGGCCGACGGTGACCGCGGACATGTCGATGGCGTCGTGCTGGCCGTCGTCGCGGGTCTCGGTGATCTGATCGACGCCCCAGCCGTCGGCAAAGAGGTAGGTGTCGTCCCCGCCCTGGCCGAAGAGCTGGTCGTTGCCGGTCCCGCCGATGAGCCGGTCGGCCCCGCCGCCGCCGTGGAGGTCGTCGTTGCCCGCGCCGCCGTCGAGGGTGTCAGCCGACCCGCCGCCGTAGAGGTGGTCGTTGCCCAGTTCGCCGTAGAGGGAGTTGACGCCCGCGCCGCCGCGGAGGGTGTCGCTGCCGGCGCCGCCGTGGATTTCGACCGGCAGGGCGGCACTGGCCAGGCCGGACAGGTTGAACGTGTCATTGAAATCGCTGCCGTAGCCGACGATGCCGGCGACGCCCTGGGCCAGCAGGCTGGAGATCGAGAAGGCGTTGCTCGCGCCGAAACCCGAAACGGTCAGCGTGTCGCCGCTGCTGGAGATGGTGTAGCTGACCGGCCCGTCGGCGTCGGAGGTGTCGCCCTCGATGCGGGCATAGGCGAGGGGGCCGGTGTTCAGCCGCAGGACCTTCTGCGGCGTTGGGTTGCCGAAGATGGCCGGGAGGGTCGTCACCTCGGCCAACACCGGGTCGATGGCTGGGATCAGGCCGGCGTAGCCCAGCAGGTCGCTCAGCGAGAGGGTGAGGTTGAAGTGCGGGTCGAAGCCCAGGTCCGACGCGCTGATGCTGGCGCCGACGAGCGTGCCGCCGAAGTCGAATCCGCCGTGGACGTTGAGCGTCGGGTCGAAGATCTCGATCAGGTTCTGTGGCTGCGCGAAGTCGTCGGTGACGTAGAAGATCTCGTTCAGCCGCAGCCTGCCGTCGTTGTTGGGGTCGCGGATGTCCAGCCCCAGGCTCATCCCGGCGTTGATGCTGGCGTGGGCCTCGAACAGGGTGATCGAGGGGATGCAGCCGACCAGGGGGATGCAGATGCGCGGTGTGCGGATGGGCCCGGCCTGGGCGGAGGCGGAGAAGTCGAAAGAGAAGCTCATGCCCGCGCCCGGGCCTGAGTGGATGTAGAAGCCGTCGAGCAGGCTGGTCGGGTCGGGCGTCGCGCCGGCGCGGAGGGCTGAGACCATACGCTGAAGGCCGGTGGAGTCGTAGACGATGCTGAAGTCGATGTTCAGGGCGGCCCGCAGGTCGATGCCGGAACCGAAATTCAGAGTGTAGCCGCCGATGTCCAGACTGAAGGGGATCTTGTAGTCGGTCTGGGCGTGGATCTGCGGCAGGCTGAAACTGAAGATGTCGAAGGGCTGGCCGGTCAGCCAGTCGAAAATCGAGCTGAAGCTGAGCAGATCGACCTTGAAGCCCCCGCCGGAGGGCAGGCCGGCGATGTCGAGGTTGTCGCTGTAGGGGGCCAGCGCGGCGAAGCCCTGGACGTTCATGTAGCCGGCGATGGTGGACACGTCCAGGCCGGTGAAGCCCAGGGGGTTGCTGTCGGTGCCGCCGCTGGCTTCGTAGAGCTTTGTCAGCAGGTTGAACAGACCCTGGACCGCCGACCCGATGGTGTTGCCGATGACGATGGGGATGGGTCGCTTGAGGCGTGGGAAGTAGAGCGGGCTGGACTGGTCCATGTTCAATTCCCAGCCGCCGAGGTTCAGCGTGCCGGTGCTGCCGAGGGTGCCGATGAGGTTGTTCAGGCCGCGGACCACCCCCACCGCGTCCTGGAAGGTGTTGAGGGGGTTGAAGCCGCCGAAGGCATAGGTCAGCAGATCGTCGACGGAGACGTGGATGCCCAGGTTGCTCAGGCCGGGGATGTCCTGGCTCGTCCAGCCGGCCACCGCGCCGGTGCCGTCGCCGACGAAGTTGATGACCGGGTCCAGGGCCGTGTTGATGCCGTAGGCCACCGGGCCGATGACGTTGTTGAGCAGGTCGCCGACGCTGAGGCGGATATTGTCGAACTCAAACCGCTGGATGAACTGGGCCAGCAGGGAACGCTGGGACGAGGGGGTGGCGGCCCCGCCCTTGCCGGCGGCGGTCTTGATCCAGTCGATCGGGCCCTTGCCGGTGCCCAGAAAGATCAGCTCGGCCAGGCTGGGCAGGCCGGCGTCGATCTTCAAATCGTACTGAAGCGACGGCAGGCCCAGGACGCCGGGGACGGCGCCGAAGGCGGCCTCGATGTTGTTGGTAATGGAGTTGAGGTTGGTGTCGACGGCCAGGCGGATCTTGCCGTCGATGCTGACGTCAGGCACGAGCACCTGGAAGATGTTGGTGGCGCCCAGGAACTCGCCGAGCAGAAGGCGGTCGTCGCCGCCGATGCCCAGCGGAGAGTCGACGAAGTCGATGCCGAAGCCGAGCGCCAGGTGCGTGTGCTCCAGCGGGTCGATGCCGGAAATCTCCAGCGTCGTGTCCAGGTCCTTTGTGCGGAAGACGAGCTTGCCGGCGCCCGCGTCGTAGAGGACGGTGACGGTCTGGTCGGCGGGCGAGTCGCCGAGATATCCGTTGACGTCGGCCTGGACGGCGCTTACCAGCGCGCTGATGCTGGTGAGGGAGTCGTCCTTGTGCGAGAGGGCGATCGGGACGGCCCGTGCGCCGTGGGCGGTGTCGGTGACGGTGAGCATCAGGCCGGTGTCCCAGAGCACGCGGCCGTCGGTCGGGGCGGCGGCCGCGGCGATCAGGTCGTTCCTGCTCGCGTCGACGAGGCTGACGGAACTGGTCTGACCGTTGCGGAAGCCCAGGCCGATGGACCGCTGGTCATCCGTCTGGCCGTTAGCCAGGCCCCATTGCGGCCCGCCGGAGGTGACGACCTGGATGTTCGTGGCGGTGGGGTCGGAGCTGGTCAGCACGATGGTCGGGTTGAGCAGGTCGCTCAGGTTCAGGGTGAGCAGCATCTGGAGCGGCGTGCCGTGATCGGACGTCACGCCGAACAGGTAGGCGTTGGCGTCCAGCAGGAAGCTGAGGATGTTCTGGCCGCCGTGGAGCTCGTAGTTGATGTGGTAGTCGTCGATGACGGTGCTGTTGTTGTGGCCGACCAGCAGGTGGAAGTCGGCGGTGTAGTCGTGATAGAAGGCGGCGATGAAATCCTGGGCGATGTCGCTGGTGTCCAGAGAAATCACGCCCTGCAAGCCGGTGATGCTGGCCGCGATCTTCGTGCCGTCGGAGAAGTTCGATTGGGCCAGGCCGCTGCCCAGCGTGCCGGTCAGCCCCGGCGTGGTCGCGTCGAACGAGAAGTTCAGCTCGGGCGTGTCGACGCCGTGCGGGTCGGTGGCGTCGGTGCGGTAGTAGAAGCCGTCGCTCAGGCTGACGCCGAAGTTGTAGTAGAAGTCCCAGTTGAAGACCAGTTGCACACCGTCGCCGGAAACGTTGAAGCCGAACCCCGGGAAGTTGCCGCTCAGGCCCGGCAGCGACGCCAGGCCGATGCCCAGGTCGAACGGCTGGCTGGCCAGCGTGACGCTCTGGCCGAGGTGCATGTTGTATTCGACGTAGTCGTTGCTCTGCTCAGTGGCGTTCACGTCGGCCGGGTCGATCGTCGCCCCCTGGCTGCCGCTCCTGCCGGTCGGCAGGTCAAGCAGCAGGTCAAGCCCGTTGGGCGAATTCGGCCCGTAGACGTCGAACAGGATGGTCTGGATCTGATCGACCATGCGCTGACTGTCGTCCTGCACCGCCAGCAGCAGTTCGGTCCGCACCCGGCCGCGGGCCTGCTTCAGCCGCGTGATGAAGTCGAGGATCGGCTGGACGATGCGGTCGCCGACCAGTGGCACCTGGCCGATCGCCTGGAAGACCGTCCGCGACACGTTCTCGATCTGCCGCAGCATCGCGTCGAAGCCGTTCAGCAGCACGTTGGGGTCGCGCAGCAGCGTGTCCAGCGGGTCGGGGTCGTCGGGATTCGCCGTGACCAGGCTGTCCAGGTCCGGCACGGGGCTGGTGAACGCGACCGAACCGGCTGCCCCCTGCGTGGCCGCCAGCAGGTCGGCGATCATGATGCCCAGCGTTCCCAACGACGGATCAGCGGCCGTCTGGAGGGCCGCCGAGAACGCCGCCTTGCCCGACAGCGTCGAGGTCAGTTGCGCGTCCAGGTCGCCGGCCAGTACGGTGTCCAGGTCCAGCGCCGCCCCGCTGGGGCTGTCGAAGGCGATATCGTAAGCCGCCGGCCCGGCGCCGGACGCGTCGGTCACCGACACCTGCGCGCCGTTCAGCAGCAGCGTCGCCGGTCCGTAGAGGGCGTTCAGGCTGTCGTTGGAGCTGGACAGCGACACCTCCAGGTGCAGCGTCGAGCTGTCGTGGATGTGCGTCACCGGTTCATCGGCCGGCTGGCTGACGGCCGAGAAGTCCAGGTCCATGCCGACGTTCACCGTGGCCGTGGCGTTGACCGGCAGCGTCACCGAATCGGTCACGTTCAGCGTCCGCGGGTCAGCCAGCGGCGGCGTCGACGCCAGTGCGTTCAGGCTCGCGACGTCGACGGCATACGGCACAGCCGTCGGCGTGGCGCTGATGAAGCTCAGGTCGATCAGCACCTTGTCGCCGGCGACGGTGAATATCTGCGTCGTCGTGTTCAGCCCCTGGCCGACCAGCGCGTCCAGATCCTGGAGCGTCGCCGGCGGCGCCTGCTTGCTCAGCGTGTCCACCAGGCTGTTGAAGCTGGTGGTGAAGTTGTTCAGCTGCGACGCGCTCAGCCCGATCAGCGGCAGCACCGACTGGAGCAGGCTCACGTCGTCCAGCACGCCCACCATGAACAGCCCCGCCTCGTGCAGCACGCTGAACGCCTGGGCGTAGGTCAGATGGTCGGCCACCGTCTGTGCGGGGCTGGTCACCGAGACGGCCAGCGGCGTGAGCGACACGGTGTTCTCGCGGGCCGTCAGGTCGGTGGAGGTGACCACGACGTCGAACTGCGTGGAACTGCCGCCGACAAGGCCGGGCAGGTTCATCACCAGTTGCAGGTCCGTCCCGGCCGCCCGCGCGATCGCGTCGATATCGTCGTCGCTCGCGGGGCTGCCCGGCAGCGTCTGCGTCAGCCCGGCGGCCGTCGGTATCGTGACGGCGTCGGCCGAGTAGCTCAACTCCGGCGTGCGGACATGACCGTCGCCCGGCTGCCAGTCGGTGTCGACGACGGTCGTGTCCAGCGACAGGTAGCCGCGGGCGTGGGCGTCGGCGATCTCGGTCGCCAGGATGTTGTAGACGCCCGTCGCGGCGGCGTCGGAGACTTCCAGCTTCACCGCCGCGTTGACCTGGCTGCCTTCGACCAGGTACATCGGGCCGACCGCGTCGGCGACGCCGGCCTCGGTGTTCATCAGCCCCAGGTCGGCCTGGGCTGCCCCAGCCGGATCGGTCAGCAGGCGCAGCATCACGTCGACGGCCCCGGGGCCCAGCGTCAGTTTGATCCGCTCGATCGGGCTGTCCGTGTCGTAACTGGTGTAGCGGGTGACCACGACTGCATCGCCCGGCAGGCCCGCGTGGAGCAGGGCATCGGAGACCGCCGCATTCATGTCCGCGACCAGGTCGTCCAGGCTGGCGTTGTCGGCCAGCGTATCGGCGGCGTTGGCCGACCCGTCGGCCTTGAGCTGGTCGCCGACCACGACGTGCACCGCAGGCCGGTTGCCGAGAAGCAGGTCGAAGGCCAGCACGTTGCCGGCCACCTGCCCGTTCGATGGCACTGTCACCTGGTCGTTGGACAGGACGAACGCGTGGGCGGCCGTCGCGAAGCGGCCGTCGGCCATGCCCAACTCGGTGAAGATCGGGTCAGCCAGCGCGGCGTCGATCTCGGCCTGCGTCGGCCCGACGCCCAGGTGCGTCGGCGGCAGGTGGGCCGCGATCGCCAGCCGCTGGTAGATGCTGTTGGAGTTCAGCGAAAGCTTCAGCCGTCCGCCGGTGATCGAGACGGCCACCTCGTCGCCCGGCAGGTCGGCTGACACCAGGGCCGCGCTGACGGCTGAGTCGATCAGCGCCGCCAGGCTGGCCGGGTCGGTGGCTGCGCTGGTGTCAACAAGCACCTCGACCGGGGCCAGGTTGCCCAGCACCAGATCGAAATGTAGCTGGTCGCCGGTCACCTGGCCGTCCGCCGGCAGCGTCACGTCGGGATCGGACAGAATCGCTGCCTGGGCCGACGGGTCGGGCTTGAGCTTTACGCCGTAATCGACGGCCAGCCCGACGTTGAGCGTCAGCGTCACGTTCGCGTCGATCGCCACCTGGCTGAGCGAGTCCAGCGAGAGGTTGAAAGAGTAGGGCAGGTCGATCGGCGGGCCGTCCTGGCTGGCCGCGACGTGGAACAGCAACTCGCCGGTGGCCGGGTCGTAGTCGGCTGACAGCCCCGCTCCGCCGGCCGCGACCAGTTCCTGGATCGTGTCAAACCCGGTGAAGGTGTGATCGGCCTCGGTCGCGAACGCCGACCGGAAGGCGTTGCCGAATCCGTAGTCGCTGCTGCGCGGGTCGGCGCCGTCGGCCACGTCGATCAGGTGGTTGAATCCGAACAGGTTGTTCAGGTTCACGCCGTCGACCAGCGGCAGCAGGCCGGAGTAGGTCGATGAGTCGCCCAGGTGGTCCAGGAACGTCGCGATCCGCGGCAGGTCGGCAGTCAGGTCCGCCCCGGTCAGGCTCGCGAAGGCCAGCAGGTCCGACGAGATGAACGTCGGCGGGCCCTCCAGCCGCGTCACGTCCGGCCCGCCGGAAACCAGCGGGCCGGTCTGGATCATCATGTCGGCCAGGTCGATGGCGGCGGACCCGACCAGGATGTTCCCGTCGATCGAGGTGGCAGTCGTGAGGCCCGCCTTCACCGCCGCCGGGAGCGTCGCGTAGGCCGACCCCGACAGCGCCGAGCCGGTCGAGTCGCCGTTGGCGTCCAGCGTCTCGGCCACCGTCGCATCCAGCAGGATCGTGCCGCCGGTGACGTGCGTGCCCAGCACGCCGACGTTCAGGTCGAAGTCCGCCAGCGCCGCCGGCGAGCCGGCGTTGTCGATCTTCAGGTGCGCGGTGTAGCCGGACACCTGGTCGATGGCCGTGTCCGGGCCCGTGCTCGGACCGGCGGTGTCATCCAGCGCGCCGAACGAGAAGTCCAGCCCCAGGTCGGCCTGGATCGTCAGGTTCGGCGGCGAGCCGGCAATTGCCAGGCCCAGCTCCTCCGCGTCGGCCCCGAGGAACAACGGCGTCGTCACCGACGCGCTGGTCCCCAGCGTCAGACCGGTGAAGGTCACCTGCGTCGGCTGGCCGACCAGTTGCACCGCCGCGCCCGGCGTGCCGGTGAACGAGAGCGTCACCCCGCCGCTCGTGGAACTGAACGCGTTCAGGAAGTCGACGACCGTCTGCGTGGTGGCCGACCCGTTGGTCGCGATCGTGCTGTCATACTGGCTGACCAGGCTTTCCAGCGCCGTGGTGACTCCGAACAGATCGTCGATGCTCAGAGTGGTGAACGGGATCTGGAGCGACAGCTTGGTCAGGTTGGCCAGCTTGTTGGGCAGGTCGTCGATCGCCGCCTTCAATGCCGCCGGGTCGACCAGGTCTGACAGCGGCGTGGCCGTGTCGGTGACCACGACCGATTCGGTGTTCGAGAATCCGGCCGACGCCCCGCCGGTGAAGCCGGCAGCCGATCCGCTGTGGGAGGTGATGGCCTTGCCCTGCGCGTCGAGCGTCAGGCTGTCGCCCGTTCCGCCGCCGCCATCAACCGTCAGGGCCTGGTTGCCCGTGAGATTCACCTCGATATCGTCGTCGCCGGAACCGGAGTTGATCTGCCAGGCCTGTGAACCGGTGAAGGCGCTGACGATGACATGGTCTGCCCCGCCCTGGCTGTTGAGGGTGAAGGTCGCATCGAAGGCCGCGTCCAGGGCGTTGACGGTGATCGTGTCGGCGCCGCCGGGGGTGTTGACGACCAGCCCGGCCCCGGCGCCGGCAGGGTTGCTGAAAACGTTGGCGGACCCGCCGTCTATCGTCACGTGGAACTTCCCGGCGGCGGCATCGTTCTCGATGACGATTGCGTGCGCGCCGTTGGACGCATCGGTGATGTCGAGGGTCAGGACGTTGCCCAGCGTGGAACCGACGATGGCGGCCGACAGCAGCAGGCGCGGCTCAAGCAGGTCCAGCCGCGGCGCGACGCGACGCACGGCCGCGAGCCGGCGGCGGGATCGGACAGCCGGCCGCCGAACCGCCGGCTTCGGGCGCCTCCCTCGCCTTGCAGCGAACTGGCGGGTGAGGACTCGCCGATAGAGATGCCTCAGCCAGTTCAGTGCCCGGGAGTCGGCTCGCATGGTGCTGTCCTTGCGGTCAATGGCGTAGACTAGTGCAGCGGTGTGAAGCGAAGTTGAGATGAACACAGTCCGGTTGCGACGGCGTGGAGAATATCCGAAACGCAACCCGCAGGAGCCGGCGGGCCGGCAGGCGGTGGATGCGAAGTCCTTTCAATGGGACAGAGCTTCCGTGGCATTTGGCGCGGCTCTACACGGCGCCGATGTCGGGGGGAACGCCAACGGATCCGCGAACGGGTTCCTGGGCCACCACGCCCACGGCCTCTTCCGCAAGGCCTGACGGCGCCAGGCGACGCGGGAGCATTTCCTGCTGGGAGAATGTTAGCCGCGTCCGGCGCGAAGGCAAGGAACAGTGATTTCGTGGGCGCCGGCTGCGATGTTCCACCAGGCAGCGATCCAGAACCGGTCCGGTGGTACGCCGGCGACTGGGGCCGGACTGGCAAGAAGCTTGAGATGGGCAGGAGCTTTATGCGATTCAGCAAGGTCGAGGCCCGACTCTGGTTGTGATCGACGAGTCGAGCCGCCGCGTGCCGGCGGCGCGGCTCATCGACAACTACCGGGTCGCTGCCAAGGGAAGTGCCCCCGCCAAGAAGTCCGATTGCCGTCCCGCCGCCAAGTGCCCCTTGCTTAAAGCGGCCGCCGGGTCGATGAATCTTGTCCCCTCGCGAACAGCCAATCACCGGGCGGCCTGGCGGACCTCGCCGGCCAGCCGGTAGAGTCTGGCGGCCGATTCCCGCCAGCCCGCCCCTGGGGTCGCCCGCAGCGGCGCGTTGATGCCGAAGCCGTGGCTGAACTGGACGACGCGGCAGAAGTCGGCGCGGGCATCGAGCAGTTCCTGGCAGCGGTTCGCCAGTCCGCCGCCGATCTTCCCTCCGACCAGGGCCTCCTCAATGACGATGCGGGCCTCGCATTCCTGCACGCCTTGGCGCATGACGACGGTGTCCAGCGAGTTCACCGGCCCGCTCCTGCCCGGGTAGGCCAACGCCAGGTAATGCGGATTCCGCTGACCGGCGGTCGACTCGGCGATCGCACCGGCCGCCGCGTCGGCCGAGAGCAGCAGATCGCGGAATTCGATGTGAGCCCAGATGTCGTCACGGCCTCCCTCCCAGGCCCGCCCCGCAGCTTCCATGTGGAAATCGCTGCGGTGGATCTGGACGGCCAGCACGTTGACGCCCTTGCGCAGCAGCTTCGTGGGAATCTCCATCGGTCCCAGCGAGCGGTTGCGAAGGGCCTCGGCCGCCTGCCAGGCCTGCTTGTCCTTGATGTGGATGAGTTTGCCAGCGGCGTCGACGTAGGCCTCAGGCGGATAGAGCGCGCCGGGCGTCGTCGCCGAGAGAGGGCCGTCGGGCAGGTCCCTGCGGGCAATCTCGACGCCGTTGAGGTAGACGACGATCCCGCCTCGATAGCCGGCCGACAGCGTCAGCGACGTGACTCCGCCCGGATCGTTCACCGTGAATCTGCCTCGCAGGCTCAACAGCCCGCGGATACCGTTGTAGCCGTACCAGAACCGGCTTCGCCCGCCGACGGGACCGGGGGAGCGGCACCAGTCCGAGTCGTCAAAATCGGTTCGAGCCCAGTCTGCCGCCGGCCCGGGCGTTTCGATACGCCCGAATCCGCCGAGGCCCTGTTACCCGGCCAGCAGCAGCGGCTCGGTCGCGTCGGGCTTCTGCTCACGGACCAGCTCGACGGGCACGACTGCGTCGCGGCAGGCGGCATGGACTCGCCAGTAGCTGCCGGTCTGAAGGATCGGCTCCCTCGGCTGGGCGGCTGCCGCCGACCCTCCGGCCCCGATAGCCGTCGATGTCGCCAGCACGCCGGCAACGATCAGCGGAAGAATTCGCACGGCAAGCTCCTCGTTACGGGTTTGGGAATGTCCTGCTTGTGTTCCAAACAACATGCGCCCCCGCATGTTCCTCCCCCGGCGTTGCCCGCCGGTCAAGGCGCCCGCCGACGGCGTGGTGGGCTGCGCGGACGCCGCCGAAGGCGGCAGGTCTGGGCCCGCCGGTTGGTCGACGGTCCGCCGGCCAACGCCTACGGCTACGCAGCCAGCCCCGTGCTGTACGGCGACCCTGCTATCCAGCTTGTCGATCGGGGGCCCCGCTTCCGCAAGGCAGAATTATGAATCCCAGGCGCCCGTGGCCTCGCAAACGGCCCGTCGTGGCCGCGGCGCTGCTACGGCCCGAAGATCGCCGGAGGCGTCCACCGGTACTGGCAGCTCCTATTCCAGGACCGCCTCGGGTTGCTTGCTGTCGGCCTTGATGGTGAGGTTGCGCCGGCCCTTCCCCGGCAAGCTGTATTGCAGTGTGCAGTTCCCCGGCCAGCGCAAGCTGATCAGCCGACCGGGACGGTGCCCGGTCAGCACCCACGTGCCGAGGCAGACCGGTAGTTTCTCTCCCTGCCAGGCGCTCACCGTCACCGGCCCGGTGCGCCCCGGGCCCAGCCGCAGGCGCATCCCCGGCGGCGGGGACAGGTCGCTGCGGAAGCAATAGGCCTCCCCGCCGACGAAAGCCACTGCCAGGTCCTCGACCCCGTCGCC
This sequence comes from Phycisphaerae bacterium, assembly GCA_022072085.1. Classification (GTDB taxonomy): domain Bacteria; phylum Planctomycetota; class Phycisphaerae; order JAJVII01; family JAJVII01; genus JAJVII01. Next base: position 40,369 of record JAJVII010000013.1, read on the forward strand.
GTCGAAATCCGCCGCGACGCAGCAACGCACGCCGAAGGGCTCCAGTCGGGGCGAGCCCTCGACGTCGTCAAGCGGCAAGTCACCCTCCTCTCCAAAGCACCGGAAGCCGCGGTTGAAATGATAAGCCAACCCGCCTTCAGGGTAGCACAACGCCAGGTCGGTCCGGCCGTCGTGGTTGAGGTCCAGGGCGCAGGCAAAGGACACGCCTGCCGCGGCTTTGTAGCTCAAGCTCCCCGCATAGTCGCCCACCTCGCGGAAGCCCCCCCGTCCGTCGTTTTCCCAAAGGCGGTTCAGCTTGGCCCCGCCCATGAACATATCCAGAAAGCCGTCGCCGTCGAAATCGCCCAGGGCGGTGCAGGTCCGTCTGCCCATGCCGGCGACCGGCGACTTCACCGGCGGCGCGAAGACCTCCCCCTTGCGGCGCCACAGCAGCCCGCCGCCCTCGCGCGGCTGGAGAACCTCCACCAGGCCGTCGTTGTCCAGATCGGCCACGATGCAGGCCGATGGCTCGCCGGCCGGCTCCCCGGCTTCGCCCTCTTCCGGGGGCAACGCCGACTTCTGCCAGCCCTTGTCGGAGGACCAGGTCAACAGGAGCGGCTGGGCGCCGGTGCTGGCCAAGACCCCCGGGGAGCCATCAGCGGCGGCAAGCGGCGCCAGGTCCAGGCATTCGTCGAGCTTCAGCGTCGAGCCGCGGCCGGCCGGCGCGAAGGTCCCGTCCTCCTGACAGGGCCGGATCGACAGCGTGTCCCCGTCCCAGGACACCAGGTCGAGCCAGCCGTTGCGGTCTAGGTCCACCCACGCAAAGCGAGCGGAGCGGCTGTCAAGCTTGACTGCGGCGGTGACGTCCTCCCAGAGCTGCTCACTGCCGGCCTTGATGCGCAAGAGCCGGTCGCCTTTGGGGCAGGCAACGAAGAGTGCAGGGCGGGCAGCGCCCGGCAGTTCGATGACGGCCAGGCCGGCCGCCTCGCCAGGCGTCTTGCCGGCCGGCGCGCAGTTCGCCCAGCGCATGCCCACTGCGGCGGGCACTGCCGCTCCGGGGTCCGCCAGGACGTAGCGCATCATGCGCACGAGCATGTCGGAGCCGCCGGCGTAGGTGGCGTCCAACTTGGATTCGAACTCCAGGACGTCCCAGCGGGTGTCGCCGGCACGGGCCAGCCGCAACCACTGGCCGCCAACGTGCAGGAAGGCGATGGCCTTGTCCTGTTCCTGGGCATGGGGCACGAACAACACCGCCGGCGCCTTGACGCTCTGGGCCATCAGCCGACGGGCTTCTTCAAGCTGTTGATTCCTGAAGCCAGCCAACCGAAGCTCCACCTTCTCCGGCAGCTCGCCCTTGAGTGCTTCGATGCCGGCCAGCCGCCATTGGTCGGCGCCGCCGGCCTCCAGCGACCCGGCGAGGATCGTCCGGGACTCCTTGCCCAACTGGACGGGTGTGAACTTCGGGTTGATGATCGCCAGGGCATCGCCGCTGGTCATCGCCGCGACGAGCAGGACCGCGAGAAACCTGGTCGCCATTGGCCACCTCACTGACCGGAATCCCCGGTTGCCTCGGCCACTTCGGCGGCGGCCTGGAAGAGCGCCCGCGAACGCCGCTGCCAGCCGGTGTCATTTTCCTCCAGGCTGTAGATCACGGAGTTGCCCTGAAAGAAGCTGGTGTCGCGGAAGTCATCGGCCAGGACCTTTCTGACCTTGGCGGCCAGGTTCGCGGGCGCCAGGCCGCGTTCCAGGGCCTGCTCCAGGAAGATGCGCGCCTCGGTGTCCTGGACGCCTTCCCGCAGCGCCTCGAATCGCGCGCTGCTCTGGGCGCCGTCCTTGCCCGGCCAAAGCACGAAGAGCGTCCCGCGGCCGACCATGTATCTTGGGATGACCATGTCGCAGTAATGGGTCGCGGCCCACTCGTCGGCTCCCACCCGAGCGAAGCCGTTGCGGCCCATGGCCAGGGCCCGTCCGGGCATCGCCCGGAAGGCGAAGGGGAACGAACTGGTGTGCAGCGCAAAGACGTTCCCGCCGACCCGCGGGTTGAGCAGGACCGTGGGGTTGCTGCTCTTCCAGCCCTGGTCGGTGCGGAAGCCGCCCATGCAGCGAATGTCGACGGCCATCTGGTAATACTTCCGGTCGCTGGTTGCGCCGCTGCCGTACCCGGTCTGGTGCGGTCCGCACGTCCAGAAGATGCCCGGCGCCGCCGCGGCCAGCACTTCCTTCAGGTCGGGGTCGTACTCCTGCTCCTCCGGCGCACCCCAGTACATGGCCTTGCCCGGGCCCTTCGCCTTCATGTGCGCCGCCAGCGCCGTGGCGAAGGCTCGCCAGGCGGCCCTGCCCGCGGGGTCATTAGCCCACATGGGGTGCAACGCGCCGCCGATTCGGACCTGCGGCGGAGGCATGGGGCTAAGGCGGCTCTTCATGTTGTGCATGACCACGAACTGAACCACTCGGGGATTCCCGCAGTGCTTGATGGCCAGGTCCAGATACCTGTCCAGCACGGTGAAGTCGAAGTCCAGGCTGCCGTCCCCCTTGCGCAGCCAGCGGATGGGCGAATCCTCACCGTTGCCGAACTCGCTGCGGGCCAGCACCGGGACGCTCAGCCAGGCGTTTCCGATCCGCCCGAGTTGCCGGAAGTTCGCCTCCAGCAGCTCGAAGTGCCGGTCAGACCAGGGCTGCACGCCGTACTGCCTGGCCACGGCGTATGGATTCTCTTCGCAACCCACCAGGGTCTGAAAGTCCCGAGGCGCGGGCAGCTTCCAGTCGATGACTTCGGCCTCGACGGGCAGTTTCACCGGCTCCATCCCCTGGGCGCGGACCTCCACGGCGCCTCGATACGTCCCGGCTGGGGCGTCGGCCGGCACACTGAGCAGCAGCCTTGCAGGATAGGAGCAGTTCGCGGGGATGTTCGCCGGCGCCTCGGCGGTGAGCTGGTCGAAGAAGAATGGCCCGCTTCCCGCGAAGCCGGCCAGTCGGGAAAGCTCGGCGTTGCTCGGGAAGCTGGCGCCCACCCCGCGCTCGTCCCCCAGCTCCGCAAGCGTCCATTTGGCAAGGGGGTAGGGCACGGTGTAGAGGATCTGCATGGCGCCGGCCGCGAGGCGCCCGGCCCCGCCCGCCTGGACCAGTTCGCCCGCGCTGACCTGGAGTCCCGCCAGCGGCCGGTCGGACCCGACAACGATCTGGGCGGAGTAGCTGCCGTTGCGAGCGCCTACGAAGCGCACGGTCCCGGCCGGCTCCCCCGGCGGCAGGAAGGTCGTCGAAAGCAGGCGGTGGTGCGGGTCATCCACCCACACCCGAGGCCCGGCCGGCCGGCGCAGGGCCGATGTCACCCCGTGCCCGTTTGTGCTGAGCACCACTTTGGCCAGCCGCGCGTGCGGGAACGGTCGCTGCGGACCGTTCCAGTTCGGCTGCCGTGGGGCAGTCAGCGCTACCGGGTGATAGGCGCTGGCCCTTATCTCCACGGCCAGCACGTTGACGCCCTTGACCAGCACAGAGGCGGGGATGGCCACGGGCCCCAGTTTCCGGTCCGCCGGCACGGGGGTCTCCTTCGGGGCGCTCTGGCCCGGCCCGCCGCTGGTATACTCTGCGACCGCGTAGGCGGAACCGGGATAGCCGTCAGCGCAGGTGTCGGGCGAGAGGTCGCCGGCCGGCAGATGACCGCGGGCGATCTCATTCCCGTTGACCAGCACGCGGACGCCGCCGGCGTATGCCAGCCGGACGGTGAGCGTCCCTGCCGCCGCCGGGTCCTCGACGACGAACCGCGTGCGGTAGAAGGCCGCCAGGAGCATCATGTCGACGGACTCGTCGAACTGGCCGTAACTCATGTTGGTCAGACGCAGAGCGGCAGAGCCCTGAAAGGGGTGATCAAGCCGGGCCCAATCGCTGTCATCGAACTCCGGCCTCGCCCAGTCCGCCGGGGGATGAGGCGTGAGCGGAGGATTGAAGGACCGCGGCCCACGGTAGAGCCAGACGGCATGGTCCCGCCAGTCGCCGGCCTTGATCCCGTGCGCGGCCATGTAGCCTTCGGTGTCCTTCTGAAGGCTGTCCAGAACCTTGGCCCCCACCGTGCCGGCGCCGGCTCGTTTCAGTTCCACCGCCGAGATCCGGCTGGGGCCGAAACAGTAATAGCGGCGCCAGAGAGTCTGCTCGTTGAGAACATCCTCGGCGCGGACCAGGGACGCCCCCGGGCCGGCCGTCGCCGACAGGGCGGCGGGCAGCAAGGCCCACCAGGTGATCGTGCCGCATCTCATGATGTGGGTTTCTCCTCTGGACCGGACTTTCCTTCGATTGCCCCGGCCAGCGATCGCCGCAGGCGGCTGGCCCTAATCGACGATACGAAAGAGTATCGCCTGCTTCGGCCGCCTTGCCGGGTGCAAATTCGCTTGCTCTCGGCCGACGACCGATTCGTCAGATTGAGCCTGGTGCAACACACAAAGCACTACTCGTATTCCCACTTGTGCAGCCAGGGGTCGCCGGTCGCCTCCTGGAACTGACGGATCTCCCGCGCGAAGGATTCCACGAGTTCTTGCCGGGCCGGGTCGTCGGCCAGATTGTACACCTCGTCGGGATCCGCGTGCAGATCGTAAAGTTCGAACCGGGGGCGGTGTGCGTAGGCCTCCATCGAGCGGACGCCGAACCGATCGAGCCCGTCGCGCCGTGCCCCCTGCCATGAGGCCGACGCCCACAGGTCCGACGCGAACGAGTAGTCCAGCTTGAAGGCGATGTTCCAGATGAACTTCCAGCGATGCGTTCGCACCACGCGCATCGGGTAGTAGTTGGTGATCTCGTGGAACGTGTGCGATGCGTGGATGCTCCCTCGCCAGTCGGCCGGCGACTGCCGGTCGATGATGCGACGGAAGGACCGCCCGTGGAACCGCCCGGGCTCACCGCCGGCGTCGGCGAAGTCGAGGATCGTCGGCGTCAGGTCCGCCCATGAGATCAGACCGTCGCAAGTCCGGCCCCGTCCGGCCCCGTCCGGACTGCGGACGATGCACGGCAGGCGCATGCCCGGCTCGTAGAGGGTCGTCTTGGCGTGCGGGAAGGCCGCCCCGTTGTCCGAGACGTAGATGACCAGCGTGTTATCGTATCGCCCGGCCTCGCGAAGCACCTGCATCAGTCGGCCGACGCCGCGGTCCAGACGGGCGATGGACTGGTAGTACTGCGCCAGCTCGGCGCGGACCTCGGGCGTGTCCGGCAGGAACCGCGGGATGATGACCTCCGCCTCATCGACCGGCTGCTCGGTGTCGCCGGGGAACGACCGGGTCGGGTTGCCGAAGTGGTCCGGCCGCAGCGGATGGCTCTCCAGCGTTCCGGCCCGGTGGGGGTTCCTGGAGCAGTAGTAGAGGAAGAACGGTTCGCTGCCCGATACGAACTCGCGGCAGGTCTCGGCCATCCGCACGTCGTCTCGACCGCATTCGTCCTCAGGCCGCTGCCAGTCCCATGGGAACGCGGCCTCGGGTGCGTAGTGCCTCTTGCCGACCCGCCCGGTCCGATACCCGGCGTCGCCGATCATCCGCGGCAGCGTAACGACGTCGTGGAAGCAGGCGAAGTGGTGGCGCCCGTGCGTGTGGCCATAGGTCCCGTTGGCGTGATTGTGCAGCCCGGTCAGGATGACCGATCGGCTGGCGGCGCAGGAGGCCGTCGTGCAGAAGCTGTGCGTGAAGCGGACGCCCTCAGCCGCCAGGGCGTCCAGGTTGGGTGTGCGGACCACCGGGTTGCCGTAGCATCCCAGGGCCTCGCGGCCGTGGTCGTCGGAAACGATCAGCACGATGTTCGGCCTCTCAGGCATGGGCTGCTTCTCCGGGCGGTGCTTGATCGGGTCGCCATCAGACGACTGACGGAGGATGCGGCGATAGGATCCCTGGTCCGGCCCAGCCCGCCGGCCAGGCGGTGCGTCAGGGCCTGACTAAGGCCCGCGTCAATCGTATAATCCTCCGCTGGAGCCAGATTCCACAACATTACCCCGGCTGGTCGCGGCCGTTCAAGCCCGCAGGCGGCCGGAGCAGGCCGGCGGCCCAGGCCATATTTTCGCAGTCCGAAGCCGCGGAACCGGGAGGGCCGGGGCGGGATCAAAGGCATGGTGGCGGAGGAAGAGCGGAGGCGGCAGCGGCTGCGGTTGACCTCTGCGGATTACCCGAGCATGCCCAGGAGGCGCCCGTGTCTGGAGGATCAGTCAGTGTCATGACGCGACGGCGGATTCGGTCGGCCTGCGCGGCAATGGCCGTTGCCATGCTGGCCGGCACGACTGCCATTCGGGCACAGGACTCCGCCGTCGGGCCGGGTCGCCGCGACGCCTATCGCAGCCTCTACTCCGGCTACGTGCCTGACTTCGTGGAGATGATCCGCGGCCGGTCGGGCTATGGTCAGACGTTTGAGGGCTACCAGCGCGGCGAGAAGGAGATGAAGCTGTCCACCGAGAGCAGCTTCTTCACGCTGAACATGGTGGACGAGGACCAGCGGGCAAACGCCCTGGTCGAGGCCGGGCTGAAGAAGGAGGCCGACGGCCAGTACCGCGAGGCCCTGAAGGTCTACCAGGTGGTCATCGAGAAGTATCCCCGCCAGCTCTACCGCATCAGCGATTACGGGGTCTTCGTGCCGGTCGCGCAGTATTGCCAGCGGCGGATCCTGGGCTTCCCGCCCAAGGAGTTGGCCCACTACCGCACGCTGTATGATCCCCGGGCCCAGGAGGCCTACGAGCAGGCCCGCCGGCACTACTCGCTGATCGGGCTGTCGGAGATCCTCGACACGATGCTGGCCACCAGCTACGGCGGGCGGGCGACGCTGGACCTGGGCGACGCGGCCCTGGACACGGGCCACTACCTGGCGGCGCTGGAGTATTACTCGACGGTCCGGGATTTCTTTCCCGACAGGCAGCTCCATACGCCGGAGCTGAGCCTGAAGATCGACTACTGCCGGGGAATGCTGGGGTCAACCGGGGCCGCCGGCGGGCAGGCCTCCGGGGCGACCGCGCTCAAGGGCCCGGAACTGGACAAGCTGCGCCAGGTGGTTCAGTCTGCCCGGTACGTCCGCCCGGCGTTCCACTCCCAGTTGGCCAGCGCGCCCAATGTCGCCTGTGACGATTACACGCTGCTGCCGCCGCCGACCGATCCGCTGGGCCTCAAGCCGCCCACCTGGCAGCACGGTCTGCCCGGCTCCCGCCGCGATGTCGTCGTCTACAGCCAGCCTGTGGTCACCGACAACAGCATCATCTACCGCCACAAGAACATCGTCTACTGCCGCTCCGTTCTCAACGGCGAGCTGCGCTGGCAGAACAGCCTGGGCGGCCGGGCGATCTGGCAGAACCGCGATGAGCGGCAGTATCCCGAGGAGGACCTCCTGGTGCAGGACGGGCTGGTCTTCACGGTGGTCAGCAAGGCCGGACCCTCGCTGGTCGCCCTGGACGAGACGACCGGCCAACTCCGCTGGGCCTATGGTCCGATGGTGGCGGCCAACGAGGAGCAGGCCCGGATGCGCTTCGAGGCCGCCCCGGCCGGCGGGCCGCGGACCGTCTACGCCGGCTACGTCCTGGACAACATCGAGGGCGAGACGCACACCGACACCGAGTACGGCGTAATGGCCTTCGAGAGCACGACCGGCCGACTCCAGTGGCGCACGCCGGTCTGCACGCTGGCGCCGGGCAAGTTCGCCGGGGGGTTCGCCGAGCACCGCCGCAACCGCATTCGCAGCTTCACCAGCCCGCCGCTCTATCACCAGGGCACTGTCTACTACACAACCAACGCCGGCGCGATCGCGGCGATGGACGCGCTGTCCGGGCGGATCAAGTGGCTGATCCGCTACCCCTATTTCCTCCGGCCTGAGAGCGTCCATGACGCCACCCGCAAATTCGGCGAACTGCCATTCTGGAGCGGGCTGATCAATACCGGCGGCATGCACGAGCCGTCCTTCTGGTTCAACCAGCGGCCGCTGCTGGTCGGCGAACGGCTCTACGTGCTGCCGGTCGACAGCCCGGTGATGCTCTGCATGGACCGGCGGACCGGCCGGGTGCAGTGGAGCCTGCCCAAGCCGGCGTCAAACTTTACCTACCTGCTGGGACCCACGCGCGAAGGCTGCCTGGTCCTTGCCTCCAGCGGGCGGAAGGGAATGGTCAACCTGCTCGACCCGGCCACAGGCCAGACGGTCTGGACCGCCCCCGACCTGATCCTCCCCGAGAGCCACCCCGTGGTGAAATACGGCTATGTTCACTGGGGATACACCTGGATCTCCATCTGCGACCCGCGGAACTACCCCGGCCTGGGGTTCTACCTGGTCGCCCGCCCGTTCCTGGGCGACGACGACCACCTGATCACCACCTACTACTCCGACTATGGCCATCCGTCGATGGGACCCACCTGGTGCGTCAGCCTGGCCGACGTCGACCTGAAGGACCGCAAGATCGCCGGCCAGCGCCGTTACTACACTGCCGCCGCCCAGGCCTTTGCCGCCGAGTGCATCAGGAACGCCCAGGGCATCGTCAAGGACATGGAATCCTGGCTGCCCCCGCAGGACGACAACGACCGCCACATGCGGGAGATCACCAGGGAGATTGCCGCCGATACGGTGCCCGTCAACAGCCAGGGCCCCTTCGTTCCCTTCTCCCGCGTGACGTTCAAACGCTACGGCGTGCCGTTCGAGCTGCGGTTCACGCCGCGGTCGGTCCAGATGGTCTACGACCGGGCTGCCGTGCGGTCGGCCCTGGCGGCACGCAGCGACCCCCAGTCGGACTTCGCCCGGGCCGAGCTGGAGGTGGCCGACGCCCGCTACGATCAGGCGGCCGGGCTGCTGCACAAGTGCCTGGACACCATCAGCAGCGAGGACACCGACTTCCGGGCCGCGATCAATCAGCAGCTCTTTCGCGTCCACGAACGTCTGGCCCGCCGGGCGATCCGGGCGGGCCGTCCGGACGAGGAACTGGCCAACGCTCTGGGCATGGGCCGGACCGCCGGCGCCCTGGCCGAGGAGATCGAAACGCTCTTTGCCGTCAGCGAGGCCTTCGCCCGCCAGGGCAAGACGGCCCTGGCAGCCAAGGCCCTCCAGACGATCATTTCCACCTACGGCGGGCACGAGTATCCGGTCAGCCCGGTCGAGGTGGCCGACCCCGCGGCGGTCCTGTCGACGGCCCGTGGAGTCATCGACCGCTACTCCGATTACATGCAGGGCTCGTTCTTTGAAGCGGAGATGACGCGGAGCCTGGCCCTCATGGGCCGGGGCCTGCCGCTGTATCTGAGCACGGTCAGCCCGCTGCCGCGGACGCTGACGGTGCGTGCCGGAGAACTGGCCAGCGCCAGGCTGCGGGGCCTGGCTGCCGGCTCGCCCGAACTGGCCAAAGCGCTCCAGGCCCAGGCGGCCTCGGAGTTGTCCGACAAGCCGCCCGACGAGCAGCTCCGTCGCCTGTGCGAATTCCCCGGCACGCCGGCCGCCCAGCGGACGCTGGAGGTCCTGCTGGCGACCGCGACCAACCAACCCGGACCGGCCGGTCGGACCCAACTCTGGCAACTCGCCGACGTCGCGCGGGTCAGCGACCTGACCATCCCCGCGGCCTATCGGGTCGGGGTGCTGGCCCGCGCGGGGACTCCCACCAGCCAGCCGGCCGGGCTGTTCGACGAGTCGGTGGCGGTTCCGCAGAACAGCCGCGGTCTGAAGCTGCCGGACAGCGAGGGATCGGCCCGGGTGGTGCTGGAACGTCGCGGGGATCGGGCAGACCGCCCCGAGTTGCTCTTCGTGGGGGCCCGCATCCGCAGGCGGCTGGACAACAAGTTTGTCGTGACGGCCATCGACCTGCGGACCGGCCGCCAGGTGTGGGAAACGCCGGAACTGAGGCTCAAGGGAACCGGTCAGGAGACGGGCTTCACCGAGGCCTTCGTCTGCGGGGACCGGGTGGTGGTGCACGGCCTGTACGACGTGCTGGCGTTCCGGCTCTCCGACGGGGCGCTGCTGTGGCAGTATCGGGTTCCGTTCGATTTCGAGATCGGCCAGGCGCTGCTGAGCGGCGACCTGCTGGTCCTCTCGGGCAAGACCGAGACACTGGCGCTGTATGTTCCAAGCGACGCGGCCAACGGCGAGGTGGTCTGGCAGGTCAAGGAGATGGGGGACGTCTACTACCCCGCCTACATGCGGGGCGACCGCCTGATCAGCGTGCGGAAGCTGCCGTTCAACGTGACCGAGCGGTATCGTTCGACGGGGCAGTTGATCGGCCGCCTGGACCTGCCGGACCTGAGCCTGCACGGGGATCACCCGCTGCTGGAGAACGGCCCGGAGGCGCTGCCGGTGGCCCGTTGCGGCCCGCTGCTGGCGGTCAGCGACTCGTGGTACTACATCGTGATCGACACCGACAGGCTGGCGGTGCGGTGGAAGCGCCTGATCGACAACAACGACCTGACCCGCGAGCCGGCGATGCGGTTCGCCCTCAGCGAGGATTACCTGATCGTGACCAAGGAGGACTACGACCAGAAGTCGATCTACGGGCTGGACGCCAGGACCGGCGCCCTGCTGTGGCAGAGCGACCCGAAGGACGCCGCGGGCCCCCAGCCGATGTATGACGTGGTGATCGATGGCCGGCAGGCCTACGGAATCCAGGCGCACCCGGGGCAGGGGTTCTACCTGCGGGCGGTCGATTGCAGGACGGGCAAGCTGCTGTTCAGGACCGAGTGCAAGGACTACCAGGCCCGGCCGCTGGTGCGGCTGGCGGACCGGCTGTATGGCCGCTTCGTCGTGGCCCAGGTGGCCGACCGCCAGGACTTCCAGGTGAAGGCGTTCGACCTGTCGGCCAACGGCAAGGACGCCGCGACGGTGTCGGACAAGGGCGTGGGCCCCTTCGGCGAGCCCGGCCGCGTGAGCGCGACCGTCCAGGCCGGCCGCCTGATCCTGCTGACCAAGGAGAAACTGGGCCTTTAGGCTCTACCCACGGCCCCCGCCCGCCCTCGCGCCGCCCCGCAAAGGCAAAACGTGAAATGTGACAACACACATGAGGCTCGCAGGCCCGTGGGCAGCCACTAACGAACCTCCTCCAGTTTGAGGCCATCGTAGCAAGCCGGGTTCTCCGGGTCCATGTTGTACAGGTATATCGCGCTGCTTCGCGGGTTGGGGTGCGATACGAACGTCGTTTCGAGTGTCTCCCACTCGCCGCGCTGGGTCGAGTTCAGGGCGGCCGACCGCCGGAACGCGGCGCCTTCCTCGTACTCGATGACGTGGGCGCCGGCCCACTGCGTGCCGGTCCGCCGGATCATGGCCTTGAAGCGGTACTTGCAGTTGGGCTTCAGCGGGGTGATCGAGATCAGCATCCCGCCCGGGGCGCTGACGCGATCCATCCTGACACATCGCCTCCCTTGGCCGGGGCTCTCGTCGCACGGCTTGGCGGCCCAGTAGTCGAGCCGGCCATCCCCATCGACATTCTCGAAGCCGCCGTTGACCAGCGCCGGACAGAGCATCGTCCATGCCTCGGCGTGGCTAGCCGGGTTCTTGGACCAGGCGATCCGGGCCGTCACCTTCTGCCATTGCGTCAGACCGGTCAGACGAGCCGCATCATAGAACGCAACCTGCCGCAAGAAGGGCGAACCCGCGGGCAACGCTTTCTCCTCCGGGTTGAAGCCCTTCGGCCAGTTGACCTTCCAGATCAGATTCTCAACCGGGCCGACCGGCTGGAAGATCGAGAGCACCGCCCCGTCGCGGCCGGGCTCCATGATCTGCTCGATCCACGGAATGGCCGCCAGTTCCGGTGAGACGACAGCGACGATCACGGCTACGGAGACCTGGTCCTTCGGCACGGGAATCGTCTGCGTCGGCTGGTCGGACGGGGCGATCTTCTCCACCCGGCCGTTCAGGCCGAAAAGGTGGACCGCGACCGGCTTGGCGCCGGCCAGCGGCGACAGGTCAACTTTGACCGTGGCGCCCTCCACGGCGTTCTCATTGAGTATCGTGATCGCGATCGCCTTGTTGCCGCCGTCCGTTCGCCAGAACGCCCGGGCTTCAACCGCCGGGTTGGAGACCGTCAGACCGACCGTGTCCTTGAAGACGGCCGGCCAATCGATGAACGGCCGAATCCGCCGTCGCAGGTCGATGACCCGCTTGACCTCCTGATGGTAGCCGTGAATGTCGAAACGCTCGCCGTCGAGGAAGACGCGTCGGGCCTTCTGCGGCTGGGTCATCTTCCAGGTGTGATTGGAGAAGCCATCGACGCACAGATACGACGGGAACGTGTAGCGGAAGACGTTCGGCGTCATCGTCGCCCCGGACATCAGGTGGAAGCCGACGTTCTCGCCCAGCACGTCGGAGCAGCCCTCGATCGCGCAGGCATAGTCGGGGTTGACCTTCCGCCCATCGCGAAGCGTCCTAGCCAGCAGGTCGCGACAACCGGCCGGCCACGTGTTCTCCCCGCTGTGGCCGTGCCGTTCGTTGAAGCAGCGGAACGGGCCGTTGCGGCCCATCACGTCCCAGTAGAATCCATCGGCCCCGTACTCGGTCGCGTAGAGCTTGGCCCAACCGGCCTGCCAGTCCTGCCAGCCCCGCGAGCCCAGGCACATCAGCCGCTCGGCTTCGTAGGGATGCTCCGTGGGCAGTTTCCCGTCAGGAGCACTCGTCAGGCCGTTCTCGTAATAGAACTCGACCGGCGGAGGCTGGAGTTCCCTCGGGATGTCGCTCCGCCTGCCCGTGCCCATGTCATCGGCGCTCGACAGGGCAGGCCGCCAGCGATCGTACAGCGAGTAGAACATCACGCGCCCGCCGGCGTCATGGATCTTGCGGATCGCGGCCTTGAGTTCCTCGGGTCCGCCCAGGCGTGGGCTGGGGTAGACGTACATCTGCGTTTGGCCGTGGAACTTGTCGTCCTTGCCCCGGCTCATCGAGTCGATGCCCTGGCCCTGCACGTGCAGATACTCGATACCCATCCACTGCGCCTGGCGGTAGAAGTCCGACAATTGGCGAAACGGGATGTCGTTCTGCAACCCGACCAGCACCCAGCCGTTGGCCTGCCCAATCCAGACCGGCGGCGATGGGGCGGGCTGCCACGACTCGACCCATGCGCGATAGCGGTCGGCCGACGCGTGCCAATCGCCGACATGCACCGCCAGTTCGGCCGGCGGAATCGGCGCCGTCGTCTTCGGAGGAACTACCACTTCCCGGCCGAGCGACAGGTCCATCCCATCGTCCGGCGCGGGCGATGCGTTCAGCCGGGTTGGCGTGAGCGACGAATCGCCAGTCGCTAGGTATAGGCCGCTCTTCTCGCCGGACAGGTCCATCCAGCCCATCACCCCCTGGCCTGGCCAGGTTGTCTGGCACCCCTGGGCCCTCGTGGCATCCTTTTCGATCTGGCCGCCCTGGTCCGGCTGGACGAGCGTCAGGCAATCGGCCGGGCCAGCCGGCCGGACCGACTGGAGTATCGGCATCTCGCAGGACGTGATTCTACGGTCCGAATGGTTGCGGATCTCGCCGCGGAACTGGGCGGAGCCGTCGTCCTTCAACTCGACGGTCACGTCGAGTTCGATGGCCAGATCGGCCACAGCGAACTTGAGGCGCGCGCGTTTCGGCGGCTGCGCTTCCACGTCCAACAGGCGAAGCCGCTCGAATGGCACGTGGTCGAACCCGTCGCCGTCCTTGTTCAGCAGTTCCAGTCCGACAAGGGGCAGCCTGGCGCCGACGGCGGAATACGCCTCGCCGGTTGCAAGGTTCTCGATCCCCGCCAGCGTCCCTGTCTTGCGACAGACGGTCAGCCGCAGGGGACCGCCCGTCAGGCTGACTCGGTCCGCCTTGTCGCTGAGGCCAAGCCGCGGCCGCGGCGCGACCTCCATCGTCAGATCGTCCAACAGGAAGTCCGCCGGGGCCGACACCTGGCTGATCCACAGGTTGTAGTCGCCCGTCTTCGGACATCGCAGCGACACGCTGCCGCGCGTCCAGCCCGAGCCGTTCAACACGGCATGCGACAGAAATGAGGTCTGACCGATCGCGACGATGATCTGCCCGCCGGCCTTGATGTTGAACCAGACCGACACGGTCAGGACATCGCCGGCATCATGTCGGCCGAGGCTGCGGCAGGCGCCCTCAAATCCTCCGCCCATCGCGTTCCTGTTGTCGGTGACGACATGCAGGCAGCGCTGGCCGGTGCGGGCGGCGGGGCTCTTCTCCAGAGTGGTCGGCGTTCCGTACCGCGCCCACGGACCCAGGCCCGTCAATTCCATGTCGGAGTCGTCGCCGCCCGCGGCCGGCGAAGTCGCAGGCGGCGCGGCTGCCATGAGCGGCCGGGCGTGGCCCAGCAGGAGGCCCAGGCTGCCGATCGCGAACACGATCCGAATCATGTTGACGCCCTCGCAAGTCGGTGTCCGGTCTCTTCGGCGGGACGCCCGCGGCCGCCTGCCGTCAGGGCCTGGGGGCGTCGGCGCCGACGAGCCGGAAGGTGCAGTCGCCCTCGCGGCGGGTCGCGGTGACCAGGTCGCCGGCGGCGGTGCGGTTGGACTCCAGGACCGCCCCGGAAGTATGGTCCATCCAGATCGCGGCGCCCGAGTCGGTGATGCGGTTGAAGGCGACATAGCTGCCGAAGTCGCGGGCCAGGGCGATCGGCCGGCGGCCGGCCCAGGAGAGGGTGTTGTGCGTGATGCGGTTGGCCTGGAAGAGCCGGCCGGCCAGCAACTTGCCGTCGCCGATGTAGACGAAGGCGATCCCGCCGACGTGGTCGGGCTCGACGCGGGTGGCTCGGGAGGGCCAGGTGGCGGCGATGCTGTTGCCGCTGATGTCGTTGCCGGCGCAGGGGCCCTGGGGGCTGTCGGGGGCGTCCAGTCCCACGCAGCCGATGGTGATGCCGTACTGACGCGTGGTGCAGACGTTGCCGGTGATGCGGTTGTGCCAGGCGGCGCCCCACAAGCCGATGCAGGTGGCGTTGCCGCCGCCGCTGACCATGCCGGCGTTGTCGACGACGTTGTCGCTGATGACGTTGTAGAAGCAGCCGGCGGCGATCCAGATGCGGTCGCCGGCGGCCAGCCGGTCGGGCAGTTCGACGCTGGTGCGGGGCAGGTCGATCCAGGCGCGGCCGTCGGCGACGCCGCTGCCGACGACCTCAAGCAGCATGCCGGCGGCCTTGCCGGTGAGCAGGCCGACGTAGTAGTGGTCGGCCCAGCCGTCGGCGTAGGGGTGGCCGGGGTTGGCGGCGTCGGCCAGCGTCACGCGGAGGCAGTTGTCGTCCGCTGCTACCCCAGCCAGTGCAGCAACGGCCCGGGTAGGGTTCTGTGCGGCGTCGCCGGCGGGCGTTCGGCCCATGGAGTTGTCATAGCAGATGCCCTCCTCGCGCAGGCGGGCGATCTGGTTGTTGGCGATGACATTGTGGGCGAAGAGCGTGCCCTGCCAGTGGCCGGCGTGGTCGCCTGTGGTGTAGCAACTGATGCCCTGGAGGCAGTTCTCGACGTAGTTGTTGGTGATGCGGTTGTGCCAGCCGCCGCGGAAGAGCAGTCCCTGGTTGGGGTGCAGCAGCGTGTTGCCGTCGAAGCGGCTGTAGCCGACGCCGCGCAGCAGAGTGGCATTGTAGAACAGTTTCGAGTCGCTGTGGTTGGCCCAGTAGTTGTCGCTGAACCGGATGTGGGTAACGTCGGAAGCCTCCAGCGCGTGGCCACGCATCGCCTCGAAGCGGCAGCCGACGATGCGAAGATCCATTGGCCGCGGCTTGCCGGGCTCGTCCGACGCGACGCGGATGGCGCTGCCGTGGGCGAAGGCCGCGTCGCAGACGAACCGCAGGTCGCGCAGCGTGCAGCGCTCGGCAGGCGACAGGCCGGCGGACCTCGTGGACAGTCGGATCGTGCCGGGGCCTTCCAACGTGGTGTCGGCCGGCATCGCCACGCCCCCCGACAGCGTGAGCGTGACGCCCGCGGGGATGCGGACGTGGCGATGGTCGGTCACCGCCGCCCGCAGGGCAGCCGTGCCGTCGCCGGGGGGAGCGACCACCTCGAACACGCCGCCCGACTGGCCCCGGGCGGCGCCGGCGGGCGCGAGAAGCAGGATCACAACGAGCCATCGACGTGCTGCCATGGCGACCTCCCATTGAGCCTTGATGACGCCACGAACTTCTATGAGGGCAGGGCCTGAGTCAAGAGGAATCGTCCGGCGGCGTTCAGGTGCAGAGCATCTTGCGGTTCATTCTCCCGTGGCGGGTCGCTGGGCGGCCGAACAGGGTATGCGCGGCCTGGGCGGGTACTCTCCGGGAGCAGGATCGCGCCTGGCGTTCTGCGTGTCCTGAAGGTCGCGGGGACGCCCGCCGCCTCGGCACGCCTACCGCGGTTTGTCGCCGGCCGCCCCGTCCAGCAATGCGTCAGCCACCGCCAGCACGTCGCCGTCGCGGTGACGCGTGCACTCGGCCAGCCGCCGCCGCACGCGGTCGGCCGCGTGGCGGCAGTAGGCCCGCCCGATCAGCAGGTCGCGGGCCAACCCGCGGCCGTGGCCGTCGCCATCTCCGTCGGATGCGGCCAGCATCGCGTCCAGCTTCGCGATGACGGCGGCCATGGCGTAGATTTCGACGGCCGACAGCGCCACCCGCTGGTGGATGAGTTGGAGATCGAGTATCCGCTCTCGGTGCGTCGCCAGCAGCCGCGTCACCGTGCGGGCCAGCCGCCGCGTCAGCCTGGCCAGCCGCACGCCCTCGGCTCGCAGCTGCGGGCGAAGCCCGTCCAGCGCGCCATCGGCGGCGTGGCCAATCAGCACGTCGCGGAACTCGTGCCCGGCGAAGGCGGTCAGTCGGCCGATGTTGGCAATCGGGCGCCGCATCGCCCCCAGCACGGCCTCGAACTGCTCGCCCACGCCCTTGAGCCCCATCAGCGCCACGAAGCTGGTCATCACCTCCGTCGTCCCCTCGACGATGCGGTTGATCCGCGCGTCGCGCAGCATCCGCTCCAGGCCGCGGTCGCGCATGTAGCCCTCGCCTCCGTGCACCTGCACCGCGTCATCGATCACCCGCCAGCCGGCCTCCGAGCAGAACAGCTTGCTGATCGCCGTCTCCAGCATGATATCGCCGGCGTGGCCGTCAACCAGGCCGGCCGAAAGGTAGGTCAGCGCGTCCATCGCAAATGTCAATTCCCCCATCCGCGCCAGCTTCTGCTTGATCAGGTGGAAGTCGCCGATGCGACGGCTGAACTGCCGCCGCGTCCGGGCGTGCTCGACGCTGCGCGCCAGCGCCTCGCGTGCCCCGGCCAGGCAGCCGGCGCTCAGCGTGCAGCGGCCGTAGTTCAGCACCGTCAACGCCACCTTCAGCCCGCGCCCCATCTCGCCCAGCACGCGGTCGGCCGGAACCTTCATCCCGTCAAACCGCAGCTCCGCCTGCCAGCTCCCGCGGATACCGCACTTGGAGCGGTTCTGTCGGACGACGTGAAACCCCTCCAGGTCCGGCGTGACGATGAATGCGGAGACCTTGTCGTGCTGCCTGCCGTCGTCGTCGACGACCGCTGTGCGGGCCATCACCGTCATGAAGCCCGCGATGGCCGCGTTGGTCGCGTACTTCTTCTGGCCGTCGATGATCCAGTATTGCCCGTCTTCACTCAGTCGCGCCCTTGTCTGCACGTTGGCCGCATCCGAGCCGACCTCCGGCTCGCTGAGGCAGAAGGCGGCGAGCATGCGGCCGCTCGCCAGCTCGGGCAGCCAGCGGCGCTTCTGATCTTCAGTGCCGTTGAGCAGCAGCGCCTTGAGGCCGATCGACTGGTGTGCGCCGACCATGACGGCCGTGCCCGCGCAGTGCCGGGCGATCCGCTCCAGCACGCGGCAGTAGGCGGTGTGGCTGAATCCGCCACCGCCGTATTCCGTCGGCACGGTCATGCCCAGCACGCCCAGCTCGCCCAGGCCGCGGATCACCTCGTCGGGGATCCGCTCCTCGGCGTCGATGCGGTCGGCGTCGACCTGGTCGGCCAGGAACGCCTCGACTCGCGCGATCAGCTCGTCAGTTCGCGCCGCCTCGGCCGGATCCTGCCGCGGGTAGGGCATCAGCCGGTCCAGCCGCAGCCGCCCGAAGAACAGCGACCGCACGAAGCCCATCTCGGCTGCGCCATCGGACTCGATCAGGTCCTTGGCCTTTTCCATCTGCTGCCGGTCGCGCTCGCTCAGCTTGACCATGATGTCCTCGCTTTCTCGCTTGCGGGTCGGGTGTCGGGCGACGGGCGCCGGTCCGACTCGCCGGCAACCGGCAACCGGTCCTTTGCCGCGGCCCCTTCCTGCCACACGCCGATGTCGCGGGCGTAGCTCATCAGCCCGCCGCGGAACGGCGCCAGCCCCAGGCCCAGCACTGTCGCCAGATCGACCGCGTCGGCCGACTCGGCCACCCCCTCGGCCAGCAGCTGCGCGCCGGCCTCGATCATCGCCCCCATCAGCCGTCGCTGGATCGCCTCTTCGTCGCCGGAAAATGCGCCCTGCCCATTCTTCCAGACCAGCGGCGGCAGGGCGCGGTTCACGCGGCGGCGTCGGCCGTAGCGGTAGAAGCCGCGCCCGCTCTTGACGCCCAGCCAGCCGCGGGCGACCGCATGCTCGACGCCGGCTGGGGCGGTGGCGCCTTCGGCCAGCGACCCGCCGGCGCGGCCGAAGATGTCGGCCGCCACGTCCAGCCCGATCCGGTCCAGCAGTTCGAATGGCCCCATCGGCATGCCCCACCGCCGCATGGCCTCGTCCACGGTCGCTATGTCCGCCCCCTGCCCGGCCATCAGGATCGCCTCGGCCAGGTAGGGGATCAGCACGCGGTTGACCACGAAGCCCGGCGCGTCGGCGACGACGACAGGTGTCTTGCCGACGGCCAGCGCCAGCGCGAACGCGGCCGCGACGGCCGGCTCACCGCTCTGCTTCGCCCGCACCACTTCCACCAGCGGCATGCGGTTCACCGGGTTGAAAAAGTGCAACCCCACCACGCGGCGCGCGTCGCCGGCCGCCTCGCCCAACGCCGCGATCGACAGCGAGCTGGTGTTGGACGCCATTACCGCCGACGGCCCCGTCAGCGCGCCGAGCCGCTCGAACACGTCGCGCTTCACATCGAGGCGCTCGGCCACCGCCTCGATCGCGAACTGCACGCGGCGCAGGCCCGTCCAGTCCGTCGCCGGCGAGACGCGGCGCATCGCGGCCGTCGCCTCCGGTCCGCTCATGCGTCCGGCCCGCACGTCCTCGTCCAGCAGCCGCCGCACGCGCCGCAGGGCCGCTGACGCAGCCTGTTCGCTCACCTCGATCAGACGCACGGCTATGCCGGCTGCTGCCAGCGCGTGCGTGATGCCCGCGCCCATCGTTCCGCCGCCGACGACGGCCGCCTCGTGCACCTGCGGCGCCTCGGCGGCTCGCGGTGGGCCGCCGCGCCTGGCGGTCTGCCGCAGGAAAAACAGACGCATCAGGTTTCGACAGGCGTCGGTGTCGGCCAGCGCCAGCACGGCGTCGCGTTCCGCGGCCAGGCCGACCGCCACGCCGCCGGCCAGGCCCGCCCGCACGACCTCGACGATCCGCGCCGCTGCGGGGTAATGTCCGTGCGTCTTGGCGAGCGTCCGCTTTAGCGCCCGCGCGAGGGCCCACGCCCGCAGCAGTGGCACAGCCGCGGCCAGCCTGTCCAGCCGCCCGGGACGGTGCCGGCGCGGCCGCAGCCGCACGTAACGCCGGGCAGCGGCGTGCAGCGCTTCGGGGCGCACCAGTTCGTCCACCACGCCGGCCGACCGCGCCTGGCGCGGCGTGAAGGTCCGGCCGGTCAGCAGGGCGGGCAACGCACGGGACAGGCCCACTGTCCGGGAAAGGCGCGTTGTCCCGCCCCAGGCCGGCAGGATTCCCAGCTTGCTTTCCGGCAGCCCGATGCGGATCGCCCCGGCGTCGGCCGACACCCGCCAGTCGCACGCCAGCCCCAACTCCAGTCCCCCGCCCAGGCAGTCGCCGTTGATGGCGGCCACGGTCGGCACGGCCAACGCCGCGACGCGCGACAGCACACGCTGGCCGGCGTCGATGAACCGCCGCATGGCCTGGGCGTCCATTTCGCGCATCGCGAACAGGTCGGCGCCGGAGGCGAAGTTGCCGGACTTGGCCGACGTGAAGATGACGCCGGCCGCCGCCCCGTCGCCCTCGATACGATTCAGCGCCGCGTCCAGTTCATCGAGCGTCTGCGGCGTGAAGGTGTTTACCGACGCCCCGGCCCGGTCCAGCCGCACAGTCCAGACCCCGTCGTCGTCGCGAACAATGTCGAGCATGTCGGGCATGGTCAACTCCTCTCCAGCAGAATCGCCGCCCCCTGACCGCCGCCGACGCACAGGGCCGCCACGCCCCGCCGCACATCGCGGCGGCGCATTTCATGCAGCAGGTCCAGCACCAGCCGCGCCCCGGTCGCGCCGACCGGATGGCCCAGGGCGATGGCCCCGCCGTTGACGTTCAGCCGTTCGCCCTCCAACTCGCCCAGGGCGGCGTGCCGGCCGAGGTGGCGGCGGGCGAAGTCGTCGTCGGCCATCGCCCGCAGGCAGGCGAGCACCTGGGCCGCGAACGCCTCGTTGATCTCCCACAGGTCGACGTCGGCCAGTGTCAGCCGCGTCTCGGCCAGCAGCCGGTCGATCGCGTAGACCGGGCCAAGCCCCATGCGGGCCGGGTCCAGTGCCGCCACCGCGTAGGCCCGTACGTAGCCCAGCACGTCCAGCCCCTCGGCCCGGGCCAACTCGCCGTCTGCCGTCAGCAGCGCCACCGCCCCGTCGGTCACCTGACAACTGTTGCCCACGGTGACGCTGCCGTCGCGGCGGTCGAAGATGGTCGGGAGCTTGGCCAGCGCCTCCGCCGACTGTCCCGGCCGAGGGCCCACGTCGGCCGACACCGGCGTGAACGCCTCGCCGGCGTAGACGGTGACCATGTGGCCGGCGAACCGCCCGGCCTCGACGGCGGCTGTCGCACGCCGGTGCGACCGCAGCGCAAAGGCGTCCTGCTCATCGCGCGAGATGTCGAACTCGTGGGCAAGCACCTCGGCTGTGCGGCCCATGATCATGTCCACGCTGGGGTCGGTCAGGCCCAGCGTCAGGCCGACGACGGGGCGGAAGTGTCGCGGGCGGAAAGCGGCTAGCGCCCTGAGCCGCTGCCAAGCGGACTTGGCGCGGGCCAGGCGGGCCATCGGGCCAAGCATATCGCGTGGGAACAGCAGCGGGATGTTGCTCATCGACTCGGCCCCGCCGACGAGCATCAGCCGGGCGTTGCCGGCGGCGATGCGGGCTGCTGCGTCGGCGATCGACTCCATGCCGGAGGCGCAGTTTCGCTGGACGGTGCGTGCGGGGATGTGCTCGGGCACGCCGGCCGCGATGGCCGCCACGCGGGCGGGGTTCGCCGCCTCGGGCGGCATAACCACGTTGCCCAGGACGACCTCGTCCAGCCGTCCGCCGCCAATGCCGCTGCGGTAGAGCGTCTCCTGCATCGCCATGCGGGCCAGTTCGACCATCGGCACCTCCGCCAGCGCCGTGCCCATCCGCGCGAAAGGCGTTCGCACGCCCCCGACGATCGCGACGCGCCTGTTGTCCGTCGTGAATGCGACCATCAGCAGACCTCCTGAGAACGCAGAGCCGCTGAACGGCAGAGGGCCGACAGAAGGCCCTTCCTCTTCTTCCTACTCGTCCCCCTCCTCCGTCCCGCTCTGCGGTCTCTGTCCCTCCGCGTTCATCTTCTCTTCCTTCACCGCCTCATGACTCATGTCGCGCAGCTCGTACTTCAGCAGCTTGCCCAGGGCCGAGCGCGGGAGACGCTGGACGAATTCAAAGCGGCGGGGCACCTCGTGCGGGCCCAGGTGCTCGCGGCAGAGCGCCCGCAACTCCGACGCCAGCTTCGCCTCGTCGGGCGGCTCGCTCCGCGGCACGATCATCGCGACGACACACTCGGTTTCGACCGGGTCGGGCCAGCCGACGACGGCTACGTCAGCCACCTGCGGGTGCATGGCCAGTATCCGTTCGACGTGTCCGGGCCAGACCTTCAGGCCGGCGGCGTTGATCATGTCCTTGCGGCGGTCCAGCACGTGGAAGAAGCCGTCCTCGTCGACGCGGACGACGTCGCCGGTGTGCAACCAGCGGCGGCCTTGCTCGTCGGTGGTGATGGCCGCCGCGGTGGCGTCCGGGTCGGCGAAGTAGCCGCGCATGATCTGCGGGCCGGCGACGAGCAGTTCGCCGGGCTGGCCGGCCGGCAGGTCGCGTGACGGGTCGTCCAGGTCCACCACGCGGGCCTGGGTGTCGGGCAGGGGACGACCGATGGAACCCTCGCGCGGCCCGTCGGGCGGGTTGGTGTGCGTGACGGGCGAGGCCTCGGTCAGGCCATAGCCTTGGACGATGGCGGCCCCGGTCAGCGCGGCGAAACGCTTGGAGGTGGCCGGGCCCAGCGGGGCGGCGCCGCTGGTGACCAGCGCGCCGGCCAGCACGTTGACGGCGGCGCCCGTGCCCTCGGGGTCGGCCTCGATGCGGTCGCACAGCGCCTCGAAGATGGCCGGCACCAGCGAGACCATGGTGGGGCAGTGTCGGCCGACGGCGTCAAGGAACTCGTCCATGCGGAACCGAGTCAGCGGGATGAGCATGCCGCCGCCGAGGACGGCCGATATCAGCGCCGCCGTCAAGCCGTAGACGTGGAACATAGGCAGCACGGCCAGTATGCGCTCCTGGCCCGGGCGGATGCGTGCCCACAACGCGAGCTGAAGAGCGTTGGCCAACAGGTTGCGGTGGGTCAACTCGGCCACCTTGAGTGAGCCGGTGGTGCCGCCGGTTGGCTGGAGGACGGCCACGTCGCCGGGCGACGGGGGGAGCATCGGAGGGCGGGAGGGGGCGCGCTCCATCAGCTCCTCCAGCGTCGCCTGGCATGAGGCCCGGGCAAGGCTCTGACGGCCCTGCCAGAGCTTGAAGCGATAGCCCAGCCGCTGGAACACCTGCTGGTAGTTCCGCAGCGAGACCCACAGCCAGCAGACCTCGGCCTGGTCGCCTGCGGCGGCCCGCTCGAGTTGCGGGGCCTGGAGATCCAGGGCGATGACCAGACGCGGCTGGGCCTTCGCCAGCAGCTCGCGCAGCTCGTCGACGCCCTTGAGTGGACCGGCGTTGACGACCACCGCGCCCAGCGTCTGGACGGCGAAGAAGGCGAAGACGAACTCGGGGCAGTTGGGTAGCGTTATCAGCACGCGGTCGCCGCGGCGGACGCCCATGACCGCCAGCCCGCCGGCCAGACGGTCGACCTGGGCGCGGACCTGCGACCAACTCCAGCGGTGGTCGTTGTAGACCATGGCCGGGGCGTCGGCGAAGCGATCGGCCGTCTGGTCCAGCAGTGCCCCCAGCGTGGTGGCCGGGTAGTTCAGCGTCGTGCGGCGGACGGGCGGGGGCGGGGCCGGCGGTGAATCGGTCGGCCGATCCGTGCCGCCGGGATGCGGGCGGCGGCGGAACAATTCCAGGATGTCATGTAGCGAAAGTCGCATCATGCTGTGCTTCCCTCCTCTCTCGCGCCGCCGGTCAGTTGGCGGCGGTGACGGCCGACAGCGGCCCGTCGCGGCGACGGGGCGCCGAGGCGGGCGGATCGGGCTCGATGACGCGGCCGTCGGCCAGGAACCCGCCGACGGCGCGGGCCACATAGTCGGGGCACTCGCTGACCGGGTTGTGACCTGCCTGCGGAATCTCGACGAATCGGGCGCCACGGATGGAGTTGGCCAACTGACGGCCGTAACAGGCCGGTATCAGCACGTCGTACCGGCCGGACATCACCAGCGTCGGCGCGGCGATCGGCTGGCACTCGTCGACCGGGGCGCTGGCCAGCAGCGCCCGCAACTGTCGGCCGAGTGCCCGGCGGGGGGTCGGGTCGACCAGTTCCTCGGCCGCCAGCCGCTGCAGCCGCGATGGATCGCGGTCCAGCGTGAGCGGCCCGCAGCCGAGCAGCTCGAACGTGCGGGTGTAGATGTCGCGCGGGAAGTGCCGCAGCATCTGGCCGAGGAGCCAGCCGATCTCGCTGAGGTACGGCGTGAATCGCGAAGCCGCCGAAATGAGCACCAGCCGCTCGACGCGGCTCGGGTGGTCGGCCGCCAGACGGTGGGCGATGATCCCGCCCAGGCTCATGCCGACGACGTGAATCCGCCGCGCCCCCAGATGGTCGAGCAGTTCGACCAGGTCGGCCGTGTAATCGCGCAGCGTGTGCACGGGCCGACGGGCGAGGGAGCGGCCCATGTCGCGGTTGTCGGGCGTCAGCAGCGTGAAGCGTTCGGCCAGCGAAGGGACGACGGGCTGCCAGACGCGAGCGGTGGCGCCCAGACCGGGGATGAGCAGGACGCCGGGGCCGTCGCCCGTGAGCTCGTAGAAGCAGCGGCAGTCTGTCAACTCGGCCCAGGACATTGCGCCCTCCTTCGGGGGCCGATCGCGAGGGAGGCCGTGGCGGCGTGCTTTCGGGGCCCGGCCCCGGCGGCGGGCTGCGGGCCGGTCGACCCGCCGTGTCTCCCTCTCCACACTCTATTGTAGGAGGGTTGACGCTGGAAAGTGGAAGGCGGCCGGCCCGTTCGGGAAGCCCGGCAGGGACTTCGCCACATTGCTGCTTGGCGGGCCGATCCTGCTGACCAAGGAGAAACTGGGGATGCGAGGCCGGCTCGATGCGGCATGCCTGAATACAGCGTAACCGCCCATGCAGGGCAGGGTTCACGTCCGTACGGGCGGGCATTGACGGTTCGTTGATTGCCATGGAGAATCACTACATGCGAAAGAAACGGCCAATTCCGTTGGTGGCGGTGGTTGCGGGAATGCTGCTGTGGGGTGCGATCGGCGCGGCTGCCGAGGATGAGGCTCCGCCGCCAGCCGAACCGGCTGAGAATCTAATCCTCGAAACGTCGGGTCTCTGGCGGTTCCGGACCGTTTGGGAGAACGAGGAACTGGCTCTGCCGGACGGCGGGATTGAGCACGCAACGATCAATACCGGTCCGGTGGCGACCTACTTCCAGAAGAACAAGGACGCCATTGAGGCCCCGCCCGACGTCTACAAGGTGCAGAAGGTGGAAACAGTCCGCCTGCCGTCGCAGACCTCGGCGGACTGGTTCAAGCCCGACTTCGACGACAGCTCCTGGGCCCGGATCCGCGGGCCGATGCTGGATCGTTCCATAAAGGATGAATGGAAACTGATTCTGATGCGGGGGCGGTTCGAGGTGGCCGATCCAGCCCGGGCAGGCGAGCTGACGCTGTCGATCACATTTCGAGGCGGGGTGGTGGTGTACCTCAACGGCCATGAGTTGACCCGGGCGTTCATGCCGGCCGGACCGATCGATCTGTATACTTCGGCGACAGGCTATACGGCGGAGGAGAACTTCACCAAGGAGGGGTTCCTGTTCCTTCGCCAGGACCGTGGCGACGATGTCAGCCCGCGTATCGAGCGGCGAACCCGGCACCTGACTGGTTTCAAGATTCCAGCCGACCGCCTCATAAAGGGCGTCAACGTGCTGTCGGTGGCCGTCCATCGGGCCCCGACGCTGGCCAACGTGTACCTGCGGCACCGCAAGGGGACCTACGCCAGCCACGACGACGTCGCCTGGGCGCGGATCGGGCTGTCGAAGATCAAGTTGGTCGCCCCCCCCGCCGCCGCGGTGGTACCCAGCGTCGGGCTGGTCAGGAACCGGGGGTTCAAAGTCTGGTCGCAGTCGACCATCCAGAAGGTGTTCGTGGCGGACTACCCGGACCCCTTTGCCCCGTTGTCGCCCATCCGAATTGTCGGCGTGCGCAACGGCACATTCGCCGGGCAGGTGATCGTCGGGGACGACACGCCGATCAGGGGACTCAAGGTCGAGGTCATGCCCCTGAGCGGCCCGGGGGAAATCCCGTCATCAGCCTGGCAAGTTCGCTACGGGGTGCCCGACGGGCGGGCGGGTCGGACCTTCTTTGACTCGCTGGAGGAGTCTCCACCGACCGAGGTGCCCGTCTACGAGGAGCACGGCGGCGCGCTCCAGCCGATCTGGATTACCGTGACCGTGCCCTCGAACGCAAAGCCGGGCGACTACGCCGGGTCTGTCCGCATCAGCGCCGAGGGCGTCAAGCCGGTCAGCGTGCCCATCAAACTGCGGGTGGTCGACTGGCGGCTGCCGGATGTCGCCGAGTACACCGCGACGATGGACGTCATCGAATCGCCCGAATCGCTGGCCATGGCCTACGACGTGCCGCTCTGGTCCGACAAGCACATGGCCCTGCTGGACAAAGCCTTTTCGCTGCTGGGGCAACTGGGCGATAAGACGCTCTACGTCACCTGCATCCGCCGCACGCATTTCGGCAATGAGCATGCGATGGTGCGGTGGGTTCGCGGCGAGGATGGAGAGCTGAAACCTGACTTCACCATCGTTGAGAAGTATCTGGACGTGGCCGTCAAGCACCTGGGCAGGATTCCGGGTGTGATACTCTATTGCTGGGAGCCCCCGGAATCGCAGGGCCATGCCGGTGGCGCCGGTGGCGCGGGGCGCACCTATGACAAGCCCATCCTCATCACAACGCTCGACCCCAAGACAGGCAAGCTGACGGCTCGTCTGGGGCCGGCCTGGGGGAGTCCGGAGGCCAAGGTCTTCTGGAAGAAGCTGACTGACGGCATCCGCCCGGTTCTGGCCAAGCGCGGGCTGGAAGACTCGATGCTTTTCGGCCTGATCGGCGACACACGACCGACCAAGCAGGCGATGTCCGACGTCGCCACCGGCGTTCCCAACGACCGCTGGGCCGTCCATTCTCACTATTACTGTCACGAGTGGCAGGGCCACACGATTGGCTATGCGATCGCCCTGTGGGGCATCGGGGTGATGCCGGCCGACCCGTCGGCGGGGTACTCGTTCGGGTGGTCCAACCCGTTCTGGTTGGCGTATTTTCCGCGGGAAATGAACGTGGGCAGCACGCTTGTCGAGCACCGCGTGAAACTGGAGGCATGGATGGGAGGCCGGGCCAACTACACGCCGTTCATCTGCACCGGCGTGGGGCCGCGAGGCCTGGGACGGCTGGGCGCGGACTTCTGGGACGTGATCAAGGACCGGCACGGCCAGCCGCGGAACAGCCTGGCCGGACGATACCCCGAGGCCGCGTGGGGGCAGCTCAATCTGAACAACGGCCTGCCATACATCCTGGGCAAGGGCAAGACCGGCCCGGTGGCCACCGTACGCTCCGAAGCCTTCCGCGAGGCCCTTCAGGAAGTCGAGGCGCGCATCTTCGTTGAGAAGGCCCTGCTGGACGATGAAGCCAGGTCACTTCTCGGCGACGAACTGATCGGCCGCTGCCGGACTGCGCTGGATGAGCGAATCCGCATGGGCCTGCACGCCAGCGGCGAGGGCCAATCATGGTTCATCAGTTCCGGCTGGCAGGATCGAACCGAACTGCTGCTGAGCTTGGCGTCGGAGGTGGCGGCCAAGTTCGGCCGAGCGCCCCGGCCGAACCTGGCGCCCCGGCCGATGAAGGCGAAGTAGAGAACCGGGCTGGCCTTGAATGGCTTCCCTCAACCACGTGCGATCGAAGACTACGGGAGAACAGCGATGCGGCGAACGGCCTGGCTTTCAATATGGGCGTTGGGGGCGATCGGATTGCTGGCCAGACCTGTCGCAACTGCCCGGGCGGTGGAGGTCAAGCTCCAGGCGGCCGAAACGGCCGACGTGGCCCGCTCGCCAGCGGTGATCACCGCCGGCGTCCCCTTTGCCCGTGGGGCGGTGCGTGACGTCGCCGGGCTCGTGGTTTCTGTCGCCGGCAAGCCGATTCCCGCTCAGTTCTCTCGCCTCGCCCCCTGGCCCGACGGTTCTGTCCGGTGGGCGCTGATGGATGTGCAGGCAGATGTGCCTGCCGGTGGCAAGGTTGATCTGACGGTATCCGACGGCGGAAATAACCCCGCGCCGGCAAGTCCGGTCAAGGTCGAAATGGGCGCCGATGTGGTGACCGTTTTGACAGGGCCGCTCACGCTTGCCCTGAACAGGAAGGGAGTTGGGCTGTTCGGGTCGATCAAGGTGGACGGCAAGGAGCGGGTCACCTCGGCCGGCCGGGGGCTGGTCGTATACACCGCCGACGGCAAAGAGGTTCCGGCCGGTCCGCCGACGGAAGTGACTGTTGAGCAAGCGGGCCCGTTGCGGGCCGTGGTGTGTCTGCGCGGCAAGTTCCCAGGCTTGCACGACGGGCTGCTGAGCTACACGGTACGGGTGACGGCATTTGCCGGGCAGAAGTTCGTGAAGGTCCACGCCTGGCTCCAGAACGACGGGGCAATGGGCTACTTCGTGCCAAAGGACTACGAGCGGCGTGAGCAGGAAGTGCCGGCCAAGTTCGAATGGTTCGCCTTCAAGGGAATGTCGGTTGAACTGAACCTGTGCGGCAACGAGGTCGCCCGCTGCGAAGGCGTCGAGGGGACCGGCGACTTCAAGGTCCTTCAGACCTGCCTGCACTCCCGAACGAAGCGGGCGGGCGAAAGCCAGGGGCCTTTCTACACCTGGTCCGACTTCGACTACGTCATCACCGGCGGCGGCAAGGAACTGAAGCGCGGCGAGCGCACCGATGGCGTGGTGTCGCTCGCCGGACAGACCGGCGCTCTGCTGACGGTTGCCATCCGCGACTTCTGGCAGAACTACGAGAAGGCCATCGAGCGGAACGCGCCTTCGACAGGCGCGGGGCCGGCGACGCTGAAGTTGTGGCTCTGGCCTGTCGGCGGCCAGTGGCCTCGGCCGTACTACTGGCTGACTTATGGAATCGACAAGACGATCGTAAGCGCCATCAAACCGGGGATGTACTTGCTGCCGGGCGGCATGCACAAGGGGCACGAGTTCATTCTTGACTTCTCGGGCAGGGACGCCAAGGCGTCCTCGGCGACGCTGTCTGCGCCGCTCACAGCCCTGGCGTCGGCGGAGTACTACGCGACGACCGAGGCGTCTATCGGGCTGTTCGCTCCTGCCGGGGTCCGAACGCCTGACGACGACGGGAATGCCAAGCTGGACTCGCAGACGCGGATGATGCGCAGCATGGTCGGCCGCGATGACCCAGCCGGCTTGTTCATGGCACGGCGAACTTCCGACTACTCCAGTTGTGCCGGCGTGCCGAGTTCCACCTACTGGTTTGGCTGGATGGACTATGGCGACCTGTGCGCGTCGGGGCACGGTCCGGTCGGGCTTGCCCACGACTGGGTCCGAATCGCCCTGAGTGGGGCGCTGCGGACGGGCGACCCGACGTTCATGGAACTGGCCGCCGCGATGGCCCGCCACCGCATCGACGTCGACCAGCTCTGGTCGGACCGCGACCCAGCCGAGTTTGGAGTCCTTCAGCGAGGTGATAGCAACTGGCCCAGCTACCACTGCGCGTCGCTGCGCTCCCCGCCGACGCCGGCCGACAACTGGCTGGCCGGCGTGGTCCTCTACTACATGCTCACCGGCGAGCCCCAGGCGCTGGAATGCGCCAATCGCAATGCAGACGGCCTGGCACGGTGCTGGGCCTGGATAGATCAGTCCAGGACGTGGGGGTACCTCCGTGGCGACATGGCCGCGAACGCCCAAGGCATTGAATCGTTCTGCGCGATGTACGACCTGACGGCCGACAAGAAGTGGCTGGATCTGGCGATGAGGCTGTTCGACGGCCACGTGGTCCCCAAGTGGAAGGACCTCGGTCCCTTCCTGCACGATCCGACCCATCAGATCCGTTCTCAGGATTACATCCAGGAAGACATGAAGTATTGCTACAGCATCCCCGCCTTCTGCGAGTTGCACCGCCGCACCGGCGACAAGAATGTCTTCAAGCTGCTGGAAGAGGGCTGTGAGAAGGATTTTCCCGACAGCTTCTTCCAAGCCCCTCTGTTCCTGTCGGATCTCTATGCCTACGTGGCCCTCAAGACAGGCAACCGCGATCTGCTGGACAAGGCGGCCGAGTCGTTCGGGGTGGGCTTCCCTGAATCCAAGTGCCCGCCGGTCTTTCTGGCGGCCAACTCGATCTGGACTCGAACCTCGGCGATGATGCTGCGGACGGGTTCACTGCTCCAATACGCCGCCTGGAAGATGGCGCAGAAGTGACTCCACGCAGACTCGTTCAGCGCCGCGAAGTTGACCCGTGCTGGTTCGTTGTCCTGTTGGTGCTGTTCAAGGAGGCTGGGGCGGCGCGACGTGATTCGCACATCCGAGCCCCACGATCCGGGCAATCTTCGGGCCACGCTTGTGGCCGGCACGCCCATAGCTGTGGATGTATCGGGGCGCCCGCCGGGCCCAGAAGGTGGCCTCGATCAGACAATGACGCAGATGCTTGTCGGCGCCCCCCGGCTGCACCGCATTCTGGCGGGTTCTTGCTCGAGCCGTCAGGAGTCCCCCAGGTCCTTCTTTTGGATCCAGGGGCGATCCTTGGGCTTGAGCCAATGTTCCGGTTTGGCGACCCGGAAATTCCGTCTGCCGGCACTCAGGGCGACCGTCTCGACCGTAGTGTCGAGCTCCTTGGCAACCAACTCGTAAAATGCTTTGCGATCGGCATTCTCGTCTGCCAGCAGTTGCTTGAGATCCTTGTCCTCGAGGTACTGGGCCTTCACGGCGGCCACGAGACCGTCGAAGGTTTCGCCGATCCTGCCGGCGTCCTTCTCCTTGTTGATGGCCTCGAGGCGCTTGGCCATCCGGTCAATGATGTCCTGCTTGGTGTCTGCGCGAGCGACGGAGACCATGGTCCCCAGAAAGGCGACACACAAGCCCAGCGAAACGATCGTCCTGTGACCGTGTCTGCTCATTGATTGTCTCCTGTCGAAGGCTGGGTCTCCGCAGGCGGATTCAACTCTGCGGCCCGCTTCTCGACGTCGCCGAAAAAGGCGTCCACCTCGCGATCCACCTTGATGTTGATATCCATCGTAATGTGGATGGGCTTGATCTCGATCGGCTCCACCTTGACGTCGTGTTTGACCTCGCACCCGTAAGCTGCCCATAGCACCACTGCGAGGGCCATCAGCAGCCAGCATTTCATCGCCGATCTCCTTTGCCCGGGGGACGGGTCGTTTCGGCGTCCGATATCCCGGTACTTATGAGTATAGCATCACGCAAGACTTTGTCGAAGTCGAGGAAGTTCAGGGTCACCTTCTCGAATTCCTGGCGGTCGCCCGTGCGAGCCCGGCCCCTGGTGTTGACACGCGCGACGAATCCCTTGCCGGCATCCTTCGCAAAGACGACGCTCAGCTCGTCAAATTCGAAATCTCTGAAGGCGTTGACCAGGCGCTTCTTCATCTCCACGTAGAGGCTGTCGGTCTTGAACCGGGGGTCGGTGTTCTCCAGAACGGTCCCGAGGACCTCGCTGTTCTTGACCTTGAACCACCCCGGCTGCCCCGGCGGAGTGCACAGCTCACCTTCGCCGAAACGGACATCCGGCCACGTGCCGATCGTTACAGGCAATTCGCCGTCGAGGGAGCCTACGCCGGCAACCTTCTCGCCAGGGATGAGCGCCAGCAGGGCGCCCAGCTTGAGGTCGCGGGCGTAAACGGTGGCCGTGTGCGTCCTGGCCGCCGGGTCAAAACGGAAATCCTCGACATAGAGGCGTCCGCCGACCCAGCCGCATTCGCCGCGCTGCACGTATGCCGTCCAGCCGGTCGCCCGGCCGTCGGTCTCCACGGGCTCCAGGCGGAAGGCCACGAAGCCGTCCTTGACGTCGAGCTTCCCAATCGTCGCATGGCGCACGAGGGCAACCTGGAACTCCTTGCGGGGCGTGAGCAGAGGTCTGAAACTGTTGAGGCGGACGGTTGCGAAAACCCCCTCGGCCTCAGCTTTCCAGGCCTCGCTCTTGAACTCGCCGTCGAGAATGGTGAGGGCGATGTTCGGCGACAGGCCGTTGCCCGACAGGCGCACGTAGCCGTCCAGAGCGAACGAGCCCGTGGCCAGCAGCCCCTTCAGCGGCGGCACGAGACGGCCGAGCGCCTTGGGGTCGGTGATCTCGAAGAGCGGAACCGAAACGTAGGCCCGCGCCGAAGGCCCCCGGGCTCCGAACGCGGCGCTGCCCTCCGCTCGCAGTTTGGCCCCGGCAAGCGGCTCCCAATCCACGGTGAAGTCCGCCCGCGTGTCGGCGACGCTCAGTGTGCCCGCCAGCGAGGGCAGGGCCGCTCCCTTGAGTTCGATGGACTTCACGACCAGGCGGCCCGGCTCGCCCGCAGGCGCGTTCCAGGCAATCGGCACGTCGCCCTCCAGGCCGGTCATGGTCAGCCCTGCATCCTTCTGCCGCACCGAGGCGTTTGCCAACGACACCCTGGCGCTTACCGCCGGCGGCGCCCCGCCGGACAACGCAATCGTGCCGCGGACCTCGACCACCCCTGAGGTTGCCTCGATTCCGGCCACGGTGGCCGAGACGCCCGGCGACCCCGGCGTCGTCCTGAAGACGAACTCGATCGGGAGCGGCGCTTCGGGCTCACGGCCGGGCGGGAAGTCCCGTCGCGATGTTGCCAGCAGCGACGCGCCGCTTACGTCGGCGACCAGGAGCCCATCGCCGAGCTTCTGTCGGAAGCTCGCGTCGATGCCGCTGATTCGCAGGCTTCCGGCCAGTGTTCCGCTTCCGTCGTTCCAGACGCCTTCAACTTCCGAACGGACGGCCGCGACCTTCGCCGTTGTCCCGTCACCGGCTGAAATGCTGACGGGGGCATCCGCCTCGGCGACCAGAGCCGCGAGGGCGGCTACTGGCCGGCCGCCTTCGAGCGTCACGGCCAGGAGCGGCTGATTCTCGCGCTCCTTGATGACGAACCTGGCGGAACCCACCGTCTCGGTCCGTCCGCTCGCCGGCACGTCGGCCGACGCGACGGTGATCCACGAGTCGGGCAGCAGGTTCACGCGCAGCCTGGTCGCGTCGGCCGTCGCGGTCATTCGGAGATCCGCGCTGACGCCTTTGATGGCGATGCCGCTGGCGGCGATCGAAAGGTCGCATGGGGCGACCGTCGCCCGCACCGTGGGCGCAGTCGCCGACCAGGTCCAGCCCGGCTGCGAGCCGGTACGCGTGCGGCGGAGTTGCAGCGTTCCGATGGCAGAGAGCGCGGTCGTGGCGGCAGCCTTCCCGGCGATCCGCGGATCCGAAGAAGACTTCCGGAGCATCAACCACGTGTTGATCGCGGCCTCACCCTGGATCTGCACGTCGGCGACATCGATCTCGCCGCGGAGCCAGTCTTCGAGGCCTGTCGCGCTGAGCGTGAACCGGGATAACTGCCAGCCCGCGCCCTGCGCCGTGGCGTCGAGGCTCAGCACGCCGTTGTTGCGCACGAGGGTGACCGTGGCGGCCATGCCCTCCCGCGGCTGTCCCAAAGCGGCTGCGATGGACGGGGCCACGGCCGCAAGCGCCCGCCCGAGGTCCGGTGCGTCGCCGGCCAGGGCGAGGGCGAAGTCCTGACTCCCGGTGTCAAGGACGCCGGTGAGTTGCAGAGCAGCGCCCTCGACCACGGCCGTCAGGTCCAGCGACAGTGCGCTGGCGCCGGCGCTCTCCACGGAGCCGGAGATAGGAATCCGAAGCCGTCGGCCCTCGAGGTCGACCGTCAAAGTCGAGGCCCGCAGCGTAATTCGCCTGAAGGGCGCCTGCCCCGGCGTTCCGCCGCCAGCCGGGCCGTGCAGGCCCGCCAGGGGGCCGAAGTCCCAGACGCCAGCCTTCCGCCGGATCAGCGCCTCCAGGCCGATGATCTCGATGGAATCGACCTGCTTGTGCAGCAGTCGCGACGCACGGTATTCGATGCGGACAGAACCGATTCGCAGGCGGTCGTCCTGGCCGACGGAGAGATCGCCTATCTCAACGTGGGACAGGGAGTACCCGGCAACACGGAAGCTGGGCCTGGCCAGGCCAAACCCTTCGACCCGTGCGGCGATCACATGCTCAAGGATTGTGGGAACCAGACCCAGCCAGAGGCCCAGCACGACAATCGTCGCAACGGCCAGCCCCCGGGCAACCCGCCACGCCCATCTTCGCCAGCGTTTCATGCTCTGCTCCCGGCGGCGGTGATGGTGCGGGGCACAGTCCGGGACCGCGGGCAACCCGGGGGCAGGTCAGTGATTCGCAGCACAACCGAAGCGAACTCATTCATGGCAGCCTCCGTCATGATGTCTGTCAGTCGCCTTTTCGGGCGCGCCGCAGCAGGAGCAGCAGGATCCCGGTTGCTGCAATGACCACAGCCGCCAGCACCGCCCAAATCAGGCCTGCACTTCGCCCCGACCTCCGGGTTATGAGCTACTAACATAACCCTGGCCCAGCCACCTTCGGTAAGGCTCGCAAGCCTCGACATAATATATACTTGAAGAAATTCCACTTGTCAAATGCAAGCTTTGCATGTTTGGTAAATGTGTGGTTGCATTTTATTGGACTTATGGACGTTTCGACTACAGTATATTGGCGATTAAGTCCAGCTTTTGCGTTTCCGACCTCCGGCCGCGTGGCCGGGAGGTCGAAGGCTGGCTGTGATATACACCCGCCCTCGCCGAAGAGACTCATGGGTCTGAACCGATCAAGTCTCATCTTCTTCGTCTCGCTCGTCCAGCCCGCGTTGGGGTGCAGGCGGCCGCTCGCGATGCTACCGCTTCTGGCCAAGGGCAAGCTCGTTTAAACAAGCATGTATTCAGTTAGGTCGCGGCGGGGGCTCATGAGGAGAACGCTGCCGGCCGCCCAGTCAATCTCCACTTGATAACGCCCGCGCGTACTGCGCATTTCCGCAAGTAGCGGGATGAACTTCTCCTTTGGAACCATCAACAGCCGATCTAGGGCACCACACACGAAGCAGACGAAGCCCTTGGCGGCCTCGTCAAGCAGTGACTGCTGACTCTCCCTGAACGTGAACCAGTACCAGTTCCCACGTCCTCTGGCATATCGCTTCGACGGCAGGCAGATGACAGAGACGCCGCGGTCAGGTGTCTGGTACGCGGATCGAGTCTGTCGAACTAACGCTACACCCAACTTGGCCGCGACTCTATCCACCGCTGCATCCCGCAACCTGCCGATGTCAGCCAGGCTATCTCCTTGTTCACCACCATCCTCGGCTAAGGTCGGCTCAGGAGCTGTGTCACCCTCTTCAACATCAGTAGACGTAGCGAAGATCAGTGAGACGATTGGATCGAGACGGGTATATTCCCTCGGCCTCAGTATCTCGCTAATCATTGTGCTTGTTGCAACATCATCGAGCCTCTCTCTCGCCAGCAGCAGATTGCAGAGGGAGTCAACACTGACCAGTCGCGTGTCCCACGCAAACTTGGAGCCGCGCACCTGGGCCTCCAAGTCGCCGGTATCCTCCCGGCCGACGACAATGAGCAGGGCCGAGCGGTCCTCCTCCACTCGTCGGTCGCGTATCAGGCTCGAACGGTACGAAGCAACGACGTTCAGGTTGACGCGAAAGACATCGGTGGTCTTAATCTCGACAACTAAGTAGAGACGCAGAAAGAATCACGCAGCCTTGTGAGTAACGTCATCATGGTCGAAGATGAATCCCATTTTGTTTCGCCGACCGTTGATGCAGCCGACACCTCGACGGAAGGCGGCTATCAAATCGTCGAGGGTCTTGAACAGGACGTTGGCCAAGACCGTTCGTTTCAAGTGGCCCCACAACCGTTCGATCAGATTCAGGCTGGGACAATACGGCGGCAACCAGAACACGGTGATCTGGTCGGCATGAGCCGCCAGCCATTCGTGGACCGCCTTGGTGTGGTGGAACCGGCCGTTGTCGCAGACCAGTCGGATCTTCCGTCCGGCATAGGCGGCGACCAGCGCGGCCAGGAAGGCCAGGAAGTTCAGGCCGCTCTTGGTCGCTGCGACGGTGTAGGTGATCGCCCCGGTGCCATGTTAGCTAGATGGACTGTCCATGTCCATATCCCTTTGGGCGCATTGGTGAAGGCGGTCTCCCGGCGGCACGGCAAATAGTGACGTTACGAATGGCACCTGAAGAATGGCAATAGCCCCCTTCTCGTTTTGCACAAACGAGATGCGACTACCTCGCACCATTGACTCAATGTCCTGTCTGGCACGAATCCAACGTAGCCGTTGCTGGAAGGCTGGTCGGCGGACCTCGGCCAATTTGTGCGCGAAGTTCTTGTCTCCCGATTCCATATTCCTCAGGGGCCAGGTGACGTACTTCGCCGCCGATCGGAGAAATGTCTGGAGTTCCGTGATCAGCGCCTCATCCATGAAACGGAAGCGAACTTCGCGGGTCACCGTGTCTATTCCAACCACGGCAAAGGGGCTATCGACGCGAAGTGCGGCCTCGGCATCAATACGGTCGAGTCGAATGCGGCCCTTGTGTTGCACAGACGTTGACCGCACCTGCACCGCCAGGACCGCGCCTGTCGCTTCTTCGGTGGGAGCGCCGAGCCTGCGAAAGACGGTGCAGAAGAAGTCAATTCCATAGTCATCGCCGGCCTTGACCGCCGCGAGTCCATGGTCCGGCGCCCATGCGGCGAAGATACCTTCACCCACTGCACCAATCTGCTGGCCCTTGGCCCGACGCTTGCCTCGCCTCTTCTTCATGCATGGCTCCGATTACCGCAGGCCCGGGGAGTCGGCTGGGTCGTCAGGTGGCGGGCTCGTCCGGTCGCAGCTTGGCCGGCTCGTCAAGGATGTCCATGATCGCCGTCGCGCAAAAGACCCGCCCGCGCTGGCTGTCGGTTGTTTGCTTGAGGATGCCCAGCGACTTGAGCTTGTCTACCGCCCGCTGGGCAGTCGTGAAGGCGACGGATAACCGCTCGGCCACCTTGTTGATTGTCCAGAACGGGTTCTCCGCCAGCAGGTCCACCAGTTGCAGTGGCGTCTTGGAGGCAGCACCGGCGGTCTTCTGCCGCCATTGGGTCATCAGGCCGTTGATCCGCTCCGCCCGGCCGAGGGCATCCTCCGACATGCGGGCCACGCCATTGAGGAAGTACTCCAGCCAGTCGCCCCAGGCGCCCCTGGCCGTGACGGCCGTCAGGCGGTCATAGTATTCGCGGCGAGTCGCCTCGAAGAAGGCGCTCAGGTAGAGAAGCGGCGTCGGCAGCACGCCGCGTTCGACCAGGAACAGAGTGATCAGCAACCGGCCGACCCGCCCGTTGCCATCCAGGAACGGGTGGATCGCCTCGAACTGATAGTGCAGCATTGCCGCCTGGACCAGCGGCGGGAGGTTCTGCTGGTGGAGGAACTTCTCCCACGCACTCAGGCAGCCCATCAGCTCGTCCGGCGGCGGAGGGACGTAGCTGGCGTTGTTCAGCGTGCAGCCGGGCGGCCCGATCCAGTTCTGGCTGCGCCGGAATTCGCCGGGCGTGGCCACCCCGCCGCGGACGCCGGCCATGAGCTTGGCGTGGACTTCCTTGACCAGCCGCAGTGAGAGCGGCAGCTTGCTCAGCCGCTTCAGACCATGGTCCAGGGCGACGACGTAGTTGGCCACCTCGCGAAGGTCCTCGGGGCTCCGATCCACCGCGGCCCCGGCGTCGGCGGCCAGCAATTCACCCAGGGTGGCCTGGGTCCCCTCGATCCGGCTGGACAGCACGGCCTCGCGCTTGACGAACGGCCGGATGAGCAGGTGCGGGTTGGGCAGGCTGCGGCCCTCGCCGGCCAGCTGGCCGATCCGGCGGTCGGCATCGGACAGCGATCGCATCATCCTGTCTGTCCAGGCCATCTCAGGCGGCAACGGCGCCGGGACGAACGCGTCGTATCCGCCCGCACAATGAATGGTCCGGCCGGGAACGTTGCGGGCTGGTTTCATGCCAGACAGGTTACTTGCGGTGGCGAAAATAGGCAAGGGTGTTATTTGCGAATTACGCCGAAATCGAAAACGCCCGCAACTCTTGTCAGCGGCCCCTGTTGGCGGTGACCCGCTGCTGACTCCTGCTAAGCGAGGTTCCGTCCGCCGAGGCTCAACCTGCCCACAGCCGGGTCGTTTCAGACTTGCTCAATGAAGTTCTCGCCCCACGGGCCAACCATCGAGACGCCCTCGCCAGTGACCAGCAACAAGGGGAAGTCAGGGAAGCCTCCGGATTTGCCGCCATGGCTCTGCAGGCAATCGAGATGCGAACGGCGGTTCCCCACCGTTACTTGCAGAACTTCCAACCCGCCCCCTGTAGCCGTTCAATTTCCTCGCGCCCGACTTCCCGCGACCGCTTGACGGTACCGAGGCGGAACCAGAAGTACTTGTTCAGTGTGTCGTAGATGACCTTTTGGATTCGCAACTCAATGAAGTTCGCACGGATGTACAAACCTGGATACGGCTCAATGGGCAACTCAATCTCGCCGCACAGACTCACCCGCTTCCTGCCAACGACGTACGTTACCGTCGCGATGCCTCTGAATCCCATCGCAGCCTCTCCAACAAAGGCTCCGCTGACAACAACGACAACGCCACGGCACTTATACTTGTCCTGCCCGGACAAGGCAACCCCCGTTTCAGCGCGTCAGTGTCGAGCGCCCGCAGGCTCCACCGCGGCTGCGCCTGAGCCGTCCAGCAGGGATCCCGGAGCAGGGCCATGGCCGCTATCGCAAGGCAGCCAGAACAGCCGCTGACACCCGCTTGCCAAGGCGAGCGTTCCGTTGGAGAATGGCCGCTCAACGGTCAGGTGGGGAAAGGCTGGTGCCGGCATGCTCAATGCGCTCACCGGTTCGCTCCAGGCACTCGCGGACGAATGCCTGAACGGCGGATTCGAAGCGCTGCTTGAGGCAGACGTTGCCGGCTGGCTGTTTCACTTTCTGCTGGCACGCCCGG
Organism: Phycisphaerae bacterium; assembly: GCA_022072085.1. Taxonomy (GTDB): domain Bacteria; phylum Planctomycetota; class Phycisphaerae; order JAJVII01; family JAJVII01; genus JAJVII01. The sequence continues at coordinate 78,886 of JAJVII010000013.1, forward strand.
CAATCACCGCCGGCAAACTCCACCTTCAGTCTCGCGTCGTGGGCGTTGAAGGTTTCATCGACGTCGCCCATGGGCAGATTGACTGCGACAGCCAAGCAAGGCCGGCGGTGCGCCCTGATCTCGCGCTAGAGTTGAAGCTGTTTCCAAGGATCGGGTTCACGAGCCAGCAGCATCGTGTTCACTTCGAGCACGTTCTCCACGACGATCTGCAGAAGCTTGGGCAGGTCAAGTTGCCTGCCTGCGTTTGCGCGGAGGTGCTGGTCGACGGGTACGGTTACTTGCAGGGGAAATACAGCGGCACCAATCGGTTGGCAGTCGTTACCCGGACTCGTAACGCTGTGTGCCCCGGCTCCCACATTCTTGCAGTCGAATTGTCCGGGGGCGCCTGGGGCGTTCGCCATATTCCAGCCGTTGGCGGCGACGGCCGGACTGTTCGGCATGCTGCGACCACACCTGACGGAGGAGATTCTGCCCGGGCTGAGAAGGGCGGCGAGTAGGTCGCGATGCTTCGGACTTCTGCACAAAGGCATTTGGCTGGCCGACCCGCCGGATGGCGTTAAGCGAAAAGAGGGCCGATGGATAAGCTGCCTACAGACGTGGCCCGGACGGTGAAGGCGTTCGAACAGGGCTGGGAGCGGATTCCCAAAGGCCCGGTCTCCCTGTCGGCCGCGGACCGCTCGCTTGCCTGGGATCTGCTGGCCAAGTCTCGGATAGGCCATCGGTTCGACGGCGCAGCCGGGGCGGGGACGCTGCCGCTCCTGCTCTTCAGGGTTGCGGACGGCCAACTGGCCCGTGGGACGCGTCGCTGGCTTTCAGCGGGCGCTGCCGCCGACGATGCGTCCGCATTCATCGCCTACCCGTATGGCTGGCCCAGCGCATTCGGCGGCCTTCTGACCGTAACGGTGGCGCTGCGGTTCGCCGGTGCTGGCGCTCTTAAGCCCCGCGTCTGCGTTGCACCGGACGACCCCGTCTTTCAGCCCCTGCAGGCCGGCCGCTTCTTGGCCGTCTTTGCCGCTGGCAACGAAATTCTCGGCTCTCGCGAGATCGACCTTTGCGCCGATACCGCCTGTGGCGACTACTTTCGCGGACAGTGGCAGAGCGTCCACGATCACCGGCCCGACCTGCCAGACAGCATGGCAGCCTGGTGGGACGTCCTCGACCATTTGGGCATTTACGGGCCGCACCTGAGCGTTACCGACAAGCTCTCCATCGGGTGGGTCAAGAGGTACAACCGGGAAACCCGCATATTCATGTCCATGATGGCGGATCTGCATGGCGCGGGGCCTCTGCCCGAAGCGGATGGCCTGGCACCGGAGATTGCACCGCTTTACAACGCGATCAGGTCTGCAGCCGGGCAGCCGGCACCGATTATCGCGTCGATTCATCAGATGCAGCAATCAGACCCCTTCGCGATCATGAGGATTCTCTCCTCATTGCACGCCATACCCGATTCCGCCGTCGGTGAGGAGGTCGGCGGCCGGGAGATCGCGTCGTCGGCCATGCTCCTGCGCCTGATGTCGTCCGACATGACCAATTGCGGCCGGCAATTGCCGTGCTTGGACGCCGACGGCGTCATCCGGCCCATCGAGCTTCACCCGGAGCATTTTCGAGAGTCGTTCCCGCCGGAAGAATACTGGCCACGGAAAGCCCGGTCGTTGCATCTCCACTGGCGCAGATACGTCACCGGTTCTGACACCCCGGTGGATTCAAGACTCGGCGCCGCCGAACTTGAACAATTCCCCGAGACAGACGATCCAGATCAAGCAGAGGCATCGGCGGATGCCTTGCTGGACGAGGCGGTCGAGGACAAGAAATGGACCATCCCACCGGGAGCGACCGTTGAGTTGGCGTTCGGGCCATTCACGCACGTGAACGTCTTTGAACACGGCGCGGACGTTGGGTTTGTAGCACAAACGGCCGATGGGGATTTCGCAGTCTTTGGGATCGAACCACGCCAGCGTTTCCTAGTCTGCGACAATCTGGACAACGTGCCGCCGGAGCGGGCGATAGCCATGGCCGCCGCAATCAAGCTTCTACTGTCGGCCGTGATTCGGGACTTCTGGGTGATTGAGCACCGAGAGGGCGTCTTCGGTCACCGACGGCGGGTGGATCAAGGGTCTGACAGGGCGCCGTCCAAGGGCGAGCCGGCCATCGTCTACCTGCCCCGCATCCAGTATACGCCGAAGCCGCGGTTGGACGAGTGCGCAGTGCAGCTGGCGCACCAGGAGCGGCGGGCCCACCAGGTGCGCGCGCACCTGCGGCGAGCTGACCGGGCGTCCTCCTATCAGCTCATCCTGGCCCGGAAGTTCAATTTTGACGTTCCGGCCGGCTACACGTTCGTCAAGCCCCATCAGCGTGGTCAGGGCCAGCGCGACGTGATCTATCGCAGCCGGTCGGCCATCCGCTCGCTCTATGAAACCGCCGCCGGGCCCGACGCCGAGACCGAACCAACTGCCTGGTTCCGCTTCGAGCGGGAAGTCCGAGAGACCCTGGCGGGTTTGGGCTTTCAGATTCAGCATGTCGCTGCATCGCAACGAGGCGACGGCAGTATCGACATCTACGCGACGAGGGGCGACGAGCTGCACGAGGAGAACTGGGTCGTTCACTGCAAGCACTGCCGGGGATCACGTAAGGTCCCATCGAGGGCGGCGAGGGACTTGGCTGAGGCGCTGGCGGGCTATCCGAGCGGTACACGCGGGATGTTGATGACCGACGGCAAGTTCTCGCCGGGCGCTGCATCGACAGCGCAGGAGAACGCCATCAGACTTGTCGATGGCGATGAAATGCAGCGGGCCTTGGGCAACAGTCCGTGATTGGTCTCGTGCCGACTTCTGTGGTAAAATCGCCCCACCTTGACTTGGCCGGATGTTCAAGACCATGGTCTCGATCATGGCGAGCGACGTCTCGGCGGCGTGAAGCAACCGAAGCCGCCGGCGCTTGCCCGGGCAGAGGAGCGGCCGCATGTCCCACATGGGGGATAGTCCGTCGAACGGGACCAGTGCCGACGGCGGCCCAGTCCCACTCGATCCGCACCGCGTTGTCCGCCCCATGACTTTGCCCTTGGCCCAAATCACAGCTTTCCAATACGTGACGGCGGAGAAGGCACAGCTCTACAGATCCATCATGCGAGTCTTCATGGAGGCGAAGACGCGATTCGCCCTCCACCTTCGCCCGGCCGATGTGTCTTCCGCCCTTGCCGACAAGTCATCGCTTGGCAAGCCAGATCTCGTTGAAGTCGAGCGTGCGCTGGCGGTCTTGTGCGACTGGGGTAATCTGGAGAAGCACCTCGATACGGCTGAGGTCGCGACAGTTGAGGAGTTCCTCCGACCACGATATCTCTATCGCCTCACCCAGGAAGGCCAGGCAGCGCAGCGTGCGATTCAAGTGTTCGAGGAGTCCATCGCGCAACCTGGCGAACTGCAAACGGCGGCATTGGGCGATATCCGCGACCTGCTGCGAGAACTGCAGGAACTGAGCAGTGCGCCCGAGCCCGACGCAAAGGTGCAGCGCACGCTGACGGCTCTCTGTGGCCGCTTCGACGAGTTGACCGGCCGCGCACAGACGTTCATCAGCAGCCTGCATCGCACAATCGAGCTGCAGGGCATGGCGATGGAGGAGTTCCTGGCCTACAAACAACGATTGATTGACTACCTGGAGAAGTTCATCAACGAATTAGTGATCGCGTGTGTCGACATCGCCGAAACGATTGAACGTATTGAGTCGTTCGGGGTGGACCGGCTGTTGGACATGGCCGCGACCCGTGAGCTGATCGACGCCGTGGCCCCCAGTACAGAGCATGTTGCGGTTGCGAGGGACCGATGGCGTGTCCGGTGGCAGGGGCTGCGTGGCTGGTTCATTGGCGACTCGCTGATGAAGTCCCAGGCCGAGGAACTACGTGCTCACGCACGGTCTGCCATTCCGGTCTTGCTGCGCGCGGTGCTGGCCATTCACGATCGGCGGACCATGCGCAGTGATCGTACGGCCGATCTTCGGACGCTGGCTCGCTGGTTTGCCGAGACTGATAGCGAGGGCGACGCGCATCGCCTGTGGCGCGCGGCATTTGGCTTGACGTCGGCACGCCATCTGCGGATCGACAGCGACAGCCTCGATACGCGGGCGGAGTCCCCCGTGCCTCCGAGCACGAGTTGGCTGGAGGCTGAGCCTTTGCGGATCTCCCCGCGACTTCGGCGAACGGGGCGATATACCCGCCGAGGTCGTATCGCCAATGTGATCTTGCGACAGGATGGGAAGGCTGAGCTGGCTGCACTCGCGGAGGAGGAAGCCAGGCAGATCGCGACGGCGCGGGATCGGCTTGCCAGCGGACGACGCATAAGGCTGGCTGAGATGTCTCTCCTGAATCCTCTGGAATTTGACCTGTTCCTCGACCTACTGGGTGAGGCCCTCTCGAAACGTGAGTCTGAGGCGGAGACGGTGGAGGCGTATTCCACCGATGGTTCCCTCCGAATCGTCTTGGAGCCGATTCGGGACGGTGCATGGGTCGTAATTCCAACGTCAATTGGTCAATTCGCTGGCCGAGATCACTACGTCGAGATCTGCGGCACATTTGAAGCCGAGGATAGGCGTGCGACTGTAGGCGGACTTCCAGAACAAACGCCCGTGCCACTTGCCGGGGAGGCGGCTCAATGAGTGATGCCGGTACAAGCCCCCAGCACGTCCCCGCACCGCCCGATGTCAAGCAACGGATTGAAGCCGCCCAACAGCATGATCGGCAACGAGCATTTCGCGCTCTGCTGCGGAGCCCTCTGCTTACCAGCGGCCCCGAGCACGGAGACGATTTGGCTCTGGTCAAACGACACGCAGACTGGCTGCGGGAATGGCTGGCGAGGAACACCAACTGGCGGTTGCAGGTCGACCCGGACTTTGCCCGGTTACGACGGCCCCCATCAGATCCCGGAGATGATACTCGGCCTGCTGTGGACGGCCGCTCACGCACGAGCTTCACAAAACGCCGTTACATCATGTTCTGCCTCGCTCTGGCCTCGCTGGAGCGAGCGGATCGCCAGATAGTGCTAGGGCAGATTGCCGAGGGAGTTCAGGAATTCGCCGCCCTGGATTCTGCATTCCGGGATGCCGGATTCGTACTCGACCTTACTGATCGCGACCAACGTCGCGATCTGGCCCAGGCGGTGCGGCTCCTGCTTGATCTTCAGGCCTTGGTTCGAATGGACGGTGACGAGGAGCAGTATGTGAATCACCGGGGGGACGTCCTCTACACGATCAACCGACCGATTCTGTCGGTGATGTTGACCGTCAACCGCGGCCCGTCGACGGTCATGGAAGCTGACCTGGAAGGCCGGATTGAATCGATTCTCCATGAACCGGTCCCAGACACCGAGGATGGCCGGAACCGTCAGCTGCGGTGCTATCTCGTTGCCCGCCTTCTGGATGAACCCGTCTTGTACTACGAGGACCTCGACGACAGGCAGCTGTCCTATCTGCAAGGCCAGCGCGGAAGAATCGTCCGTGAAATCGAATCTGCCACGGGTCTAGTCGCTGAGGTTCGGGCCGAGGGTATCGCTATGGTTGATCCCGGCGGCGAGACCACGGATTTGGATATGCCGGAAGAGGGGACTGATGGTCACCTGGCGCTCCTGTTGGCCGAGGCACTGGCCGAGCGGCTCCGAGCCGGAGATACCGACAAGATGGCCATAGGGATGACTGAACTGCGCCAGCATGTTGCAGAGCTGATAGACCAGCACCGTTCGCATTGGCGGAAGGCCGTGGGCGAGCCGGGCGCTGAAATGCCCCTACTCGTACAGACGCTGCAACGACTTAGGGCGCTTCGACTGATCCATTGGACAGACGGGGTCGTCGTTCCTTTGCCGGCTATCGCCAGATACGCCATTGGGGATCCCGTAATTCCCGATTCCAAGCCAGGTCTCAGGGGTATCGATGATGACCGATGACACCGCTATATCGACTCAAGCGGCCTCGACAGACATTGCGTTGCCTGAGCCAGCAACAGAACGCTGGCAGCCGTTGCGTTCGGGGCTCCTTAATCTCTACCGTTACGATTACGAGGAGTTTCGTTTCGAGCAAGGCCGGCTCCTGCTCCGGGGCAACAATGGTACGGGCAAGTCACGGGTCCTGGCGCTTCAACTGCCCTTTCTGTTCGACGGGGAAGTATCGCCCCATCGAATTGAACCAGATGGCGATTCAGCCAAGCGGATCGAATGGAATTTGCTCATGGGCAGATATCCGGATCGCCTTGGATACACCTGGATCGAGTTTGGTCGGCTCAATGCTAGTGGGCAGAAGGACTTCATCACGCTCGGCATCGGCCTGTACGCCGTCGAAGGGCGAGGTGCTCCTGACCGCTGGTACTTCGTGACGAAGCAACGCGTGGGACGGGACCTCTTTCTTCAGAGCGTGTCCGGCAACGCGATTACAGCCGAATCTCTCGCCGACTGCATCGGCGCTGAGGGGCATATCTTTACTGCGGCCAAGGACTTCAGGCGAGCAGTCGATCAGGCTCTTTTCAAGCTCGGCGAGCAACGATACCGCGCCCTGATCGACCTGCTTATCCAATTGCGACAACCGCAGCTGTCCCGTGATTTGGATGAGCGCAAGCTGTCGACCGTTCTTAGCGAAGCCCTGCCGCCGGTGTCCCCGCAGATCATTGCCGATGTCGCTGAGTCCTTCAAGGGACTGGAGAGCGATCGGCAGGAACTCGAACGTTTTCAAGCCGCCGGCGATAGCGTTGAGGCGTTTCTCCGTGAATATCGCCGATACGCCCGCATTGCGGCGCGGCGTCGGTCAGAGGCCGTGCGACTGCATCACTCGGCTTACGAAGGCACGCAACGGCGGCTAAAAGCTGCCAAGGCCGAGAAGGAGGATGCGGTTCAAAGACTCGAGGAACTCGAAAGCGCACTCGCTCAGTTGCAGCTGGACGAGAGAGGCGCTGCCGCCGAGGTCGGGACTCTAGAGAACAGCCCACAGATGCGAGGCGCTCGTGACTTGGAGGCTGCCAGGAAGTCGGCTTCGGAGCGCTTAGCCACCGCAGAAGCATGTCGCAGAGATCATCAGGAGGCGGTCCAGAGCAAGGTAGACGCTGAGGAGGAGAAAGGACGCGCGATCGCCGGGCGCGATCGCAAGTGGCGAAAGGTCAACGGGGCTCTGGAGTCGGCCTCGTCGAAGGCTTCAACCGCCGGGATGGCCACAACGCATGAAGAGGGCATTTCGCTGCTTGACCTCCCGGACCTGGATGATGCCGATGCAGTGGATGCTGCTTCCGAATTGCTGGACGGGGAAGCGTTGAATCGGAGACGGTCTGTCAGGCACGTTCGAACGCTCGAATCCGCCGTGCGGAGCGCGGACAACAGCCTTTCCACAGCCAAGCAGGTCCACGTTGATCGGACGTCCGAGGTCGATGCAGCCGTCGAACGTCAGCGCCGGGCGCAGGAATTGCTCGACACGCGTTCGCAGGCACATATCAAGGCCTATCGTGAATGGGCTGGACGGGCCGTCGAATTGTCGGCTTCGTCGGCCGATCTGTTCGCCGAATCGTTCCGGTCATGGTGTGAGACTGGTTCAGGTAGAAGTCCGATGGCCGCGGCCGTTCACGATGCATTAGCCGCTGCCCAGCAAAGTCTTGCGTCTGAGGTCGCGAATCGCGAACAAGAACTTGAAGAGGTCTGCAGCCAGATTGCCGAGATGGAGAAAGAGCAAGACGCCCTGCGTGGCGGCCGCCATGAACCGCCTGCGCCGCCCTACACTAGAAGCCCCGATGTCAGGACGGCCTCCCTGGGCGGCGCCTTCTGGAGTCTGATCGAATTCCAAGATGACCTCCCCCCGGCCGACCGAGCTGGCCTCGAGGCGGCGCTTGAGGCATCCGGCATTCTTGATGCCTGGGTATCACCCGACGGTAAACTCGTTGGTCGCGACACGCAGGACATATTCATTGATGCCTGCGTCAGCAGCTCACTACCTGCAGGTCACCTTGGTCGGGCACTGCGGCCCGATCCATCATTGATGGCTGGCAGCAGCGCCGTGCCAGCAACCGTTGTTGAGGCAATCCTGGAACGCATCGGCTTGGGACTCGACAACGGGATTACGTGGGTCGACTCAAGTGGCTCTTGGGCGAATGGCACTTTGCGAGGTGCCTGGAGCAAGCCAACGGCCCAGCACATTGGTCACAGTGCAAGAGAGGCGCGTCGACAGGAACGCATGCGAGTGCTTCAGGGGTTGATTGAATCAGCGAGCGTCACGCGTGGTACGATCCGCGGCGCCCTTGATGAATTGGCGCGGCGAATGGTTGTGGCCAAGGCAGAGGCCGATGATGCGCCACAGGACGACATCATTGTGCAATCGTTAGCAATGGTCACGTCTGCGACGATTGATGTAGACCGCGCCAGAAGCAAGGCGACAGAGGCGGAACAGCACGTTACGCAATGTCGCCAAGCTGTGGCTTCCGCCGTGGACAAGCGGAATCGCGACGCTAAAGACTTGGGTGTTCTCGAGTGGGTGGATCGTCTGCAGGAACTGGATGATGCACTTTCAGACTACCGGCAGATTCTGGCAACCCTGTGGCCGGCCATCAGCGAATACGTGACCGTGCGCCACGCCGCAAAGACCGCAGAAGACCGTGCCATAGGTGCCGCTACCGATGTCGTCAAGCGACACTCCCTGCTCCAGGTGGCTGAACAGCAGGCCAGCGAAGCGGTTGCCAAGCGGGACACCCTGGAGAGCACGGTTGGCGCCGCCGCCGAGGAGATACTTGCCCGCCTGGAAGGGGCCAAACAGCGAGCGCAGGTCATTCACGACCACATACTAACAGCTACTGACAGCCGAGGGACGACTCGCGGGGATATCAAGACCGCGGACCTGAGGATTCAAGGCGAGGAGGATAAGTTAAGCACAGATGCCTCTGAACGCGCGGCCGCCATTGCCGCGTTGAAGGCCTTTGTCGATGCAGAATTCTTGGGGGTGGCGACGCCCGAGCTCACGCCGGATATCAAGGATTGGGAAGCTGTTAGTCCGGCGGTCGAACTTGCCCGCCGCATGGAATCATCCCTTTCCGATGTCGCTCACGACGAGGCCGCTTGGAATCGAAACCAGCAGGGCCTTTACGGACACATTCAGACACTCGCGGACTCCTTGACCAGCCGCGATCTGCATCCCGAAATGACGCTTCAAGACGAGATGATGGTGGTGAAGGTCCTCTTCCACGGGCGAAACTGCTCCATGCCTGAACTTAGGCTCGCGTTGCACGAGGAAGTCACGGCCAGAAGCACTCTGCTGGAGAAACGAGAGCGTGAAGTTCTGGAGAATACGCTGATAGGGGAGGTCGCGACCCACCTGCACGAGCGCATCCGTGACGGCGAGAAGTTGGTCACCGAAATGAATCGCCAGATCGAAAGCCGCCCCATGAGCACTGGGATGCGTTTGCGGTTCTCGTGGGATCCCGCGGCCGATGGCCCGCCAGGGCTTCCAGAAGCCCGACGCCGGCTGTTGGGCGCAGGCGGCGTCTGGTCGCCGGAGGAGCGAGAAGCCCTGGGAGGGTTCCTTCACGAGCAAATCCAAGCCGTTCGAGCTGCGAACCAGGCTGGCAAGTGGCAGGAGCATTTGGCTGAAGCCCTTGATTACCGCAAGTGGCACCAGTTTGGTGTGATGCGTCAACAGGACGGTCGATGGAAGCGGCTCACCCGGCGGACCCATGGCACCGGTTCCGGCGGCGAGAAGGCCGTAGCTCTGACGATCCCGATGTTTGCTGCTGCGGCAGCGCACTACGCCTCAGCGGACCCACTTGCCCCTCGGCTTATCCTGTTGGACGAGGCGTTTGTAGGCATTGACGCCGACATGCGCAGCAAATGCATGGGACTCCTCAACGCGTTCGGTCTTGATTTCGTGATGACCAGCGAGCGGGAGTGGGGCTGCTATCCGACCTTGCCGGGGGTCGCCATCTACCACTTGACGTCCCGGGAGGGCATTGATGCAATCCTAGCGACCCGCTGGGTTTGGAACGGTCGAGAGAAGATTCAGGACAATCCCGTCTTGCCGAGTCCTTTTCCGCCGGGCTGTGATTCCGGTCCGTCCGAGGAAGACGAGGGCGAGCATGGTTGATCTGCCACGGCTGAAGAGAACACTGGGCGTTCCTGAGTTGGCATGGGTTCTCCAGGCAATCCGCCGGCAGTACGAGCGAGGGAACACTGCACTCGCGGGCGCCGTGAGCCTGCCTCGTCCGACCCAGGCGCAAAGGGATGCTGTGGACCGCCTACTGGGACGCAAGCCCACGAGCGGCAAGACGCTTGCCGTGCGTCTGGACCAGTTGGATCAGCTCATCGTTCATGCTCGGCTGGCTGAAACACTTCAAGAAGCGGTCGAGGCTTTGGCGGGGCCCTTAGTCAACCGGCATGCCATCCGAGGCCGGTCCGACGCACAGTGGGCATCCCTGTTTGAGGATGCCCACGATAGACTTGTTGATGACCCGCTCAGGCGATCATGGCTCGACAGCATTCGGGGCGGGGGCCTGCTTCGACGACTCAGCGGCGGCGATCTTGGAACAGCGAGTGCATTAATGAACCGTGCTATTGCCGTCGTCAACAGGCTGCCTGAACAGGGAATCCTGCTGGCAAGACTCGCTGCCGAAATTACAGGCGATAGCCACGCTCTGGACGCGGGTTCCCCGCTGGGCTCTCTCGCGATCCGCGCTGCTGCACTGCTCGCTGGCGAGGAGCAATGGAGCACTGCCGAGGCGCGGCGAAGAGTATGGGATGCGGTGGGCGTTGTCTGCGACGAGTTTAGTGCGCCCGTCCTCGTGCTGAACCTCTGCGGCGATCAGAAATCACTGACCGGCAGAGCCCTGTCCCTCTTCGCGGAGCACGGAGAGCCCTGCCGTTTGACCGCAGGACTCTTGATCCGTCACCCCTGGAATCTGCCGCCGCAAAGCCCCGCCAAGACTGTCTACGTCTGCGAAAACCCCAGCATATTGGCTGCTGCCGCCCGCAGTTTGGGCCGCAGAAGTTGGCCGATGGTGTGCATCGACGGGCAGCCATCCACGGCCGCACACCTACTGCTTTCCGCGCTATCCAGAGCAGGCATTGAACTCCGTTATCATGGAGACTTCGACTGGGGCGGAATTCGCATCGCCAATCTAGTCATGCGGCGATACGGCGCGATCCCATGGCGGATGGCTGCGCGCGATTACCTTGCAGCGACCTGCGAAGGTGGGGCACGATTGAAAGGCAGCCAAGTTGCTGCCAGTTGGGATGGCACATTGACCGAGGCGATGGCGGGGAGGAGGATCGCTGTGCATGAGGAGCAGGTGTCTTCCCTGCTGATCGAGGATCTCGGCTGCTGCCGTTGACCAAGCGTCCCTAGACCGCCTTTGCGGCCCCAGTGTCCGTATTCTCGTCGATTGACGGCCGTCTGATCCGCATGAAGCGACCCTTACCTGCCCACCTCGCGGCAGGTCCATGCCCGGGCGAATCGTCATCACGACCATCGCAGGCTTCGATGTAATCCCGATCGCCTGTTCACCGAACAGATTGATCGTCTACTCCCTCGCGCGCGGTCCCCGTTGCCGCCGCGCTCACGTGGTGAACTTGGTCCGGTAGTCGAACCGGCCGGTCCATCCCAAGGGCCCGGACAGGTTTTCACCCAAACGGGATAGATAACCAGATAGGGACACCTTCGAAGCCCGTTGGAGACAACGCCGATGCGCGAAGACAACCATACCCCGGAAATGGCCCCGGCTGAACGCCGCCGGGCAGTTGCGGCAATCCTGGCCGCGGGCGTCATCCGCCACCGGCGGACAACGAAGTTAGGCATAAGCTCGGCCGGCCGGAAATCTGCGGATTCCCACCGGAATCGCCTTGAGCTTGCCCGCGAATCGAGGCTCAGTGTGCCTGCTGGTTCCGGCGGTTAACGCCTTTGGAGAACCAGAGAAAGGACACCAGAGCCATGAACGTCAAACAGGAACTGGCCAGATTGGAGCGCATGACGACGGGCGAACTGGCCGAGCGGTATGCCGAACTGTTCGGCCAGCCGGTCCGCACTCGGCACCGGGCCTACCTGGTTCGCAAGGTCGCCTGGCGGGTCCAGGCCCTGGTCGAGGGCGACCTGTCCGAGCGGGCGCGGCGACGGGCGATGGAACTGGCCCAGGACGCCGACGTGCGGCTGATGCCGCCCCGAGCGGCCGCCCCGGCCGCCCCCGTGGCCACGGGGGCCGTCCGGACTGCCAAGGTCGAGGCTGGTCGCGACCCACGCCTGCCAGCGCCGGGGGCCGCCCTGACCCGCCAATACAAGGGCCGGACGGTCCAGGTCGTCGTCTTGGCCGACGGCTTCGAGTTCGAGGGCCAGTTCTTCAAGACCCTGACCGCCGTGGCCAAGGCCGTCACCGGCTCGCACGTCAACGGCTTCCGGTTCTTCAACCTGGGAGGCGGCCAATGATTGCCACCAAGACCGCCAAGGTCGCCCCGGCGACCGTCCGCTGCGCCATCTACACCCGCAAGAGCAGCGAGGAGGGACTGGACCAGGAGTTCAACAGCCTGGACGCCCAGCGCGAGTCGGCAGAGGCCTACGTCGCCAGCCAGAAGTCCGAGGGTTGGGCCTGCCTACCTGACCGCTACGATGATGGCGGGTTCTCCGGCGGCGACATGGAGCGGCCCGCGGTCGGCCGCCTCATGGCCGACGTCGAGGCCGGCAAGATCGACTGCGTTGTCGTCTACAAGGTGGACCGGCTCAGCCGCTCGTTGCTGGACTTCGCCCGGATCATGGCCGTCTTCGACCAGCGGCACATCGCCTTCGTCTCGGTGACGCAGAACTTCAACACCAGCACGCCGATGGGCCGGCTGGTGCTGAACATCCTGCTCTCGTTCGCCCAGTTCGAGCGGGAGATCATCGGCGAGCGCATCCGCGACAAGAAGCTGGCCACGGCCAGGAAGGGCATGTGGACCGGCGGCATCCCGGTGCTCGGCTACGACATCGACCGCTCGACCGGCAGCCCGCGGCTGGTGGTCAACCCAGCCGAGGCCGCCCGCGTCCGCGCGATGTTCGGCCTCTACCTGGAGAAGGGCTCGCTGTTGCCGGCTGTCCAGGAACTGGCCAACCGTGGCTGGACGACCAAGGTCTGGACGACCAAGGCCGGCAAGCCGCGGGGCGGCACGCCCTTCGACAAGAACTCGCTCTACGGTCTCCTGACCAACCCGGTCTACGCCGGCAAGATTCGCCACAAGGCCGACCTCTATGACGGCGAGCATGAGGCGATCATCCCGCCCGACCGGTTCAAGAACGTCCAGGCCACGCTCGAGTACAACGGCCGCACGGGAGGGCCTCAGTGCCGCAACCGCCACGGGGCGCTGTTGCGGGGCCTGCTGTTCTGCAAGGCCTGCGGCCGGGCGATGGTCCACACATTTACCGCCAAGGGCGACAAACGCTACCGCTACTACGCTTGCACCCACGCCATCAAGAGCGGCTGGAAGACCTGCCCGTCGAAATCTCTGCCGGCCGGCGAGATCGAGCGGGTGGTGGTGGACCAGATTCGGTGCATCGGCCAGGACGCCGGGCTGCGGGCCGACGTGCTGGCCCAGGCCCGTCGGCAGACCGAGGCGGAGATGGCGAGGCTCGACGCCGAGCGTCGCGACCTGGATCGGCAGCTCGCCCGTGACCACGCCGAGATTCGCAAGCTGGCCACGAAAGGGCCGGCCAGCAGCGCCACCGCCGGGCGGATCGCCGAGCTGCACGAGCGCGTTCTCCAGGCCGAAACCCGGCTGGGAGAGCTGAGGGATCAAGTCGCCGCCGCGGAACGCGACCAGGTGGGCGAGGCCGACCTGGACGCCGCGGTCGCGGACTTCGATAACGTGTGGGGCACGCTCAGCCCACGGGAGCAGGCCAAGGTGCTGGCGCTGCTGATCGCCAGCGTCGAGTACGACGCCGCCGAGGGCAGCGTGTCCATCGCCTTCCACCAAGCCGGCATCAAGGCCCTGGCCGCGGACCAGACCCAGGAGGACGCAGCATGATCACGATCACGAAGAAGGTGTTTCTGGCCCACGGGCACGGGGGCCGAAAGCGGCTCATCGACAAGACGCCTGCGGTCCAGCAGGTCGGCCCCGGCCGCACGCCCCGCATCTCCAAGGTCATGGCCCTGGCGATCAAGTTCGACGGGCTGCTGCAGGATGGCACGGTCGCCGATCAGTCCGAACTGGCCCGGCTGGCCCACGTCACCCAGCCGCGGATGACTCAGATCATGAACCTGCTGCACCTCGCCCCGGACATCCAGGAGGAACTGCTGTTCCTGCCGCCGGTGGTGAAAGGCCGCGACCCGATCCACGAGCGGATGCTGCGGCCGGTGGCGGCTGCGGTCGATTGGGCGGTCCAGCGGCAGGCCTGGACGAGGCTACGACGGGAAAGAGCCGAGTGACCAACCACAGGCCCCGGCCCGGGGAAACCAGCCCCCCGGGCAGTGGCCGGTGAGAATTGCCCAAAAGAAGATCGGTTCGTTTGGCCGATTATCCTTGCAGATCAGCTGAGTTCTGGGCAGAATGACACCGGCCCAGAACGGAGTCAACGGCATGCCAACAAAGACACGGACAGCTGTAGCGAACCGCAGGACCCGGCGCAAGTCTCTTCTGGCGCAGGAGCGGCAGCCAGGTTCCAGCCACCTGCTTTGGGCCGGAGAGAGCGACAATCTCCTGGACGACGCCAGCAACGCAGCACCGACCTACCAGGAAGCCGCATCATGCGAAGACCTGCGCGCCCCTTCGATGGTCGCTGATAGCCTTCGCCAGATCGACTGGGCGTTCACCGCAGACGACACGTCCTACCTCACCCACGACGTCCACCCGTATCCAGCCAAGTTCGTTCCGCAGATCCCTGGGAACCTGATTGCGCGACTATCCTTACGTGGCGAACTGGTGCTCGATCTCTTCGGGGGAAGCGGCACCACGGCACTCGAAGCTGTACGGCTTGGGCGACGGGCGGTCAGCCTTGATGCCAATCCCCTGGCCGGTCTCATTGGGCAGGTGAAGACGACGCGAATCGACAAGACGGCGATCACCGACCTTCATGCTCTCAGAACGTCATTGAAGGCTCACTTGACCATTCTTCCAGCCGATCCGAGCCGGACAGTCACGAAGTACGCGCAGTACGTACCGGACATACCCAATCGCGACAAGTGGTTCCCCGATTCTTCGTGCGGTGAACTGGCCCTGATTCGGTCATGCATGGATCACACGGAGTCGTCCGCAGCGAAGGATATCGCGCTCTTGGCCATGTCGCGCGTTGTCCTGAAGGTCTCATTCCAGGACTCCGAGACACGATACGCCAGTCGCCCGAGAGCCATCCCGGTGGGGGAAACGCTCCGCAGGTACCTCGCCGAGCTGGATGCGGTTGCGAATCGGGTCATTAAGACCGTTCCGGACTTGCGATACGGCGTCGTGCAGTTCATTACTGCAGACGCCCGACATCTCGACAGCACGCAGTTGTCAGACGAGTCCGTGGACTTGGTTGTTACCTCTCCTCCGTACGGTAACGCGTTTGACTATCACCTCTACCACAGGTTCAGACTCCTCTGGCTCGGGCACTCTCCGAAGGCACTTGCAGATGTCGAGATCGGCTCGCATCTGCGACATCAGCGCTCAGCGGATGGCTTCGATGCCTACCTTGCCGACATGCAGCCGTGCATCGCTGCAATCGCCCGCGTGCTCAAACCCGGACGATATGCGGCTCTCGTTGTCGGGGATGCAATCTATAAGGGAAAGACGTACGCTGGCGCCGAATCGGTTTCCAAGCTGGGAGAGGCGGCGGGACTGGAGAACGTCTCTATCATCAGCCGTCCGATTCACCGCACCAAGAGGTCGGTCATCGCGGCCGGAAGACGCGCGTCAGCCGAAAAACTACTCGTGCTGCATAAGCCGGCGAAGACCAGGATACTCGTCCTTCAGCCGCCTCCGTACAAGCTATGGGCTTACGAGGTCGCCCTTCGAAAACGCGAGACCGCCGGACTGCTCGGTCTGAAACCAACGGGCAACGGCGGAAATCTTCGCGTCGAGGTCGATCCATATCGTGCGCTAGCGGTCAGCCGGCTGACCTTCACCCACGCGGTCGTCGGCGATGGCGGGTTCCGGCAGCAGACGTGGCAGGCCATTCTGGAAAACGGTCTGGCTCACGTGAAGGCCGCAAGAAAAGACCCGAAATATGTCACGCATGGGCTGCACCCATACAAAGGCAAGTTTTACCCGCAGCTGGCCAAGGGGCTGATCAATGTCACTGGGCTGCGGTCAGGTGCGATCGTGTTCGATCCGTTCTGCGGAAGCGGAACGACGTTGCTGGAATGCTATCTGAACGGTCTGCGGCCGTACGGGTGCGACATGCATCCTCTCGCCGCGAAGATCGCTTCAGCGAAGATCGGCATCCTGGAGGCCAACCCGGATATACTGACGGAAGCTGTCTCCGCCCTCCTGGCGAAACTTGAATCCGCTCCATCTGACATGCCCTACGGCGTGGACGAATTCAAAGCGGAAACTGTCGAGGAAATCGGAAGCTGGTTCGCCAAGCCCATCATCGCCAAGCTCAACTGGCTGTTACGGGCCCTGCGTTCCGTGAGCGCGGGGGCAATCCGTGATTTCCTGGAAGTGGTTTTCAGCAGCATCATCCGGGACGTGTCACAGCAGGATCCTTGCGACCTTCGGATCAGGCGACGAAAGGAGCCCCTCTGCGATGCGGATGTTCTCGGGATGTTCCGAAGCGCCCTCGATACTCAGTATCAGCGCATTGAGAGATTCTGGTCGGTTCGCGGATACTGCCCTTACCAGTTCTTCGCGGGGTCTGTGTGCGAGGGCGATTCCCGTAATGTTGACACCGTTCGCCGTCTTAACCTTCAGGACGGAACGGTGGACTTCATCCTGACGAGTCCGCCCTATGCAACTGCACTGCCCTACATCGATACGGACAGGCTATCCCTGCTGGTCCTCATGGGAATGGACAGCGGCAAGCGCCGTCCCATCGAAGAGGGCCTGACGGGCTCACGGGAAATCCGGCGAAGTGACAGGAGCAAGCTGGAGGAGGAGCTGCACGGAGAGGTGGCCTTGCCGGACGAGATCGTGCGATTCCTCCGCTCTCTCTACGAGAAGAACAGCAAGAACGGAGTAGGCTTCAGGCGACGGAACATGCCGGCCCTGCTGCTGCGGTTCTTCAAGGACATGAATGCTGTCCTGACCAACTGTAGTCGCCTGCTGAAGCCCGGAGGCGAGGCCATGATCGTGCTGGGAGACAGCTGCACCACGGTGGATGGCGAGCAATGGGTCATCCCGACGACCCGGTACGTGGAATCACTCGGTGTCTTGGCGGGACTTGAACCGGTGGAGCATATCCCCATCACCGTAACGACTGACAATCACAAGCACGTCAAGAATGCCATCACCGAAAACGTCGTAATCCGGATGCGCCGGTCTGCCGACAAATCCATGCGCGGTTAGAGCCAACCGAACTTCCTGGGCTTGGCCCTCCCGCCAGAGGGCATCTTCTGGTTGCAGACGCCCAAGTAATCGTCGTATTGCGGACTGCCCTCGACAAAGACAGCGATGTCGTAGTCGAGACCTGTAGCCTCTGCTGCCTGCCGCATCACCATGACCGAACCTACCGGGACTGCCTTGACAACGTCTGGCGGGACCGTGATGCGTATCTCAGACTTCTTCTCGTAGTAGACCGTGTTGAGGTTCATCTGTCCGTGTCGAACGACGAGCTTGCCGGATGCTCCGTAGACTCTGAGGTCAACGATGGGGTCCGGCGTTCGCTGGGGGTGCGAGGGATTTTGTGGCTTCTTGGGAACCGTCCGGCCTGTGAACGGCCATCCGAAGAATGCCGGATCCTGATCGACAGCCCGCTTGCTCAGGAAGACCTCTCCATTGTGGTGCGGGCTGATCTGGATGACCAACGCTTGTGTGCCTACGCGGGGCCGCACGGGAGCTGCCGTGGCGAGCGGGGCTGGAGCAGCCTTCTTGGCCGCCCGCGGCATGGTTGGTCGAGGAGGCATGCTTCCGGGCGGAATTGGACTGGGTGGACGGACACGCAGTCCTGGGAATTTCGGGTGGCCCGATGGGCCGGAGGTCGCGACCGGCGCCCTGGTCGCCACGCCGGGCCGCCGCATCTGATTCTCGTCGAGAACCATGCCGGTCGATGTCAACTGCGACAGAACGGTCGCGTCCAGCAGCACGCTCGCCTGGACCGCGTCATCCCAGCAGGCCAGCAACTCGGCCATGAGTGCGTCCTCGGCCGGTAATTCCAATTCGAGTCTGACGCAAGACTCCAGGTTGGTTTCCGTTCCTCCGACCGTCAGGTTGTTCGATCCGACATAGCCTACCGCCCGCTTCGGCCCAGCGAACAGGTAGACCTTCGGGTGGAATGTCGGGCTGAACGCGCTCGTGCCTCCACAGGCGACATAAGTCTCCCGGAAGTTCTGAAGGGCGAACTCCAGTGCCTGTCTACTGGTTCCTCGCTGATCTACGCCAAGGACTGCCCGCACTGCCTTGCCGCCTGATTTCCAGCGGCAGATGTCCTCGCGTAGCCTCAGCAGGGGGCCATGCTTTGCGAAGGCCACGATCATCCGCATTTCGTTGAAGTCCGAGGACGCGAAGTTCGACTTCAATTGGTCGATGAGCCTAGCCCTGCCGACAGGCTGATCCGTTGGTCGTAGGAGCGTGATTATGGGCATTTTCTATCCTCCCGATGGGAAGGCCACGAGTTTAGCAGTGAAGGGGACTGTTGCATAGGGGTGTACGCCGCGGAGCTTTCGGCCCAGCCAGCAGACAGAAGCCGGCGTCAATCATCGTCGCTACCTGGGAAAAGCTCTTCCTCCGGGATGGTCAGGAGGACCAGCAGCGTCTGCATGGAGGGCACGCCGTAGTAATGCTCGTACACCGGGGCGTCGGCGGCGTGGTCGTTGTCGTAGGTCTGGAACCATTCGCTGGCGAAGGCCTGCCCCTTGTCGTCCGGCCCGATTCCGCCGGCGAATGCCTGCCACTTCGGACGGGCCGCCGGCGGCAGGTCGCTGCCGCGGGGCCGGGGGTAGCAGCCGCCCTCGATCATCGCCCGCGAGTGGAAGCTGAAGGCCACTCGGCCCTCGCGAACGCCGACCAAGGCGCATGGGAAGTCCGACAGTTCGATGCCGCGGCGGGCCGTGCTGGTCACGGATGTTCGGAAGGCCCGCGCCCATTCCTCGATCTGTGCGAAGGTCAGGTCTCCCTCGTTGACCATCGGCGCCAGCAGATCGGACGGCATGAGTAACCCGGCGGCGAAGGCGTCGGCCTCGGTTTCAATGGTCCGGTCGCTGAGGAACTCGCCCCTGGATGGGTGCGACTTGCCGGTACGCCGCAGGAACGCGCGGTGAGCCTCGATGAAGTAGTGTCCCAGCTCGTGGGCTATCGAGAACCTCGTGCGGGGGTGGTGGCCGCCCTCAGGAAATCGGGCGTCGTACTTGGTGTTGTAGAACAGCAGGAAGCGGTTCTTTGAGCGGTGATACTCGAGCTGGCCATCGAATCGATCATGAAAGTCCGCCCCCATCGCGCACAACAGGGGCTTCTCGCTGCCTGCGACGGCGAGCGGATCAATCGGCGCCGAGGCGATCCTCAGGGCCCCGAGCACTTCGGCGGCTCGCTCAATCGCCTTTTCCTGGCGGTTCTGAATCTCCGCCCAGTCCAGTCTGGTTCTCTTGCCCATCGGGCGACCCGTCCTCGAGCGCCTTGCGGCGCAGCTCATCAAGCAGGTCATCAGTCTCCGCGTCGGCCTGGCCTTCGTTGCGGTTGAGCTGGTAGACGTCCTCTTCGATTGCCTGGGAATCGGCCCCCGGCACTTCCAAATCCACCGGCTCCGGCGTCCAAACGGCCAGCTCACCGGACGTGACCTGCTCAATGATGGAACTGATCTGCGAATCGGAGAGCTTCTCATCCGGCAGCGCATCGAATTCCTTCTGCGCCTCTTCCGGGGTCAAAGGGGCGACGCCCGACCGCCGAGCCAGGTCCTTCGCCACCTGCTGCCAGAACCTGTCAGCTTCGCTGGTCATGGCTACCTCTTCCTGTCCGCGGGCTGGCGGCTCGACTGCTCCACCTGCCTCTTGAGGGCCTCCCGCGCCTTGGACCGGGACACATAGACAGCGTTCTTGCTGGTCCCGTGAATCTCGGCAAGTCGCCCCGCGTCCGCCAGGCCGCCGGCCGCCAGATCGGCCTTAATGATGGCCTTCTGGAGTGTCGGCAGCGCCTCGACGGCTTTGCACAGGGCATCGATCCTCGGGTCATCGGCGCCTTCGGCGGCTTCGACCGTTTCATCCTCGGGCGGGTCGCCGGCGGGATCGTACATGGCGTCGTATTCCAGGTTCTTCGAGCGGTAGCCGGCCTCCCGGCGGATAATGCTCTGCGCCGCTCGCTGGGCGATGCGAATGCACCAGGAAGGCAGAGAGCCTTTGCTCTCCTCGTAGCGATCCGCGAACCGCCAGACGTTGTAGATGGCGACGTTGAACGCCTCATTCAGTTCGCCTTCCTGCAGGCTGCCGCTGTAATACTTCACCAGAAAAGCCCTTATGCGCCAGCCGTACCTCTCCAGGAGCAGACGCAGGCCCTCCTGGTCGCCCATGGCCATCTTCAGGGCGATGTCCGAATCGGTGACTTTCGATCCGTCGTCAGCCATCAGCGTTCCGCTTTCCGCTGCCGTAATGACTACGCGGCCCCCTTAACTGCGGGGTGATGAAGAAAATGTTCCCGCCCGGTTAAGGCTGCCTTTGCCCGGGGCGTATTCGATACGAGGGGACGGGTGTTCCGCTCTCTCGTCACGGCGGCCCGGAAACAATGTATCCGCAGAGCGGACCGGATGCTAGAGGGCAGCCATCAGCGGCCGCGCGGGCGCTCCGCCCCGCGACGGATCGCGGGCACGGCGGAGCGGGAGCTGATCAGCATGGCAAGGCATTTCGACCCGAGGAAGGTGCTCAAGCAGGTGTCCAACCGACTGCTGCGGAAATTCTTCTCGCAGCGCGGCGAGCTGCAGGACGTTGCCTGGGACGGTCTGCCGGAAACGCAGATCGCCCCCGTCTTCGCGGCCTGGCAGCAGCTGCCTGATGTCAGGCGCAAGGAGGTCCAGGTCATCCTCCAGGACGTCAACGAATTGGCCGACGAGCGTGGCCTGGGCGTCCTGGCCGAGGAAATCCGCCGCTGGTGCCCGGAGAAGATGGCCGAGTTCGCCATGCTCGAGGGCCGCTGCGACAAGGCGATGTGGGTGCACCTGGAGATGCCGGACATTTTCGACGAGGCGGCGATGTTCGCCCGCGCCGACGCCCTGGAGTCCGGGCGCTACTGGGTCAAGCGCAACAGCCTGCCCCGCGTGCCGCTGGCGGTGGACGACCGGATGAGGCAGTCGCTGGCCGAGGCCCTGGTCGGCTACTACAAGCCGAACCAGTGCCGGGGCTACTGGTGCCACATTGAACACTACCAGCGGGGCAACGGCGACGACTACTTCTTCGCCTACCTGGACGACTACCCCGACAACCGGCTGGTCTTCGACGACGGCGGCCAGATGCACAAGCAGCCGGAGCGGGACGCCTTTACGAATGTCTTCGTCTACTCGCGGACCGATGGCACGCTGGACATGTTCGCCCGCGGGGGCAGGAAGGTCTACGAGCCGCTCCAGGGCGCTTTCTGCCGGGCGGTCCTGGCGGACGATATCGATCCGGCTGATCCCGACAAGCCCGCCTTCCTGCTGGAGGGCTTCAAGGACCGCGCCATGCAACTGCCCACCGATCCGGCCGACCGCGTGGCCGAGGTTCGGGTCCGCAAGATGGGGCTGGCGGCGGTGGATTCGCCGGGCGACGAGATCACCGTCAAGGCCGGCGGCAGCCACGACAGGAACCACATCTACGACCTGATCGACCAGTGGCTGGACGCCAGGAACTTGCCGATGACCCGCGTCCAGGTGACCCGTGTGACCGTGACCCTGAAGTTCATGAGCGACGGCCAGCGGAAGGCCAGGACAATGACGTTTGACGTGAGCTGCCCGAACTCGTGCAACCTCAAGAGTAAGCCCGACGAGATGCGGGCCGTCGGCGAGCGGTGTCTGAAGTTGTGGGGGGTCGCACAATGAGCGACCCGCTTGATGTGATCTGGCGGAGCATGGAAACACCTGCGCCGGTGTTTGGGGCGAGGCAGGTCCGATCCTGGCCCCGCGGCGCCCTGGACTGTCTGGCCGGGAGCGGCCTGCTGGTGCGGGCCGCCAACGCCTCTCACATAACCTGCCCATCCTGCGCCGGCGGCCACGACGCCGAGGTCGAATGCAGGGAGTCCCGCGACGGGCGAATGCGGTTCTTCATCCATTGCCCGGAATCGCTGCGGGTGGAGGTGCCGCCCGACATGCTCATCCAGTGGGCCATCGACTTCGACGCCCTGGCCCGATTGGTCGCCACGGGCATGGCGCTGGCGGGCACATGCGCCCCGCTGATCCCCGGACGGCTGTGGCGGCTCGGCAAGACAGCCTGGCAGGGCGCGAGCCGCGAGGTCCTGCTGGCCCGGGGCTTGGCGAGCCCCGACGGCCCGGCAATCGCAGTGCGAATCGGGACGGGCGGCAGGCCCATTGTCCTGATCGGCGACCAGCCGCCGCCGCCCGAAATCTGGCCGGGCCGCGTCCCGGCGGTCGTCACGTTATCACGCGTTGCGGTCTTGGGCGGGGCGGGCATCGAGGTGAACCCAACGCACATGATGCTGCTGGTCAAGGACGCCGATGCCGCCAGCGAAGCCCTTAATCCGATGCCCCTGGCCCCGAAACAGAAGAAGCTCCTGGTTCGCCGACAGCTCAAGGCGGAGATCAAGTCGTTTCTGAAGGACGATGATCTGATCGCTGCCTGGCGGCAACACGGTTCCTGCCGCGCTGCCGCCACGGCCCTGTCCGAAGAGCGCGGCACCCGGATCACAAAGGACATGGTCAACCGTGCAATCCAGCGCCGCGGCGGAGTGAGGGCATTGGCCGCCGCCGATGACAGTGCATCGGTCCGCCGCACTGTCGCGTCGCAACGACGCGACAGGTCAGGAAAAATTCTTCACCGCTCGCAACCCGCTGAATCTGAATGACTTACGCTGCGGCAATCGCGGCGGACAACCTGCCTTCATCTCACCAAGACCGCGACACCGCGGCAGCCGGGTGAAGCCGAGAGGCCGAGCCCGGAAGTCGCCAGGGTCGCGGTTGTTCTTTGGGGCGGCAGTGTGCCGCCCCGCAACCCGCCCCTGAGCTGACCCTGACTGGGCAGTTGCCTCCGGCCCGGAGGCAACGATGTCGATTCAGGAAGTTCACACGGCGGTCACGTCTGATTACGCGCAGACGCTGATCCGGATCAAGGCTGGCCAGCTCGGCAGGAGGCCGGAGTTCCGGGGAAGGGACGTGGAGGAACTCCAGCAGGATCTGGTGCTGCGTGTCCTGCAGAGGGCCCACACGTTCAACCCGGATCGGGGGTCGGTCAACACCTTCATTACCAGGGTCGTGGAAACGGCCGTGGCCAAGATGTGCCGCGACTACGGGCGGATCAAGCGGGGCGCCCGGCTGGAGATGCAGTCGCTTGAGGGATCGAGAATCCCCGGCGAGGACGGGGTGGACGTGGCGCTCGGGGAGAGCCTGCTTGAATCCGACCAGGGCCGGCGTCGCGGAGAAGCCCCCGTCCCGGAACTGGACCGGTTGCAGGCGGAGATGGACTTCACAGAGGCCCTGGGCTCCCTCTCGCCACAGGCAAGCCAGGTCGCCCGGCTCCTGAAGGTCGGGACCAGCATGCGGGCCATCGCCAGCCAGCTTGGCATCTCCCGCCGGCAGGTCCGCTGGGCCATCGCGGAGATCCGCGAGCGGCTGCGCGAGACTGATCTGGTGGATTAGTCAGCAGGCGGACCGGTTCTGGAGGCAACGGGATAGATAACCAGATAGGCGGGCACGGCGAAGCCGGCCCGCGAAAGGACAGCAATGACCACTCAAGCCACTCATCAAACGATTCCCGCCGGCACCAGCAGCCGGGGACAATACGGCTCCTTCTCCGACCTGCTGGCCCAGCACGCCGCCGTGCGCGACCCAGCAAAGGCTCAGGCATACGTCGAGAAGCGCATCACCTACCGGGTCGAACGGCTGCTCCGCAAGTTCCAGATCCCCGAGACGGACCAGCCGGACCTGGAGCAGGAGTTCTGGCTGTCGCTGGTTACGGCCATCGGATCGTACGTGCCGGAGCGCACCCGCTGGCAGACGTTCATCTGCCGGGTGCTCGACCGCAAGTACCAGCACATGGTTCGCCAGTTCATCAATGACCGGGAATACCCGGTCCTCACCCCCTCGCCCATCAGCGACATCCGCACCAACCTGGATGAATCCATCGCTGACCCTGATTGGGCCGGAGACGACCCATTCGAGCGGGAAGACCTGCGGATGGATGTCGAGGCGGCCCTGTCGCGGATGCCGCCGCGCCTGGCAGCCATCGCGGGGATGCTCAAGACCTATGAGCCGGCCGAGGTCGCCCGGCGGCTCGGCACATCGGGCGCCGCCGTCACCCGGGCGATCAAACAGATTCGAAGGCACCTGGAGTCGGCCGGCATCACCGGCCCCTGCGCCGCCGCGTGAGATGGGCCTGCGGCGCGGATGGCACGCAACCGTAAGGAGACACCTTTTGACCTGCACGGATGACATTCTGATCGACCTGTCGGTGCTCGGCACAGAACCGGCGGAAGACTACCACGCCAGGGCGGGCGAATACCTGAGCAGCCACCAGCTGCTCGACTTCATGGCCTGCCCCTGGCTGTTCCGCAAGAAGCAGCTCGGCCTGGCCCGGGACGAGGGCGGTCCGGCGCTGTTCATCGGCCAGGCGTTCCACACCCGCACCCTGGAGGGCCGGGACGAGTACGAGCGGCGCTACGCCCTCGGCGGCCCGATCAACAAGTCCACCGGCAAACCCTACGGGGCGACCACCAAGGCCTTCTCCGACTGGGCCGCCGCGCAGGGCAAGCCCGGCATCCACCACGACGACCTGGAACTGATCGAGAACATGGCCGCCGGCGTAGCCGCCAACGACGAGGCGGTCGACCTGCTGGTGCACGGCCGGGCCGAGGGCGTCGTGCGGGCGGAGTACGGCCAGACGCCCTGCCAGATCCGCATCGACTGGACCCACCCCTTCCGCGGCATCGTGGACCTCAAGAGCACCGCCGACCTGACCTGGTTCGAGGCCGAGTGCCGGCGCCGCCGCTACCACAATCAGCTCGCTTTCTACCAGTCCGTGCTGGCCGTCGTCGTCGGCCAGCGCGTCCCCGTCCACATCATCGCCGTCGAGAAGATCGAGCCGTTCCGCTGCGGGGTCTGGCGGGTGGGCGACGACACGCTGGCCATCGCCAGGGCCGAGAACGAGGCGGCCATCGCCCGGTTGCGGCGCTGCCGCGAGCTGGATTCCTGGCCCACCGGCTACGAGACCGTGCGAATCCTGGACTTCCCGTAACGCCTTCCTTTCCGCCCGGGCGGGAAGCCGCGCGTGTTCAGCGGCCGGACTCCCTCCCCCCGCCCGGGCCTTCGGCAGGGCCGGCGCCGCTCGGGGCTTTCTCCTTCACCCGAGCGTGCGGGTTCGACTCCCGCGCCCGCCTTTGGCTGGCCAGCCAAGCGTGACCGAACCGTGAACCTCCAACGCAAAGGAATCCCCATGCCCGGCCTCACTGACATCCGCCGTGGCAAACGCCACGCGCCGCCCCGGCTGCTGATCTACGGCACCGAGGGCATCGGCAAGTCCACCACCGCCTCGCAGGCGCCCGCGCCGATCTTCATCCAGACCGAAGACGGCCTGGACCAGATCGACTGCGCCTCGTTCCCGCTGGCCAGGAGCTACCAGGACGTGGTTTCGGGCCTGTCGGCGCTATTCGCCGACGAGCACGATTTCCAGACCGTCGTCATCGACAGCCTGGACTGGCTGGAACGGCTGATCTGGGACAAGGTCTGCGCCGAGTACGGCGTCAAGAGCATCGAGAAGGCCGACGGCGGCTACGCCAAGGGCTACACCCACGCCCTGACGCAGTGGCGCGAAGTGCTGGCCGGCCTGGACGCCCTGCGCAACCAGCGGAACATGGCCGTCATCCTGCTGGCCCACGCCAAGGTCGAGAAGTTCGAGGACCCCGAGGCGGTTGCCTACGACCGCTACTCGCCTCGCCTGCACAAGCACGCGGCGGCGCTGGTCACCGAGTGGTCCGACGCCGTGCTGTTCGCCACTCGCAAGATCATCACCCAGACCGAGGACGCCGGCTTCAACCGCAAGCGGTCCATCGCGGCCGGCCTGGGCAAGGACGGCGGGGAGCGTGTCCTCCGCTGCGTCGGCAGCCCGGCCTGCGTGGCCAAGAACCGCTTCGACCTGCCGGCGGAGCTGCCCCTGTCGTGGGCCGCGCTGATGGCGGCCATCGCCGGCAATCCCAGCGACACCCCCAACCCCGAGGAGAAGTGACCATGGCAAACCTGAACGGATTCGATGCCAGCCAGGTCGACCCGGCTGCCGGGTTTGACCCGATCCCCGCGGGCAAGTACCTCGCCGCCATCACCGACAGCGAGATGAAGGACACCAAGGCGGGCGACGGCAAGTACCTCCAGCTCACCTTCACGGTGCTGGACGGCGAATACAAGAACCGCAAGGTTTGGGCCCGGCTGAATCTGAACAACCCCAAGCCCGAGACGGTCAAGATCGCCCGGGCCGAGCTGTCGGCGGTCTGCCGGGCCGTCGGGGTGCTCCAGCCCAAGGACAGCGTCGAACTGCACAACATCCCGCTGCTGATAACCGTCAAGTGCAAGAACCGTGAAGACACCGGCGAAATGACGAACGAGATCAAGGGCTACGAGCCGAAGTCGGCTGCCGCCGGCCAGCCGCAGCAGGCCCCGGCTGCCAGCAACACGCCGCCCTGGCGGCGGTAGGAGGCCGGCCATGACCACGACAGCAATGGAGCCCAGGGAGCGCGTCGTCGAGCTGCAGGAGGTCTTCGATGGGAAGGTCCAGCGGACCTTCTACTGCGTGCAGGACCCGGACTTCGGCCACTGGATGAGCCGCGAGCCATTCGATGGCCGGATCTGGACGAAGGACCCCGCCTGCCGCGAGGAGTTCGCCAGCCGCACGGATGCGGAGACCGAGCTGGATGAATTCCTGGAGTGGCGGGAGGAGCAGTCCGGCACAGCGACCTGAACATCGGGCCCTGATGAGCACGAGGAGTACTTCAATGGATGAGATGGGACTGGTAACGCTGCACGACATCTTCCCCGACGGGCACGCGGACCGTGTTTCGCTTGCGGCGGCCACCGTGACGGTCATGCAGGAGGACTGGCGGCTGATCGTCGGACTCGGCGATTACAAGCGGCAGCAGGATTCCTGCCCGCACTGGCCGTTCGAGGTTCAGATACGGGTGGTCCAGGGCAAGGTCGAAGTGGTCGTTTACGACAAACGCCGGATCTTCGCTCTGGATCAGGACAAGCTCGCGGGTGCAATCGAGCTGATCGAAGACCTGCCGCTGGCCCGGATCGTCCCCCTGGCGGGGGCGAAGGCAAGCGTTGAGGTCCTCGGCCAGGCCACGGGGGAATACAAGTGCGGCTGACACTGCCTTACCCGCCCTCGGTCAACCACTACTGGCGGCACGTGACGCTTGGCCGCCGGCGGGCCACCCTGATCAGCCGGGAGGGCCGGACGTTCCGCACGAACGCCTGTGCCCTCCTGGCGGGCGGGGGTCCGCGGAAGCCGCCAGCCGGCGGGCGGATTGCCCTGGCGATGGACGCCTTCCCGCCCGACCGGCGGCGCCGGGATCTGGACAACATCGCCAAGCCGGTGCTCGATGCGCTCCAGCACGCCGGCATCTACGAGGACGACAGCCAGATCGACCTGCTGCTTACCCGCCGGGGCGCGCCGACTGACGGCGGCCAGCTCGACGTGCGGATCGAACCCTTGCCCCTGGCCCGCTGTCCGCTGTGCGGGGCGGCGATTGACCCGGAGACCAACTGATGAAATCGAACCCCTGGATTCAGACCTTCAACGGCCGCCAGGTCTTTCCGCTGGCGCCCGACCCCGACCAGATCGACATCCACGACATCGCCCACGCCCTGGCCAACCTCTGCCGGTTCACCGGCCACACGCGGCAGTTCTACAGCGTGGCCCAGCATTCGGTGCTGGTCGCGCGGGAGTGCCCGCCCGAGTCCCAGGCATGGGGCCTGCTTCATGACGCCGCCGAGGCCTACATCAACGACATCGCCCGGCCGATCAAACAGCGGACCTGCATCGAGACGCTCAGCGGGGCGATCCGCTGGATCGATGAGATCGAGCACGCCGTCATGGGCGCGGTCGCCCGGCGGTTCAACCTGCCCTGGCCCATGCCGGAAGGCTGCATGGATGCAGTCAAGCACGTCGACACTCGCCTGCTGCTGACCGAGAAGCGGGACCTGATGTCCGCCGAGCCGGCCGGGTGGGACGTTGAGGGCGACCCGTTCCTCGGCTGGCACATCGACCCCTGGCCGCCGCAGCGGGCCGAACGGGAATTCCTGCGGGCGGCGCTGGACTACGGGATCGTGACGATGGTCGGTGTCCCGCCGTCGGGCGAGCCGGCCGGGCGCCCCATCCTCGATGAGGCCGCCGAGATCACGTCGGCTGATCGCCGGCAGGCCTACGGCCATCCCCTGGACAACTTCAGCCGTATTGCGGCCACGTGGGACATGGTGCTGGGGCCCAAGCTCCGGGACGACGCCCTTATCAGCCCCCAGGACGTGGCCAAGTGCATGATCGGCCTGAAGCTGGCCCGCGAGTCCTTCGCCCACCGCCGCGACAACCTCGTGGACATCGCCGGCTACGCCCGGACCCTGGCCATTGTGGAAGGAGATGAGGAATGACCACATCCGTGACCGTCAGCATCGTGCTGACAGAAGATGGCGAGACGACCCAGCACGTCGAAACCAACAGTGACTTCAAGACCCTGGACGGCGCGCTTGGATTTGGCCTGTTCAACACGCTGGTCGCACTCCGGGATCGCCTCTGCAACACGGTGCCACAACTCCTGGCCGGCCTGATCCGTGAGGCGAGATTCCATGGCGCATGGGGGAGCGGCGCGCTGGAGGCTCTGGGCGACGCGGCACAGCGGTATCTCGACGATACCGGCGGTACCGCGACCGGGGACAACGCCATTCAGGGAGACGGAGATGAATGACATCGCGAGCGAGCCCTCCGCCGAGATGCTCAAGCTGTCGCGGCGGGCGGCGGTCCGGATCGTCACCGCCGCCATCGAGGCGACGGCCGAGGCCGCCGATATCGAGCGGGCCGCACTGTTCCGACAGGACAAGTCCTGCCCACCGGGCTTGGCGGCCAACCCGCAGCTGATCCGCGACCTGGTCCACAGTCCGGCCTACGTCGAGCTGGTCGAGAAGTACGTGGCCGGCGACATCCGCGACCACCTTCTGACCCACGTCATCAACCTGATGCGACTGCGGCTGCCAGGGATGATCGCCTAACCAGGAGAACACAATGACTGACGAGAATGTTGATGGGCCGGTGAAACTCTCAATTCGCATTGCCTTCGACGACGAGGCAGTCCAGATCGACCGCAATCTGTGGATGAAGAGCATTGAATCCGACAATGGATTCAGCATTGGCGTAGCCATCGCCGACGCGCTGAATGCCATTCGCGACGATTGGGGGATCTTCGCCGATCAGATCGTCGCCGGAATCATCGAGAATGAGGAGGACAGCACAGAAATTGCGTCCGGATCGATCAAGAAGGTCTTGGCGCTATTTTACCCCGGCTCGAGCGGTAATCTCGGCACTGTCGCAAAACATCTACCGGTGACGACAGACGATCAGCGGCGCGTCGCCCACGAAATCTGCCACGAGACCGAGGACTGGATCGAGGAAAAATATCAGGAGGCGGCCAGCCGCTTACGCCTCGCGCGGGGCAAATTGTGAGCTTCATGCAATTCTACCGCCTGGCGATGCTCGCCAACGTCGCCATCCTGGCCGCCATGGGCGTTGCGGCGCTTATCTGCGGCCGGCCTCGCGAGGGCGCGATCTCCCTGCTGTTCGCCGCCAGCAACACCCTGATCTTCTGGTGACATCATGGCCAAATCCAGGCCCATCAACAACCTGGTAGTAGTCTCGGACCTCCACTGCGGTTGCCGGCTGGGCCTGCACCCCAGTGCACCGACCCCGCTGGACGACGGCGGCCACTACTCGCCGTCGCGGCTCCAGAAGATCGTCTGGTCCTGGTGGTGCGAGTTCTGGGACCGCTGGGTGCCCGAGGCCTGTCACGGCGAGCCGTTCGCCGTGCTGGTCCTCGGCGACATCCTGGACGGGGTCCATCACGGCAGCACGTCACAGGTCAGCCACAACCTGGAAGACCAGGCCGAGATCGCCTACCGCGCGCTCAGCCCCATCGCCGAGCGGGCAGATGGCCGATTCTACATGATCCGCGGCACCGAGGCCCATGTCGGGCCGTCGGGCGTCGAGGAAGAGCGGCTGGCCAAGCGGCTCGGGGCCGTGCCGGATGAAGATGGTCGGCACGCCCGCTGGGAGGCGTGGATCGAACTGGGCCGGGGACTGGTTCACGCGACCCACCACATCGGCACGACGGGCAGCCAAGCGTACGAGTCCACGGCGGTGATGCGCGAGCTGGCCGAGGCCTACACCGAGGCCGGCCGCTGGCGGCAGCGCCCGCCGGACGTGCTGGTTCGCGGCCATCGCCATCGGCACATCGAGGTCCGTGTCCCGACCAGGCTGGGCTACGGCATCGCGTTCACCTGCCCGGCATGGCAGCTCAAGACGCCCTACTGCTACCGCGTGCCCGGGGCCCGCCAGTCGATGCCACAGATCGGCGGCAGCGTGATCCGCCAGGGCGATTCAGATCTCTACACCCGCCACTGGGTGCGGTCGCCCGAGCGGACAAAGGCGGTGACGCTGTGAGACTCTTCGACCCCGACGAAACCTACCTGATCAACGTCGCCATCATGGTGCGGTTCAAGGCCGGCGGCGAGACGCGGTCGGTCATGGTCTGCCGCTGGCGGCCGGACGGCAACATGCTGGACCTGCTGAACGACGAGGCCAAGGCGGCGCTTCAGGCGGTCTGCGATCAGGCGAAGCCGCGCAAGGAGTGACCGTGGCCAGGCGAAACATCACCGAAGCCGACGTGCGGCAGGCGTGGGCCGAGCTTCTGGCTCCACAGCATCCACTCGTTCCCGCCCGCGGGCAGACCATCGCCCAGATGGTCGCGTTCAGCGGCGAATCGGAAACCACCGTCCGCCGGCGGGTCCGTACGCTGCTGGCCGCCGGCAGGATTCGACAGATTGGCGTCCGGCCGGGCCATTCGCGGGCGGCCGTCTACGAGATCGCAGGAGGGGCATCATGAGTCACGTGCCACCCACTACGCTCGATGCGTGCAGGGAACTCCGGCGGCGGGCCTTGGACCTGTTCGGCTGGTTAGCTGACATCCCGGTTGAGGCCCAGTCGCGCGATGACGATCCAGTGACGACCAGATGCCGCGTCATGGTCGACCTGCTCCTGATCATCTTCAAGACCATCGAACTCGAAACCAAGGTCCAATGACGTTGATCCTGCGACCCTATCAGCACGAGGCCGTCCAGGCGGTCTACAGCCACCTGCGGGCTCGGGACGACAACCCGTGCGTCGTCATTCCCACCGCCGGCGGTAAGACGCCGGTGATGGCGACGATCTGCCGGGACGCCGTCCGGCAGTGGGGCGGGCGCGTCCTGATCCTCGCCCATGTCAAGGAATTGCTGGAGCAGGCGGTCGAGAAGCTCCACGCCACGGCCCCTGATCTGTGGATGCAGATCGGCGTCTATTCCGCCGGCCTGCGCAGCCGGGACACCGAACACCCGATCATCGTCGCCGGCATCCAGTCGGTCTATCGCCGGGCGGCCGAGCTGGACCGGTTCGACCTCGTTCTAATCGACGAGGCCCACATGATCCCGCCGGACGGCGACGGGATGTATCAGACGTTCCTGTCCGAGGCGAAAGTCGTCAATCCCAACGTGCGCCTGATCGGGCTGACGGCCACGCCCTACCGCATGACGACCGGGATGATCTGCGGGCCCGAGAACCTGCTCAACCACGTCTGCTACGAGGTCGGCGTCCGCGAGCTGATCGTTCAGGGCTACCTCTGCCCGCTGAAGACCAAGGCGAGCAGGCGGAAGGTGGACACGTCGGGCCTGCGCGTGCGGGCCGGCGAATTCCTCGCCGGCGAGGTCGAAGCCCTGATGGATGATGACGCTCTGGTCGGCGCCGCCTGCCGGGAAATCGTCGAAGAGACCCAGGACCGCAAGGCAACGCTGATTTTCGCCGCCGGCGTCAAGCATGCCGAGCACGTCCAGCGCGTGCTGGCGGGCATCGGTCGAGAGTGCGGCTTCGTCTGCGCCGACACGCTGCCGTTCGAGCGGGCTGCCACGCTGGAGCGGTTCCGCAAGGGCGAATTGAAATACCTCGTCAACGTCAACGTGCTAACCACAGGTTTCGACGCGCCCAACATCGACAGCGTGGCCCTGCTGCGGCCGACCAACTCGCCTGGGCTCTACTATCAGATGGTCGGGCGGGGCTTCCGTCTATGCGGGGGCAAGGCCGACTGCCTGGTGCTGGATTTTGGCGGCAATGTGCTTCGGCACGGTCCGGTGGATGCGATCCGAATCGACGAGAAGGAACGCGGCAATGGCGAAGCGCCGGCCAAGGAATGTCCGCAGTGTCAGGCGCTGATCCACGCGGCCTATTCGATCTGCCCTGAGTGCGGTTATGAGTTCCCGCCGCCCGAACGCCAGAAGCATGAGCGCGAGGCAACCAGCGCCGGCATTCTGTCCGGCCAGGTCGAGGATATCGAGTACGAGGTCCAGTCGGTCAGCTACCACGTCCACGTCAAGCGCGGCGACGATGGCACGGCCCCCAAGACCATGCGGGTCGATTACCAGATCGGCCTGGGCGACTACCGCAGCGAGTGGGTCTGCTTTGAGCACACCGGTTACGCAAGGCAGAAGGCCGAGGCCTGGTGGGCCCAACGGTCAAATGAACCCGCGCCGCCCTCGGCGGCCTCCGCCGTCTACATGGCCAACGAAGGCTTCCTGGCCGAAACGTTGTCGATCACTGTACGGCACGTCGCTGGCGAGAAATTCGACCGAATCATCCGCCACACGCTGGGACCGAAGCCGGGCGGGGTGCCGCAGCCGGTGTCGGTCGAGGCGGGCATTGCGGAGGACGACATCCCGTTCTGAGCGGGTGCGAGCCCAATGAAGGACATTGCCAGGACATATCTTGACGCCGGCCTGTGCGTCTTGCCGGCCAAGGCCGATGAGAAGCGGCCGGCCCTGGACGCGTGGAAGCAGTACCGCTCCAGGCGGCCGACGACGGCCGAACTGGACGCCTGGTTCGCCAACGGCCCGGACGCGCTGTGCGTGCTGACCGGAGCGCCGTCAGGCAACTTCGAGGCCGTTGATTTCGACCTGGCCGGCGAGGCGTTCGAGCCCTGGTGCGAGCGGGTCCGCCAGGCGGCACCCGGCCTGTTGGAGCGGCTGGTCATCGAGCGGACGCCTTCGACCGGATGGCACGCCGGCTACCGCTGCGAGTCGCCGGTCTGCGGCAGCATCAAGCTCGCCCAGCGCAAGGTCTACGTCGACAACGGCGAGCCGGTCTACGTCGGAAACAAGAAGTACATCCCACGGCGCGACTCCGAGGGCCGCTGGCACATCGTCCTGACGCTGATCGAGACCCGCGGCGAAGGCGGTCTGATCTTGTGCGCTCCGTCACCAGGGTATGCCCTGCACCAGGGCGAATTCACGTCGCTGCCCGTGCTGACTGAGGCCGAGCGGGACGTCCTGCTCGAAGCGGCGTGGGCGCTGAACGAGCACCTGCCCGAACCTGTGACGGGCCTGCCGGCAGTTGCGCATTCTGGCAGTCTGCGGCCCGGCGATGACTTCAACGCCCGCGGCGGCGTCCGCGAGCTGCTTCTCAAGCACGGCTGGGCGCTGGCGAAGGGCGGGGACAACGAGTACTGGCGGAGGCCCGGCAAGGACCGCGGCTGGAGTGCGACGCTGAAGGATCGCGTCTTCTACGTCTTCTCGTCCAGCGCCGCCCCGTTCGAGCCGGAGAAAGCCTACGGCCCGTTTGCCGTCTTTGCCCTGCTGGAGCACAACGGGGATTTCTCGGCGGCGGCGCAGGCGCTGCGAACGCAGGGCTTTGGCGGCGACATCGCCCCAGCGCCCGACGTGGACCTGTCGCACTTCGACGCGGCGCCCCCCGACCCCGCGCCTCAGGCCGAGCCCGCCATCGCCGACCCCGGCCCGATCCCCGAGCACCTGTTCCGCGTGCCGGGCTTCATCGAACAGGTGATGGAGTTCACCCTGGCCAACGCGCCCTATCCCAGCGTCGGCCTGGCCTTCTGCGGGGCGGTGGCGCTCCAGTCCTACCTGTGCGGCCGGAAGGTCCGCGACGACGGCGATCTTCGGCCCAACATCTACCTGCTGGCACTGGCCAGCTCGGGCACCGGCAAGGACTACCCGCGCAAGGTCAATTCGCACGTGCTGTTTCAGATCGGCCACATGGCGGCGCTGGGCGACAAGTTCGCCTCCGGCCAGGGCATCCAGGACGCCCTGGCCCGCTCGGCGGCGATGCTGTTCCAGAACGACGAGATGGACGGCGTCCTGCGCCAGATCAACTTCGACCGCGAGGGCAAGAGCGAGTCCATTCCCAACATACTCCTGACGCTCTACACCTCTGCCGACGTCCAGTATCCGCTTCGCGTCAAGGCCGGCCAGAAGGACGCCGGCCACATCGACCAGCCGCATCTGACGCTGTTCGGCACGGCCACGCCGCAGTTCTTCTACGAGTCGCTGTCGCAGCGGATGCTGACCAACGGCTTCTTCGCCCGGCTCATTATCGTGGACGTGGGCAAACGGGGCGCCGGCCAGAAGGCCGGGCCAGTGAGCAACCTGCCCGAGCCGATCATCGAGACCGCCCGCTGGTGGGGCGACTTCCAGCCCGGCAGCCGGCGAGGCAACCTCATCGACATCCACCCCGAGCCAATAAGAGTGCTGCCAACGCCCGAGGCGGAAGAGGCGATTGAGGCGCTTCGCGTCAGGACGGAGGCTGAATACGACCAGGCCCACGCCCGCAATGACGAACCTTCCCGCGTCGCCTGGTCGCGGACCTGCGAGAACGCCAAGAAACTCGCCCTGCTTTATGCGTGCAGCGAGAACCATGCCGAGCCGGTGATCGGCCTGCCGGCCGTCCAGTGGGCGACCGAGTTCGCCATGCACCAGACCCGCCGCCAGCTCTACCTGGCGACCACCTACGTGGCCGAGAACCCGTTTCACGCCGAGTGCCTGAAGCTGATCCGCAGACTGCGGGACGCCCCGGGCCAGCAGATGCAGCGGCAGCACCTGCTGCGGGCCATGCGCTGCAAGTCGTTCGACTTCGACCAGATCGCCTCGACGCTCGTGCAGCAGGGCGAGATCGTCCGGGTGGACATCCCGAGCAAGACCAAGACGGCCGAGGGCTATCGGATCCCATGAGCAACGGCAGGACGAATCCTTCACGAATCCTTCGCAATCCTTCACGCCGGCGTGAGGGATTGGGGCGGATTTCGGGCGCAAACCGGTCGGCGGGAGCCCTGGCGGGCGAATCCTTCGCAAATCCTTCACGCCTCGCCGTGAAGGATTCCGGGCGGCAGAACTATAGGAATATACAGGAAATACACACTCTCTCTCCTTCTATATATGAATCCTTCACGCCCCCCCCCCCGCGCTGCGTGTGCGCGCACGCGAGGGGGGTGGTGAGGGATTCGCGTGAAGGATTCAACCCCGTGGGCCACAGGACGCGCCCCGTTGGCCCCCGTCGCGAGACGATCTCGACCGTCGAGCACGTGGCCAGCCAGCCGAACCGGCCGCAACACGGGCCAAACGTGGCGATCCCTGCAAACCTGCCATTGTGGCAGGAGCCATGGTTCCTTCCTGGCCAGAATCTTTCCCTTGGCCGCCGGGAGGAGCCGCGGACCTAGACAGACTTTCTTTCGCCTGTCCGAGAATTCCTAACCCGCACCAGGAGGTGCCCAATGCAGGTCGAACTTCGGGACATCGCGTCGATCAATCCGTACGAGAACAACCCGCGTCAGAACGACGACGCCGTGGAGGCGGTCGCGGCCAGCCTGAAGGAATTCGGCTTCCGCCAGCCGATCGTGGTGGACGCCGACGGCGTGATCATCGTCGGCCACACCCGCTACAAGGCGGCGGTCAAGCTGGGCCTGGCCAAGGTGCCCGTCCATGTCGCCACGGACCTGACCCCGGCGCAGATCAAGGCCTACCGCATTGCCGACAACCAGACCGCGACCCTGGCCGAGTGGAACTACGACCTGCTGCCCATCGAGCTGAAGGACCTTCAGGCGGCCGAGTTCGATCTGTCGCTGCTGGGCTTCGCCGACGCCGATCTGTCCGAGCTGCTCGCCCCCGGCGGCACGGCCGGCCTGACCGACCCGGACGACGTGCCCGCCCCGCCGGACGAGGCAATCACCAAACCGGGCGACCTGATCATCCTGGGCAACCACCGGCTGCTGTGCGGGGACAGCAGCAGTGAGGCCGACGTGGACCGGCTGCTGGACGGCGCCCGCATCCATCTTGTCAATAGCGATCCTCCGTATAACGTCCGCGTTGAACCCCGCTCGAACAATGCCGTCGCCGCCGGCCTGTCCAGCTTTGAAGGCCCGAAGGTGGACTATCGCGGCGAGGACGGCCATCGTGCCGACCGCAAGAAGTCCGGTCTGATGCACCACCAGAGCTTCGACGAGGCCCGCTTCGGCAAGCGCAAGCCCACCGACAGGAAGCTTCGCCCGAAAGACAGGCCGCTCGCCAACGACTTCGTGTCGGACGAGGACTTCGACCGGATGCTGCGGGCGTGGTTCGGGAACATGGCGCGCGTGCTCGAACCGGGCCGGGGCTTCTACATCTGGGGAGGGTATGCCAACCTCGGCAATTACCCCGGCCCGCTGAAGGACTCGGGGCTGTATTTCAGCCAGGGCATCGTGTGGGACAAGCAGCACCCGGTGCTGACCCGCAAGGACTTCATGGGCGCTTTTGAGATCGCGTTCTACGGCTGGAAGGAAGGCGCGGCCCACCAGTTCTTCGGGCCGAACAACGCGACCGACCTGTGGCACATCAAGAAGGTCAACCCGCAGAACATGATCCACTTGACCGAGAAGCCCGTCGAGCTGGCGGTGCGGGCCATCGAATACTCGTCGCGCGCCGGCGAGAACGTGCTGGACCTGTTCGGCGGGAGCGGTTCGACGATGATCGGCTGCGAGCAGACCGGCCGACGGGCCTACCTCATGGAACTGGACCCGCTCTACTGCGACGTGATCGTCCAGCGATGGGAGCAGTTCACCGGCAGGAAGGCCGAGCGGATTGCCGCCCCGGCCGCTGTCGAGGAGGCGGCGGCGTGACGTTCACCTACGCCAGCGTCTGTGACGGCATCGGCGCGGTCCACGTCGCCTGGCAACCGCTGGGCTGGCGGTGCGCGTGGGTGTCGGAGATCGAGCCGTTCGCCGACGCCGTGGTCGAGCGCCGTTGGGGCTTCGACAATCTGGGCGACATGACAGAGATCAGCGAAGGGAGCGTCCGTGGTCGCACTCGCATCGACCTGCTCGTCGGCGGAACGCCGTGCCAATCCTTCTCGGTCGCCGGGCTGCGAAAGGGACTGGCCGACCCGCGCGGCAACCTGGCCCTCGTCTTTCTTCGACTTGTTGACCTGCTCCGTCCGCAGTGGGTTGTGTGGGAAAACGTCCCCGGCGTCCTGTCGTCCGGCCGGGGACGGGACTTTGGCTGCTTCCTCGGGGCGCTGGGCCAACTCGGGTATGGGTTCGCCTGGCGAGTCCTGGACGCTCAGTTCTTCGGAGTCCCCCAGCGCCGCCGTCGGGTCTTCGTTGTCGGACATGTTGGAGACTGGCGACCTGCCGTCGCGGTACTTCTTGAGCCCGAAGGCCTGTGCCGGAATCCTGCGGCGGGCCGAGGGGCGCGGGCGGAAGTTGCCCGAGCCGTTACGTGCAGCTCTGGCAGCGTCGGCGGCGGGGGCCACAGCAACGAGCGGACGTTAGTCCGCGCGGACGGCCGGCCGCTCAACGCCCTCTGCTACGGGGGCGGCAACACGTCGGGCGAGATCGAGGTCGCCACAACCCTGACGCACCACGGGATCCGCCAGGATTTCGACACCGAGACATTCGCCGTGGTCGGCCCGCTGTGCGCCCACTCGCCCGAGCATGGCCACGCGATGACGACGCAACAGGCGGTCGAGGCAGGGCACATCGTCACCCACCCGTTGACCGCCCGGCACGATTCCAGCCCGGACGGCACGGGCCGGGGCGTGCCGATCGTGCCGGTTGCCTTTGACAGCAAGCGGAACCCCGTGCCCAGCCGGATGGCCCCGGCGCTGCGGGCTATGGGCCACGACTCCAGCCGCGCCAACGCCGGCGGGCAGGTCGCCGTAGCCTACCAGTGCCACGGCGGCAACGTCGGGCCGATGGGGACGCTACGAACGGGCAACGGCAACGTGACCAGCGGGGTGCCGTTCACGTTCCAGCCGCGGGTCGGCAGATCCGGCCGGGGCATGCCGTCGGACGTCGTGCCGGCGCTGGCCGGCGGCAGCGCCGGGACAGGGGCCACGTCGGACATGCGGCCGTGCGTGGTGGCCCAGTACGCGGTCCGCCGCCTGACGCCGCGCGAATGTGAGCGGCTGCAGGGCTTTCCGGACGACTACACGCTGGTGCCGTTTCGCGGCAAACCCGCCGCCGACGGCCCCCGCTACCGGGCGCTGGGCAACAGCATGGCCGTGCCGGTGATGGCGTGGATTGGCCGGAGGATCGCGATGGTCGACGCGATCCTCGCCGGGGAGGAGAGTGCTGCGTGAGCAGGAACTTCCTACGCCAGGCTGTAGTTGCTGCCCTGGCCGCCGCTCACCTTGGCCCGCTTGACCTGCCCGGCCTTCGCCAGCTTGGTCAGGACGTTGTCCACCTTGCCGCCCCGGCCGGCCTTCTTCCAGGCGGCGGTCAGGTCGGCGGTCGTCAGCGACTTGCCCTTGAGCAGGGCCAGCACGAACTGGTCGGCGGTCTGGGCGTACGAGCCGCGGCGGCCGCGCTTCCGGCCGGCGGTCTTCCGGCCGGGCTTCTTGCCGGCAGTCGGTGCATTGTTGACAAGGGTCTGCAGGGCGGCGATCTCGGCGTTCAGCCGGTCGCGCTGCTCGATCATCCTGGGCAGGGCCGCCACGCGGCGGGCGATCTCGGCCTGGAGCTGCTGGACCGACAGGACTTGCACGTTGGACCTTCTGGGCATTGCCTCGCTCCTGTGGTTGGGTGGCGAGCCGAATCTTACCGGCGGACCGCCGCCGCCCGCAAGCCGATTCGCCGCTCTGCACGGAGAACACCCCGGCGAGCGGGCCGGGGTGGGTCGCGTGCCGGGCTGGCCTGCGAGCTACGCCTTCCTGGCGGCGCCGGTCGCGGCGAACAGTCCGCGGTCGGTCTTCTTGAACCGGCTGTCGGCGCCCTTCTTGGCGATCTCCGTGATGATTGCCGAGTAGATCGTGGCGTGCGGGGTCGCGGCGGTGCTGGACCAGTACCCCTTGGCGGCGGCCTGTTCGACGATCTGCTTGGCGTTCAGGGGCTCGGCCGACTCGGCCAGGACCTTCGCGGCGGCGTCCAGCCCGGACATCTTGCCCTTGGGCCTGACGGCCTTCGCGAGCGGCTTCTTCTTGCCGGCCGTGGGGACCTCGACGCCCTTGGTCAGGTCGCCCGTCTGGACCGCCTCGACTGTCTTGGCCACATCGTCGGCGTCCTGCCTGTGGCCGCACTTGGCGCAGGTGAAGCCGCGCTTGTTGAAGGTCAGGTCGGCCGACCCGCACTTGGGGCAGGCCCGCTCGGCGGGCTCGGCCTTCGGCGGCGCGGTGCGGTACTTCAGCGCCGCCTCGATGCGGCTGCGCTTCTTCGCGCTCAGGCCCTCGGCCGAGAGGGCCTCTTTCAGCTGCTCGGCAGTCGCCTTGCCCAGCAGCTCGGTGAACCGGCTGGCCTCGGCGGCGACCAGCGGGTTGTCCGCGGCAGCCCGTGCCAGAGCCGCGCCGGCCGCGTTGGCGACCTTCTGCTCCATGCTGTCCCCGCCGGCCGGGGCGGCCTTGCCGGCGGCCTTCCTGCCGCGCCCGGCGGCGCGCTGCTTCGAGGCGGCCTTCGTGGTCTTGCTTCCGGCCTGCTTGCTGCTCTTCGACATGGTTCTCTCCTTACGCGTGGGGTTTCGGGTCGGACCTTCCGACCCATCGCCGGTCGTCCTGCGGCCAGGGCGGCTGGCGGCGGGCCCGAACCCGCCTGGCGGCTACATCGGGCCGGCCGGACTGCAGTCGGAATCGTCGTCCAGGGGCGGCTGCTCGCCCTCCAGGACGGCCGCGTCGATACCCGTCTCCCAGTAGCCCAGGTAGTCCTCGACCGCCGACTTGACGATCTCGGTCACCGTCACCGGCCGCTGATACTTGGCCGTCTCGCGGACCGCCTGTTTCTTCAGCCGCTCGATCAGCGCCTTGCCGATCGAGACGCCCAGCACGTTCTCGTTGCCCTTGCCCTTGGCCATTCGCGTCTCCTTCGGTTCGTGGTTCGCGTTGCCTCGCCTGCATCGGGACACATTGAGCCGGAAAGCCTGGCCCCCGCTAAGCATGATTCCGGCCGGAATTCCGAGATTTGTCGGGGCCGGGAATCTGCCTCACAGCCCGACCTCCTCGAGCAGTTGGCCGTAGCCGGTCGCCCCCAGCATCGTAGGGTAGGTCCGGGGCGCCTTGCCGCCTTACGACGGCAGGTTTCCCCGAACCTCCCTCCGAACCGGACTTGCGGGTTTCCCTGCATCCGGCTCTCCGTGAGCACGTCGATTGTCGTGCT
>JAJVII010000050.1 GCA_022072085.1 Phycisphaerae bacterium
TCGTCCTGGGCCGCCGCCGCAGCCTGGGCCGCCGCCGCGCCCGCCGCCGGGGCTGCTGGCAGGTGGACCGCCGGGGCCGCGACCGGGGCCACCTGGACCACCGCGCCGCCGCGCTTGAGGCTGACCCGGTCCTCGCCGGTCCGGATGTCCATTTCGGTCAGCTCGTTATCGACCATCAGCTTAACCAGGTCCTGGATCTGTTGAATGTCCATAGGCAAGTCTCGGGTTCCAGGTTTCGGTGTCGGTTTCGTTTCGCCGCCGCCGGGGGCGCCGTCCGCCCGGCTGCCGAGGCCGGTCCGGCCTCTTTCGAACGCAAGAGTCTAGCATTTCCCCCCGCCTTTGCCACCCCCAATCTGCCGCCGCCCAGGCCCGGCCATGGCCTCGGCCGGGCCCTTCTCTCGCCGCTTGACCCGGCGGTGGAAGTGAGAGTCTAATCAAGGGGTCAATCCATGAGGAGCCCCGCCATGCCCAAGGTTTCATCCCTGGTCGGCGTTGTCCTGATTGCCCTGGGGGCCTGCGCCTCGGCCCGGGGCGGGGATTTCAACCAGTGGCGGGGCCCGCAGCGCAACGGCCTGGCGCCTGGCGGACCGCAACTGGACGTGCGCTGGGACAAGTCCGGGCCGCCGCTGCTGTGGCAGAGCGAGGAGATTCCCGGCTCGCTGGAATCCGGCTCCGGCTGCGTCAGCGTCGCCGCCGGCCGGGCCTACCTTTACGTCCAGTGGAAGTACCAGCAGGTGCTCGCGACGCGGACCGTGTCGCGTCTGGCCCTGGAACGCCTCGGCTGGACCAGCCGCGAAATCCCGCCGGACCTCCTCAAGGCCATGGAAGAAGCCCGCACCTGCCCCGAGTTGGAGAAGCTGGAAGGGCAGCCCCGGGTGGACTGGATCAAGAAGTGGGCCGACGAGCATGTCACGACCGCTCCGGAGAAGAAGGCCATCTACTCTTTCGCGGTGCGGCGGCTGACCCAGGGCAAGGACGCCGTGCCGATGGAGTTCCTCGCGAAACTGGCGACGATCCAGAACAAGGAATTCCCCAGCCAGGCCGCCCTGGACGCCTGGTTTGCCGACAACCACATACCGGCAGCGCAGAAGGCGCTGGTCGTTCCGCTGATCCCCACCGCTGTCGGCAAGTCGTGGGACACCCTGGTCTGCCTGAACGTCGCTGACGGCAAGGTGATCTTCAAGAAGCAGTTCGAGGGCGCCGGGCCCTATGGCAGCTATCCCTACGGCGCCTCCAGCACGCCGACCGTCGTGGACGGGCGGTGCTACTTCACCGGCTCCAAGAATGATGTCTACTGCCTGGACGCCGTGAGCGGCGAGGAGATCTGGCAGATCAACCCGCAGGCCAGAGGCCGCGGCATCAACCACTCTTCGCCCGCGGTGGCCGACGGCAAGGTGTTCGTGGCGGCCGGCGAATTGATCGCCCTGGACCAGGCCAAGGGAACGGTTGTCTGGCGGCAGCCGGCGGTGAGGAGCTTCGAGAACTCCCCGGTCCCCTGGCGCAGCGGCGACAAGATGTTCCTGCTGTGCAACACCGGGCAGAGGCTGGCGACCGTCTATTGCGTGGACTCGGCGGACGGGCACGTCGTCTGGACAGTCCCCGGCGGCAGCAGGTCCACCGTCGCTGTCGTCGGCGACCACATGGTCACCAGCGTGGGGCCCTCCTACGGCGACAGCAGCCGGTTTGGTCTGGCCGCCTACAAGCTGTCGACGGACAAGCCGGAGAAACTGTGGGCGAACACGGACTTCCACGGCCTGGACGCCAGCCCGGTGATCTACAACGGCTACGTCTACGCCATCGGCGAGACGGCCATCTGCATCGAGTTGGCCACCGGAAAGGTCGCCTGGGAACAGAAGACGCGGACCGGCGGGGAGATTTCGCCGGTGGTCGCCGACGGGAAGATGTTCACCACCGGCGGCGGGAT
This sequence comes from Phycisphaerae bacterium, assembly GCA_022072085.1. GTDB lineage: Bacteria > Planctomycetota > Phycisphaerae > JAJVII01 > JAJVII01 > JAJVII01. The sequence goes on from JAJVII010000050.1 coordinate 1,925, forward strand.
GGCGATGGCGTTCCGGGCCACGCATGAAAAGTGCGACCTGCTGGCCTCGGCCAGGATGCCGGTCTGCAAGTACATCGCGGTGACCATCGCCGACGGCCGGCTCTACCTGCGGCAGCCGAAGAACGTGGCCTGCTACGACCTGACGCGTCCCACCGCGACCACCCAGCCGGACTGACCGCGATCGCCCCGCCGCCGGCTCGTTCGTCTGGGCGATCGAGGCGTTCGACGGCGAGTACCGCGTGACGGCGGTCGCCCGATTTCTGGTCCGCGAGGCCCCGACCACGCAGCCGGAGCGGAGTATCCATTGCCGGCGGAATCCGAAGGGGGAAGGATGCGTGTAGCGTACCTTTCCCGTCGCAAGCGATGGGGTTTGGCCGGGGAGCCCCCGCCGGTCCCGACTTCGCTCGGCACTCAACGCTCAGCACTCAGCACTCAGCACTCAACACTCAGCACTTCCTGTCAATGACAAGGCCCGAGGCGTTGGGCCCCGGGCCTTGCGGATCGCAGCGCACGGGCCGCGGACGGGTCAGGCCATGCTCGCCACGGCCGACGTGAAGTAGGACTGAACCTGGGCGACCGAGAGGGTCAGCAGGCCGTCGCTGGGGTTGGAGTCCCAGCTCCTGCCGTCGGTGCCCCAGGGGTTGTAGACGGTGACCATCTGCTGTCCATCCACGACGCTGACCGACTGGACCATGTAGGCGTGGTTGCCGACGATGGGCCCGCCGCCGGAGTAAGTGCTGCCGATCGTGACGGCGTGTCCGGCGTCCAGCCAGGACTGAAGGTAGCTGAACAGCGAGCTGGACGAGGCGGCAATGCCCGAGGTGACGGTGTTGGTCACCTGGGTGTAGACGGTGGACATCCAGCCGCCCTCGATGGAGGGATAGCTGTTCTGCCCGTAGCGGAACTGGGCGTAGGCCTTCTCGACCAGCGGGACCCACAGTTCGTTGTCCGCGCCGCCGCGGGCGTAGACCAGCCCGCCGCCGCTGTTGACCGGCAGGTCGGCGTCGATGCGGAGGTAGGTCGCGACCCCGCCGCTGTAGAACCGCACCGCGTAGGTGCCGTCGCCCAGCGAGGTGATCATCTGGTTGATGACGTTGGGGTCGGACTGGGCCAGGCTGGCCAGGCTGGCCAGCAGGTAGCAGTCGCCCAGCGAGCCCTGGGTGATGTCGTTGTACTGCGGGCCGTCGCGGAACAGCGGCGTGGAGGCGAAGTTCTTCCAGGCCTTCGCGTAGCTGTTGACGGTCGGGTCGACCAGGTTCTGGCCGGCGATGTCGGTCGAGACGTAGTTGGCCGACGAACTGTCAGTCGTCGCCGGCTGGTAGAAGGAGGCGACCTTGTGGAGGTTGCCCGCGGCGTTCTCGGCCGACGTGGCATCGGAGTAGACGTCGGTCGAATCGCCCCAGTAGCTGTCCGTGCCGTCGCCGCCGATCAGCGTGTCCTTGCCGCCGCCGATGGCGACCAGCAGGTCGTCGCCGGCGCCGCCGTCGAGGGTGAAGGCCCCGGCGGCGTTGTCGAAGAGCTGGTCGTTGCCGTCGCCGCCGTAGACCGTGCCCGAGAGCGTGACGGAGTTGGCCAGCCGGATCCAGTCGTTGCCGCCGAAGCCGTAGATGATCAGCCCGGAGACCGACTGCGAGAAGGTCAGCGTGCTGCTGGCGGTCTGGAGAACCAGGCCGCTGGCGGTCTGCGAGAGCGTAATCGTGTCGTTGCCGTTGGTGCCGACGACCTGGAGCCGCTGCACGCCGTTGGAGTCGGTGACCACCTGGGCGGTGATGGTGCTGCCCGGGATGGGCGTGGGGTCGGGCGTCGGCGTGGGATCAGGGGTCGGCGTCGGGTCGGGCGTGGGCGTGGGGTCGGGCGTGGGCGTGGGGTCGGGCGTCGGCGTGGGATCAGGGGTCGGCGTCGGCGCCGGGCCGGGCTTGGTCGAGACCGAGACGCTGTAATCGCCCGTCGTCTCCCCGCCGGACAGGGCCGACAGGTAGTAGCGCTGCCCGGCGATGACGGTGAACGAGACGGTCGCGGTCGTGCTGGACCCGCTGTCGCTGGCCAGCACGTTGCCCGACGTGTCGTAGGCGATCAGGTTGCTGTCGAGCGTCGAGCCGCGGGCCTTCGGCTTCATCGTGACGCTCATCGTGCCGGTCTGCGTCGCGACGAAGCTGAGCATGTCGACGTCCTGGCCGTAGTTGATGCGGCCATTCAGCGACAGCGAGCCCTTGCTGTTGAGCGACAGCATCTTGGCCGCGTCCATCGTGTTGCCGTAGTCGTCGATCTGCGTCGAGCGGGCGCTCAGGTCGTAGTCGCCCGCGGATCGCCCGCGGCTGGAGGAGACGCGGACCGTGTAGGTCATGCCCGCGGCGGCCTTGAGCGTGACGGCCGAGTCCTTCGTGTTGCGGCCGGCGTTGTCGTTGACGGCGACGCGGCGGTTGCGGCTGTCGCGAATCTCCAGATAGGTGTCCAGGCCGCCGGCGGTCCCGGTCAGGCTCAACGTGATCGTGCTGTCGGAGGTCACCGCCAGTTCGTAGACGTCCACTTCCTTGTTTGTCGCGATGCGGCCGCTGATTTCGGCGTCACCGTTGACGGGCAGGTCCAGCGACGGCGGCTCATAGGGCGCCGGGTCCGGGTCGGGCGTCGGGTCGGGATCGGGCGTGGGGGTCGGATCAGGCGTGGGCGCGGGCGGCGGACCGATCTTCGTCGACACATCCACCCGGAAGTCGCCCACGGCGCTCTCGCCGCCCAGGACCGACACGTAGTAGGTCTCGCCCTTGGCGACGCCGAAGTTCAGCGACGCGCTGCTGCCGCTGCCAGTGTCGCTGGCCACCACATCGCCCGCGCTGTTGTAGATGACCAGGTTGAAATCGGTCGTGTCCCGCCGGTTCTTCGGCTGGACGTTCACCGTCATCGTCCCGTTCTGCGTGGACACCAGCGAGATCATGTCCACGTCGCCGGCGGCGTTCAGGCGGCCGTCCAGCCGACCGGCGCCGCGGCTGTTCAGGCCCAGCGCCCTGGCCGCATCGAGCGTGTTGCCCATGTCGTCGATGCGCTGGGACGCCAGCAGCAGGTCGTAGTCGCCGGTCGAGCGCCCGCGGCTGGACGAGGCCTTCACGAAATAGGTCGTGCCGGCCGACGCGTTGAAGGTGATGGCCGAGTCCTGCGTGCCCCGGGCCGCGTTGTCGTTGTTGGCGATCCGCCGCCCGCGCCCGTCGTAGATTTCCAGGTAGCTGTCCAGCCCGCCGCCGGTTCCCTTCATCTGGACCGTGATCTTGCCGTCGCCGTCGGCGACGAAGCTGAAGACGTCGACTTCGCGAGTGCTCGCGATGTCTCCGTTGACCTCGACCGTGCCGTTGCCCGGCAGGTCCAGCGGGGTCGCGGCCGCGACCAGGGCAGCCAGTCCGCCGCCGCTGAGCAACTGCCGATTCTCCAGGGTTTCCAGCACGACCGGCCGAGCGTGACGCTTATTCTTCATCATCCGGATCCAACGAAGGGCCTCTGAAAATGCCGGTTGAGTGCGGCCCAGACAATCCAACCGGCGGCGGTGAATGCCTCCGGTCAAACGTAAGATTTGCAAATTCCAGCGGCAAATTGGGGAAGGTGTTCTAACAGGAGCGTCTCTGAGCGGCCGTCAGCCCGGCTGTTACCGGACTCTGCATGGGAAATGTGCGAACTTGGGGACGTTCAAAGTCGCCGATGCGCTCGCAAACCCGTCGGCGGGCGGCCGCTGTCGATCGCGGGGAATGCCAGCGCGGCCTGGACGCGGGGCAATCAACGGCGCGGCGCCGGTCGATTCGCTCTTGTTGCGGACCAGCGGCGAGCGCTAAAATCAGCGTTCGGCCGGCTTCGGCCGGCAGGGACTTGAATACGTGGGCATCCGTGTCATCGGCAATCTGAAGGCCTTCAGCCAATTCGCTCCGCGGTGGCGACGGCTGCTCGCGGCGTCCGGCACGGCCAATCCCTTTGTCAGCGTGCCCTGGGTCGAAGGCTGCTGGGCCTGCCCGGAAAACCGCCAGGCCGTCGTCGTCGTGGAGGGCGACAAGCCCGATGGCGAGCCGGTCGCGGGGTTCGTCTTCACCTGCCGCTGGATGATGTGCCGGACCAACGGCTTGCCCGCGCGGACGCTGACGCTTCGGCCGCGGATTCGCGCCGCGCTGCCGTTCGCGCCGGCGGCGGTGGCCGTGCGGCGGTTGTCGGCCGATGAGTTCGACCGGGTTGTCGCCCGGGCGATGCGTCACTTCGGCGCCTGGACGGTCGACCTGTCCCACTGTGCGCAACTGGAGACGATCGCGCCGCTGTCGGACTGGCAGGAACAGGGCGGCTACCTCGCCTATCCGCGCCAAGAGACGCCCGACGTGATCGTCGCGATCGGCTCCTACGACGAGTACTTCAGGTCGCGCACCACCAAGATCCGGTGGCATGTCCGCAATCGCTACAGGCGGCTGAAGAAGGCCGGGCTGGACTGGAAGGTCCAACGCTGCTCGCCCGCAACGCACTCCTGGCCGCAGGTCGAGTCCATGATTGTCCACATCTCAGACAAGTCCTGGCAGCGGACCAGTCGGGTCGGTCCGATGCACCCGGAGGTGGTGCGGCACACGTTGAACCTGTTTGGCGGAATGTACGCCGAGGACCTGCTGGACGCGTACGTGATGAGCATCGACGGCCAGGCGGCCGCCTTCGACATCGCGGTTGGCCGCCGGGACACGCGCTACGTCCTCATCGTCGGCTACGACCCGAAGTGGCGGGAGTATGAACCCGGGAAGCTGACGCACTTCGCGATCATGGAACAGGCCGAGGGCGGGCCCTTCCGGCAGATGAACCTGGGCTTCATGGGGTCGGTTTCGAAGACCCAGTACAAGCAGTATTGGATGACGCACACCGAACCGGTGCGCTGTCTCCAGTGCATCCGCCGGTCGAGTCCGCTGGGCCTGGCCGACCTGCTGCGGCGGGAAGCGCCGGCGGTCGGCGCTCTCCCTCGCGTCCTGTTCGGCTGGCTCAACGGTCTGCGCGTCCGGCGGGCGGCGCGCTCGTCGAGTGAGCCGGGCGGCGATCAGTGAGCGTCGGACTGCTTGCGGGCAGCCAGGAACTCGTCCACCGACTTGCTGAAACGCTCCATGTCGCCGTACTTGTTCTGCCAGGTCGTGTACATCACGCCGATGACGCCGTCGACCTTGTCGGCGTCAGCCAGCCAGGTCTTGATCCGCGTCGGGTCGCCGTCGTAGTAGCCGGCGAGAATCTGTCTGTTGCCGCGGCCGGCAAACCAGGCCAGGTTCTTCGCGCGGGCGGCGAAATACCAGTTGATCACCACGACGTCCTTGTCCAGGCCCTCCCAACTGCCGGCCAGCGTGCCCTTGACCAGGTAGTAGTCGGCGTGGGCGTTGTGGCTGGGGTCGAACAGGTCGCTCCAGACATACAGCGGCACGCCCGGCCGCTGGGTGCGGGCGATCTGCGTGCAACGCTGAAGATTCCAGGCCATCCACTGTCCGGTCGTCCACCCCTTGGCGTCGGCCAGCGCGTCCCACCCGCCGACGCGATACTCGTCGTGGCTCATCATGTATCCGGCCGCCGAGTCGCCGAAGGCCTCGTCCACGCGCCGCATCTGGTCGCCCAGCAGGTCATAGAGCTTCGGCTCGGTCAACTCGCAGCTCATCTGGTGGTTGTAGACGATCGCGGGGTGGTAGTAGGAGGCCAGGACGCGGTCGCCCTCCTTCAGCGCCGAGCCGGGCGGCAGCGTCACCTTCGGCGGCGCGTGCCAGGCCTGGTACTCGCCGCCGTAGGGCTCCCGGCCGAGCTTCGGGTCGGCGATGCGGGCGAAGTCCTTGCCTTCGACGTATGTTGTCTTGCCGTCGGCGCTGGTGATCTTCAGCGGGCAGCCGTCGCGGCGGAGGACATTGACGAATCCCCCGGGCTCGAGCTTCGCGTCGTCGAACCAGAGCGTGCCGCCCTTGCCGCCCCACACGCCGAGGTAGAGGTTCACCTCGCGGTTGTCCAGCGTGTTGAACGCCACGTCGACGCGCGTCCAGTCCTGCGTCGGCTTGAGGCCCAGGCTCTGCTGCTGGAGCGAGCGGCTGCCCGCCAGCACCTGGATGCGGACGTCGCTCGCGCGCTCGAAGCCCTCGGTCCTGACCCAGACGCTCAGATGGTAATAGCGGAACGGCTGGACCGCGAGCTTGCGGCTGATCCGTCCGTGGCCGTGGTCGGGGCTATGCTTGGCGATGTCGGCGATCCGCGCCGAGGCCGCCCCGCCGTGCTTGACGTTGCGGTCGAGGCCGGCGTCGGGGTCCTGCCAGTCCCAGCCGGTGAACACGCCGCGGCGGCTGACCGACTCGAACTCCCCGCCGGCCAGCGACAGCGGGTCGTCGGGCACGAGCTGCCCGCCGCGCACCACGAACGGCGCGTCGCGCACCGGCAGGCCCGAGGCGAGGTTCGGGTCGTGTCCCAGCAGCCCGTTGGAGTAGCCGATCGGGAAGATGCAGGGGACCAGGTCGAGCTTGAGCCGTTTGGCCTCGGCCTCCACCTTGCGCAGGTTGGCGAAATAGTTCGGCGGCACCTCGCCCAGCTTGTTCAGCTTGTAGTCGGCCAGCATGATGCCGTTGTAGCCGGCCCGGGCGGCCTGCTGCATCAGGTCCACAACCCGCGCCGCCTGGGCGTCGACCTGGAGATTGGTCGAAATGTAGATCCAGCGGTGGCGGATCTCCACGCCGGCGTCGGCTGTACGGGCGGCTGACAGCGCCAGCAGCGCCAGCAGGATCCCGACATGCCGAGGGCCGATCGCGCGAACGTTCATGCAACGGTCTCCTTGTCCGCGTCAGGACTGTTGCCGGCAGCGGTTCTCGCTCCTGTGCCGGGCGCCGTAACGGACGGCCTCGTCGAGGAAGGCGTCGATGTTCTCGAACGGCGTGCCGGCGACGATGCCGTTGCCCGCGGCGATGCACATGCCGCCCTCGGCGGCGTCAAACGTGTCGATGAGGAACCGCACCTCCGCGCGCACCTCGTCCGGCGTGCACTCCTGGAGCACGTGCTGGACGTCGATGCCGGCCAGGAACGCGATGCGGTCGCCGAACAGCCGCGCCGTCCGTCGCTCGTCCATCGTGTGCTTCTGCACCGGGTGAAAGATGCTCACGCCAGCGTCGGCCAGGTCGCCCAGGATGTCCTCGTTGTTGCCGCAGGAGTGCAGCCAGAAGTGCATCCCGCACTCGCGGCAGGCCTGGCCGACCCGGCGGTAGTACGGCAGCAGGAACTCGCGGAACGTTTCCGGCCGCATCATCAGCTGACGCTGGTTGCCCAGGTCGTCGCTGGTCCAGAACCCGTCGGGTCGCATCTCGCGCGCCGCCCGGCGGATCAGCCGACAGTACACGTCGCACAGTCCGTCGTGCAGGCGGTGGATGTTGCCCGGCTCGGTGTAGTAGTCCACCATCAGGTTTTCCATGCCGCGATAGCCCCACGGCCGCTCGAAGAACAGCCGCCAGAAGCCCCACAGCAGATAGCGGTCGGTCTCTCGGGCAGCCTGCGCCCGCTCCTTCACCGAATCCAGCAGTCCGGGCTGATCGGGGTCGGGCATGCGGGCGAAGAACTCATCCAGCAGGTCCCAGCTCGGCAGGTACATGCGGGCGTCGTGGGCGACGCCTTCGCCGGCGGGTTTGTGCCAGGGCAGGCCCCAGGTCCCGGCGTCGAAGAACCGGTCGGGCAGCCAGAGGTGTTCCACGTCGGTCGGGTAGCGGTCGAAGTGGGCCAGCCGATCGCCGTATTGCTCATCCAGCCCCTCGCCCCACCACTTGGCCCTCACCAGCGGGATGCGGACCGGGCCGCGCCGCTCGACCGCCTTCACGACCTCCGCCCGAAGCAGCGGCTGGAACAGGTCAGATTCCTCGCCCATCGCGGCTGACTCCTGACTCTGGAAAGGAATCCCCCTGCGCCGACATGGTATACCCCGCAGGCCGCACGGGTTCAACCCCTCTCGCGTTGGCGCGCGGGCAGCGGCGCGGTATGAACGGGGGCGCACGTCCGCTCCCGCGATTTCAAGGAGGCCCGCATGCGACTGCTGCTGCTCCTGGCCGTCATGCTGATCTTCACGCCGGCGACCGCGCGGGCCGACGACCCGCCGGGGTTGGCCACGGGCCTGTCAGCCGACAAGGCCCTGGCTGCCGACGCGATCGACGCCCGCATCCTCGCCTGCCGCACCGCCGACGCGATGCTGACCGTGACCGACGCCGCCGGCAAGCCGCTGGCCGACGCCGATGTGGTCGTCCGCATGGTGCGGCACAAGTTCCTGTTCGGCGCCAACGCGTTCATGGCCGACCACTGCCGCACGCCCGCGGAGCAGGAGACTTACCGTAAGGAATTCGCCGACCTGCTGAACTACGCGACGCTGCCGTTCTACTGGGGCATGTACGAGCGCGAGGAAGGCAAGCTGTGGGACGTCAAGCTGACCTACATGGCCCGCTGGTGCGCGTCGCAGGGCATCCGGGTCAAGGGCCACCCGCTCTGCTGGCACAACGTCTATCCCAAGTGGCTGGCCGGCCGGAGCGACGACGAGGTCTGGCGGCTCCAGCTTGCCCGCGTGAAGCGCGAGGCGGCTGCCTTCGCCGGCAGGATAGACACCTGGGACGCGGTGAACGAGGCCGTCATCATGCCGAACTTCCGCGCGCCCAACGGCATCAGCAACGAGTGCAGGAAGGTCGGCCGCGTCGAACTGCTCAAGCAGGTCTTCGACACGGCCCGCAAGGCCAACCCCAAGGCCACGCTACTGCTGAACGACTACGACACTTCAGCCGCGTACGAGAAGCTGATCGAGCAGAGCCTCAAGGCCGGCGTGCCGATCGACGTGATCGGCATCCAGTCGCACATGCATACGGGCTACTGGGGGGCGTCAAAGGCTTGGGAGGTGACCGAGCGGTTCGCCCGGTTCGGCAAGCCGATCCAGTACAGCGAGCTGACGATCCTGTCCGGCCATCTCAAGACCGACCGCGACTGGGAGAGCATCCAGCCCGACTGGAACACGACGCCCGAGGGCGAGAAGCTCCAGGCCGAGCAGGCGGCCGAGCTTTACCGCGTGCTGTTCAGCCACCCGGCGGTGACGGCGATCACCTGGTGGGACTTCTCCGACCAGGGCGCCTGGCAGGGGGCGCCGTCCGGCCTGGTGCGCAAGGACATGACCCCCAAGCCGGCCTACACAGCGCTGCACAAGCTGATCCGCGAGCAGTGGTGGACCGGCCCGCTCAAGCTGCGGACCGACAAGGAGGGGCGCGTCAGCTTCCGGGGCTACCTTGGCGACTACGAGGTCTGGGCGGGGCAGGGCAAGGGCCAGTTCCGCCTGGAACTCCCGGGCAAGGCCGCCGTTGCCGCGACGGTCCAGTCGCGCGAGGCGTCGCCGGGGAACTGAGAGCGGCGACGGTCACCGGCCCGATCGCGCCGACGCCTTGTCCACGTCGCGCAGGAAGGCCCGGGCCTCGGACTCGGTTTCCATGCTCAGCGTGATGAGCAACCCCTCCGGCCCCAGCGCCTCGATCAGCCCCAGCGCTTCGCCCGGCGAATCGACCGACAGGTGCAGGCTCTTGCCCGCGGCCCGGATCCGCTTGAGCAGGTCGATCCACCGCGTCTGCGGCTCGTTGCCCGCGCCGCAGACCCATTGGATCGCCTGGAGGTTCTTCATCGCCAGCAGGGCGTCGAGGTGCTTGATCTCGCCCGGCCCGTCGAGATGGTAGCAGACGTGCTCGGCCTGGCAGCCGGCGTCGTCAAGTTCCTCCAGCAGGAACTCCCGGAACATCCGCGGCGAGATCAGCACGATGAAGTCGATCTGCGTGCAGGCGTACACGCCCGTCGAGAAGCAGCTCAGCCAGGTGGTCGTGCCGCCCTGGGCCTTCGTCCACTCGATGTTCTCGGCGAACCGCTCGCGTCGGAACTCGCGCAGGAACGCGACCGCGCGCTTCACCTCGTCAGGCCGCTCGATCATGTCGATGCAGAGCTGCTGCGGATCGCGGATCGCCGCCAGCGTGTCGCCGGCGTTGTGGATGTCGGTCACGCCGACGATGGCCTCGCCGGCCAACTGCTCCATCGCCGCCAGCGTCGCCATCCTGACCCACTGGTAGTATTCGTTGGATGGGTCGAACTTCAGCTCAGGGATTCCGCCGTCCGGCGCCGCAGCCAGCGGGTGCGTCCAGCTCGTGTTGGGTCCAAACTCGACGCGGCAGCCGAGATAGGCCGCCAGCGTCTCGGGTCCGATGTTGGGCCAGTAGCAGGGGAACGACTCGCCCAGCCAGGCGGTCGCCGCGGCCTTGCGGCGGATCAGGTTGAACTGTGCGTCGACGTCCATCCAGTACCGGGCGTCGGCGTCGGGCAGCCGCTGCGCGCCGTTGCGGCGGCACCTGACCCCGACGCAGCAGCGGTCGATGACCTCGCCCTGCCACCACGCCATCAGCCGTTCGACCGCCCGGGGCCAGTCCGGTTTGAACTTCAGGGGTTGGACGCTCATGCTGAGAACTCCTTCGCTGGGCCGACAGTCTACAGGGAGGCCGCCGGCGACGTCGAGGGCCTGGCCGATCAGCTTCCCGCCGCGAACTGGAGGAGCAATCCGCCGAAGCAGGCCAGCAGGATGCCCAGCTTGGCCAGCCCGATGACCACGTTGAATCGGCGGAAGCGGGCCGGCTCAGCCAGCCTGCGGAGATGGTCGCAACGCCCCTGGATCGATCCGTGCCGCCAGGTGTGCTGGTTGCGGTCCATGCCGTTGATCTGGGCGATCCGCAGCAGGGCCGCCGAGTAGACCTCGATCGCCGCCGGGTGCGGGACCGCTGCCAGGTCCACGCGGCGCGCCGCCGGCGGGGCGTCGCCAGGGTCAGTCGGCACGACGACGACTGTCTCGTCGCCACCGGGTCCGGCCTCGACGGCCCACGCCGCCGGCATGAGGTTCGCGTGGGCCAATCCGTCCAGCGAGATGGCCTGCGCCCCGGTCAGGTCGGCCTGCCGCTCGAAGCGACGCGACAGCCAGCCGAACAGCATTCCGCCGCCGACGGCGACGAGAACCCAGTAGCCGGCCTCGACCGCCGTGGAGATCGCCGGACGCGACGCCTCCAGGCGCGAGAACCATTGCGATTGCAGCAGCGTGCCGGCCGTCAGGTCGATCCAGAACGCGCCGGCCGCCACGAACAGCAGGTAGTAGAAGATGTGGTGGTGGGTCACGTGGCCCAACTCGTGGCCGAAGACGCCCTCGATCTGCTCGTCAGGCAGCGTCTCGATCAGTCCGTCGCTGAGCAGCACGTAGCGCAGCCGCCCCCACAGGCCCATCACCGCGGCGTTGGAGACCATTCCGCCGGTCCGCCACAGGAGGATCCGCCGGACCTTCACGCCAAGCCGCGACAGCGACGACTCCAGCCCGCTGCGGAGCGGCCCGTCATCCAGCGGCCGCGTCGACAGCACCGCCGCCAGCATCACCGGCGCGACCATGAAGACGCCCAGGACGATCCCCAGCAACGCCACGCCGTAGATCGCTCCGCGCTGGCCTGCGTCCAGCCCCCAGCGTTCGAGCAGTCGGCTGACGGATGGAAACAGCCGGTCCAGCCCGGCATGGATCAGCAGGATCGCCAGCAGCGGCACGAGCACCAGCAGCAGGTGGAAGCGGATCTGAAACGCCATGAACCCGCCCAGGCCCCAGACCGGCCGACCGCCCGCGGCGTGCACCGGCAGGCCTGCCTCCAGCCGGCGCTGGATGTCCATCAGCCGCAGCCGCACGTCGACCAGCCAGGCTGACGCCCAGAAGCCCATCAGCATCGCGACGAACGGCGCCCAGACGGTCATCTCGGCGACCAGCGGCCAGCCGCGCAGGTGCAGGGCGCTCAGCACGACCGCGGCCCAGTCGGCCCAGTAGAGTTGCGCGCCGAACAGGACGATCATCGCCCAGGTCAGCAGCATCAGCCCGCGGCGGTATCGGCGGCGGTTCATGCTGCCGTCGCGATCCAGCCGCCGCGCCGCCGCCATGTTGAACAGCAGCGCCGCCAGCACGAACGCCAGGCAGCCCGCCAGCACGACCAGTCCGCGGGTCAGCGCGTCGGCGTGGAGCTGGAGGTCGTGCGACAACTGCATGGCCTGCGGGTCCATGGCCATCAGCGTCATGGCCAGCGAGATGACGGCGAGCACCTGCATTCAGGCAAGCGTAGAGAAGGCCCGCCGCAAAGGCAAGCCGGGACCGACAGGCCAGGGGTCAGAGGCCAGAGGCCGGGGGCTCGTGACCGGCGGTCGCCTCCTCTCTCTCTCCCTCGTCTTCGAGGGAGAGGGCCGGGGCGAGGGTGTGGAGTCGCGGTAGCCGTCGCGTCAACTGGACGCGGCCCGTCCGCGCCGGCGTGCATTCGCCGGGCCGGCGCGATATGATGGGGTCACTGGCGGGCGGTTGCCCGCCCACACAACACCGGGAGTCACATCATGAGCTGCGCGGACAAGGCGGTCGGACTTTTTTCCGGGGGATGCAACTGCTCACAGGCGGTTCTGGCGGCCTGCTCGCAGGGGCGCGGGCTGGACGAGGCGGCGGCGCTGCGCGTGGCGTCGGGATTCGGCGGGGGCATCGGCCAACGCGGCGAGTCCTGCGGCGCGCTGACCGGCGGGCTCATGGCCCTGGGCCTGGCGCTGGGCCACGACCGCACCGCCGGACCCGAAGCCAAGCAGCGAACCTATGGACTCGTGCGGGAGTACATCCACCGCTTCCAGACCCGCCACGGCTTCACCGACTGCCGCGATCTGCTAGGCCTGGACCTGTCGACCGACGAGGGCCGGCAGTTGGCCAAGGAACGCAACACCCACGCCAACGTCTGCCCCAAGTTCGTGCGGACCGCCGCCGAGGTGTTCGAGCAGATGGTGGCCGAGGCGAAGCAGAAGTAGCCCGGCCCGCTTCCCGTTCGGCCCGCAGCCTGTTATTCCTTCGCCTTCTCGACCTTGCTCAGGTCGATCCGCAGCGCCCATACCGTCGGCGGGGCGGGGTCGCCGGTCACCAGCAGCAGGCATTTCTGCGCCGGGTCGTACTCCATATTGAAGTCCATCCCGCAGCCGAACGGCAGCGTCGCCGTGGGCGCCTGCGTCCAGGCGTCGGCGGCCAGGTCGTAGCACCAGGTCTCGGAGACCGTCCTGGGCTTGGCGCCCTGCTCAGCCTCCGGCGTGCGGTCGATCACGACGACGGTCATGCCGATCGACGGGTCGAAGGCCATCGGGTTGTGCTGGTCCTTCGGCGGGCGGACGCCGGGCGTGGGCATCAGCTTGATCTCGCCCGTCTTGACGAAGTAGGCGTCGATGTCGTTGGCGTTGGTCTGACGGCCGAAGGTTACCATCGCCTTGACCTTCGCGTCGTAGACCGAGTTGCTGTGCCAGCCGGGCAGGTTGACGCTCTTGGTCTTGCGGGTCCAGGTCCGCGGCTGGCCGCCCAGTTCCCACACCCCGTCCGGCCGATAGCCGAGCACCACGTTGCGGTCGGTGTCGAAGCAGGCCGACTGCGGGAAGAAGTGCACCGCGTCGCAGGGCAGGGGGGTCCACTTGTCAGTCTTGAAGTCGAGCACCCAGGTCGGGAACTTCTTCACCTTCGGCCACAGGTCGGTCATCGAGTTGGAGAAGCGGCCCGGGATCATGTGCCCCGGGTAGCAGGCGACGACCATCTCGTCGCGGCTGGGGTCGTATTCGACCGTGCCGAAGGTGTGCGTTGCCCAGGGGTGATCGCCGTCGGCGCCGGCGACGGGGAGGCCCGCGTCGGTCACCTTGTAGGTCGCCCGGGCGTCCGGCGGGTAGAGCTGCGTCCAGCGTTCCGCGACCGGGTCGAAGAAGAACGGCGTGTTGTACCAGTTCTTGCCATGCGTGTTGGACCCGAACAGGATCAGCCGGTCGCGTTTCGTGTCCATGCACGATCCGCCGTGGGCCTGCCGCTGGAAGCGGACGTCGCCCTCGCCCTGCTCGTGAAACTTCAGCCAGACGTTCGGCGGCATGTCAGCCAGCCGCTTGTTGACGACCGGCCGATCGGCCGGCGCGGTCGTGGGCTGATCCTCAGCCAGCGCCGAAAGCGCGGGGCCAATCAGGACGGCGATCAGGACGGCGGCGGTTCGCATGAGGGTCTCCTAGTCGTTCAGTCGTGAGAGCGGTCCTCGGCTTCGCGGCGGCGGGCGGGGCTGAAGAGGTAGAACATGGCCGAGCCCAGCGACAGCCAGATCGACAGGCCGATCATCGTCCAGAAATATCGCCCGATGTGGAACAGCCGCGGGAACAGGCCGATCCGGTAGTAGTAGGCCGCCAACCCGATCGCCAGCGCCGAGCCGACCACCGAAGGCCAGATCGGCTCCCGCCGCGCGGGCAGCGCCAGCAGCAGCAAAGCCGCGCCGACGGCGGTGGTGATCCAGCCCTGGAGCGTCGGCCGCGTCGAGATGCACATCGCCGCCAGGAGCATGAACCCGCCCGCCGACAGCAGGCCGACGTAAGTGCGGCGGCGCAGCGTGGTCAGCCAGCGGCGGCGTTTGGCGGCCGACGTGCGGACGCGGTGGACGGCCGGGGCGGGCGGCGGGGCGGCGGCGCTCTTCAGCGGCGCGCCGCAGGTGGTGCATGTGGTCGCGTCGGCGTCGTTGCCGGCGCCGCAGTTGCGGCAGGTGATTCGCTGCATGGAACCTCACAGAGAGCCAGGGACTTCGCGGCGTCGTTGCACCGCGGGACAATGTCGAATGCCGAATGTCGAATGTCGAGTGAATGACGAATCACGAATGCCCGGCCTTCGCGTTGAAACGACCTGCGGGCCGCTTCAAACGCGACGCGGACCATTCGTCAGTCGGGCTTCGTCATTCGCCATTCCCGGCCCGGCCGGGTCAGTGCATCTCCGCGGCTACCGTTCCGATCGCCGGGCGGTAGAAATTAAACTGCACGTTGGGGTGTTCCGCAAGCAGGCTCATCGGGACGCTGCTGTCGGCGATGCCGCGCGAGATCATCAGCGTGGTCAGCCGCATGCCGAAGGGGTTGTCGTGCACGCCGGCGTGCCAGATGGAAACCTTCTCGGCCTTCCACGTCTCGACGGGCCCGACGCTGGCGGCCTGGGCGGGGACCATGGCCACGTTGCCGCCGCCGGAGGTGCGTGCGTTCTGGATGATGGTGACCGGGTGCAGGTCGACCACGCGGGTCGCCAGCTTGCGATATTCCGCCGGCGGAGGCGGGGCGTCCTTCCACTTGCCCGCGCGCGGCAGGGGGTCGTTGAACGCCCAGTGCTTGATCTCGCCCTGGCCGCCCTGCATCACCACGCAGCGGACCTGGTCGTAGAGCTTGGAGTAGCCGGCCAGGTCGCCGGTGGGGAAGTGCAGGTGGTCCGCCGGCATCCGCAGCCGCCGGTCGATGCGGTTGAAGCAGAGTTCCATGTCGGCCCGGGCGAAGCTGAGCGGGTGATCGACGGCCACCGGCCGGCCGGCCTGCACCCACTCATCCATGCCCCAGAAGTGTGCGTCGTGCAACTCGAGGCCGAGGCTGTTGACCAGCCTGGCCACCAGCGGCAACTGCTCGGTCGGCCCGATGGGCCCGCAGATGCCCGCGGGGTTGTCCGGTGTCGCCTGCCGCCAGGCGTCGATGTACTCCAGCGCCTCAGCCAGGTAGAAGTCTTCGATGGTGTCGTATATCTTTACGACAAACCCATCCCGACCCATCTTGGCCAGATCCTTGGCGGTCAGTCTCGCCGCCTCCGCCAGCAGGTCGGCGTCGAGCGTCGTGTAGTCCCACCATGCAGGGGCCAGCTTGCTCAGAGGTCGTGCCATGGTTCGCTCCGAAAATCGATGGCCACGGATTTCACGGATTACACTGATTCAAGAGAGATCTTGAGACAAAGCGCTTCCGATAGAGACTTTCCATGCCGAAGTTCAACAGCAGCCCTACGGGCAGATTGCTCGCCTTCAGATAGTTCAAGACCTGGGCTACGAAGACGGGCGCGTTTTCCGCCGTCGCTTTCAACTCGATCAACACGGTGTCGTTGACGACCATGTCGGCGAAGAACTTGCCGACCGGAACGTCTTTGTATTGAACGGGCAATTCCGCCTGGCGTTTCACCTTCAGTCCGCGGCGCCCGAGTTCATGCTCCATCGCCAACTCGTACACCGACTCGGCGTATCCGCACCCGAGGACCGAATGAACCTCGCAGGCCGCCGCGAGGATTTCCCCGGTGAGCTCCTCGTACGCCAGTCTCGCCATCACGCCCCCTTCCGACAGTGTAATCCGTGAAATCCGTGGCTAAGCCTCATTATCCCAGCTCCGCTTCGTAAGCCGAATCGATGCAACAGGTGGCGCCGAGCAGGTCGCTCAGGGGGTCGTCGAATTCGCCGGCGAAGCCGAGGTGGCTGTGGCGGCGCCAGCCCTCCGCCAGTTCGAACCGGCCGCTCATCGAGCCGACCTGGCGGGCCATGCGAGTCATCTCATCGAGGTAGGCGTCCATGCCCTGGCTGACGTCCAGCCACTCCTTCTGCGAGCGGTGGCAGGCGAGCATCGCGCTCTTGCGTTCGATGACCGGGCCGATGTCCACGAACTGCCCGGGGCGGACCCGCCGCCGCATCCCGTCGCGCAGGCCGTGCGGCAGGGCGTGATAGAGCACGCACGCCCCGTCGGCCGGCGGCGTCGGCGGGTCGGTTGCGAAGTTGCGCATGCCGCGGCAGAAGGCGGCCGTCACCAGCAGCCGGCAGGCGTTGGTGTGGTCCTCCATGTAGTCCTGCGGCGAGGGGACCAGCATGATCGTCGGGCGCACCTGCCGCACGACCGCAGCCACGCGGGCCAGCGTCGGGGCGTCGTAGAAGATCGCGATGTCGTCGCACAGCGGCCCGTGCCAGGTCGCCCCGGCCAGGTCGGCCGACGCCCGGGCCTCGGCCCGGCGCGCCGCGACGATCGCGTCGCGGCCCAGCGTGGCCGTGCCGCAGTGGCCGTTGGCGATGTTGAACATGTGGATGCTCGCGCCCGCGTTGCGCAGGCGGAGCAGCGTGCCGGCCATCATGAACTCGATGTCGTCGGGATGGGCGGCGGCGGCCAGGACGACGGGGTCGGCGGGGGGCATGTCGGCCCTCCTAACGGATCAGCCCGACGCCGGACAGGGCGTTGAGCAGGAACTGGAAGGCGATTGCGGCCAGGATCAGGCCCATCACGCGGGTGACGATCCGGATGACGATGGGGTTCATCCAGCGGGCCAGCCGGGCGGCTGCCAGCAGGATCCCCAGGCTCAGCACCATGATCGCAATGATGCACAGGTGCAGCGAGAGGGCCTGCGTCAGGCCGTCGGCCTTCTGCTGGAGGAGGATGACGGTCGAGATCGCGCCGGGGCCCGCGAGCATGGGCAGGGCCAGCGGCGTAATGGCGATGTCGTCCTTCTCGGCGCCGGCGTCGGCATCCTCGGCCGTCTGCTGCACCGGCGAGTGGCGGGCCCGCAGCATGTCCAGGGCGATCAGCAGCAGGATGATGCTGGCGGCCATCTCCATCGCGGGCATCGAGATGCCCAGGAAGCGGAACAGCAGCCGCCCGGTCAGCGCAAAGACGACCAGGCATCCGCAGGCGACCAGGCAGGCCAGCGCCGCCATCCGGGCGCGGGCCCGCTCGCTGTCGTTGGGCGTGATGGCCAGAAACACCGGCACCAGCCCGATGGGATCGACGATCACGAACAGCGAGCTGAACGCCAGCAGGATGTATTCGTGAAGCTGCATGGCTGCCTGCATCGGCCGCCGCGAGCGGGCGGCGCGCGTTACCGGGCGACCTTCTCCCGCCGGCCGCTGGCGACCGACTTCTGCATCGCCTCCAGCACGCGGATCGGGGCCAGGAACCGCTCGTGGTCGATGGGCTCCACGCCGGTCCTGAACATCTTGACGAACGTCTGGGCTCCGGCGAGGTAGGGGTCCGCGTCGCCCTTGGGGGCGTAGCTGAACTGGCCGCTCGCCGAGCCGGCGAAGAACTGCCAGCCGCCGGCGTCCTTGGCCTGGAGGTAGCTGGTCACCAGCGGGCCGTTGCGGTACTCCATCGTCACGGTGTGGTCGGCGCCGCTGTAGCGGTTGACCTGGACCGTGGCGACGTCGCCGCCGAGCAGGTCGATGACCGCGTCCACCTGGTGGATCGCGTAGAAGAACACGCCGCCGTACTTGCTCTTGATGTCGCACGGGCCGGAGGTGACCAGCCGACGCAGCGGGCCCAGGGCGGCGATCTTCTTCTTCATCCGCCGGAAATCGCGGCCCATCGCCACGGTCGAGAAGCTGACCACGGGCACGCCGGCCTTGCGGGCCCGGGCCAGGAAGTTGCGTCCCTCCGCGACGCGCCAGCAGAAGGGCTTGTCGACGAACATCGGCAGCCGGGCAGCAAGGAACGTCTCGGCCGCCGGCAGGTGGTGCTTGGCGTGGCGGTGGTCGATCATCACGCCGTCGATCATGCCGATCATGTCCCTGGGCCGCTTGACGATGACGGGGATCTGGCCCTTCTCGGCCGTCTTCGTCGCGAACTCGTCGGTCTCGCCCCACAGCGCGACGACGCGGGCGCCGGGAATCTTCTTCTGCACGTTGATGCTGGTGGCGATGGCAGCGGCGTGCGAGTTCTCGGCCCCGACGATTCCGATGCGGATCATGGCCTGTCCCTTCTTTGGCGAAGTGGTGACGACGGATCGTGACTACCCGAGCGACAGATTACCGTCGCCGGGCGTCGGATGGAAGGGGCAGGGCGGTCCGGCCTGGAAGCGGCTTCTCAGTCGGCCATCCCCAGGTCCGTCAGGTGCGTGTCCAGCACCATGCCGATTTCTCGCTTGTCGTGCCGGTCGATGTATCCGAGCACCATGCGGACGCGGGAGCAGCAATCCGACAGCACCAGCCGGTCTTCCAGCCGGCAGTCGTCGAGCATCGCGCGCAGGTTGGACAGGATCGGCTTGAGTTGTCGGTGCTCGTCGGCGAGCTGGTCCACCCGAGGCGCCATCGTCGGCCGAGCCTCGATCACCTGGGCCAGGTAGCCGCCAACTTCTTCCAGGTCGAAGTGGCGCAGCACGTGAGCGTGGAACTGCTCGAACGTCGACTTCAGCCGGTCCAGCCATTCCTGTCGCCCGCCCCGCGGCTCGTGCGACAGATCCTCCAGCTCCTGCGTCATCTTCTCGACCAGCCGGTGCTCATCCAGCAGCCAGCGGGCCGCTTCCAGGAATTTTGGGCTCCGCGTGTTGACCATGACGTGCTCCTTGCTGCGACGGTGTGTTGCCGAGTCCGACCGGCGGCACGCATGCGCCCCGCGCACGCGAACCCGCGGTTCCGTTCGATTGGCACGCACAAGATGAATCCGGCCGGGCCAGCCGCCCGGGCATGCGTCGATGTGAACCGTCCGAATCGTCGCGGCTGCGGACGCTCAGTGTCCGTGTCCGTTGCCACCGTTGCCGTTGGTGCGGCCGTTGCTGCCGGACCGCGCCCACATGACCAGCCCGCCGGTCAGCAGCAGGCCGAGCATCGCGACCGTGCCGAACAGCAGCCAGTGCGACAGTCGCCAGCCGGCCGAGGCGGTCGCGGCGTCTTCGGGGGCGCCGAACGGCGTCCAGGCGACGTTGCCGCCGTTGGGTCCGCCGCGGGCCATCAGCAGGTCACGGCCGAAATCGCGGGGCTGCATCGTGCAAGCGCAGTTCTGGAAGACCATCTGCACGAAGTCCCACAGGTCGTTCTCGTCCACCGGCTTGTTGATCACGTTCAGCGCCCGCCCCATGCCCATGATCGGCACGAGCGTCGGATTGGCAGCCTTGGGGTCGCGGTCGATCTGCTTGAGCAGGTATTCCTCTCGCACGTCGCGCGGGTCCAGTTCGATCGTCGGCACCTTCACGTGCAGATTCTTCTCCGCGTCGGCCCCGACGGCTGCGCAGGCCTTGCGCATGGCGTCGGTCGCCTGGGCGTCGGTTCCCCTGACCAGCAGGAACACCAGCGCCACTTCGCCCTCGCCGGCGCGCGGGGCGTTGGGGTCGGCCACGCCCGGCTCGGCTCCGAAGACGCCTTCACCGTCAGGCCCCGAGGCGCCCTGGGGGCCGGCGGCTGCGTCGGGCGGCTCCTGTCCGGGCGTCGCGGTCACGGTCATCTGCTCGGGCTCGTCGCTGCGCGGACCCAGCAGCGTCGTGGCGACCTTGTCGCGGATCGGCGAGAAGCAGATGCGCTTGAGTTCGTCCACCGACGGGATGCCTGCAAGCGTCGCGACCGTCTCCTGGTCCTGGTTCACCAGCGCGATCCATGGCAGGAGTTTGAGTTGGAGCTGGGCGATCAGGTCCGCGTTCTCGCCCGGCTGCCGCACGTCCACGAGCGTCGCGACGTTCAGCAAGGCCAGCGGGCTGGCCGCCAGGGCCTTCGCCCACTCGCGGGCCAGCGTTTCGGTCGGCGTCGGGTCGGCCTTGGGGTGGTCGGGGTCGTTGGCCTTCAGTTCTTTGTCATAGATGATCACGATCCGCGCGGGCATGTGCTGGGGGTCGAGGGCGAGCTTGCTGGGCGCTCCGAACGCCGGCAGTTCGCCTTCCTTCAGCGGGGTCAGGCGGTCGCGGGCCTCGGCCAGCGACGCGAACCGCGCCGGAACTTCGCGCGGCCGATAGTACGACCCCGCGTCCGGGTCGGGCGCCTCCGACAGCGTCATCGGCTTGCCCTTGCCGTCCAGCATGACGACCAGCGGGTAGCCGGACAGGCCCATCTGGTCGAGCAACTGGCGGTTGAAGCTCGGCAGCGACATATTGAACGCCGTCGGCACGAGGTTGATCTCGACGTTGAGGAAGCCGCCCTCGTCCAGCGGCTTGGAGGCCTCGGCGATGCGGGCGTCCCAGGCGGCCGGGTCGAAGTTGCCCGGCTGCCACGCGGCTACCAGCGCGAAGTATTCACGCTGCCACTGCGTGCGGGCGACGACAAAGACCGGATCGTCGCAGGCGTCGCCGGCCAGCGGGGCCAGCAGCGCCGTCGCCGCCAGGGCGAGGATTACGGTCTTGAGAACCGGATGGCGGGCGGTATGCTTGCTCACGGCAGCACCTCGTGCGAGTGGACTGAAAACGGAGCGACACCGCCCCCGCGGGCGCAGTGCGTCGCTCCAACAACCTATTATATACCCCCGGCCGGGCGTTTTTGTTCCCCTTGTTTCTGTCACGGCCGATTTCCGGGGGGCGTAGGAAATCAGTGGGGATTCGGCGTATCCGCCCCTGAGAGCAGGAGCCTGAGTCATGTGGACGCGCATCATCTTCAAGGAGCTGTGGCGGCGCAAGTGGGGGTTCCTCTTCAGCGTGGTGGCCGTGTCGGCCGCCGCCGCCGTCCTGGTGCTGGTGGTCACCGTCTCCGCGAGCATGCAGCAGGCGTTCAGAGGGGCGACCCTGGCGACCAAGCAGAACCTGATGGTGGTGTCGGCTGACGCCGACCCGCAGAAGTTCTATCGCGGCGACCTGGGCAGCGCGACGATGCCCGAGAGCGTGATGGACCAGTTGACCGACCGAAGCCGCGTCGTGCAGATCACCATGGAGCCGAAGTACCGCGCGGACGTCGAGCACATGGAAGTGATGAAGATCGACGACCCGCGCTACGTCAACCGCGAGCCCGTGCCCCGCAACGTCTACTACTACCCCGTCCCGGACCTGGGCAGCCACTTCCAGGCCGAGTTTCAGACCGTTGCCACGATCACGCTGGGCGGCAGGACCTTCGACGGCGCCCTGCTGACCGGCCAGCGCGAGGAGGAAGGCCGCCGCACCCCCAGCCCGGGCGGCGAGAACAGGGAAGCCGGCGGCGAGAAACGCGAAGGCGGCGAGAAGGGCGAGGGCGGCGGGGAGAAGAAGCAGCTGGTCACCCCCGCGCCGCCGGGCCATGCGGCCCTGGGCAAGGCCATCGCCCAGGCCCTGGGCGCCAAGGTCGGCGACACGATCGAGGCGGCCTCGCGGCAGCCGGCGGCGACGCGGACATTCAAGATCGCCAGCATCAAGCCGGCAGCCGGCACGATGGACGACGTGCGCGTCTACGCGGCGCTGGACGATGTGCAGAAGATGCTCAACGCGCCCGGGCGGATCAATCGCGTGATGATCCTCAGCTGCAAGTGCGACCAGTTGCTCACCTCGCAGATCGCCGACGTCTTCCAGGCGTCGCTGAACATGAATCCCGGCGGGCAGGCCGACCCCGTCCGCGCCAGGGTGCTCATGTTCAAGGACATCGCCGACGCCCGCGACCGCGTCCGCAACGTCTCGGACAAGATCGTCGGCGTGATGACCCCGACCGTCGCGGCCATCTGCGTGCTGCTGATCGGCGGATACTTCTACTTCAACGTCCGCGAGCGGCAGCAGGAGATCGGCGTGATGCTGGCCGTCGGCCACACGCCCGCGCCGATCATCCTGATCCTGCTGGCCAAGCTGCTGATGGTGGCGCTGCTGGGGGCGCTGATCGGCGGCGTAGGCGGCATCTACGTCGCCCGGGCGATGCGGGCGCCGCTGAACCTGCGGGCCCTGGTCGAGCCCTGGGACCAATGGTGGCAACTGCTCGTCGGCGCCCTGGGCGTCGCGGCGCTGGCCAGCGTCTGGCCCCTGCTCGTCGCCGGCCGCACGCGGGCCGCCGACATCCTGCGCAACTCGTGAACCCGACGTCCCGGCTGGGCCGGAGCAACGGAGTCTTTCCTGTGAGCGAGACAGCCATGACACAGACGGGAACCCGGGCTGTGGCGCCGCCGCCAGCCGCCGGTCCGATGGTGACAGCCGAGAACCTGACGCGGACCTACATCAAGGGCGCCGAGCGGATCAACGCGATCGACGGTGTGAACCTGACCGTCGCGCCCGGCGAGTTCCTGGCCATCAACGGGCCCTCGGGCTCGGGCAAGACGACGCTGCTGTTCGCGCTGGCCGGCCTGATCCGTCCGACGTCCGGGACGGTGCGCGTCGCCGGCGTCGAGGTCAGCTCGCAGAGCCCGGCCGCCACCGCCCGGTTCCGCGCCGAGCACATCGGCTTCATCTTCCAGACGTTCTACCTGGTTCCCTACCTGACCGCAGCCGAGAACGTGATGCTCGCCCAGACGGCCTCGGGCAGCGGGGCCGACGCCGCGGCGGCCGGTGAACTGCTCAGCCGAATCGGGCTGGGCGAGCGGCTGAGGCACAAGCCGTCGGAGCTGTCAGCAGGCGAGCAGCAGCGCGTCGCCTTCGCCAGGGCGGTGGTCAATCGGCCACCGCTGCTGCTGGGCGACGAGCCGACCGGCAACCTCGACCAGAAGCGCGGGCGCGAAATCCTCGAGTTGATCGCCGACTACAACCGCGGCGGCGGTACGGTGATCCTGGTGACCCACAGCGACACGGTCACGGAGTTCGCGTCGCGGCGGATCGACCTGGTCGACGGGCGGATCATGGGCGGCTGATCGCCGACCCGAGGGGCGCATCGCCGACGTCAGGGGTCTCGCATCACGATCGATTGGCCGACCGAATGCTGCGGCTGCCCGTCGGGCAGGTGAATCTGCGCGGGCGTGTCGCGGACAGGCATCGGGTCGTCGATGGAAGGGGTGACGCGGCTGGGCCAGAAGGCCAATACCACCAGCAGAGTGGCGGCTGACGCCAGCAGCAGGTAACACAAGGCGCGCAGCTTCTCCGACATCAGGCATCTCCCTGGATTCAGCGTATGCAGCGTCCGCCAATAGTTTCCAATTCAACGCTTCGATGGGCAAATCAGGGCGGGAGTTATGGCGAAATCGCGTCTTGCGGGGCAGCCCCGGCGTCCGCCACGCCCGACCGCCGCATCGCACGGTCGTGCAGCCGCGAAAGCAGGGCCACCGCCAGCAGCGCTCCGATCAGGGCCATGAGCATGTCCTTCTGCGTGTCCCAGACGTCCCCCTGCGTGCCCAGGAACGCGTCAGCCGACGCCCCCATAATCATGGCGGCGGCCCACTCGACCAACTCGTAGCAGGCGCTGATCGCCAGGCACGCGCAGACGGTGAGCGTCGCCAGCCAGCCCCGCCTCAGCGGCGAGGTGCGGACCAGCAGTTCGCGGATGATGATCGCCGGGACGAAGCCCTGGGCGAGGTGGCCGAGGCGGTCGAAGTAGTTGCGATGCAACCCCAGCCGGTCGCGCAGCCAGTTGAACAGCGGCTCGTTGGCGTAGGTGTAGTGCCCGCCGACCAGGAGGATGGTCGCGTGTGCCAGCACCAGGACGTAGACCAGCAGCGAGAACCTGAATCGCGGGTAGGTGATTGCGAGCGCCGCGACGCCCAGCAGCGCCGGCGTTACCTCCAGCCACCACGTCGTGCGGTCAGCCGGGGCGATGGCCGACCAGATCAGTTCGCCCGCGAAGGCGGCTGCGAGCAGAGCGATCCACCGTCGGCGGGCGGTCGAGTCAGCCATGCCGTCATGGTATCAGAGAAAAGTGGACCAGGTCCACTTTTCAGAAGGTCAGGGGGGTGTCGAGGTAGCCGATGGCGGCGCGGACCTGGCGGCCGTCCACCGCGGCCGGGGCGATGCCCGCCCGCCGGGCCAGGGCGACCGCGACGCCCGCCGCCTCGCCCAGCCCGTGCATGTTGGCCATCACGCGCACTGCGGCGTGGGCCTCGAAGTCGGTGCTGACCGCCCGGCAGGCTACCAGCAGGTTGGCTGGGCCTTCGGGGACCAGACAGCGGAACGGCACTTCGTAGTAGCTGCGCGGGATGAACTTCTTGCGGTCAGCCGCCTCGGCGTGCTGGTCGCGGCCGCCCTCGGGGTTGTGCACGTCGATGAAATACCCGCTGCGCATGATCCCGTCGTCGAACCGGGCCCCGGCCCGCACGTCGTCACCGGTCATGCAATATCGCCCGCGAATCCGCCGCGTCTCGCGCACGCCGATCTGCGGACCCATCGCCGCGAGTCTCGCGTCGCGGAACCACGGCGCCTCGGCCCGCAGCCAGTCGACCAGCATCCGTACCTGGGTCCGTCCCTGCTGCTCGGCCTGGCTCATCTCCCAACTGCTCAGCCCGCTCAGCCGCACGACCCGCGTCGCGTTGAAGTGCAGCGACCGCGGCAGCGGATACTCGTAGAAGCCCAGCCGGTCGCGCTCGGGCAGCTCCAGCCGCCCTGCGTCGCGGGCCGCGGCGAACAGCTCGTTCACCCGGGCCCGGCCGGCGAACAGCCCCGCGTCCAGCAGCGCGTCGGTGTCCACGCCGGTCATGCGGAACTTGGTGGTCATCGGCTGGGTCAGCCCGTCGCCCGGCCGGCCGACGTCGAACGGCACGCCGGCCAGCGCCGCCAGCTCCGCGTCGCCGGTCGAGTCGATGAACGCGTCGGCCGCCAGCGTCTGCTCGCCCTCGCGCAGGCGGACGCGGACGGCTTCGATGCGGCCGTTGCCCGCAGCCTGCACGCCGGAGAGCACCGCGTGGAACAGAACCCCCACGCCGGCGTCGGCGAGCAACTGGTCGTAGACGATGCGCAACTCGGCCTCGTTGAACGCGTCGTAGAACCGCGTCTGGTCCGGGTCGAAGAGATACCGGCGGACCGCGTCGCGGGCCCGCAGGCGTTCGAGCACCTCGGCGAAGACGCCCTCGACGATGTCGCCCGCGCCGCCGGTGTCGGGGTTGACGTAGCAGTTGCCCGCGAAGGGGTTGACCATCGCGGCGGTGGCCATCCCGCCGGCGAAGCCGTACCGCTCGACCAGCAGAACCCGGCAGCCACCGCGTGCGGCGGCGACCGCGGCGGCCACCCCCGCAGGCCCGGCCCCGACGACAATGACATCCCAGCGATTGCTCATGAGCCCATGCTTACCGGCTGGCCGGGCGACTGTAAAGGGCGGGGGAGGAACACGGATTGCACGGAAAAGACGGATTTCACGGGGGGGCGAGGGAATGACGAATGCCGAATTTCCGAATGACGAAAGAATGACGAAACGCGAATGACGAATTGGCGCCCCACTCTTTCTTGGAACCTCTATTCCTCCGTGAAATCCGTATCCTCCGTGCAATCCGTGTTCCTCTTCTCTTTGCGTTTGCGGTTTGCAATTTTGGCGCGGGGCGGGAAAATACCCGACCGGCCGAGGCGCGGACCGGCCTGCGATGGAGTCATCGACGTGTCGCCTCTCTTGCGACGAATCCTGATGCTGACGTGCATGGCGATGGCGGCTGCCTCGACCGGCTGCCGGCGCAACCTCGAAACCTGGTCGGGCAGCCAGAAGTATGTGAACCTGCACGCGGCGGCCTTTACCGCCGGCGGGCACGGCCTGCTGCTGGTCGCTCCGCGGCGCGGCGATGTGAACCAGCCCAACTCGGCGGCCTACTACTACCTCGACCTGCGAACGCTGGCTGGTCGGCGGCTGGGCTACGGGCAATACGCCCTGGGCGAGGCGCTGCCCTGCCCGTGGTCGGACGAGGCGGCGATCCCCACCTACATCGAACCGGCTGACCCCGCCGCCCTTGGCTTGCGGACCGGGTATGACATCTACGACTTGGCCGCCGGGCGGCTGGAGCGGCGGATACTGGCTGACGATCCCGCGCTGTTCGTCGCCCGGCCCGGTCAGGGCGAGCGGACGCTGGTTCCGTCGGCGGCGCCGGTCCAGACCCAGGCCGACGGAGCGGCGGGGTCGGCGGACCTGGGGGCGATCTGGCGTCGGCTGACCCCGCGCGGGCCTGCGCCGACGCCGGCGCAGTTGGCCCAGGCGGCTGCCTTCCGCCTGGCCTGGGTGACGCGGCGGTCGGTCCTGACTCCGCCGCTGAAGCAGGCGACCCGGCAGGGCCAGAGGTTCTACGTGCTCCCCTCGCCCGACGGGCAGCACGAGCTGGTGCTGCGGTTCCAGGCCCCCGGCGACGACGCGGACCGCTCGGCGGACCCCGACGGCGACGGCTACGCCTACGGCTACATCGAGGACACCAAGACCGGCCGCCGGACGATGCTGTTCGACACGACGCCGACCGAGCAGGCGATCGGCGACGTGGGCACGGGCCTGCTTACAGGCCCGCAGTGGCTGTTCGAGCAGCCGGCCAAGTGGTTCGGCAAGTAACGACAGAGGTGAAGAGCATTTTTCATAATTCAGTTCGCCGCTGAGGCGCAGAGACGCTGAGGGAAGGGACTTGGATGAAAGCGGGCATCGGAAGCAATCGAAGAACTCGAACGCGACGATTTCCATCTACCCTTGTCCCTCTGCGACTCAGCGTCTCAGCGGCCAATTATGAAAGATCCCGAGGTGAACTGACGTGATCGGACGCTCGGCCATCGCGATCGGACTGGCGCTGCTGGCGGTGCTGTCGGGCTGCCGCAAGAGCGACCCGCGGCCGGTCCACCTGCCCTGGTGCTACTGCTGCGTCGTCGATGCGACCGGTTCGCCGGTGGGGGTGTGGGTGAACGGCCAGCCGGTGATCGGACCGGCCGGGACCGCCACCTACTTCGTGATCCGCGGGCGGAACGAGGTGCGCGTGACGGCCGGTCCGACGACGGCGCCGGACGCGGACGAGGGTCGGCTGGCGGTGGACTTCTGCCGCTACGACGAGGCGATGGCGCCCAACGTTCCGGTAGAGTCGCGGGTCGCGTGCGGCCGCGGCGCCCTGGAGGTGTCGTTCGAGGTCGAGGCCAAGCTGCGAGCCCGCTGGGTGTGGCAGGACGCCGACGACCTGGGCCCGCTGACCGACGCGGACCGGGCGGCCATGCTGGCAATCTATGACGACCTGGTCGCGGGGCTGCGGGCCCGCGACGCCGGGCGAACGCGGGCGATCCTGCTGGAGCGGTCGATCCGCTGGAGCGACGGGCCCGCGGCCCCCGAGGCGCCGTGGGGCGAGCGGATGTGGCACGACGAGGCGGCCGCCGGACTGATCGGCCGAGTGCTGGCCACCGCGGACTATGCGTTTCGCGAATCGGACCGCGCCGGGCTGACGTTCACCGCGGGCACGCGCGTGTCGGTGCTGCACCGCGCCGACGGCGGGCCGCTCTTCGTCGCCGGCCACGCCGAGCCGGTCGTCGCGGGCCAATCGCTGTCGCCGACCGAATTCTACTTTCTCCGCCGCGGCGGCCGGTGGCTGCTGATCTGGGCGGCGTGCTGACCATCGCGCGGAGAGTTCCGGCAATGGGACGCATCTTGTGATGAAGGATTCACCGATGACCAGGCGTGTTCGCGTTTCGCTCAACGGCAAGTGGAACTACGTGCCCGATCAGTATCGCGGCGGGGAGAAGCGGGCGTACTTCGTGCGCACCCGGCCGGACATGACCGCGCCCGGCAAGGACCCCGTGGACCACGACATGGCCGGCGTGGCGACGATCCCCGTGCCCGCGTCGTGGAACATGGCCGACCCGACGCTGCACTACTTCGAGCAGCAGCTCTGGTATTACCGCACGTTCCGCCGACCGCGGATGGCCCGCGGGCAGCGGGCGTTCCTCTGCTTCGAGGGCAGCTACTACCGCACGCGGGCCTGGCTGAACGAGGCCGACCTCGGGCCCGAGCACATGGGCGGCTTCACGCCGTTCGAGTTCGAGATTACCCGGCAGCTCAAGGCCGGCGAGAACCAACTGGCCGTTCTCGTCGACGCCGCCCGCGACGCCGACCGCTGCCCGACGACCGTCACCGACTGGTTCACCCACGGCGGGCTGACGCGCGACGTGTTCATCGAGGTCCGGCCGGCGAAGTTCGTCACGAGCTGGTACATCCAGCTCGACAAGCGCGGCCGCAACCTCGTCGGCGAGGTGAGCGCGACCCACGGCGGAACAGCCGTCGTCTCAGTGCCGGCGCTGGGCGTCGAGGCCCGCGTGAAGATCGACGCCAAGCGGCTGACCGGGAAGCTCAGCGTCCCGGCGCCCAGGAAGCTCGTCCGCTGGTCCACGGACAACCCCAAGCTCTACCCGGTGACCGTCACGTTCGGCGACGACGTGCTGGCTGACCGCGTGGGCTTCCGCACCATCGAAGCCAAGGGCGGCGAGGTGCTGCTCAACGGCGAACCGATCTTCCTCAAGGGCATCAGCGTTCACGAGGACCACGTCACGCGCGGCCGATCGCTGACCGACGCCGACCGCGAGGACATCTTCCGCGAGGCCGGGGCGCTGGGGCTGAACTTCCTGCGTCTGGCGCACTACCCGCACAGCCGACGGATGGCCGAGATGGCCGACCGCAAGGGCATCCTGCTGTGGGAGGAGATCCCCGTCTACTGGCGGATTCTCTGGACCAACCCCAAGACCTACGCCGACGCGAGCAACCAGCTCGCCGAGCTGATCCGCCGCGACCGCAACCGGGCGGCGGTGATCCTCTGGTCGGTTGCCAACGAGACGCCGCCGGACGTGAAGGGCCGGACGGAGTTCCTGGCCAACCTGGCCCGGCTCGCGCGGCGGCTGGACCCGACGCGGCTGACGACCGCGGCGCAGTTCCACGTGCGCGAGGGGGGCAAGCTGGTCATCAGCGACCCGCTCGCGGAACATCTGGACGTGCTGGGCGTCAACCAGTATGGCGGGTGGTACGGCCCGCGTGCCCAGGTGGACGCGATGGCCGACTTTGACAACGTGCACTACCCGGATAAGCCGGTGATCGTGTCGGAGTTCGGCGGCGGCGCCAAGGCCGGCCATCGCGGGCGGGAGAAGTTCAGCGAGGACTACCAGGCGCTGCTCTACCGCCGCCAGCTCGCGGCGATGAACAAGGCCCGCGGCATCCGCGGCATGACCCCGTGGCTGCTTTTCGACTTCCGCTCGCCGATGCGCGAGAACCGCCACCAGCGCGGCTTCAACCGCAAGGGCCTGGTGGCTGAGGACCGGCGGACCCGCAAGCTGGCGTTTGAAGTCTACCGAAGGTTCCGGCCGAAGACCTGAAGCGGCGTCCGGCCCTGTCGCGGCGACCGCGACAGCCGGCTGTCGGCGGTGTTAACAGGGTAGACGCCCGGGGGGGCAGGCAGCCTTAAGGGGACTACGATGAGCACCACGATGCGCGGGACCGGAAGAATGCGGTTCGCACTGCTGGCGGGGGGATTCCTTCTGGCATGGGCCGGTCTGACGGTCGCTGCCGATCCGCCCGCCCCCGTATCCGACAAACCCGACGAAACCGTGAAAAAGGACGAGAATCGCCCGGCGGCCGATCCGCGCGAGTTGGAGCGGCTGGACCGCGAGATCGCCTTCTACGAGAGCCGGGTCAAGATGCACAAGGACTCCCTCAAGCGGCTGGACGACTCCTACCGGCGGACCAGCGACAGCCGGTCTCGTCAGCGGATTCGCCAGCAGGCTGACGACGAGATGAAGGACCTGGAGAAGGACAAGGCCAAGTTGGCCGAACTCCAGGACCTGCGCAAGAAAGCCGGCGAGCCGGCCAAGCCCGACGTTGCACAACTGCTGGCTGAGGAGATCGGCCGGGCCCGCCGCGAGGAGGACATGTATAAGGGGATCGTCCAGCGCACCCGCGAGCAACTGGCCGGGCCCGTGGACGTGCTGACGGAGAAGCGGCTGAAAGAGACGATCGAGCGCGAGGAGAAGTCGCTCAAGGCCGTCCAGGACAAGCTGGCCGTGCTGTTCCCGTGGCAGAAGGCGGCGTCGGCCGACGGATTCCCGGCGCTGTTCGCCGATCCCGTGCCCAGGCAGGCCGCCCGCGCCAGCGGCTGGCCGGTCCCGCGGGCCGCAGAGCACCACTCGCTCAAGGAGCGGCTGGCGGTGTTCGAGAAGTTGGCCAAGAGCCGTTCGGGCTACTACAGGCCGAGCGACCGCCCCGGGCTGCACGGCGGTCAGGACTGGCGCGACCGGCAGGTTGACGACGAGCTGAAACTGCCCGAGGGCATCCTGCTGGCGGTGAGCCCGGCCGAACTGCTCTCGCTGGTTCCGCTGTCGGCGCGGCACGACTGGTCGCGCATGAAGGACTGGACGCCCGAGATCATCGACAAGTGCAACGCCTGGCTGAAGGAGAAGGGCGTCCCGGTCCGCTACGAGGCCGAAGGGGCGATCCGCCAGCTCTACCCGGTGGCCGGCTACTTCGACCTCTGGAACGTCGAGGTCGATCACTACGCGATCGTGGAGAAGGCGCTGATCCCGGTTCGCATCGAAGCGCCGGTGAAGGGCTCTCAACTGGCCGGCCTGCTGCCCGGCTGCCGCGTCCGCGTGGTGGGCTGGGCCGACCCGGTCGTCAGGACCGACGGCGAGAAGCCCAGGCAGCTCAACGTAGTGCTGCTGGAGTTGACCGCGACGCGGACGCTGGAGATGATCGCCCCGCCGCCGGCTGCCCCGTGACTGTCCGGTGGCGAGGCTGGATTACGCCCTGGCCTGGTCCTACCATCTGGACGACAGATGCACGCGACCGGCGCCCGACCCCTGACCCCCGGTTCCCCATGTCCCGACGCCCGACGTATGAGCTGTCGATCGACGAGGAGCGGCGGATCTACTTCGAGGGGATCCGGCTGTTCAACGCCGGCGAGTTCTTCGAGGCCCACGAGACCTGGGAGGACGCCTGGTACGTCGCCGAGGGCGCGAAGCGCTATTTCTATCAGGGGCTGATCCAGGTGACTGTCGCGTTCGAGCACTGGCGCCGCGGCAATCCGCGCGGGGCGCTGTCGCTCTATCAGACCGCGCTGACGAAGTTCGAGCGGCTGTCCCCCGCCCAGCGGCGCGGCTTCCTGGGCATCGACG
This sequence comes from Phycisphaerae bacterium, assembly GCA_022072085.1. GTDB lineage: Bacteria > Planctomycetota > Phycisphaerae > JAJVII01 > JAJVII01 > JAJVII01. The sequence goes on from JAJVII010000050.1 coordinate 33,384, forward strand.
TGGACGACCTGCTGCGCCGCTTCACGCGGGCGATGGCCCCGCTGCTGGAGGCCGACCCCGACGACCGCGCCGCCGTCGCCATCGAAGACTACCCCGACCGGCTCTTCAAGATCGCCATCGACGGCGACCCCTTCGCCGCGGACGGCTGATCGCCCGGTGCGGCACGGGCCGCTCAGCGGCTGCGCCTGTTGCTCAAGAACCACTCATAGAGCTTGGGATCGCTGTAGGTCGGGGTCCAGGCGTCGTGATCGACGCCGGGGTAGACGGTGAAGCGGACCGGCGCCTCCAGCTTCCGCAGCGCGTCGACCATCACCTGCGACCTGGCCAGCGGGACCGTCGCATCGACGGCGCCGTGAAACACCCACGTCGGCACGCGCTTGATCCGGTCGGCCCACTTCGCGTCGCCGCCGCCGCAGACCGGGGCGATGGCCGCGAAGCGGTCGGGCAGTTCGTACGCCAGCCGCCACGTGCCGTAGCCGCCCATGCTCGAGCCGGTCAGGTAGACGCGATCGGGATCGACGGGATACTTCGCGAGCATCTCGTCCAGGAAGACCTTGAGCGCCCCGGCCATAATGCCGTTGGCCCACCATTGGTCGGCTGGGCACTGCGGCGAGATGACGATGAACGGGAAATCCGCGTGGGCCTTGGCGAAGCGGTTGATCGAGTCCTCGACCAGTTCGACATTGTCGCCGCGCCCGCCGGCGCCGTGCAGCGAGAGGATCATCGGCAGCCGCTTGGCCTGGCCGACCTCAAAGCCCGCCGGCAGGAACAGCCAGTATCGCATCATTGGCAGGGCCTTGTCGGCAGGCTGCCAGACCTGCGGCCGCAGGCCGCCGATTGCGGGCCAGCGGCCCTCCAGGACCGGCGTGGCGATCTGATCGGCGTCAGCGAACTGGCCGCGAACGTAACTGCCCGCGCGGACCAGCCGCTCGGCTGGGCTGTCGAACAGCCACCCGCGCAGAATGTTCTCGCGGTAGACCGTCAGCGCATCCAGGCAATACTGCCCCTCGGCTGCGTCGGCGCCCCACCGGCTGCGCGAGTCCCGGAGCTTGGAGATCGCCGACTCCAGCCGGGTCAGTTCAGGCCGAAGCCACTGCCACTCGGCCGACGCATCGCCGACCTGTACGCGATAGGCCCCCGGGACGACGTGCTTGAGTTTGACCTCCGCTTCATGGGCGGCCGGAAGCACGCCGCGATAGAGCACCGCGCCGCTGGGCGAGGTGATGACCAGCGGCAGTTCGTCGTTGCCCGCCAGCAGGCCCTCCTTGCCCGGGCGCTGACAGAACAAACGGAACTCGCCTTTGGGCACCTTGCCGATCTCGTGGCTGGGGCTCAGCAGGACGCGGGCCTCGTCGGCGATGAACAGCCCGTTGTCGAAGCGCGTGGCAGACGGGATGTAGTCGGGCATGGGTGAGAGGAAAAGGTCGCTGACCTGTGCGCCCCACTCGCGCTCGCGGATCGCCAGCGTGTGCCGCCCGCTGCCAAGCACCCACGCAGGCCCGCGGACGTAGGTCCACTCGCCCTGATTCCCCGTGTTGCCGAACAACTCCCAAGGCCGGTCGTCCACGCGGACCCAGAACGAGTTGCTCCCGCCGTCGGGGAAGAACACGCGGGCGTAGAGCCGCCAGTCGCCGGGGTAGCGCAGGTCAATCTGGAACTCCGCACGGCCGCCCGCGACCGAGTCCTGGCCGACCGGCGCCCGCGGGCCCGCCCCGACCGGCGTGGTCAGCCAGGCCTGCTCGTCCTTGTGCATCAGCACCATCGGCTGGACGACGCTCCCAGCGTCGGCGGCGCGGGCAAAGACGGTCTGGCCGATCGGCACGAAGTTCACCTCGACGGGCGACGCCGACGGCGCGGCGGCTGTGGCCGGGTCCGGGTCGGCCGGCGCCTGACAGCCCGCGAGCGTCCCCAGCGCCATCGCCAGCAGTGCCCCCGACGCGAGAAGGTTCCCGTTGTGTCGCATGGCTGGATTCCCCGTTGGTTTGAGTGCGGTCGAGCCGGACCCGCCCCGTCGGCCTCGCCGCGGCGCCCTGGCAACCTTCATCCCACGAGTCGCGCGATCCGACAATGTCGGAATTGCGGAAGTCTGTATCGGCCTGTAATGGCCTGTATTTCGCGCTGGTGCGCAAGATGCGTGGCCGACCGGGGTTCGGCCGGCGCGTCGGCCGAGCCCGGCCGTTGCCCGTACACGCAATCGGCCGGGTCGCCTCGACTCCGGGTCGACTGATCGGCCGCGTGCGTGCCAGACGCCTTAGAATGCGTTTAACGCGAAAGCGGAAGCAGGCGGTGCGATTGCCCCCCTTGCAGGGGCTTGTCGCGGTCTGCTAGAATCAACCGGTTCGGCTGACGTCGATGCGACACACGCGCCCTGCGAGGGATTCCGTCCATGAGCGACCAGAGCAAGTCGATCATCATCCAGGGGGCTCGCGAGCACAATCTGGACAACCTCAGCGTGGAGATTCCGCGCGACCTCATGATCGTGCTCACGGGGCTTTCGGGCTCGGGCAAGAGTTCGCTCGCGTTCGACACCATCTACGCCGAGGGGCAGCGGAAGTACGTCGAGAGCCTGTCTGCCTACGCCCGCCAGTTCCTTGAACAGATGCAGAAGCCCGACGTGGATCACATCGAGGGGCTGCCCCCGACGATCGCGATCGAGCAGCGCTCCGGCGGGTCCAACCCGCGATCGACCGTTGCGACCACCACCGAAATCTACGACTACCTGCGGCTGCTCTTCGCCCGGGCGGGCGAGCCGTTCTGCTACAAGTGCGGCAAGCCGATTCGCCAGCAGACCACCGGCCAGATTGTCGATGCCGTGCTCGCCCTGCCGCCCGGGACGCGCATCCAGGTCTGCGCCCCGCTGGTCCGCGGGCAGAAGGGGCAGCACCAGCAGGTGCTGGCGCGGATCGGACGCGAGGGCTTCGTCCGCGTCCGCGTCGACGGCGAAATCCACGACGTCAAGAGCGTGCCCGAGCTGGACAAGAACAAGAGCCACACCATCGAGGCCGTCGTGGACCGGCTGGTGGTCAAGCCGGAGATTCGCACGCGGCTGGCTGACAGCGTCGAACTCTGCTGCTCGCTGTCGGACGGGTTGGCGCTCGTGCTCTCGCAGGCGGGCGACGACGAGCGGGCCGCCTGGAGCGAACAGATTTTCAGCGAGCACTACGCCTGCGTGGACTGCGGGGTGAGCCTGGAAGACCTCGCGCCGCGGATGTTCAGCTTCAACTCGCCCTACGGCGCCTGCCCCGCGTGCGACGGGCTGGGGACGATCCTGGAGTTCGACCCCGACCTGATCGTACCCGACCCCGAGCGGACGCTGGCCGACGGGGCCATCGACGCGTGGCGCAAGGGCGGCAAGCGGATGAACATCTTCTACAACCGGATGCTGCGGCAGTTCTGCCGCCACCTGGGCGTGGAGATGACGACGCCGTTCAAGCTGCTGCCGGTCAAGGCCCGGCGGATCCTGATGAGCGGCACGGCGGGTCGCGACGAGAAGGAACTCGGCTTCGCGTTCGAGGGCGTCGTGCCCAACCTGGAGCGGCGCTTCGGCAAGACCGACAGCGAGTACGTCAAGGCCCGGCTGGCCGGCTATCTCAGCGAGCAGCCCTGCGAGAGCTGCCACGGCGCCCGGTTGCGCCCGGAGAGCCTGGCGGTGCGGATCAACGGCATCAACATCCACGAGGCGACGCGGATGAGCATCGCCCGGGCCAGCGAGTTCTTCAGCACGCTCTCGCTGGACGCCGAGCGGGCCGAGATCGCCCGGCAGATCCTCAAGGAGATCACCCAGCGGCTGGGCTTCATGGTGGACGTCGGCGTGGGCTACCTGACGCTGGACCGAACCAGCGCGACGCTCTCGGGCGGCGAGGCCCAGCGGATTCGCCTGGCCACGCAGATCGGCAGCGGGCTGGTCGGCGTCTGCTACGTGCTGGACGAGCCCTCGATCGGACTGCACCACCGCGACAACGCCCGGCTGATCGCGACGCTGCGGCGGCTGGTCGAGATGGGCAACACGGTCCTGGTCGTCGAGCACGATGCGGACACGATCCTGGCGTCGGACTGGGTGATCGACATGGGCCCCGGCGCCGGGCGGCACGGGGGCAAGATCGTGGCCGAGGGGGCGCTGGCCGACGTGCTGGCCAACCCGCGGTCGATCACCGCGAAGTACCTCACCGGCCAGTGCCAGATCGAGACGCCCGCGGAGCGCCGGCCGTTCAACCCGAAGAACTCGATCCAGATTTTCGGCGCCGGCGAGAACAACCTCAAGTCGATCGACGTCGAGGTTCCGCTGGGCGTTTTCGTCTGCGTCAGCGGCGTCTCGGGCAGCGGCAAGAGCACGCTGATCAACCAGACGCTCCTGCGGGCGCTGAAGCGGCGGCTCTACGGCAGCCGCGGACGCCCGGGCCGATACGAGCGGCTCAGCGGCGTGAGCAAGATCGACAAGGTGATCGAGATCGACCAGAGCCCGATCGGCCGAACGCCGCGATCCAACCCGGCGACCTACACCGGCGTGTTCGACCTGATCCGCAGCGTGTTCGCCAAGACGCGCGAGGCGAAGATACGCGGCTACAAGCCGGGCCGGTTCAGCTTCAACGTCAAGGGCGGGCGATGCGAGAGCTGCCAGGGGCAGGGCACCAAGAAGATCGAGATGCACTTCCTGCCCGACATCTACGTCACCTGCGCCGAGTGCAAGGGCAGCCGCTACAATCGCGAGACCCTCGAAATCCGTTATCGCGGCAAGAACATCGCCGAAGTGCTCGACATGCGGGTCGAGGAGGCGCTGGGCTTCTTCGAGAACTTCCCCAAGATCCGCCAGCTCGTCCAGACGCTCAACGACGTCGGGCTGGGCTACATGCAGCTCGGCCAGTCGTCCACGACGCTCTCGGGCGGCGAGGCCCAGCGGGTCAAGCTGGCCAGCGAGTTGGGCAAGACCGCGACCGGCCAGACGCTCTACATCCTCGACGAGCCGACGACCGGACTGCACTTCGCCGACATCCACAACCTGCTCAACGTGCTTAATCGGCTGGTGAGCATGGGCAACACGGTGGTCGTGATCGAGCACAACCTGGACGTGATCAAGTGCGCCGACTGGATCATCGACCTGGGCCCCGAGGGCGGCGAAGCCGGCGGGCGCGTCGTCGCCACCGGTACGCCCGAACAGGTGGCCGAGAACCCCGACAGCCACACCGGCCGATTCCTCAAGGCCCATTTGGGCGGACAGACCACTTCCGGCCCGCCGGCCAAGGCGGCCAGTTGATCGCGGCACGGCGCCATCTGATATGGGCCGGGTTGATCGCGGCCGTCGCGCTGGCGGCCGGGGCGGCGCCGCCGCTGGCGTGTGCCCGCTACGGCATCGGCATGACCCCGGACTCCGTCATCTACCTGACCACGGCGGACAGCCTGGCCCACGGGCGCGGGCTGGTAGACCAGTCGGGCTCGCGGCTCACCATCTGGCCGCCGCTCTATCCGGCCCTCGTGGCCGCCCCGACGGCGCTGGGCATGGATGTCCGATCGGCGGCGGTGCTGGTCAACGCCCTGCTGGCGGCGCTGCTGACCGGGCTGGGCGGGGCGTGGGCGTGGCAACTGACCGGCCGCGGGGCGATGGGCGCCGTGACGGCGGCAATGCTGGCGGTCGCCGACCCGGTCGCGGCGGTGTCGTCGATGGCCTGGAGCGAACTGCCGTTCCTCGTGCTGGTGCTGCTGTTCTGCTGGCAGTGCACGCGGCTGGCGCAGGTCGACCGGCGGCGCGATCTCAACGTACTGCTGCTGGCGCTGGCAGCCGGGGCGGCCTGCCTGGCGCGATATATCGGCATGACGCTGATCGCCGCCGGGGCAGTTGCGCTGCTGGTCGATCCGTTGCGGGGGCGGTGGCGGCGGGTCGCGGAGTCCGCCCTGTTCTCTGCGGTCGCGTGCGGCGTGCTGGCTGCGTGGCTCTGGCTGAACTACCTGGCGACGGGCCACTCCGGCACGCAACGCTGGCCCGGGCACGTGACGCTCGGGGACAACCTCGTCCGCCTGGGCAGGACGATGGTCGACTGGTTCCTCCCGCTGGGACTGGGCGGATGGATTCCCGGCGCCGCGGCGCTGGTCGTGCTGGGCGGTGGGCTGATCGTGGCCAGCCTGCCGTTGCTGCGGCGATGGTGGCGGAGCGAGACCGGCCGATCCCGGCGCGCCCCGCTCCCGCCGGCGGCGCCGCTGCTGCTGTTCATCTGGGTCTACCTCGGGGCGATCCTGCTGGCCGCGTCGCGCTACTACCTCGACCCCCTCGGCGACCGGCTGCTGTGTCCGATCGCTGTTCCGCTGACGATGCTGGTCGTCCTGGGGCTGGACAGTCTGACTCGTCCCGGGCGGGGCGGCGACGTGCCGCGGCGGTTGGGCGGAGTCCTGGCGTTGATGTTGATGCTCTACCTGGCCGGCGCGACACTGGAGCGGAGCGGCGAGGTCCGCAGCCGGCGGGCGAGCGGCGCCGGTGGGTTCAACACGAAACTGTGGCACAGGTCGGCCTCGCTGAACTGGCTGCGCGATCATCGCCCCGACGATGGCGACCTCATCAGCAACGGCCCCGACGCGGTCTGGGTGGTCACCGGTCAGACCTGCGACTTCAGCCCGCGGCGCGGGCCCGACGGCGGGCTGAGCGCCGATCGGCTGGCCCGGTTCAATCGGCGCTACCAACTTGGCCCGCACTACCTGTTCTGGCTCGACCCGGCCAGGCGGGAGAGCTATCTCTGTACGCCCGAGGAACTGGCCAAGTGGTTCGAGGTCACCGAACTGCAATCGCTGGGCGACGGGCGGCTCTACCGCATCGCTCCGCGTTCCACGCCTGCGCCCAGCACGGCGCCGTCGCCGTAGCCCCTATCGGCTGCGCGCGCACAAGACCACCAATTCCGCCGGCCCTGACTGCCAGCAATCAACTGCCGGTGCGCGATGATGCATCTTGAACGGGGAACATCCGCAGGAGAACGCCCATGCAGCATGAACATCGCAGCCTGGTCACGCCGCGGATGGCGCTGAGGAAGATGGCTTGATTGGCTGAAGTCCTTACCGCTGGTCAGAATGTCCCCCCGGCCCCCTGCCTGGAGCCGTGCCCGCTCAGCATCTCTGCGCCTCGGCGGCGTAACACATGGCAATAGGCGCCCTTCATCTGCGTCCATCAAAGGCGGCCGCGTATCGTGACGACGGTTGGATCAGGGCCGGCTGGGTCGTCGTCGGGACGCCGCCGGCGCCCAGGCGTTCGTCCAGCCAGTCCGCGAACGGCGTGCGGTAGTCCCACTGGGCGACCTTGCGCCCGGTGGCGTCGGTGAGCACGGCAAACGGCGTGCCCTCGCCGCCGTAGCTGAAGAAGAGTTCCCGGTTGGCCGGGTCCGCGTTCACGTCCAGGTCCGCCAGCACGACGCGCCCGCGGGCGACGTTCTCGAACGGCTTGCTCTCCAGCACGTCGCGCTTCAGTTGTATGCAGGGCGGGCAGTCCACCTGCGAGAAGATCATCAGAACCGGCAGGTTCTTTCGCCCGGCCTCAGCCAGGGCGGTCTTGCTGTCGGTGGACCAGGGCAGTTCCGATCGGATCGGCCCGCCTCGGCTGCGCATCACCAGCACCACGCCGACCCCGACGACCAGCAGCACGGCGACCGCGATCAGCCCGCGATCGGGGCGGCCCGGCGGCCGGGACGGCGATGGAAGATTCTCGTTCTGAACGGGCAGGTCAGCCATAGGGATCTCTCGCGGGCGCGAATCTCTCATACATCATAGCATCCCCCCGTCGCGGGTTCGACGCGCCGGTTATCGCGGGCCTGGGCGATTGCGATTGCCGGGGGTTGTGCGGCGGCGGCCGCCGACGTTACAGTGCCCGCATGGACGAATCCTCCAGGCCGCCCCGGTATCTTCGGCCCTATCACTTCGCCGAGCGGGTTCACGGCGCTGACTTCCGCACGACGTTATGGGCCAGCCGCGAGAGCCAGCGCATTCGCTTCCAGGTGATGGCCGAGACGTTCCCCCTGGCCGGCAAGCGCGTGCTGGACGCCGGCAGCGGGATGGGCGACTTCCTGGCCTATCTCGAAGAGGTCGGCCAGGCGCCCGCGTCCTACGTGGGCGTCGATGCGCTGGGCCAGGTGGTGGCCGAGGCCCGCGCCCGGCCGTTCGCCACGCCGGCGCAGTTCGTGCTGGCCGACCTCGTCGAGCAGCCGGAGGTGCTGCGGACCGGCGACCCGCAGGTGATCTGCATCTCGGGCACGCTGAACACCTACACGCCGCGGCTGTTCTTCAAGGTGCTCGACGCCGCCTGGTCCGCCGCCGGCGAGTGCCTGCTGTTCAACTTCCTGAGCACCTTCCACGACCCCAAGTTCTCCCCCGGCGGCGACGTGGCCCGCCGCTTCGATCCGCTGGAGGTCCTCCGCCACGGCCTGGCCTTCACGCACCACGTGATCCTCCGCCACGACTACTACCACGGCCACGATTGCACTATGGCGTGGTTAAAAGAAGGTCAATGGCTAAATGAGAAAAAATCCCCGTGATTTTCGGCATAATGGCTCACAGGTTTAACTAGTTTAACACCGTGCCCACCGCCAACCACAGAACGCCGACAGGTCAACCGCCGACAGCATTCAAAACAGGCGATTAGGCATTATCGGGCAGGTCGCCCCAAGAATCCCCACAGGATGGCGGAGACCTTTGTATTTCCCGTTGCAACCGCTAAGCCCGGTGTTATCATCTACGCCATACCGCAAGAATTCTCCAAGACCGGATTGCACAGAGCTTGATATGAGAAAGGAACCAAGAATGAGCAAGCCGAAACGGAGCAAGGGAACGCACATTGACGGGGAATCTATACAGAAGCTCATTACATTTCTTGAAGGCGAAGAGGCGAGAAGCGGGGATCGGCCAACTTGGTTGGAGGTCAATAAGTCATTCCGTGCCGAAAATGATACCGGCGCAGTTTTGGAAGTTTCCTATTACATGGAAGACGACGGCACGATTAGACCGGACATATCGGCTTCGTTCAGTGATGAGGCTGTGTTCATTCGGCTCTCTACCCAATCGGTCAAGGCGTTTTCCGAGATAATTAAGGCGTTGCCGCCGCATTGACAAGCGAAACGGACGAACTATTTGACGGGACAAGAGTTCCATGTCTCAAATCACAATTCTATGCACTCCTAAACCGAAAGGGAAATAATGCCCCGCCGCCCCAACCTCAAGAAAATGGACTTGACCGCACTGCAAACGATGCTCGCCACCACGCGCAGTCAGGTTGTTGCCATCGAGGATGAGTTGCGTTCCCGCTTGGACGCTCTGCGGGCGCAGCTCGACGGCAGCCCAGCCCCAGCCACGAAGACAAAGACCAATAAGGCGAGTGCCAAGAAGACCAAGACCCGCAGAACCAATCGCAGCCGCCAGCAACTCGAAGCAGCAGCCAAGCGTATTGCCGACCTAATCACGAAGGCGGGGGCGGATGGTGTCAGCGGGGCAGACATCAAAGCCAAGGTCAATGACTTCCCGAACATTCGCGGCGCTCTCGAAAAATATTGCCCCGACTTCAAATTCGGCACGAAGGGCCAGAAGACCAAAATGGTCTATATCGCGAAATAGCTTCGTCCGTTGGTGAAGCCCGCATGGGCGGACAATCTATCTGTTTGACGCGCGATGCTGGAGTCATTTGACTTCCAAGTGGGGATCGCTATGAGCAAGAAGAAATACCAGATTTTTGTAAGCTCCACCTTCCAAGACTTGATCGGCCATCGTCAGGGGGTTTCAAACGCTTTATTGAAAGCGGATCATCTTCCTGTCGGGATGGAAACATTCCCAGCGGACGACAAGGATAGTTGGGAAGTCATCAAACGGGTTATTGACGACTCCGACTATTATGTTGTCATCATCGGAGGTCGATACGGCACGACTGACGAAACGGGCATGAGTTATACAGAGCGTGAATACGATTACGCAGTATCAAAGAGCATTCCCGTATTGGCATTCATTCACAAGAAACCGGAAGACATTCCATACAAGCATACTGAAGCCGATGAAAGCAAACGCATTAAATTAGAAGCGTTCAGGAAGAAGGCTCTTCAACGAGCGTGTCGATACTGGCAAGATGAAAAAGACCTCATGACAGAAGTAATGGCCAGTCTGATGCAGGTAAGCAGCATGACAGATCGCCCGGGCTGGGTGAGAGGAGACCAAGTAAGAACCGGCGAAGATGCAAGAGTCTTGTCGGAATTGAATCAACAGGTTGCCTCATTACAGCGGGAAAATGCTGCGCTCCGTCGGCAAACAGGAAAGATTACATCGCCAATCGAACAGTTTATTTCTGGATCACGGCAATGGGCACTTCAATGGCTCACTGTGAAGCCTAGAAACCAATACAACTCAAAGGGAATCGTAAGTCTTTTCAAAGAGATTCAAGACGCTGCAATCAAAGCCGCCACAGAAATTGATAGGGATGAGGATGCGGCCTTGTATAAGGATTTCGTATCCCTTATAGACCGAACGGCCGACTTAACAGAGGGTGGCGTTGTTAGAAGAGGTATAGGGAGGCAGCTCGACGATGCGGTGTCGGCGCGTATGAGAATGGCTAATGAGATTGGCGAGGAAATCATCAATGATGTTTTGCACATCTGCGAATACATCAGAGTTCTGCGCGATGACTAATTTCTCTTGTCTAATTTCTTTTCAATCGTATCCAATCTGCGGTCGGTCTCCCTCCGAAAGTCGCGTAGCTCTTGGAGCAACACGGCATTTGTCTTTTCGGTCTGTATGATTCGCGTCTCCAAGACATCCGCCCGCGCCTCTGCCCCCTGCCAAACCCAGTATGTGAAGCCAGCCAGTGCCAGAGCAACAGGCAGGCAGATAGACAATAGCCACACGCCAAGGCGAAAATGTTTGTGGTCGCAGGTCATTAGGCCCCCCGCAGTCGCCTGTATCGTTCCTGTGGCGAAAGGGTCTTGAGGCCCAGCGCAGCTATTTGGGATTGCACCTGTTCAGCAGTGCCAGATAAGACTGTAAGGGCGTTAGGCCCGCCCGCTGTTTGTCCCTCTGCGGCAGTCGCCATGATTTCCAAGTTGGCGTTATAGAGGCAAACCATTTCGCCAGCTTCGGGGGAATATACAACCGCATTTCCAATTTGTCTTGTATTCATGTTTTGTCCTTACGGGTGCGATCCATTAACCTGAACCGTCCAACCCCACCCAGTTAAAGTGTCGTAATTTGCCCACCCTGCCGCTGATGGTTCCCCATTCGTTCCGCCTGACCAATCCACATAACCGCTTCCGCCGAGATTCTCGGATGCTACACATGCGGCGAGCAATGCGTCAACCTGATCGCTTGTTAATGAACCTGTTCCAGAGTTGTTTCCACCATACATCAAAATTGCGGGGGCTTCCAAATATCCGATTGTCACGCCCGCAAACGTCATAGACATAAGCGATACGGTTCCACAACCCGTGATGGAGGGTATGTAAGTTCCCCAATCGCAGTCTGGCGTTGCAAACATCCCGTGCCCGTTGGTCGTCAAGAAGTTGTCAGCATCAAAATGAATTGGGGGGTAGTGTCCATTTGTGCGATATTTAAAAACAAAATCGCCCGCATACCCGACTGTATCACGCAAAATAATGTTGTCTATGTCAGGCATAACAGATAAGTCGGCATCAATCTTGGCGGTAATGAAATCGTATTGCCCGTCGGTTGCATTAATAATCAATTCTCTGTAGGGTTTTCCTGATATAATCAAATTACACCTCCACCCCGACGCTTGCGAAGCCGCTTGTATCTCCGCCAGCGGATTTGATTGTCAGATACTTTCCTGCCGTTGTCTCTGGTGGAACAGCCCACGCTATGGATATGCCGCCGTATTGAGCAAATGTCCAACTGGCTATGACGGTCTCATTCGTTCCTGAGCCGTCATCGTCGTAGCAGACGCTTACGGTTGTGCCGTTGGCGGATGCTGTAATGTCCAACGACAACAGGTAGGACTTTTTAGAAGTGGTTGCGGTTGCCAAAGTCTGGCGGTTGCCGCTGGTGCAACTGACCGCAACAGGTGTCTTGCCGGTAGCGGTGTCTGACACGGCCAACGCCTCAACAGCAGACACAACGCCTGCAATGTCGTCTGATGTTGCGGGATCAATAACTGTCTCGGAACTGTTGACGAGCCCGACATTTCCAATATTGGCGTTTGGTTGCTCTGCCAGAGGGGACATAATGACCCCTAGGTCGTTGCCATTAACATCTACAGCGTGATATTCCCCAGTGGCGGGGTCGAGTCTCTTACCATTTGTTGTTATAAGCGTCATAATACCTCCACCTGTATATATGCTAGTCGTCAGCAAATGGCGGACGGTCTTTGTAGGTATGGCCTGCTGGCAACGGAATGCTGTATTTCCAAGACATGTATCCTTCTACGGCCTCTCTGTCGTGGCTAGACGCCACTGATGGCAATAGCAAAAGTTCTGGGCTGTCAAAAATGCCGCCAGTGTTAGTTGCCTCTCTGGCCCCCCAGTTAAAGGAAGTTGTGGTTGTTGCTGTCCCCGGACTTCCAGTGTTTGCGGTGGAGAGTGATTGGGCGACGCCGTTAAGCCATAACTTGTGTCCTGTATTTGTGCCGTCGTAGCGATGATTGGCGATCCGCCATACGCCATCGCTGCCCCAGTTCGCGGACAACGCCTTCAAATTCATCACGCCTCCCTTATAAGACCGGAGTGTATATCCATTCGACTTGGTTAAGTAGAACCCATCATATGTGTTGCAGTTAGAACTATGCTCATAGAGTAAGTTGGCCGTAGATGACGAACCCGAAAACGGCATGTAAATATCAAATGCGCCTATGCCGATACTTGATACATGTAGGCGGTCGTCATTTGTAAAGCGTATTAGCGGGAATGCCCCTGTGTCTTTATACAGCGGTCTCTGATTGCCTGATGCTGTGAGCGTGTAGCCATTTCCAGACGCATCATCTAACGATGTAATGTAATCGCCGTCGGATAGTAAGTCAGATAAGTCCTCTGCCCGCCACCATGCAAGTAGTGTTGATAATAGGGCAGGAGTCCATAGGGCAACGCCAGCCGAGATAATCACGCTGCCCCCATGCCCGACAATGCCGCCACTCAACCCGCTGCAATCGACGAATGCGTTGTCAATTGTCTTTGGCAAATCCCCGCCAGAGACATAGCCATCTGGTGCATCCCCAGTGGCGGCAAAGACGGTGAAGAGGTCGCCGAAGTCATCAACATCAAGCGTTGTGATTACGACGTTGTATGTTCCGCCAGAGCAAACACAGAGCCCCCCTGTTGGCGGGTCGCTTTCGCAAAATACCAAGAGGTATAGGTCAAGCGTCCGTGTATCCGTCGGGCTTCCGCTGCAATCCCCAGCTCCTGCATAGACGGCTATGGTAATCGTGCCGATTACCTTATGATATGTGAGTCCATACGGGATAAGGTGATACTGGGTTGTGTCCATTGTGCAGCCGGTAATCTTCATCGGCGCTGTATCGCCCAACCAAGGGCCTACGAAGCAAGTATCGGTGCAAATGGTCGGCTCGTCGCTTATCTGGCCATCTACGCCAGCGGGACAGCAACAGCAGACAGCATCTCCAGCACCATCTATCAACGCTTGGCCCGCACTGTTTAAATATAAAGCCCCCATTAGCAAGTCGCAGTATGCCCCCATTCCAAGACGCCAGAGGATGAATTAAAATGTAAGAAGGCGTCATAGTCGGGCAGGGGGGGCAGTTGTATCGGTGTTATGGTGTAATAATTGACCGTGTCATCATCCTGATACACATACCAAACCCAAATCGGCGTGTCGGTTGCAAGCCAGCCATCCCCGCTGGCGTTCTCTGCAAGATTCATGCAGTCGCCCGTTAGATATTCGCCGTCTCCCTCGTCGTATGCCGTCCAGTCGCCCCCTGACTCATAGGCGGTCGTGAATGGATAGGAGTTGTCTGTCGGCGCATCCGAGACGATGGCCCAGAAGCCTTGAAGCTCCTTGCCGAGTAGTCCAGTAGTCGTAGGAGGTGGAACGATGCCCGAACGCTCTGCGGCACGGGTTGCATTGACTATGCGCTGCGCGGTCTGTTGGTTGAACAAATACCCCTTGGCCATATCCCCCCTTATGTAAGCAGCCCCGACAGGTCAGAGAATGGAACCGCGTTGTAGGGCTTGAAAGTCAATTCGGCTGGCGTGTCGGTCGGGTTGGTCTTCTTGGCCCCGCTGCCGTTCAGTGGATATGGCTTCTCGACTTGCTTTGGGGGCGTGCCTGTTGTGATCGGTATGGCCTTGCCTGACCCGTTAAGCTGGTAATAACCTACATCCGCAAAATGGTCATCCCAATCTGGCTTGAACTTGAAATTAATTTTAACAGTCCTGAAGTCCTCTCCGTTGCTGGTTTGCACTCCACCGATGGACAAGGCTATTTTGGCCTGACCAGCCGATATGCTTACCCCGTCCAATGTAAATGAGTCGCTATTGACCGCATTGCCGAAACTCAAAGCGTAAGACAAGTCAAAACTTGTCGCAACATTCTTTGTGCAAGTTGCCGTTATGACCCCTTTGTCTCTTTGTGGCTGTGCATCAAACGGAGTGCCAGCAGAATTAACGACTGGGTCTCCATCAGCATCAAAGAAATAATCCTCTGACTCTGTTGAAAAATCCCACTCAATGACCGCTGGCATATACAGGGGCAGTTGTATTTGGTCGGAGTAGTCGCATTGCACCTCCCAGTAATAGCGGTCGGCCTCTGCTCCAAGGCTGCGCGTCCGTTTGGCTTTGCAGAGCATTGAAGATGTTGATGGATGCTCATCATAGTAGTCGGGCACGCCTGTCGCTTCGCTGGCCGTGTATGCGTTAAGTGGCGTGTTGCTGATGACCAGCCAATAGGTTGATGCCCGCTGCTCTGATATATCGCCGTCTTGCAGCGACTTTGCATCCTGTTGCCTTACGCCTGTCGTAATGCCCCCGAGTCGCATTACGAGGTCTTCGGACATTCCAGACAAGCGGGCCTCTAATGCCAGCAGTTGGCTTTCGCTGGTGGGCTTCACTGTGGTCTGTGCCCCTGCCAATAGCTTTGTCCGCTCTGCATCTCTGCGGGCATTTCGCTTGGCCCTGTAATCCGCAATGTCGGGAACGGTATATTTAATTAATGGTTTAGTCGTCTTCATTCCATCCTTTACATACTTACAACTGCATAGTTAGGGTTGCTGTCCCATTTGACCATCAGCCGTCGTATCCATGCAATGTCTGATGCCGTGTCATCCGCCTTGGCTGCTGCCTGTCCAGCCGCAGCGCCGCCAGCACCAGCAGGGCTTGCAACGGGAGTAGCAACAGGGGCATTGCCGCCTTTGGGGGTCGGC
This sequence comes from Phycisphaerae bacterium, assembly GCA_022072085.1. Taxonomy (GTDB): domain Bacteria; phylum Planctomycetota; class Phycisphaerae; order JAJVII01; family JAJVII01; genus JAJVII01. Next base: position 48,706 of record JAJVII010000050.1, read on the forward strand.
AGGGACAATCTTCTACTGGCCCCAGCGACGGCAACGCCTGACCACATGGCGGCACTTCCCCACTTGGTCAGTTTGGCAAGTCTTAATTCGGGATTGACCGACACGCTGACGGCCAAGTCTTGTGGATTCACTGTCGGCTTAATCTCTGGGGCGATTGGCTTCTTGGCGAGGTCGGTAAGCGGTTTCGGCGGTTTCACAGAGTCGGCCCCGCTCTGGATTGCCTTCTTGACGGACTTGCCGACATCAGCCGCCTTCTTATCCTGCTCGTCAAGATACTTGGACAGGTCGTTGCCGTAGTCGCCAGCCAACTTGTCCAACTGCTCGCCCAGCACCTTTTCCGTTTCACTTGGGATTCGCTCTGCAATCTGCGGCATGTCCTTTAACCGACTCTCAAAGCCGTCAGTTAATGGTGTCCATATCTCCGAGAATGTCGTCTTGCCAGTTATGAGCTTCGGAATGGACTTAATCAGCTTTACAATGTTCTTGACCAAGTTGGTAAAAATGGTCTTGGTGAAGTTGAATACATCAATGAAAACATCCTTCCAGTGTTTGCCAAACCATTTCAGCATTGCGGGTATAACTGTCGTGAATGTATATTTTAACTGGTTCCAAGTCTTGACGACAAAATAGGCGACTGCGACCCCGACAAGTTTAAGCGTGTCCTTCCAGTGTGTGATTGCATAAGTGGCGACTTGGAAGCCGAGTTTAACACCGTTGGCCAGCCACTTGACCCAACCCCAAATCGTGGCGAAGAATCCCGCTGTTCCGCTGGCTGTGTCCGCTGTGTGCCCGAGTATCAGGTTGCATCCCCAGTCCCATGCCGCAACTATCCCGCTCCAAATGCTCTTGACCACTTCCCACACTGCGCCGAACACTGTGGCGGTGAAGTTATAGACGGCCATGAAATTGGCAACGGTCGTATCAACTATCTCTCCCCAGTATGCCCCAATGAAGTGAGCAATCCCGCTGACGATGGGTTGAACGAAACCGACTATCGAGCCCCACACATTGACCCATACAGCCCATATCTGTTGTGCGACGGATGCAAACACGGCGAAGACGGCTGGCAGGGTCGTTGTCAGGAAGTTCAGACCCGCCATTACAAAGGGTCTAATCGCCGTCCAGACTGTGCCGACGCTGTTGATGATGAAGTTCTTAATACCAGTCAGGGCGGGCTTGATGAAGTTTAGACCATTGACTATTACATTGCCGACAACTGCCAGCCCGTCGGCGATTGACCCGAACAGGTTGCCGACGCCGAAGGCACTTTCAACGCCCCGCACTATATCGGCGGCAGTGTCCAGCAGCGTATCGCCCATGCGTCGGAACTGGTTGCCGACCGTCTGCTCCTGTGCAGCCAAGATGCCGTGAAACTTTCCACCCTGTGCCGTCATGCTCGCCAGCGCCGCTTGCAGGTCGGCCATCCCGATCTTGCCATCAGTGGCGAGCTTCTTAACTCCGTCTGTTGTCGTGCCGAAATGCTTGGCCAGAGCGTCCAGCATGGGGATGCCCTGACTGGCGAAGCTCATGAACTCACGGGAACTGATGCCGCCTGCTGCCCCCGCCTTGGCAAAGATGTCTGCAAGCCCGCCAATGTCGCCCCCTGTGCCAGCCGCTACATCGCCAAGATTCTTCAGGATTGGTTCCAACTGGTCGGCACTGACGCCCGCTGCCAGCAGCTTACGGCTTGCCAGTTGCAGAGAGGTGAAGGACATGCCGGAAGCAGTGGAGATGTCCCGCAGTTTGGCAATGATGACACGGGCATTTTCGGCAGAGCCCGCAAGGCCAGTGAAGGCGACTTCGGCCTTGTCGATTTCGTCGCTGTAGCCGAAGACCCGCATTACGCCAGCGCCGACGGCTGCAATCCCCTTCATGCCGATTTGCAGTGCCGCACCAGCCCCAACCAACTTGCCGAAACTGCCGAGTAGTCCAGATGCTTTACCGCCAGCGTCTTTCAATGCAGCGCCAGCCCTATTGACTGCTCCTGTAGCCCCCTTGAACGCTTTTGACAGGTCGCTAAAGTCGCCCGTCATTCCAACATTTAATTTTGTGAGTTGCTTTGCCATCCTGTTCTATCTATTGCTGTCGCGCAGCATTCTGCATGGCGTATAAGCGCATTGCCTTTTCTTTGTATTCCTCTGGTGTCGGCGGGGGCCTGAACTTCAACAGGTAATCGCTTTCGCTCAACCGCTCTTGGCATTGTGATTGCAGCACTGCCCATGTAATACGGGCCTGTGCTGCGTTGATTAAGTCGTCAGGGAAAGCGTGATACTGGAAATACAAAACCCAATCGGAGTATTCCGACTGGGTTAAGTGAGAGTGCATGTCATCAACGGTGCGAAATCCAAGAGTCAATGCAAGGTGTCGCTGGAAATCATCCTCTGGGCCTAATCTTTTTTTTCAACAACAAGCCCGTTTAGTTCGGCAATCGCTTCGCCCAGCACCTTGACGGCAGACAACGGCATATCATCTACCTGCTCAACCGTGATAGTCGGCTCTACACAACTGGCGGCAATCATGCGGGCGGTAATGGTTTCCTCTGACGGGTTGCCCTCTCTGATTTCCCGTGCCTGCTTGTGGGACAACTCCCGTATTATAATGCTCTCGCCGTCGATGGCAATGGTTAGGGTCTTTCTCTGCATTGGTCTCCTCCTTTAAGACATTGAAATGGTCGTGTGATACTGGGCGATGGTCTGAAGTGCGAAGCCGATTTTATACATATTGCCTTCGTTCTCCGTCTTGGTTTCAACCTCGGGCTTCGTGACCCAGCCTTGAAACTCATAGCCAGAGCCATCGGTGAATAACTCGATTACATAGACCAGCGTGCGATTAGTGAAATACCCCCAGAGCGTATCAAAGCCATCGCTGGTATAGACGCCTTCAAGCTCGTAGCTGCCAGCCTTGAAAATGCCGGGCGCTTGCTCTTCGCTCATGTTGGGGCTGTCGTTATTTGTTATATTAACCATCCCGAGTTCTGCATCGGGGCTCTTGACATCTTTGGTGTAGAACACTTGGGTATAGGTCTCGCCGTCGGTGGAAACATATACCTTGGAACCAAAACCAAGAACAGCAGGCGTAAAGTCAGTCATATTGACCTCCAAAAAGTTCTACCTTATATATCCCTATACAAAATAATTTATGCGCACTGAAAGAATTGCGAGTTGATTTGGCTTCTGCCTGCCCGCCTCTGTCGGCTCTGGCATAGTCGCTTCATTCTCAATGAAAATGCTGCCTATTACCGTGCCGTCGCTGACTGTCCCGCTGTATCCAGACAGTGTTTCCCTGACTGCGGCCTTCAGTGCGTTGGCTGCTGTCGCGGTCTGTGCAATGCAGTTGATTTGCAGATTGGCTCTGTCTATCCCTACTTCGCCGTCGTTGGAATAGTCCAGCGGCCCGCCAGCAATGCCGTTGATTGTTATTTTGGGCGGGTCTCCACTAGGCACGTTGGCCAGTGTGATAGATACGCTGGATAGGGTGTCGTTTGTCTTCAAAAGTGTCGCTATGGTCTGCTCAATCATGTGCCCCCTGTTTCATCAACCGCCCGCTCAATTCCGTCTCTTACGCTGTCTTCGTAGATTGTCAGGCATTGCCCCTGTGTCGCTTGGGCTGCTCTGGTCAAGAAATCATTTGCTGGCACTGCCTTTCCCTCTGGCGTGATATGCCCGTTGATGACGAGGTGCAAGTGGCGGGCCGCTCTGGGGCCTTGGTCTTTCGCTGTGGCCTTTGTCCCGTCTTCCAAGACGCTTGTATCACTACCGACGATGGCAGAGACGCGCATGCCGCGTTGATTTACTTTGGAGTCAATGGACTTCTTCAACGCACCTGTATCCTTCGGGCATTGGGCCTTGGCCTCTTTGCGCATCGGGCGGATTGCCTTGGTTGCGGCAGATCGCAGTATCTTCTTGGCGGTCTTCTCACTGGCCAAATCTTTTAGTTGGGCTTCCAATTCTTTCAGCCCGTCGATCTTAAACTTCCAGTCCGCCATTATCCCCCTATCCGTTCCACACAAATCATTTCCAACTGCCTGCCCCTCTCTTCAATGTTGCGGGGCTCGCCCAACAACTCAAATATTCTGTCCGTGCCTGACCACTTGCCTGTTGTGGTGTTCCAAGTGGCAGAGCCAAAGACGATACAATCTTTACGTTGTGGCGGATTGCTCCAAGGGCGCATCTTGATGTAGTGGGTTGCTTCGCTGAATACCTCACTGTCTTCTTTGATTAGCAACTCGCTTACCCGCAGTGGTTCAATGCTACACCAGCGGGCAGATGTGTCGGCGGTATAGATGACGGTCGGCTCTACGCCTGTGCCTGATGTGCTTCGGCGTTGCACGGTTGCACGGTGTATCAACTCCCCAGCTCCGGCTATTCGCATTGCTTTATCTGGCATACCTTATCTATGAGTGTCGGGATTATCTTTTGCGGGGCGTTGATAAATGGCAGGAATGTAAGCGGGTAAGGGCAGCGGTTGCGCATCAGGTCAATAAACGACTCCTGACCGTCATTGCGGAACACCAGCATGGGGCAAGCTCCTACCTCGGCACACAAATGGGCAGAGCCCGTATCGGTGGAGACCCACAAGCGGGCGTGCTGCATCAACTCTATGGCTGCATCAGTATCCCCGTCTGTGTGCAGCAGCTCCCCCCGCAGGTGAAATGAAGTCGGGAACGCCCCCACTGTGGCAAAGGTCAAGCCCTCTGCCGTTAGTGCATCGGCAATCGCTTGCCATGATGCGGGGGCAATGTTGCGTTGCTTCTCAAAGTCCCGTTGCCTGACGCCGAGTAGGACATCGGCCCGCATCCCCCGCAGTCGTGGCTTGAAGGGAATGCGAAACTCTGGGCAGATACAGACCTTCTCTTGCCGACTGGTCAGCCCGCCAGCGGGGATCGGGACGGCGTCAGGATGGCGGGCGATGATGGCTGGCCAACTCAAATGCCCTTGCTCTGGGCGCTCGCCACTGCCAGCCCGCTTGCCGTCAGGGATAGGGTCAGTCCAGTTGAAATCAAACTCGTCAGCATCAGGATACAACACCTCTTCGCCCCGACGGGAACAGACAATCTTGTATGACGCCTTGGAAAAATGGACATAGCGGATGTGCGACAGTATCATGTGTCCAAACTCTCCGCAGTGGGGCAGGAATAGACACCGCTGCCCATACCCCTGATTTAACTTATCCTCCAACTGGCGCAAGAACTCTGGTGGAGTGTCGCTTACCTCGGCCAAGCCTTTTCTTATATATTGCTTGGCAATGGCAATGGGAAGGTCATATATCTGGCCTCGCGCGTAGCATTGTTCAACAGTCGCAATGGTCGTTGTGAAGCGTAGGAACATTAGGCAAGTGCGGTATTATATCGCGAATAAATATAATCAAGTCCAGTCGGGATACTCTGGTCATCGGCTTCCCTATACCGATACATATGTGCAACATGCGCCAGTATCGCCCGCCTAATGTCTGCTGGAACATCATCGGCACTGTCGCCATAGCCAGCGGTATAGACGATGCTCACGGGGGCAACTGTCGATTGATAGAGTTGCACATAGTCGGTGTTGCCGACATGCCAAATTTTGTAAGTGGCGTCATTCCCAGCGTAATCCTGAACGCTCACGACTGATTGCAGCGGCGGGCGATAGAGAGGCAATCGGGTATAGGGCGGGATCGGGAGCCCTTCCAGCGGAACATTGCCAGACTCTGGATAATAGACGGCTGTAATCGTGCGAGTGATTAACGACAACTGGCAGGCGTTCTCGGCATAGGCGGTCGCATCCGCAATCGCTTCGGTCAGCCAGTCCGTCCAAGTCGCAGTGTCATCAACCGAACATTGGAACGCCGCTTGTGCTACGGTAATAGGGTATGCTGCTGGCGGTGTTGTTATGCTCCACTGGCCCATTATTTGACCTCCTTCGGCAGACAAGTTGTTTCTATCTCCATATCCGTTGCAACTTGCACGGTGTCCTTATCAGTCCTGTATTCCTTCTTGCTTGCCTCTATGTGATACTCGCCCCTTGGCAGGCATAGTATCAATTGGCCATTACTGCCAGTGTGCCCTATCACGGCTATTTGGCCTTTGCATTTCACCATTACGTCAGGCAATGGGGATATGCCGTCATCTACAATGATTTGGACATAACAAAAATCTGGCGCATCATAGGGCTCTGCAAGTGCGCCCCCCAAAATCTTATGGGCCTCACAATCTGGCAGGTCGTAGACTTTTCCTTTGCGATACAATCCATTCATGGTTGCAACGGTTGTATTAAAAAGCAACTGCATTGCGTCTCCTTATCTGTGTTTGGGTATGTGGTAGGTTGTCGGCGGGGAGTGATACATCATCATCAAAGACAGGGCGGGCAATACCCAGTCGGCATAATGCGTCCGCCGTCTGTCTTCGTAATTCCAAAAGCGTTGTGCCGATGAATACGCGTCTCATATCTGTATGTAGTAGAGCAATAAGAGGAAAAGGCCCGCATTTCTGCGGGCCTCTCCCCGAATCCCCCAAACCAATGTAAGGAGTTTTTAGGATGCAGCGTGCTTCAGGAACGCATATCCAGCGGACATGCCAAAGTCTGCATTTACAAACTCTCTGTATCCTGTCTGGTCGGGTGCAGCAGGATAATCCTTATAAATGGCAATTCGGCGGTTGTCGCACTGGCGGATATGCAGCGAGCCACCAGAGATAAACAGGCCGCTTACTGCGCCTGCCGCTGGTGAGTCCATATCTGTATCAATGACGACTGGGCAGCCCTTCAGCTTGGCAACTGCTGGGCTCTGGATAGAGTCCATCATGTTGATAAGCGGTCGGCTCTGGTCGTCAGTGAGACTTTCTAAAACTTGTAGCAATCCATCCGAGACGATAAACGCGCCATCGGCTCGGAACTGTGCGCCCAATTTATGGAACCACTGGACAAACTCGGCATAGGTAATGCCGTTGGTTGCACTCGTGGTTATGGTGTTGCCAGCAGCCTGATAAGTAAGGGCCTTGGTATGGAATGCACTATTCTGGGCGAGTTCAACGCGCTTGTCCAAGATGGGCAGCATATACGATGCCAAATCGTAGGGCAGGGCTCCCAACTGGGTATTGGAATACCATAGAGTTTTGCTGTCAAACAAAGTCGCGCCAAGGGCGATTTGGCTTACGGTCGGATCAGCGGCCGTATCGCTGTCGTCATCCTCTTCGGTCTCTTGGCCAGCGTTGGAGCTGTCGTCCATAACGGGCAACGATATAGTCTGTGTGCCCGCTCCACCGATAATCGGTTGGCCAGTTGCCTGCGCGGCAGCTACATACGCATTCCACATTCTGCGGACTATGACAGGGGTTGCGACTTCCTGCGGCAGTAAAGCGCCAGAGCCAGAGCCAGTCGTAATGACGAATTGGTCGCGGTTGGCAACTCCACCACTGCGGAGGTAGGCGTTGAACGCTTCACGAGTCGGGGTCTGCCTAACTTCCAATTCGGCTTTGCTCTGCTTCGGTTCAATATCGACCATCGCGCTGTAAGCAAGTCCAGCTTTGTCCCTTTCGGCGTCAATGGTCTTGCGGCAAGCCAGTATTTCGGTTTTGGCCTTGTCCCACTGTGCCAGTTCTTCGCTATTCAGTTCTCTTCCTTCATCCTTGGCCTTCTTAAAAATCAACTCCGCATCATGCGAGAGTGTTTCAATCTTCTCTCTTAAATAACTCATAATCCCCCTTCGGATTATTATTAAATGTTTAACTAACGCACTGGATACTCTGCCCAGCGTCTATATCTATGAGCATCAATTCAATTTCTTTCAATTCAACTTGCATTCTGTTTCTTTCGGGGGTCGCAGCGGCAACCATTGGCATCATTGGCATTTCGTCGCTTTCTTTTTCCTCTGGCTGGGGCTCTTCTTCCTCTGCCTCTTTGGTGTCTATTTCCGTATCCTCAAAGGCGGGAATACCCGTTATGCTTACTTCATCAAATACGAAAGATGAAAAAGTCCTGACCACTTGCCCGTTTTCCTCTGCCTCTGAAAATTGCATACCCTCAAACATCATGCCAAACGACATCCCGACTTGGCTTTCCCCGTCTGAAGTGCGGAGGTGTTCAATAAGGGCGACTGTATCCCGCGCCCAAGTCGTATCGGGCAATGCTATTTCACACTTCAACCCGTAATCGTCGGAGGTCAAAGCAAGCGTGTTGTTCTCTGTGCTGGCGATAATCTTACTGAAGTCGTGGTCGCACAGAGCCAGCACAGTATCGGTAGGATGCGCGGAATTAGGGGCCAGCTTGACGACATATCCGCCCCTGTCGCTACTCAATGTATTCCAAACCATTGCATATCCTGTCAAAACGGTCGGCTGGCTGTCATCAACAGAGAAGCGGATACGCTCATTAGAAAAAGTAAAATGCTGTCTGTCTTCCTATGTATTGCTCATATCTTATCTATCCTTTAATCAGGTGAATTACACTTGGCGGGGCTGCGTTCTCTTCCCTGACGATGCCAGCGAACCAGCGGCGTAGGGCGTCGGCATATCGCTGGCCGATGACCTCTGGCTCTGGAAGCGTCAGCCCCAGCCGCGTCAATGTCGCGTGTATCGGGGCCAGCACTTGACGGACATAGCCCCGCTGTTGTTCGGCAAAGACGTTCCCCCATACAACAAAGTCGTCTTTGCCCCTGTGTCCCTCTGTTGCCTTGCGGGTCTTGGTTTCCACCTGCTCGGCAGCGGCCCCCAGCAGGTCGGCAAAGTCGTCAAGGGTAGGGCGGGCTTGCTCCAATGGGGCTGACGGCTTGGCCGACAACTGCTCATCGTCTTGGTCTGCGGGCTCTGGGGCTGGCTGTGGGGCAAGCGGGACCGTGTTGGCGGGGACGTGCGGGACAGAGCCCAGCCCGTTAGGCAGGGGGGGCAAGCCGAGTATCGCCCGCTCTTCGTCGATACAGGTAATGCCGTTCAATAGCCGTTTGTTGCTCGTCTCGGCTTGGCTGGCGTGATCGCCAGTCAGCAGCTTGGCCGTATCGACATGGACATAGACGCCCGCTTGACGTTCCGCGCGAGTCAGCAGTTTGCGGCTGCATTCCTGCTCAAACGGCATGATGCGGAAAGCTAGAGAATATTTGACAACCTCCATTGAGAGTTGCTCGATGTTGGCCCATGTCGCTTTGGTCATGTCGCCCAGCACATAGGCGGGGAGACCCAACATACGAGCAACATCGCCTATGGCAAACTGCCTGTTCTCTACAACCTGTTGCGTATCCAGTTGGGCAGTAAGTGGAGTTGGCTTCAGCGAAGAGACAACCATCCATTTATGCGCCTTGCCCGCCCCTGAATACTCATTACGGATTTTATCTGTTATGTCGGTGATTTGCTCTTTTGTCATCGGCTTTTCACTGGACAAGAAGCCGCCGAAAATGCCGCCATGCTCGTAAAACTCGCCGACATATTTTTCAGTCTGTTTTGCAGTGCGCAGGGAGCCCGTCATCAGCCTAATGAGCCCCAGCGGTCGCATACCGTCAAACGATAGTGCGGGCATGTAAAGTATTTCGTCATCGCCAAAAATCAAATAGCGGGAGTTGGGCCTATTCGCGTCTTGTGGCTTTTCGAGGTCAAGCGCGAACCATTGCCGCCCCTGAAATCTAAATGGGTGCATTCTGTCTGGCGGCAGATTAAATAGTTGCACTTGCCTGCCAGTCCGATCAATGCCAGCATATGCCGCACTCCAAATGAGGTAGTGAAGAAAGTAAGTCGTCAAGAATGTAATCGGCGTCTGCAATCCGTTTGGCTCGTGATTCAACACCCAATCAAGCGGATGTTTATACAACCGCTTTGGTGCGCCCTCTTCCCTCTGCAAGATATATTTGGGAAGCCCAGCGACAGCATAGGTAATGAAATTTACTCCCCGATACAGGGCGGGGATGCTCAACGCCGTATATTCATTTATCGTCTGTGTCTGCCCGCCCGCCAGAGGGTCAATGTTGGCTTGCCCTTTAAGAATGAAAACCTGCGGCTGGCTCTGGCCGTCAGGTGTTCCCGTCAAATCCAGCGTTTCTAAATCTACATTATCACTGGATACACTGGTTATGTTCTCGCTCATATAGAGTATTTAGCCATTCACACAAAGAAAACCTGTGGCGCAGCGTCAATCTCCTGTGCTGTGTCTTGGAGTCGTGCGCGACTTATTGCAATCACTGTCGCAACCAAGGCGTCTATTGAATACTTCGGACTCCCTGCATATTTCGTGCGGCCCGGCTTGACCAATCTGTAATTGTCGTGTCGGTCGTGCTGTATCTCTGCCGATGCTGCCTGCCATCGCAAGGCGGGGCTCTGCGGAAAGAGAATGCTCTTTTCAATCAATCGCTTTTCCAACTCCTTGCACGCTGGCGACATCGTTAGGAATGTTTGATACGCTGGCACTGTCGTTAAGCCCGCGTCTTCCAAGTGCCTGACCAGCGGGCCAGCGTTGTAGGGGTCGTATGCGGCTTCAATGACGGGGCATCGCTGGGCGAGGTCAAGGAGATCCGCCTCTATCCTCTCCATATCCACCGTCGGCCCGTCTGTGCCGACGATATACCCCTCGTCTATCCAGCGGGGAAACGGTGTCCCGTGTTCCCTCTGGCGCTTCTCCGCAGTGGCACGGGGCATGTAGAGGCGGGGCACTGCAACCCAGCAGTCGGCCAGCGGGTAGAGTGCGACCACTGCCGACAGGTCATGCACGATAGAAAGGTCGATCCCGATGTAGCACGGTTGCCCGTCGAGGTCAGGAAGCTCCCCAGTGCAAGCATCGTAAGCCGACAGGTCAAGCCAGCGGGTCGTTGCTTCAACAATTTGGCAGAGGTAGAAGCGACGGAAAGCATTCTCCGCCGCTGGGCTGCCTTTCGCCTTGCGGCATTCATCGGCCAAATACTTTTCGCTTACCGTCGCACCTAATGACGGGTTTGCCTCGCGCCATGCTTCGGGCGTATCCCATTGTTTATCTGTGCTATAAATGATTGGGTAAAATGTAGGGTCATACTCGGGGGCATCTGGTTTCATTTCACCAGTCAAATACCTACGGGCTTTGTTGTGCAACTCCATACACACTGTATCTGTATCGCCAGCGTTTGGGGCAGTCGTGATACAGACAGTCAAAGGTTGTGTGCGGGCTCCTTGCGAGGTCGTCAGGGCGTCGTATAGGTCTCTGCTGCTGGAGGTGTTCCACTCCCATAACTCGTCAAGTGAAAGACCGTGAATGTTTTGCCCAACTGCCCCTTTATGCTCACCGCTCCACGGTTCAAGTATGCTGTCCCGATACTCCATACTGTGTTTGTATATCTGTATCCGCTTTCGCAATGCGGGGCTGGCCTTTACAAACTTCACGCAATTCTTAAACGCAATGTTGGCCTGTTTGCGGGCTTGGCCTAATGCGTAGCACTCCGCCCCCGCTTCACCATCGGCGCAAAACAGGAAGAGCAAAATACCGCTGCTGATTAAACTTTTGCCATTCTTACGAGGCAACTCGGCGTAGATTGTCCTATACCTGCGCGAGCCGTCGGCATTCTTCCAACCAAAGACATCCCGCAGTAATTGGCGTTCCCAAGGCAAGAGTTTTATCAACTGTCCAGCGAAAGGCGCTTTCCACTGACGCAATTGCTCCTCAAAGAAACGGCATACTCTGTCGGCTGCTGCGTCATCAAAGTAGTAGGTGTCATCAGTCATTAGTCGTTAAAAAACTCGTCGCCATCATCGGCGGGTGCTGGTCTATCAAATGCTGGCTGCAATCCAAACATCTTGGAGAGTTTCACGATGGCCTTACGCTCTTCGTTCAGCACGGCGATAGAGGGATTGACGAAAAGCCTACCGTTTTGACAGACGAGGTTTATCCCGTCAGCGTCAATAGACCGCTGGGCCTGATAATAAAGTTGCCAAGCATTGCAAAGGATGGCCAGAGTATCCAAGTCTGGTTTAGTCAGGTCAGGCAGTTGGCGGATAAGTTCTCTCCACTTCTTCTTTCCGTCATCGCCCAACCACTGCGGGACTTTGGGGGTAGTGGTCTTCATATAGGTATTTAGGGGTAAAAGGGGCAAAATCTGCGCGGAAGTGCAAAACAGACGGGTTGCGGTCGGGGAGATTTCAGGCGCGAAAGTTTCAGGAGGGGTTATATCCCTGATGCGTCGCGCAGTTCCTCAACAGTCAATCGGCTGTGGCAAGAGGCGCACAACGCCATGAGGTTGTCATCGTCCAGCAGTGCCCCGCCTTTGCTCCGCGCCGTCTTATGATGCACTTGACTGGCCAGCGTCGATAGGCCCAGCTCTTGGCACTGCTCGCAAAAGGGATGGTTGGTCAGGTAGTCGGCCCGTGCCCGCTTCCAGTCCCGCGAGTCAAGAAACCGCTTGGATTCCCTGACGGCTGGCGACTGGCGATAGGCCCGCTCACGGTCGGCGTTGATGCTGCTGGCGATCCGCTCGGCTCGTGGTTGGTGTCGGGGGCAGTAGCGGCCATCCTGTATCAGTGCGGGACATCCAGCCCAACGGCACGGCTTCACGGGGCCTCCTCTGCCAAGCCCGCATCTATCCATGCCGCCGCGACTGTTGGGTCAATGCGGTATGTTCGCTTCGCCCTGTAAGTGGCCGTCATTGTCGCGACGGTTTCCAACATCCGAACATTCGGCGTTGGCGGTGGATTAGTTGTCGCTATGCCACCGTCAATCCAATGGTCGGCTTCGGGCTGCTGTATCAGATATGCCCTGTCGCCCAAATAAATATTTGTCAGGGTTGCCAGCGGACACAACATCAATACATCCTCACTGACCCACTCGGAATCAAACGCCGTGCAAAATGATTTGGAAAACCCGCCCACCTATTGAACCTGCTCAACAATCAAATCAACATAGTCGGGATACTGCTTGGCCCGCACAACCCGATAGAGTCGCCCGCCAGTTTCAACGGGGTCTCTGTAGCCACCGCAATCATTTACAAATCTATTCCAAATCGTCTTGCCAATCCAGTAGAGGTCTTCAATAGGAATCAGCGCAGACTGCGGAGTTAAGTAGATACCTTCTCTATATCTGTAATATTTTCCCATACTGTATATATGCAAGAAAAGAGAAACCCCCGTCAGAAGGATTTCCGCTCGAACTGACGGGGGCACAGGTGAAGTCATACAGGCAGGAGGGAAAGACCTGCCTACATTTATATAGTGTTGCAAGAAGAAAAACCCGCCAGCGATATTCTGCTGACGGGTCTTACAAGGATAAGCGTATAATTATATATTAGTGTGATGTCATTATTCTTGTCTGTCAAGGTCGGATGGCTTCATGCCTATGCGATCCATCATCTGCTGTAAAGAGCGGGGATGAACTGCTTTGGTCAGACAAACCCGCAGTCTTTGCACTTTCATTTCTTGGCTGTCTCTTAAAGCGTCTGCAAGCACATGTGTTGCTCGCTCTAGGAGCGACTCGTCGTAGGCATCCCCCACCTTTGCATCAGCAACCGACTTGTAGTAGTCGCGCAAAGCGTCTCGCAGGAGTTTCTTGTCTGCATCAGTCATCATGATACACCAACTTTCTGCCCCTATGGGGCGGTAATGGTCAATTGTCTTTCGCCAATTACATTACGACGGTCTACGGGTTTGTAAAGGTGAGTTTGGGAGAATCTTAAACTGGATTGCGGTATTGTTGTATGGCTTTACACCAATAAGAGGCGTAGGGCGGGGCAGGGCAGGGGCGTCATTAATAAAGTAATGAAACTGGCGGACGACCTACATCATATCTGCCGGATACGTTAATAACTCTGGTGGATACAATCCTGTTTCCATAATAATTAGTTGGGCTACGTGTTTCCACTCCCCACCCCCATAGGGGGGTGGGGAAGATGGAAAACTGACGCATCTGCCGTTAAATACTAATGTTAGGTGTTTCCACCAGTGTTCTTAGTGGTGGAAAACCGCTTTCGGTTATTTTCGCCAGAGTCAATACTGATAACTCCCGCAGATTGTAGTTTAGTCAAAGTGCGGTGCATCTTGCCTGACGACCAACCCAGTTCATTCCGCAGAGCTTCATAGGTGTCTGCCCCGCATCGTATCGCATCAGCCAGCGTGTCCATGTCGTCGGCTGACTTCACCGCAACCTCCTGCTGGCGTTTTTCAGCGGCCGTTGATGCGTAGGTCAGGGCCAGCGAAGTATCCCCGTTGCCGACCTCGACGGAATGACCCGTAATGATGTATGGGGCAAACGGGGCATCATCTTTACTTTTTTCGCACCTGACCTCTATGCCTTCAAGAATGCTGCTTCCCCGCATCTCAATGGCAAAGTCCGCAGCGCACAACAGGGCACTTGAACCGCGTGCCCCCTTGCCCGTGTCCTTGCCCGTATGATGGACTACGGCAACTGTGCATCCCGACAAGATGGATTGCAGGCGGGCCATCGCGTCGGTGAAGGCGGTCATATCCTCTGCCGAGTTTTCATCCCCGCCAAAGTTTCTGTTGAGCGTATCGACCACGACCAAACCGGGCCGCATGTCTCCCCACTTATTTTTAATCATTTCGGCCAGTGTGTCGGGCGCGGTCAGGTCGGTTGCAAAATGGAAGCTGTGGGCAACCAATAAAAAAGTATCAGGCACGGGGGTCTCATGTGTCTGTATCCAAGCCCTAATGCGTTTGGACAGTCCGATGTGTGCTTCGCTGGCCACATAGACAACGGGCGTCGGTCGGGCTGTTGTGAAGCGTCCAAGAAAGGGCGTGCCTGTGGCCAGCGACAAACCGGCATCAATCGCCCAGAAGCTCTTGCCCGTGCTGTAAGGCCCGTAGATGACCAGATAAGCCCCTTGGTGCGCGTGGCTCCCGATCAACCACTGACTGGCGGGTAGTGCCCATAGCTCGGGGATTGTGTAGGCTTGTCCCTGTTCCGACTTCCCGCCCTGTCGCCAGTTCCTTATCGCCCCGTCAAGGTCGGCCCCCGTGCGGTCGGTAGGTCTCTCCTTGTATCGCTCCATCGCCGAATAGACGGCTGCCGCCCGACTAATCTTGCAAAAATAATCAATCAGGTCGGCAACATACCCTAAATCGTCCGATGCGATTTCAGCCGACAAGATGCGGTCAAGCGACTCCAGTTCCTCATGCAGTCGTAATGCTGCATTTGAGTCAGTGCTTTGCAGCCACCTGACTTGTATTTCATTTTTTATGATTGCAACAGACGGCAACGCCCCATGCCGCCGGTAATAGTAGCAAAGGAATGTCCAGAGGGGTTTATGCGTGCGAACTACAAACGCTCTGGGGTCAATGTCCTGCGCCCGCTGCATCAGGTCGGGGTTGGTCAAGACGGCATGTATTAACCACTGTTCCCGTGTGGCAATCGGGATGCTCTGAGGTTCCATCCCAGCCGCCGTCATTGGGCTGTCGGTCAGTCCGTCCAAAATTTCTTGTTGCTCTGGTGTAAGTGCATCGCTCATATTCCTCCTCATAAAAAAAAGAAATCGCAGGCGGTATAGGACGCCTGCGATTTCGTGCAGCCCAACGTAGGGCCAGAATTATATCGTTTCGCGCCTATACTCGCTACTGTTATATAGTATAGCACAACCAAAAGTTAAAAAGTAGTTCTTTATTTTGCAAAGACCCGTAGGCGGTGCAAGTCGCCTACGGGTCTAATCCAACGCGGGTGATGTTGCGTTGTTGCTACTGCTATTATATCAAATCCAAGACATAAGCCCAAACTAAATAGAGTGTATAATCATATTATAATTATACTGTCGTTTATACACTTTCTACTGCCTCTCTAACGACTTCGGCCAGAGTATAGCAATGCAGCGGGTTCGTATTAACCAATATTGTGTCTCGCTCTTCGCCCCATCGCACCTCGTCAGTGTCCAGCATCATAACCCGCCCGCGTCGTATGACCAGCATCGGGGCATATGCGCGTCTGCCGTTGTGCCAGTCTTCTTGCGCCGCCCAAAAATCCCAAATGGCCTTTTGTGTCTGTGTCATCTTGCACCTCATAAAAAAAATAACCGTCAGCGGTGCAAGACGCCGACGGCTTCCGCGTGGATTGGCCTGTTGCGCTTGCACACGCCATCAGTAGGTATGCAGCGAGACGCAATATTATAAGAGAATCCCCGCCTGTTTGTGGGCGGGGACTTGGGGGCGGTATTCCGCAAGTTAGGACTTGTGTTGCAGGCGACTGTTGGCGTGCTGGCTATGTTCATGACGCAGGACAGACAAATAGGAGCCAAGAACATTGAGGACGGCGAAAAGGTAATCATTGACTTGCTTTGGGATCGCGTCCTTGCCCCACATTTGTCCCATTGAGTCCTTCATCTTCTGAACATCCTCGCATGTAATAGATCGCCTGAAGTCATGCACGCATTTGTTGCGGAGCGTATTCAATTGCCTTAACCCATTTGCGCAATCATCGGAGATCAGGCCAAGACCGTGAAGAAGACGTAATTTTACATTAAAGCCAATTTCTCTCTCATCGCTTGTCAGTATTTTCTCTGGTTGCGGAAGTGAGAGCCTTATGATCTTACCCATCAGCCATTCGGCATATTGATGACCGCGCAGGAGAGAATAGATAGGGGGCAAAGTCGATGATACATTCTCGGCAAAGGAAACAACCTCATCTACCAGTTCATTTCGTGCCAGTCTGGTTGCAAGTGTGCCGACTGCATCGGATTGACTCGGCTTGGCCTTCTTCTGTTGCTGTTGTGGCGTTGTCATAGTGTTCCCTTTCAGTGTTGGCCCCATGCTACACTCTCCGAGCCCCCGCCGCAAGTTGTATGCTGACGCCCCAAGCCCCTTGCAGCCGGTCGGGGCCTCTGGTATGATGCCGCCCCTGACACATTCTGAAAGGGGCAGGCGATGGCAAGCAAGGCGACGGGCAGAGACAAATGTTTCATCATCATGCCGATTAGCACGCCCGCCGAGTAGGTTGAAAGATATGGTGGCGACAAAGACCACTTCAGGCATGTCTTGGAAGACCTCTTTTGTCCGGCGGTGGATCAGGCGGGGTTTGACGCTGACCCGCCAATCGCGACGGGTTCGGATGTCATTCACTCGCGTATTATCAAGAAATTGCAGAGTAGTCCTATGGTGTTGTGCGACAGTTCAATCTTGAATCCGAATGTTTTTTTTGAGATGGGTGTCAGGACATCATTGGACAAGCCGATGTGCCATGTTGCTGACAAGCATATTGAAAAGCTCCCGTTTGATACTAATATTGTCAATCATCATCCTTACGACCCCGATTTGAGCGTATGGATTGTAAAAGAGGAAATCAAGAAGCTGGCAGAGCATATCGCGGAAAGTGCAAGAACAAGCGAGGGCAAGAATACGATATGGCAGGCGTTCGGAATAAATACTGTATCGCAGGGGTTGCCGGAATCCACTTCGCAGGATGATAAGCTTGCCTATTTGATAAAGGCCGTTGGCGAGTTGTCCAAAAAGGTTGAGCGTGCAGGAGAGATGGCGGACTTGCGCCCAGTGTTGCCAGAAACGCCGGTAATGTCATACTCGCATTTATTGCCGAAGAAGAGGTTTTCGGGCGCTACGGGCGGCATCCTACGTGATGTTGTGAGGGACGCGATGGAGGCGCAAGGGGTTAGACTGCCGTATGATATTGATGCAAATGAAGCAAGCATAACAATGGTGTGTCCTAATGATATACCCGATAGTGTGGCGAATGGTATCGCCAAGGAAATTCATAAGATAGCGCCATATGTATTGGTGCGAATCGAGAGAGGCGATAAGAAGCCTGATGACAAATAGAAGTCAAGCAGGCATCAATATGGTGTCCAGCCCGTATTGTTCGGCCGCCCTATCCAACGCTGCCCTGACCTTGGCGCTCGTGATGTCGGGGTCAGGAACGCGCCGTATCGGTGAAACCACGATGGCGGGTTGGTGTCCGCGAGCGTAGTCAATGACGGCTTGACGGACTGCCCCCGACCTGTAATGGACTTGCAGGTATGCCCGACTCTGGCAGGTGGATTTCCGCTGGATGTGGATATGGATTTTCTCAAAGAGCATCCGCAGTTTGGTTGCCAGCATTTGGCGGGCTTCGTTCCGCTTGTCGGGGGGCATGTTGGCAAGTGCCTTTAACAAATCGTGCGCATCGTCCAAAGCGGCGGTTGCGGGTGTCGTGATTTGCCGTCTGGCAGTCTGCAAGGCTGCTTGCAATTCGTCCCGCTGTGCCTCTAATCGCTTTGCGGCGGTTGCCAGTGTCGCGATGTTGCCGTCATCCATCATGGCCCGCGCGATTTTTTCAAGGCGGGCGTTGATTTCACCTAACCGCCCTTCCAACTCGGCAACCGCATCAACCGCCCCGTCTGCGGTCTGCAAGAGGTCGGCCGGTTTGATTTCAGAGACAAACATCAACACGGCTTCCTCAATCGGTTCATAGCGAAACGAAACAAAGGGGGCGATTCCAAGCTTGGCATTGGAATTGAAAATGTTTCGCTTGCCGACCTTGTCGCGGTTGAGCATCATCGTTCCCCCGTCCGTCGCATCGACCAGCAAGCCCCTAAAAAGGTTGTGCAACATGCCGTCTGTTCGGCCTTGTGCCTTGTGGCGTGATTCGGCCGTCGCCTGCGCCGCATACCAAGTCTTGTCGTCAATGATGCGGGGGAAATAGTCGGGCATTGGCTTGCCGACGGGTTTGCGGTTCTTCCCCTTGCCGCTGGCGGGCTGATACTCGCCCAGAACCGCCCTGTTGGTCAAAATCTTGCAGACATACCCGTAGTGCCAGATTGCCGCCTTGCCGATAGGGGGCGTGCCGTCGCGGTTCAGCCGCTTGACGATTCCATTCTTTCCCATCCCCGACGATGCCAGCTTGAAAATGTGCCCGACTGCCGATGCCGCCTTTTCATCGACCACAAACCGGCCTTTCTCTACCCGCAGCCAAGCGGGAATCATTCGGGTCATCGGTCGGCCCTCTGCTGCGGCCATGTCCCGTTTGTGCTGCCAGTTGGCCGATTGCCGGTCGGACTTGGCTTGTGATTCACTGTGCCCCCGCGACAGGTGAATGATGGCCGAAATAATTTCGGGCATGCCAGACGACTTGGTAAGCGTTCCCTCTGCGGTGTCGATGACGATGCCCCGACGGGCGATGCCCATGACCAATTCAAGGGCTTCCATTTCATCTTGGCGGGTCAGCCGGTCGAAACGCTCAACCAGTAGGACAGAGCCAGCGGCAATCTGCCCGTGATCCACCGCCGACAAGAACCGCCGCAAGTCGCCCGTGTCGCTGTTGGCCCCCTTGAACGCGGAGACCCCTTGGTCGGCATACACCGTATCGTCAAGGGTGTATCCCTTGTCCTTGCAGACCCGCTTTGCCCACTCGGATTGCCGCCGCTTGCTGTCGCCCCGCGTCTGCTCACGGGTAGACCAGCGGACATACGAGTAGGCGGTCGGATTGCCCGTTGCCTTGCCATCTTGCTTCGCCATCGTCAGGCCCTTTCCCTTGTAGTGTAGCGGCGATTCAGCATTCGGCCATGTGCGGGCACTGCCCTGCTTTCAACCACGACAACAGGCGGGGCACTACCCTGCTTTTAACCACTACAAGACGATGGCGTGGATGAAGGAGATGGAGTAGGCAAAGCCCCTCGTTTTCTCTCCCTCTCCCTCGCTGCTGCGAGGGAGAGGGTGGTCCTGACGAAGTCGGGACCTGGTGAGGGTGGCAGGGCCTGGAAACGCGAGGAATGCAAAGCGACCCTTTGAATGTCTGAACGCCGAAGACACCCTCGCCCCGGCCCTCTCCCTCGAAGACGAAGGAGAGGGGGAAGAGCGTGCGGGCCGTCACGCGCGGCGGTAGGCCCGCAGGGCGGCGTGGATGGCGCGGGCGGCGACGATCAGGCCGGCCAGGGCGAAGACCAGGCCGGCTTCGCTGATCTGCCCGGCCAGCACCGACCAGACCAGCACCACCACCAGCGCGACCAGGGCCGCGGGCATCGGCTTGAACCGCGACCAGATCGCCAGGCCCAGCAGGCCGCCCGCGTAGATGCCCATCACTTCGGCGAAGTTGCGTCGCTCGTGCCCGACCGCCGGCTCGTAGTAGATCGTCCATGCGGCGAACGCGCCGATCACGACGGCCAGTCCGACGAGATGGAACACGACCGGCCAGGTCCCGGCCACCCGCGGGCGCGGCTCGCTCTCGGACTGCGGGTCGCTCATCGGCCCGGCCCCCCGTCGGTCGCCAGGTGCTCGGCCAGGAATGCCGAGGTCACCAGCACGACCTGCCTCAACGCCGGCGAGGGCCCGGCGAAGGGGTTGGCGCAGTTGAGGACGTGGTTCACGCCGTCCAGCAGGAACTGGTCGGCGATGCCGCTGTAGGACTCCGCCAGTTCGCACAGGCACTGGCAGGGGACCGACGCGTCGGCGGACCCGTGGATCAGCAGCAGCGGGCAACGCATCGCCGCCAGCGCCGCGGGCAGGTTCACGCGGCGGCCGCCGGTCTCGATCGCCTCCAGCCAGGCCGGGCCGATCCGCAACTGCTGACCTGTCCGCGACGATGGCGAGACGACGTGCCCCTGCTCGCGGATGGCCTGCTTCTGCTCGTCGCTGAGGTTGTCGGCTGACGCGGGCGCCGCCACCGAGACGACGGCGCCGATCCGCGTGTCGGCCCCGCCGGTGAGCATCGCGACCACGCCGCCGCGGCTGTGCCCGAGCACGGCCACGCGGGCGGCATCGATGCGCGAGGCGTGGGGCAGGGCGCCCGCCTCGGCGGCGGCCAGGACGGCCTGCACGTCGTCGAGCTGCTTGAGCCAACTGTCCTTCTCGAACAGGTCCGGGCGGCCGAACGTCTCGACGCGGTCGTCCATGCCCGAGTGGGAGAAGTTGAACCGCGCCACGGCCAGCCCCGCGTCGGCCAACTGCTGGGCGAGATAGGGGAAGAAGCCGTAGTCCTTGTAGCCCTTGAACCCGTGCAGCATCAGCAGCAGGGGCAGCCGGCCGGCGTGCTCGTTGGAGGTCGGCAGGTGGACGTTGCCGCGGATGACTTGGCCCGCGGCCCCGGGGATTTCAAAGGCCGTCCCGTCGCTGACGCGCTCGCTCATGCTCGCTCCCTCGCGCTGTGAACGGCATAGCTTAGCACGTTCGCCCGCCCGCGGCCAACGGGTAGCGGTCCAGGCGATTCCGTGGTGGGACTCAACGCCTCGCGCTCCCTGACGGTCGCGGCTAAACGTTTAGCCGCGAGCAACAGCGAGCGCGACGCGACGGGTTGCTTCGGCGGCGGGTGGGGCTTAGACTGGCGAGGACGCGAAAGGAGTTGGCGATGAGTCTGGGCACGGTGCAGTTCGGGCCCGCGACGGTCAGCCGACTGATCATCGGCGGCAACCCCTTCAGCGGCTTCTCCCACATCAGCCGCGACAAGAACCTTGAAATGCAGCGGTGGTACACCGTCGAACGGATCAAGGCCGCGCTGCGGTCGGCGGAGGCCGCGGGTGTCACCACGCACCTGTCGCGCGTCGACGACCACGTGCGGCGCTACCTGATGGAATACTCGGACCAGGGCGGGCGGATCGGCTGGATCGCGCAGACCTGCCCCGGCGTCGGCACGACCGAGCGATGCGTGTCGCTCGCGGTGGGCAGCGGGGCGATCGCCTGCTTCATCCACGGCGGCGTGATGGACTACGCGGTGGCCAACGGCCAGACGGCCGACATCGGCCCGGCCGTCGAGCGGATCCGGGCCGCCGGACTGGCCGCCGGCGTCGCCTGCCACAACCCCATCGTGCTGGACTGGGCCGAGGCGCACCTGGACGTCGACTTCTACATGTGCTGCTACTACAACCCGACCGACCGCACCCGCCGCGCGGAATTCAAGTACGACATCGAGGAAGTGTTCGATCCGGCTGACCGCGACCGCATGGTCGCCCGCATCGCCTCGCTGAGCAAGCCGGCGATCCACTACAAGGTGATGGCCGCCGGCCGAAACGACCCGGCCGACGCGATGGCGTTCACCGCCGATCACCTCCGCGACGGCGACGCGGTCTGCGTGGGCATCTACACGCGCGACGGGACGGACATGATCGCCCAGGACGCCCGGCTGCTGGAGTCGGCCCTGCGGGCACGCGGCAAGCTGACACCGGCGGCCGGCCTATGAATTTGCTGTCCATTGTCATCCCCGTTTACAACGAAGAGGCGACGATCGCGCGGGTCGTCGAGCGCGTGCTGGCCGTCGCGATGCCGGCCGGCGTGGCGTGCGAGTTGATCCTCGTGGACGACGGCTCGCGCGACGGGAGCTGGCCGGCGATCGAGCGGCTGCCGGCGGCCCATCCGGGGGCGACGTTCAAGCTGTTTCGCCAGCAGCCCAATCAGGGCAAGGGGGCGGCGTTACGGCGGGGCTTCGAGGCGGCGGCCGGCGACGTGGTCATCATCCAGGACGCGGACCTGGAGTATGACCCGGCGTGCATCCCGGCGGTGATCGCCCCGATCCTGGCCGGTCGGGCCGACGTGGTCTACGGCAGCCGCTTCGCCCGAAAAAGTGGACCAGGTCCACTTTTCGGAAAAGTGGACCTGGTCCACTTTTTCCACGGGTTCGGAAATCGCGTGCTCACCTGGCTGAGCAACATGGCCACCGGGCTTCGGCTGACCGACATGGAAACCTGCTACAAGGCGTTCCACGGCGAACTGGCCCGGCGGCTGGACATCCAAAGCGACCGGTTCGAGGTCGAGCCGGAGCTGACCGCCAAGGCGGCCCGGCTGGCCGGCCCCCGGCGGATCGTCGAAGTCCCCATCACCTACCGCAGCCGCAGCTACGCCGAGGGCAAGAAGATCACCTGGATCGACGGGCTCAAGGCGATCTGGACGATCCTGCGATATCGGTTCAAGGGCTGAGCGGCTGTCCGGCTGGGCGGCGGGCGGGCCCGCAACCGGCTGCCCGAAAGCATCAACGGGCGGTTGGAGCCGCGTGAAACGGGCGTTAAACTGGGCGAACCGTGCTATTGGTGTTGACAATAGCGGTCGTGCGGATATCCTGACTTCTGCGGTGCGTTGTCCGTCGGCTTCGATGGGTTGGGGGGAGAAAGGCCCAGGCCGGCGCCAGGGAACGGAGCGCGGCGCCCCGCCATCGACCGTCCGGCGCGAGACAGGTCGGCGCGGTTCCAAGGCCGGTGATATCTTCAGAGACAGCTACAGAGATCGGCATCATTGAATCGGGGCGGGGACCGATTGCGGTGCCGGCTCCGACGGGGAAACGGTCATGCGCGTCCTTATGCTGGGCTGGGAGTTCCCGCCCTTCATCAGCGGCGGCCTGGGCACGGCCTGCTATGGGCTGACCCGGGCGATGAGCCGCCACGGCATCGAGGTGGTCTTCGTGCTGCCTCGCCCCGTGGTCAGCCAGTTCACGACCCACGTGAAACTGGCGGCGCCCAAGGCTGCGCCCGGCGGCGGCTTTGAACCGGTCCCCGGATCGGCCCCCGGCGACTCGCTCAGCCGCGAGTATCACCTCCGCGAATTCGAGAACGTCGCCTTCCGCACCATCGACACGCCGCTGCTGCCCTATCACGGACAGGCGGAGTACTTCCGCCGGGTCGAAGAGCTGCGCAGCCGCGGCGAGTTGACCGAGGTGGCGCTTCGGGAGATATCCGCCGGCCAACTGCCGGCGATCGGCGGCGGCGGAGGCCGTTCGACACCCGGGCCGGTCGTTCCGTCGGTCTCGCCCGGACACGACTACGCCGGCGACATGATGGGCGAGGTCCATCGCTACGCCCGGCTGGCCGTCGAGATCGCCCGCGGCGAGCACTTCGACGTCGTGCATGCCCACGACTGGATGACCTACCCGGCCGGGCTGGCCGTGTCGGCATTCTCGCGTCGGCCGCTGGTGGTGCACATCCACTCGACGGAGTTCGACCGCAGCGGCGAGCACATCAACCAGCAGATTTACGACATCGAACGGGCCGGACTGCACGGCGCCGACCGGGTGATCGCGGTCAGCTACCTGACCCGCAACATCGTGATGATGCGCTACAGCGTGCCGGGCGAGAAGGTCGAGGTGGTCTACAACGCCATCGACACCGACGGCCACGCCGCGTCGCTCAGCCGCATCGAGAAGCGGGACAAGATCGTCCTGTTCCTGGGGCGCATCACGATGCAGAAGGGCCCGGAGTATTTCCTGGCCGCCGCCCGCAAGGTGCTCGACTTTTACAAGGACGTCAAGTTCGTCGTCGCCGGCAGCGGCGACATGACCCGCCGCATGATCGAGCTGTCGGCCGAGATGGGCATCGGGCACAAGGTGCTGTTCACCGGCTTCCTGCGCGGGGCCGACGTGGACCGCGTGTTCAAGATGGCCGACCTCTACGTCATGCCCTCGGTGAGCGAGCCGTTCGGCATTGCCCCGCTGGAGGCGATCCGCAACGACGTGCCGGTGATCATCTCCAAGCAGTCCGGCGTCAGCGAGATCCTGACCCACGTGCTGAAGGTGGACTTCTGGGACATCAACGAGATGGCCAACAAGATCCTGGCCGTCCTCCGCCACGAGCCGCTGGGGGCGACGCTCCGCCGCCACAGCGGGTTCGAGGTGCAGACGCTGACCTGGGACAAGTCGGCTGCCCGCGTCGAAGACGTCTACCGCCACGCCGTAACCAACCACCGCTAGGCTCTGTCTTACGAATGGCTCGGCGGCCCGAGAACGAGCGAACTCGCGGCTGGCCAGGCGGCCGAAGCAGGCGATGCTCCTTCGTATCGCCGGTGCAGGCCAACGCCGCCGGACGCGAATGCAGCCGTTCGAAGCCAGAGCCATTCGTCAGGCAGCGCCTGGTCAGCCGCAACCGTCCGGGTTGCGGGTTGCACAAAAGCAACATGTTCGTCCTGCCGCGTTGCCTTTTCGCAACATCCAGGGACAGAGTCGCCTGCGAATTGCGCCGTTGTCAATAATTATATCTTGTTTTATTTGAACGGCTTATGTTGCTTCGTGCGGAACGTGCCCGCCTCATGGCACGGCATTTGCACTGTACTAAGCCGCTGCATTTCACGTGCGAAGGCCATGTCGAGACAGAGCCGGGAGGAGGAGCCATGAAACCGAGGTCTGATCTTGCGATCGCGATTACGTTGTCGCTGATGCTGTCCGCCGGCGGCGCAGGGGCCGCCCCGGTCATTACGCTGAACACCAGCACCGGCCTGCCGGACGGCGACCCGATCGTGATCCGCGGGGGCACCGCCGACGTGAAGGGCCTGACGATGGACCGGGCCACTGGAACGCTCTACGAAGGGCGGGACGCCAACGGATTCAAGTTCGTCTACAAGATCGACTCGGCGGTCACCAAGCTCAAGAGCGTACCCAACGCGGCCAGCAACGATGCGTCCATGGGCAACATCCGCAATTACAGCACCGGGTTCGGCTACAACCAGGGCTCGGTGAAGTTGGGCACGCTGGCCCTGGGCTACGCGAACGTCTACCCGTCCTGGAACCCCAACACCGGCACGCTGATGCTCAAGACGGGAACCAGCAGCAACAGCAGCGGCACCGCAGGTTACATCGGGGTCGATGAGATCATCCCCCAGACCGCCGCCGAGGCCACCGGGGCGCTGAACGAGGGCGAAAGCACCGCCCAGGGCGGGCCTAACACCACCAGTGCCGCCATTGTCAGCGAAGCCAAAGCTCGCCAACGTA
Organism: Phycisphaerae bacterium; assembly: GCA_022072085.1. Lineage (GTDB taxonomy): Bacteria > Planctomycetota > Phycisphaerae > JAJVII01 > JAJVII01 > JAJVII01. Next base: position 74,217 of record JAJVII010000050.1, read on the forward strand.
CGGCTACGGCCACCCGGCGGGCGGGATTGCCTACGTTGACCACGCCACCATCGGCGGCTCGGACTACGACCGCGTGTTCTTCGCCTATCAGAAGCCCAACACCAACGACCTGGCTCGGTACGTCATGCTTGGGCAGTTGTCCGACGCCATCAGCGGGTGGAACTCCACCACCGTCGGTTCGCGAACGGTGATGCAGCCGCACAACAACAGCACCACCGACGCAGTGCTGCTGGACGAGACCAGCTACGGTGCGCTGGTGGACGCCGCCAGCGACGAGGCCATCGGCGACTTGGCGATCTATGACAACATGCTGTTCCTGCTGAGTTACTCGATTACGACCGGCGACGCCTACCTGTCGGCGGTGACCTACAACCTGCCGACCGACGGTACGACGGCCGTCTCGGTGACCGGTGTGGTGGACCTGGACCCCAACAGTTCGGCCAACTACCTGGTGCTGGACGGCCTGTTCGCCACGCCGTTTGACATCCTCAGCGGCTACACCCAGACCTATCGCACCGGCGGCATCGAGTTCGGCGCCGCCAGCGGCGACACGCTGATGTATATCGCCAGCACCAACGGCGGCCTGATCTACACCTTCAACGTCGCCAACGCAGCCGTTCCCGAGCCGGCGACCCTGTGCCTGCTGGCGCTGGGCGGACTGGGCCTGGTTGCCCGCCGCCGCCGGACGCGCTGAGGACCATCGACGACGCAACTTCTCCCCGGGCTCGGGCCGATCGGTCCGGGCCCGCTCCTTGCGCCTCGACATGCCGACCGGCCTTGCCTGGCAGCCTGCCGTTGTGTAGAGTGTTCTCGTCGGCCGCCGTTCCAGGAGCAGGTGTCGAATGGCTTCTGTCGTCTTCTACTTCCAGGTTCACCAGCCCGACCGGTTGCGCCGCTATTCCATCTTCGACTCCGACTACGGCTACTTCGACGACTACCTCAACGGCTCGATCTGCCGCAAGGTTGCGGGCAAGTGCTACCTGCCGGCCAATCGGCTGATGCTCGAGCTGATCAACCGCTACGAAGGCCGCTTCCGCGTCTGCTACTCGATCACCGGCGTGGCCCTGGACCAGATGGCCCGCTACGCCCCCGAGGCGCTGGAGAGCTTCAAGGACCTGGCCGCCACCGGCTGCGTCGAGTTCCTGGCCGAGACGTTCTATCACTCGCTGTCGTTCCTCTACGACCGCGAGGAATTCGCTGAGCAGGTCCGCATCCACAGCCAGCGGATGCGCGACTGGTTCGGCTACAACCCGCGGGTCTTCCGCAACACCGAACTCATCTACAACAACGACGTCGCCCACGTCATCGCCGGCATGGGCTTCAAGGGCATCATCGCCGAGGGCGCCGACCGCGTGCTGGGCTTCCGCAGCCCGACCTATCTCTACCGCCCGGCCGGCGAGTCGGACCTCGTCGTCCTGTGCAAGAACTACCGGCTGAGCGACGACATCGCGTTCCGCTTCTCCAACCGCGGCTGGCCGGAGTGGCCGCTGACGGCCGACAAGTTCGCCGGCTGGGTGCAGAACGTCAACGGCAACGGATACGTCGTGAACCTGTTCATGGACTATGAGACGGTCGGCGAGCACCAGTGGGCCGAGACGGGCATCTTCGATTTCTTCCGCCACCTGCCCGATGCGGTGTTCAGCCGCGGCGACGACTTCCAGACGCCCTCGCAGGTGATCGACCGCTACCGCGTGGACGGCGAAATGAACTGCCCGGACATGATCAGTTGGGCCGACACCGAGCGCGACCTGACCGCGTGGCTGGGCAACGCGATGCAGTCCAACGCCCTGCACGAGTTGTACCGCCTCGGGGCCGAGATCAAACGCAGCGGCGACGTGCCGATGATCCACGACTGGCGGCGGCTGGGCACGAGCGACCACTTCTACTACATGTGCACGAAGTTCTTCGCCGACGGCGACGTGCACAAGTACTTCAACCCATACGAGTCGCCCTACGACTCCTACATCAACTTCATGAACGTCCTGGACAACCTCCGCACCCGCGGCACGGCCCCCGCCCGCCAGTTGAACATTTAGCCGCGACCGTCAGGGAGCAAGCTCTTCCGACCGGGAAAGACCGGACGCCCTAACCAAACGTCGGACCGGCTGGATGCTGCGGATGGCTGCCCATGACCGCGTCGTGGCAGGCCTCGCAGACGAAGCCCGCCTCCTGGCCGTCGTGCGTGCCCAGGTGCTCGTGGTCGAGGATACAGTCCGCCAGCCGAAACCGCCGCCGCAGCGCCGGCCGATCCAACACACACCGGAAGTAGACCCATTCGCGGCAGTTGTCCGACCAGACCTGCCCGCGACAGGTCTCCTCGATCCCTGCAGCGATCAGCGCCGCTTCAAGTTCCCGCAGATGCTCGCACGTCATGCGGAATCCTTCCGCCGATCCGCCGAGATGTCAACCGCGGGCTGCATCCACTCCTTGAGCCGCCAGCTTCCGACTCCGCCAAGGCTGCGTCGGACAGACCCGCTGGCGGCTCGCAGACGCCGGGCGCTTCTCCCGGGTTCTGCTTCTCTCCCCGTTCCCTTGGCAGCCTTGGCGGGTGTCGCCTATTGCCGCGGCGGGTCCCGCGTCGTAACCTGCTCTCGGTGAGAGATGCTGACGCGACGCTATGACATCGTGACCGGGCCCGACGGGCCGGGCGACGGGGCCCTCGGCCGCGAGTGGCTGCTGACCAACGGCCGCGGGTCCTATGCTTCCTCCACCGCCGCCGGCGTCAACACCCGCAAGTATCACGGGCTGCTGGTGGCCGCCTGCGGGCAGGACGGTCTGGCTGCCGAGTCGCCCGGCGAGCGGTTCGTCATGCTCTCGGCGCTGGCGGACGACATCGTCGTCGGCGGCGAGAGTTTTCCGCTGGCCTGCTTCGAATTCCGCGGCACGTTCCATCCGCGCGGCGACCGGCTGCTCGCGGCCTTCGAGCACGACGCAGCCGCCGGCGTTGTCGCCTTCCGCTATCGCCTGGACGACCTGACGCTGGTCAAGTCGCTGGTGCTCGCCCGCGGCGCCGACACGCTGGCGGTGCGGTACGAATGGGAGGGCGCCACGCCCGTCGGGGCCCGCGTGCGGGTTCGGCCGTTCCTGGCCTGCCGGCACTACCACGCCAACCGGCTGGGCGGCGGGCCGGAGGCCTTCGTCCTGGGCGTCGCCGATCAGGTGGTTCGCGTCGCCGACGCCGGCCGGCGGCTGCCGGGGGTGACGATGGCTGCCCCGGGCGGGCGGTTCGACCCGCGGCCGGACATGTGGCGGCAGTTCCACTATCGCGCCGAAGCCGAGCGCGGCGAGGGGCCTTGGGAAGACCTGTTCACGCCCGGCATCTTCGAGTTCGGTTTCGACTCCGGCGGGGCCGCCGAGTGGTCGGCTGCCGTCGAGCCCTTCGACCTGGTCGCTTTCGACGACGCCGCCGCGACGCAGTCCGAGCATCGGGCCGAGCTGCTCGCGCTGGCGGCCGCCGGGCGAAGCACGCCCCCGGACCGGACGCTGACGGCGCTGATCCTGGCCGCCGACAATTTCATTGCCGCGCCCGGCCCGCGGGCGTCGGCGGGCGAGTATGTGCCCGCAGCCGAAGGCCGAGCGGGCGGCTTCGCGCCGCGGCCGACCTCGACGATCCTCGCCGGTTTTCCCTGGTTCGCCGACTGGGGCCGCGACGCCTTCATCTCGCTGCCGGGTCTGCTGCTGACGACCGGGCGCGAGGCCGAGGCCCACGCCGTCCTCCGCCGCTTCGCCGGGGCGATCCGCAACGGCATCGTCCCCAACCGTTTCACCGACGACCCCGGCGGCGGACCGGCGGCCATCCCCTGCGACTACAACTCCGTCGACGCGTCGCTCTGGTTCATCCACGCCGCCTTCGCCTGGGCCGCTCACACCGGCCGATGGGACGACCTCCATGCCGAACTGCTCACGCCGATCCTGTCCGTCCTCGAAGCCTACCACCACGGCACCGATTACGGCATCCACGTGGCGGCTGACGGTCTGCTGGCCTGCGGCGACGGACGCACGCAGCTTACCTGGATGGACGCGATGGTCGGCGGCCAGCCCGTCACGCCCCGCGCCGGCAAGTGCGTCGAGGTCAATGCCCTCTACGGCCACGCCCTGAAGCTGACGGCTGACCGCCTGGCCCGCCGCGGCGAGGACGACGCCGACGTTTACGTCGCCCGCTACCGCAAGTGGTCGGCCGCCTTCGCCCATCGGTTCGTCAGCCCGCGCGGCGGGCTCTACGACGTGATCGGCCTGGACGACGCAGCCGACGACCGCATCCGGCCCAACCAGGTGATCGCCGTCGCGCTGGAGAGCACGCCGCTGCCACGGGCCCTCCGCCGCCAGGTGGTCGAGCTGGCGATCGAGCGGCTGCTCACGCCGTTCGGACTGCGGTCGCTGGCACCGGGCGAGCCAGGCTACGCGGGGCAGTGCAGCGGGCCGGGCTGGCAGCGCGACGGGGCCTATCATCAGGGGACGGTCTGGGCGTGGCTGATCGGCCCGTTCCTGGACGCGTACCTCGCGGTCCACGACAACAGCCTCGATGCCCGGCGGCAGGCGGGGCAATGGCTGGCCCCGCTGATCGGGCACATGGACGACGCGGGCATCGGGCAGATCAGCGAGATATTCGACGGCGACGCCCCGCACCGGCCGCGCGGCTGCTTCGCCCAGGCCTGGAGCGTGGCCGAGGTGCTGCGGCTGGCGTCGGCCGTCGGCGCCGAGAACCTCAAATCGGAGCCCGGACGGACGGGCAGACCCCTTCACGGCAAGACAGGATGAGCGAACGATGAATCTGCGTTTCGATAACAAGGCGGTGCTGATCACGGGGGCCTCGACGGGCATCGGGGCGGCGGCGGCCGTCGCCTTCGCCAAGGCCGGCGCCCGCGTCGGCATCCACTACAACAACTCCCGCCAGTCGGCCGAGGACGTGCTGGCCAAGGTCGTCAAGGCCGGCGGCAAAGGCGTGCTGATCCAAGCCGACCTGACCGACCCGGTCCAGCCGGCGACGCTGGTCCAGGAGTTCGTCTCCTTCAGCGGCCAGCGGATCGACGTGCTGGTCAACAACGCCGGCGCCCTGGTCAAACGCTGCCCCCTGGAGCAGACCGACATCGACCTGTGGCGGAGAATCTACGCCCTGAACGTCGAGAGCGTGTTCCTGGTCTCCAAGGCCGCGCTGCCCTACCTGCGCGAGAGCAAGGGCTGCATCGTGAACGTCGGCTCGATCGCCGCCTACAGCGGCGGGGGCGGCGGGTCGGCCCACTACGCGTCGGCCAAGGCGGCGGTGCACTGCCTGACTATCGGGATGGCCAAGGAGTTTGCCCCCGACATCCGCGTCAACAACGTCGCCCCCGGCGTGATCGACACGCCCTTTCACGAGAAGTTCAGCAAGGGCACAGGCCTGATGGAACGCACGACGACGCTGCCGCTGGCCCGCGCGGGCAAGGCCGAGGACATCGTCGGCGCGATCCTGCTGCTGGCCCACCCGCAGGCGTCGGCCTACACCACCGGCGAAACCATCAGCCCCAACGGCGGCATGGTCTGGCGACTGTAGGGAGTGACAAGTGACGAGTTTCAAGTTTCAAGTGGGGGGAAGGTGACGGCCCCTCCGAGGGCGGCCGTTCCCTCTTCAACTTGAAACTCGAAACTTGAAACTTGAAACTTGAAACTCGTAACTGGTCTCCGGGAGGTATTCGGCATGAACGTACTGGTCGTCTCCCCCCATCCCGACGACGCCGAGTTGGGGATGGGCGGGACCATCGTTCGCCTGCTCGGCCAGGGCCACGACGTGACCGTGCTGGACATGACCAGCGGCGAGCCGACCCCGCACGGCAGCGAGGAAATCCGCGCCCGCGAAACCGCCGCCGCCAACAAGGCCCTGGGCAACCCGCGCCGCATTAACCTGGGCCTGCCCAACCGCTGGCTGGAGGCGACGCTGGAGAACCGCGTCAAGCTGGCTGAGGCCATCCGCCGCGTGCGGGCCGAGGTCCTGTTCGTCCCCTACGAATACGACGCCCACCCCGACCACCGGGCGACCTATCACCTGGCCATCGACGCCCGCTTCGCCGCCAAGCTCACCAGGACCGACATGGCCGGCGAGCCCTGCTACCCGCGTAAGATCATCCACTACTTCTGCACGCACCTGAAGCTGGACATCCAGCCGACCTTCGTCATCGACATCAGCGAGCAGATGGACGCCAAGCTGGCGGCCATCGCCTGCTACCAGAGCCAGTTCTACGAAGGCCGCGGCGACAAGGCCGGCTGGATCCCCGAGATGGTCCGCACGACAAACGCCCACTTCGGCCAGCGCATCGAGCGCGCCTACGCCGAACCTTTCTTCGCCCAGGAAGTCCTGGGCCTGAAGGGCCTGGACGACGTGCTGTAGCCGGAATGCTGGTTGGAGACAGCGATGTCCGAACACTCCAGAAGGCAGAAAGAACTTGAAGCTTGGGTAGTTCACAAGTTCGTCGAGTGCCTGAATCTTGCAGCCCCAGATTCGGCGAAGTTAGTGGAAGTAAGGCCGGAACACAGCTCGCCTGACATCGAACTGCTACTCAACGGCAACCCGTTCTTCCTTGAACTCGGTGCTTACCATGTGCGGTACGATAGCCGCTGCATGACAGAGAATTACGATTCAGATTTCCAAAGACAGCTCTGCGAGGCATGGGTTTCAGACAAAGCCGTCAGACCTTGGACTGTGCGTTTGCGCTATCGCGAGACGAGCAGTCGTGTCGTAGTTCCCATGCCTCCGGATCGCCCCGCGGTGATTGATCAACTCAAGCAACTTGTAAAGCAGGTGGATCTGCGGATTGAGAACTGCCAGAAAAGAGTGCGCTTCGTGCCGGAAACGAGAGTATCGCTCTATCGTAGTGCTTCCCAAGGAAGCGATAACCTCTACCTTTCCGAGGATGCGTTTCCGAAGCTCGCAGAGTCTTTCGGGTCGATCGGAATATCTTACAACTCGGATCGCAGCAGGCAATTGGCCCCAAAGACGCCGCAAGCCTATTGGGGTGGAGTTGATACGCAGGCCTTGGGGAGGCTGCTGGATAAGAAGATTTTGAAACTCGCGGGCTACAAGGAGAAAGTCGGCGAGGGTGCCATCGGGCTCCTCATACATGCGGACGGTGTCTACCCCAGCACGCATATCCCGATTGGCGAACTTGAAGAGAAGGCAATTCCGTTCTTAAGGGAAGCGATATCTCAGAGTGAGATAGCTGGGCGTACCCAGTTCGACGCTGTATGGATCATAGACCAGACAGCCTGTGACCAACCGACGCTGGTCAGAATCTGACAGACACCGATTGTCTAACACTCCGCGCATGAAAAGGGCGGCCGGGGACTCCGTACACACCCGACCGCCCTTGAACAACGAACCGTCGTGACGTCAGCTTACAGCACGGCGTGGCCGGCTTTGAAGTTCTCAGCCACGCGGGCCCAGTTGATGACGTCGAAGAACGCCGCGATGTAGTCGGGGCGGCGGTTCTGATACTTCAGATAGTAGGCGTGCTCCCACACGTCCAGGCCCAGGATCGGCGAGCAGGTGCACTCGACGATGCCCTTCATCAGCGGGTTGTCCTGGTTGGGGGTCGAGCAGACGCCGAGCTTGCCGTCCTTGACGATGCCCAGCCAGGCCCAGCCCGAGCCGAACCGCGTGGCCGCGGCGTTGGAGAAGGTCTCCTTGAACTTGTCGAACCCGCCGAAGCTGGCGTCGATGGCCTTGGCCAGTTCGCCGGTCGGTTTGCCGCCGCCGCCCTTGCCGGCCGGGGCCATGACCGTCCAGAACAGGCTGTGGTTGCAGTGCCCGCCGCCGTTGTTGCGGACCGCGGTGCGAATCTTCTCGGGGACCGCCGCCAGGTCGGACACGATCTCCACGACCGAGCGGCCTTCCAGCGCCGTGCCCTTGACCGCGTCGTTCAGCTTGGCAACGTAGCCGGCGTGGTGCTTGCCGTGGTGAATCTCCATGGTCCGGGCGTCGATTCGAGGCTCCAGGGCGTCGAAGGCATAGGGCAGGTCGGGGCACGTGAAGGCCATCGCAGTCTCCTTTGCTTTCCGTTGTTCCAGTTGCGGTCCGCCGACGCGGCAGCCGCGGGTGGCCGCCTGATCGGCACCTCCTATGCTATGCCCGCCGCCGCGCAAGGCAAGTTGGCTCGCTGCTCGCGTTGGCTTCCCGGACCGATCTGCTATACTCGCCGCCTCCAACCCCAGGAGCCCGACGTGAAATACCGCACGCTCAACTTCGGCCGGTCCTCCCTCCGCATCAGCGAAATCGGCGTCGGCTGCGGCCAGCTCTTCGCCGGCGCCACCGACGACCAGGCGGCGGCGATCCGCCGGGCGATCGACCTGGGCGTCAACCTCTTCGACACCGCCGACAGCTACGGCGACAGCGAGGAGACGCTCGGCCGCGTGCTGGCCGACGTGCCGCGCGACCGCATCGTCTGGGCGACGAAGTTCGGCACGGTCCGCACGCCCGACGGCGGCGCCCGCCAGGACCACTCGGTGGCCCACATGGTTCGCCAGCTCGAACAGTCCCTGCGCCGGCTGCACACTGACCACGTGGACATCTATCACATTCACACGCCGCGCCGGCCGATCCTCGACGACGACGAACTCTGGGCCGCCCTCGACCGCGCCGTCGAGCAGGGGAAGATTCGCACCTATGGCCTGTCCGTCGACGACAACGCCTTCGCCCGCGACTTCCTGGCCCGCACGGCTGGGCGATCGCTCCAGATGAAGCTGAGCCTGTTCAACCAGGAGGTCCGAGGCCTGCTGGCCGAGCTGACAGCCCGCGGCGTCGCGCTGCTCGTGAAGGTGCCGATGGCCGGCGGCTCGCTGACCGACCGCTTCGGTCCCGACTGGCCCGGGCCCGACGACGACCGCCGCCGGCGGTGGGGCGAGGAGGACTTCGCCCGGCGCGTGCGGCTGGTCGATCGCATCCGCCCGATCCTGCGCGCCGGCGGCCGGACCACGGCCCAGGGCGCCCTGGCCTGGCTGCTGACGCTCTACCCCCTGGCGATTCCGATCCCGGGCATCAGTTCGCTGAAGCGTCTGGAGGAAACCGTCGTCGCCGCCGGCCTGCGCCTGACGCCGGACGAGATGAAGGCGTTGGATGAGTTGGACAACGGCCTCCTGCTGGCACTGCGGATGCCCTGGTGATTCGGCCGAGGCAGGGAACGCCACGGATTTCATGGATTGCCCGGCCGGCAGATGCCCCGCGTCATGGTTGCGCCTCCAGCGTCCCGCTAGGGACGGGCGACGCCTACCGGTCAGCCGGCAGGTCGATCATGCGGCCTGGGCGCAGCCAGGGGGTGACCGGGGAGGGGCTGGGCAGGGCAGCGGCGGCGTAGGACTGCTGCATGATCTCGTCCATGCCCGCGACCTGGAGCCAGGGGTGGCCCTCGATATCGACCTTGCGAACGAGCGAACGGGGGATGTCGGCGGGCGGCCAGCCGGACTCCTGCACGGCGGCGACGCAGAGCGTGTGGGCCATCGCCGACTCGATGCCGCAGGCCGCCTCGCGGCCGGCGGCGATGGCGTCGGCCACCTCGTTCACCTTCCGCTGGTCGAAGTGCAGCACCCGGCCGTAGTCGCGCGTCGCGCCGTCGGCGAACGTGCCGACGAGCGATCCGTCCTCGTCGCCGCGGACGCGGCCGCGCTCGAAGGCGAACTCGAACTGCGTCCGGCCCTGCCCGCGCAGGCCGACGTGGCTGGTGACGAAGAAGAGATCGACGTCGTTGTCCAGCCGGGCGGCGAGGAAGGCCGTGTCGTAGTTCTCGATCGCGTGGGCGCGGCAGAGCAGGGCCTGCACGCGGACGGGAAAGGCCGCCCGCGCGACGGCCGGGCCGAGCAGGTGCAGCATCAGGTGCAGGTAGTGGGCGTTGGCGTTGTTGACCGGGCTGTCGAGGACGGGTCGGCCGACGCGGTCGTTGATGCGGCCGGCCCAGGCGTTGCGAAGGTAGTACTCGCGGCTGCGCGGAGCGGCGGCGATACACTTGCAGGCGAGGGGGCGGCCCCAGTCGCCGGCCAGGATGTCGGCCTTGAACCGGGCGGCTGCGTCCGAGTAGGCCATCTGGTAGCCGACGGCGACGGTGCGGCCGGCGGCGTCGCGGGCGGCGAGCATCCGCCGGGCGTCGTCGAGTGTGGCGCACAGAGGCTTCTCGCACAGCACATGGCAGCCGTGGGCCAGGGCGCAGAGGGTCTGGCCGGCGTGGTGCTGGATGGGCGAGGCGATGATGGCCAGGTCGGCCCGGCCGCCGGCGGCGAAGAAGGCCTCCAGGTCGGCGTGGACGGCGTGGACGGCGTGGCCGGCGTCGCGGATTCGGCCGGCGAAGGCGGCCCGTTCGGGGAAGGGATCCACGAAGCCGACGAACCGCACCGGGACGTCGGGCCGGCCCCAGAACTCGCCGAGGTATCGCTCGCCAAACCCGCCGATGCCGCACAACACGGTCTGCAATGGCTCGCCCATGCTGCTTCCCTCGAGGTCGCCCGGCTGGACATGCTACCGCCGACGGCCGGCGCGGGCCAGACGTAAAGAATTTGACCCCGGGCCGGCGGCAGGTTACACTGAAGGGCTATGAAGGTTTCGCCTGTGCAGAACCCCGAGGCGACGCGAGGCCTCTGCCTGATGCAGAGGCTGGGGACGCTCCGCGCCGCGCATTGGCCTGACCCCTCCCGCCGGTAGCCTCGTTTTCCACGGACATCACCCAGACCCCCAGGCAGACCGGGCCCGACCCGGCGATTGAGGATCCCATAGATGGCCGGTTCCAGGCAGAATATCCGTAACGTCGCGATCATCGCTCACGTCGACCACGGCAAGACGACGCTGGTCGATCAGCTCCTGCGCCAGTGCGGGCAGTTCCGCGAGGGCGAACTGAAGGCCCGCGGCGGCGAGTTGATCATGGACTCCAACCCGCTGGAGCGCGAGCGCGGGATCACGATCCTCGCGAAGAACTGCGCGATCGACTACACCGACCGCAAGGGCGACCGCTACCACATCAACATCGTCGACACGCCCGGGCACGCGGACTTCTCCGGCGAGGTCGAGCGCGTGCTGAAAATGGCCGACGGCGTGCTGCTGCTGGTGGACTCGGCTGAGGGCGTCATGCCCCAGACGCGCTACGTGCTGCGCAAGGCGCTGGAGGCGCACCTGGCGCCGGTCGTAGTCATCAACAAGATGGACCGACCCGACGCCCGGTCGCACGAGGTGGTCGAGGAGGTCTTCGACCTGCTGGTGGACCTGGGCGCCGACGACCACGCGCTGGACTTCCCGACGCTGTACGCCTCCGGTCGCAACGGCTGGGCGACCGCCGACCCCGACAAGACCGACGCGACCAACATCCACGAGCTGTTCGACGCGATCATCCGCCACGTGCCGGTTCCGGACCTGGACGCGGCGGCGCCGCTTCAGGCGCTGGTGACGACGCTGGACTACAGCGACTACGTCGGGCGGATTGGGATCGGCCGAGTGTTCGCCGGGACGCTGCGCGTCGGGCAGGTGGCGGTCATCGACCGCTACGGCGACCAGACGTTGCAGAAGATCGGCCAGCTATTCCAGTTCGACGGGCTGGGACGCAAGGAAGTTCAGCAGGTGGACGTGGGCGACCTGTTCGCGGTGGTGGGGCTGGAACGCGTGGACATCGGCGACACGCTGGCCGACGTGGAGCACCCGGTGGCGCTGGAGACGCTGCACGTGGACGAGCCGACGCTGCACATGACTTTCCGGATCAACGACGGCCCGTTCGCCGGGCGCGACGGCAAGTACGTCACCAGCCGACAGCTTCGCGAGCGGCTGGACAAGGAGCTTCAGTCCAACGTGGCGCTCCAGGTGGAGGACCGCGGCGACGAGTTCGTGGTCAGCGGCCGCGGGCTGCTGCACCTGGGCATCCTGCTGGAGAACATGCGCCGCGAAGGCTACGAGCTGACCGTCGGCAAGCCGGAGGTGATCTACCACCAGCAGGGCGGCCACCGGCTCGAGCCGATCGAGCGGCTGGTGATCGACGTGCCCTCGACAAGCGTCGGGGCGGTAATGCAGCTCGTGGGCGACCGGCGGGCCGAGCTTCAGAAGATGGAGGCCCGCGGCGGCACACACACGCACATGCAGTTCCTGATCCCGGCGCGCGGGCTGATCGGGCTGCGCAGCCGCCTGCTGACGGCGACCGCGGGGGAGGCGATCATGCACCATCGCTTCGAGAGCTACGGCGAGGACCGCGGGTCGATCCCCGGGCGGGTCAACGGGGTGATGATCGCGACAGAGACCGGCTCGGTGACGGCCTACGCACTGGATCAGCTCGCGGACCGCGGCGTGATGTTCGTCACCCCCGGCCAGCAGGTCTACGCCGGGCAGATCGTGGGCGAGCACTGCAAGGACGACGACATTCCGGTCAACGCCGTACGGGCCAAGAAGCTGACCAACATGCGGGCGGCCAGCAAGGACGCCACGGTTGTCCTCAAGCCGGCGCGGCAGCTCTCGCTGGAGGCGGCGCTGGAGTACATCGAAACCGACGAACTGGTCGAGTTGACGCCGTCGGCCGTTCGCGTGCGCAAGCGCTGGCTGGACGAGACCGAGCGCCGCCGCCGGACCCGCCAGATGGCTGGGGTATGAGAGCCCGCCCGCGGCGCTGCTTTCCGTTGGCTGCGGCAGATTGAACGGTTGCCCGCCCCCCGGGCGAGCGGCTATTATCCTCGTGTAAACTTCAGCCCGGGCGGCCCGCTCCCGACAGCGGCAACTCGCCGCCCCGTCATGTCCGGCCCCGGTAGCCGTTGAAAGGATGTGCGCCATGTCTGTCAGCCGCTGGATGATGCTCGTCGCGATCGTGCTGTGCGCCTGGACGCCCCTGACGGCCGGTGATGTGCCGCTGGGCGGGAGCGGCTATGGGTTCACCGCCCTGCCGATTCTCAAGGCGGTGGACAGCGACACCCTGACGTTGCAGATGACCAACGACGCCAAGACGATTGTCGTGCAGTCCAAGGCGGCTGAGGGCGACGAGACGATCGAGGAGATGGCGGCGTCCTATCACAAGGGCATCGCCCAGGGGGCCAAGAGCCTCAAGCTGGCCGACCAGGGCTGGGCGACCATTGACGGCGTCAACGCGCTGTATCGCTGCTACGAGGTGGTCGTCGGCGACGAGACGTCGAACTTCCAGGTGCTCTTCTTCGCCAAGGACAAGATCCGGATCACGCTGGCCGTCATCAGCGCCGGCGAAAACCTGGCGGCGCTCAAGAAGATGATGCTCACGCTTAGGCCGATGGCGGCTGTCGCGCCCGGGCCCGCTCCGACGCCGGCGACGCCGGCCCGGGGGACCCTGCGGATCGGCCAGACGGCCTACCGGCTGCGCGGCGTGCCCGACGAGTTCTTCGAGAAGCCGCAGGCGGGGATGGCCCTGAACCTGAACAACAAGGCGGACGACGCGGCCATCCAGGTTGTGCTGGTCACCGATGCGCTGACGGTCGAGCAGATGGTCGACCGCTACCAGAAGGGCATGCCGGCCAACCTTCAACCGGTCAAGAAGGTTTCCAGCGAGCCGGTCGAGGTGGACGGCGCCGACGCTTTGCTGAACACCTACACCGCGAACAACAACGGCAAGAAGTTCGACATGCAGACGCTCTTCTTCGTCCACGGCGACGACCGGATGTTCATCCAGGCGATCAGCCAGGGCCGCCCGCTCAAGCCGTTGCGCGACGTGCTGCTGACCCTCTCGTCGGCGCCAGACCGGCAGCCGGCGCCGGGCCCAGCCCCCGCGGCGGCCGTCCCGGCCTATCGCCTGCACATCGAGTCGGACGTGAACATCCAGTTCGAGGTCCCGGCGGCCTGGCAGACCGAGAACCACTGCACCGGCGACAGCGTGACGTTCCGCGGGCCGGCGGACACGGAGTCGTCGCTGTGGACGATCAATCTCCAGTTGATGAGCCGCCAGGCGGCGGACCATCGAGACATCGACGCGTCGCGCCAGACGCTGCTTAAGCAAGTCCAGGAACTGCCCGAGGGCAAGGTCGTCGCCCAGAAGGCCGGCCGATGGATGGACTGCGCCGCCTCCCAGGTGGATTACACGCTCAAGGGCGGCAGCCGCGTCTACCAGTTGCGGATGGTCGTCGTCGAACTGCCCAAGGTGATGCTCTGGCTCAGTTTCGTGACCCCGCAGGGGCAGTCCGACCAGTTGCAGGACGTCCAGACGCACGTGCTGGAGACGCTGCACTACGTGAACCCGCCGGCCGCGGAGCCGGCGACGGAACCGGCCAAGGGGCAGGGGTAGCCTCAGGCCAAACGCAGCGGCGTGTCGCCCGGCGAGGCCACCTGCGGGTTGAGGATGTGCGCCTCCACCGAGCAGGTGTTGGCTGGGCGGTCGGCGAACGTGCACCCGTCGCAGATCGGCGCCTGGCGGCGGTCCCGGCGGATCTGCCGTCGCACATCGGCCGCCTGGCGTCCGAACCATATCTTTCCAAACGTCGTGCGGCTGTCCAGTCGCCCGTAGGGCTGCTGGCCGTCGAAGAACTGGTCGCACGGCACGACCGTCCCGTCGCAGAGCACCATCGGGTAGTTGAACGCGTGCTGGCAGATGAAGTCGTCCCGCGTCACCCGCCGCCCGTCACGATACTCGAACGCCCGATAGCTCGGGTTGCTGGGCAGCCGTGCGGTGTGCTCGGCGTGGCCCACGCCCGGCCTGACCGACAGCGTCCGCAGGGTCAGCAGATCAAAGCCGTTCTCGGCGGCGAACGCCGGCAGTTCCGGCAACTCGTGCTCATTGTGGTTCATCACGATCAGCCGCATGTGCAGGAAGGGCCGGCTCTGCCCGCGGCGACGCTTGAGGTCGGCCAGCCTGCGGACGCCGCCCAGGATCGGTTCGAGTCGGGCCCCGACGCGATACAGTGCGTTGGTCCGCTCGGTCATGCCGTCCAGGGCGACGATGAGGTACTCTGGCGGGTCGTCGAGCAGGCCCGCGACGATGCGGGGGTCGTCCAGGTTCTGTCCGTTGGTGGAGATCATCGGCAGGACGCCGTGGCTGCGGGCGATGCGGCAGGCCTCGGCGAAATGCGGATAGAGCATCGGCTCGCCCCAACCCCACAGGCAGGTGGAGAGGGCGTATGGGCCGACCTCGGCCAACAGGCGGCGGTAGAGTTCCAGGGACATCGCCTGCCGCGGACGCTGCATCACACCGGCGCCGGTAGGGCAGATGGGGCAGCGAAGGTTGCAGGCGTTGGTCAGTTCGATCTGGAGGCAGAGCGGCCAGGCCCAGGGGCGCAGGCGGCGGAAGAACAGGTTCATCCCCGAGCGGAGGAAGTTGATGCGCTTCTTTAAGCCCATGCCGCGTAATGACATAGGCATGAGATCGAAGGTGTAGTCTCGCTGCCCGCGCAGCAGCACGTCGCCCAGCAATTGAGGGGCCTGCCAGAGGTATCGCCATCGCAGCCAGCGGCGCATGGATGAGATCCGAAGATGGTTCATGCTGCCCGGCAGCGGGCAGGAAAACGCCGAGTATAGCATGGAAGCGACGGCATGGAAGCCGTCGGAAAGGTGCAAAAAAGTGGGCTTCGGGCACGGATTCCCGTTGCTGAATGATTGCAGGTCCAGATAAAATCTGGAGGTTAGACTGTCCGCTGGCTTCCGGTGGGATTCGATTCACTGGTGACGCTCACCAGACCCCGTAGCCTCGCGCCCTGTCAGACAGTCACCTCTCTTTGCCGGGAGCCTATCACGTGAAGAAGATCTACGTGGGCAACCTGCCGTTTTCCACCACTGAAGAGTCGCTGCGCGACGTTTTCGCCGAGCACGGCGAGGTCGTCAGCGTGGCCATCATCACCGATCGCCAGACGGGCCAGTCCCGTGGGTTCGGGTTCGTTGAGATGGCCAACGACGACGAAGCCACCAATGCGATCAACGCCCTGAACGAGTCGCAGTTGGAAGGCCGCACGCTGACGGTCAACGAAGCCCGTCCCAAGACCAACCGCGCCGGTGGCGGCGGCGGTGGCGGTGGCGGCGGCGGCGGACGCGGCGCCCGCTGGTAATCCAGCGCCAGGTTGCAGCAAGACGAAGGCCGGCCTCTCCAGTCCCACGGAGAGGCCGGCTTCTTTTTCGCGCCTCCCCGGCGACGCGGCCGGCCTTTCCCGTCAGACTCTTGCACGCCATCGCCCTGAGGGGTAGAAGGGCACTTCCTGCGAGTTTACCAACCGCTGCGGAGAAACGACATGACTGATCGCACCGACGGCATGAACTACGCACCCAAAGGCAAGCCCGCACCGGTCGTCAAGCCGGGCCAGTTCGTCTTCGCGGCCGTGGCCCTCGACCACGGGCACATCTACGGCATGTGCAACGGCCTGACCGAGGCCGGCGGCGTCGTCAAGTGGGTCTACGATCCCGATCCGGCCAAGGTCGACGCCTTCGTCAAGCAGTTCCCCGCCGCCAGGCGCGCCCGCAGCGAGGCCGAGGTGCTCGACGACCCGGAGGTGAAGATGGTCGCCGCCGCCGCCGTGCCCAACCTTCGCTGCCCCCTCGGCCTTCGCGTGCTCGACGCGGGCAAGGATTACTTCACCGACAAGACCCCGATGACCAGCCTGGCCCAGGTCGAGCAGGCCCGCGCCAAGGTCGCCGCCACCGGCCGCAAGTACATGGTCTACTACTCTGAGCGGCTGCACGTCGAGAGCGCCATGCATGCCGGCGACCTGGTCAAGGCCGGCGCGATCGGCCGAGTGCTTCAGGTCACCGGTTTTGGCCCGCACAGCCTGAACGCCCCGTTGCGTCCGGCGTGGTTCTTCGTCCACGAGCAATACGGCGGGATCCTGTGCGACATCGGCAGCCACCAGATCGAGCAATTCCTCTACTACGCCGGCGCCGCCGATGCCCGCGTCCTGCACGCCAAGGTCGCCAACTACGGCCACAAGCAGCAATACCCCGAGCTGGAGGACTACGGCGACGCGACGCTGGTCGCCGACAACGGCGCGACCAATTTCTTCCGCGTCGACTGGTACTCCCCCAGGCAGCTCAGCACCTGGGGCGATGGGCGGACCTTCATCGTCGGCAGCGAAGGCTATATCGAGATGCGGAAGTATTGCGAAGTCGGCCGCGGCGAGGGCGGCGACCAGCTCTACCTGGTCAACCGCGACGGCGAGCAGCACATGTCGCTCAAGGGCAAGGTGGGCTTCCCCTTCTTCGGCCAGCTCATCCTTGACTGCCTCAACCGCACCGAGAACGCGATGACCCAGGCCCACGCTTTCAAAGCCGCCGAACTCTGCTGCCGCTGCCAGGAGCAGGCCATCCGCGTCGAGTGATCGGCCGGTTTCGGCTGGGCGTCATTGCTCGGTGGGATACCATTGGACCAGCGGGTCGCGGATGCCCGGCAGGCTGACGGCGTCGAGCAGGGCCTGTCCCTTCGCGCCGTTGATCGGCTTGCTGTGCCACCACCACCACGCCCCGGCCTGGAAGTTGAAGCTGCAGAAGGTCAGCCGCGTGTCGGTGACGCGGACCACGCCGAAGCTCTTCTGTCCGTGCTTGATCGACCCGACGTTGTAGACGTCGATGCCGTGCCAGAGGTAGTGCCCCGAGCCGTGGAAATGGCCGTGGAAGATAGCTGCCACGTTGAATCCGTCGATCACCTTCCACAGCTTCTCGGGCCCGTCCTGCTTGGTGAACCAGGTGTCCGAATACGGCCCGACAAAGGGGTAGTGCAGGTAGAGGACGATCGGCCGCGATCGGCCGTTGCCGGCCAGATCCTTTCGCAGCCACACCAACGTCCGCTCGTCGGGGGCCTCGCCCAGGCAGACGACGTGCAGATCGCCCCAGTCCCACGAGTAGCAGACGTCCCCGTGCCGGCGCTTCACGTGGGCGGCGACGTGGCTGAGTCGATAGGTGTCGTGGTTGCCCACCGACTCGTACATCGGCAGGCCGACCGGTCCGCGGCGGCCGTCCAGGCTGAAGTACTGCGCGAACGCGTCCCATTGCTCCGGGTCGCCGCGTTCGGTCAGATCGCCGGCGGCCAGGATGCCCATCGGGGCGGCCACCTTCCCGCCGATCGCAGCCGGGTAGTCGCGGCCGGGCAACCCGTTGATCGCCTCGGCCATGGCCTTCCGCATGGCGTCGCTGACCTCTTCGCTGCCGAAGTGGAGGTCGGCCGTCACCAGGAACGTGACGTCCGTTCCGCCGCTTCGCGGGCGTTCGACGACCGGCGGGGCGGGCGAATAGCGCAGGCTTTCGCTGCACGCGCCGGGTCCCAGCAGGACCGTCGTCGTCAGCAGGGCCGAGAAGAGCACGGCGATGCCGAGAAGCAGAATTCGGCGCGAACGCATCCGGCGGCCTCCCAGAGAGTGTCGACCTCCGCCCATTCTACACAATCGGCCCGGCCGTGGACCGGTCATTGATCCGGCTTGACGAACCGCCCGGCGGCGGCAAAGATGTTCGCGGGCACGGGCAGCCGCTCCGCCGCGAGGGCCGTCCGCGCGGATTCACCGTTCGGCAATCCTGGAGTTCATGATGGCAGACCCGACCGCCCGCCTGGTTCCCAACGAGCCCGACGTGGCCGCCCGCGTCATCGACGGCGAAGCGATCCTCATCAACGTCGCCACGGGCGTCTACTACAGCCTGGATCCGGTGGGGTCGGCCGTCTGGCAACTGATCGAAGCCGGCCTGACGCCGGATCAGATCGCCCGGCGCGTGTCGGCCGACTGTGATGTCGAGCTTCAGACGGCAGCGCCCGACGTGAAGCGGCTGCTTGACGAACTGCTCGCCGAGGGACTGGTCCGCGGCGACGCTTCAGCCGCTGCGGCTGCGAAGCCCGGCGTGCCCGCCGCCTGCGAGGGCGTCTGCAAATGCAAGTACAGCCCTCCGACGCTGAACGTCTACCGCGACATGCAGGATCTGCTCGCCCTGGACCCTCCGATGCCCGGCCTGGGCGATGTCGACTGGGACGCCCAGGACAACAGCAGCCAGGAACGCGCCTGAGCGTGTCCGCCGCCCCACTCGTGGAGTCTGACCAATGCGGGTCATTCAATGGGCCGAGAGCTACTGGCCCACTGTTGGCGGCCTGGAGAATCTCCTGGAGCGGCTGGTTCCCGCCCTGATCGATCGCGGCCACGAGTCGATCATCATCAGCAACCAGCTCAGCCCCCACTTGCCGCGCCAGGAACGCCACGGGCGCGTCGAGGTGCACCGCTTTCCATTCCTGCGGGCCGTCTCGACGCGCGACGTGGCCCTGTTCGCCCGGATTCGGCGCGAGCTGTCCGACCTGTTCGTCCGGTTCCCGCCCGACCTGGTCCATCTCCACGACGTCGGCGCCAGCGCGCTGTTCCTCATGTCGCAGCGGCAGGCCAACGGCGGCCCGGCCCCGGCTGCGCGAACCGCCGTCACGCTGCATTGCGTCCCGGCGCCCCTGCCCGTGGAGGGCGAGGGGCTGCTCGGCCAGGTGCTCCAGACCGCCGACTGGGTCACCGGCGTTTCGGCCGCCGCGGTCGAGCGGGCTCGCACGCTGGCGCCGGACATCGCGTCGCGCAGCAGCCTGATCTACAACGGCCTGCCCGCACCCGCGATCGAGCCGTCGCCGCTGCCCTTTGATCCGCCGCTGCTGCTCTGCCTCGGCCGCGTCGTTCGCGGCAAGGGCTACGACTTGGCCGTCAGTGCCATGCCCGCGGTGCTGGAACGCTGCCCGACGGCCCGGTTGCTCATCTCCGGCGACGGTCCCGAACGCGCCGCCCTGCGCCGCCAGGCCGATGACCTCGGCGTCGGCGACGCGGTGGAACTGCCCGGCTGGGTGGATGCGACGTGGAGCGATCCGCTGGCCACCTGGCGCACGGTCAACCGCGCGACGATGCTGCTGATGCCCTCGCGCCCCGACGGCATCTGGCAGGAGGGGTTCGGCCTCTCGGCGCTCCAGGCGATGATGATGGGACGCCCCGTCGTCGCCGCCCGCACTGGCGGACTGGTCGAGGTCGTCGTCGACAACCAGACCGGCCTGCTGGTGGCGACCGACGACGCCGACGCCCTGGCCGGCGCCGTCGGCATGATCCTGGAGCACCCCGACAAGGCCCGGCGGCTGGGGCAGGGCGGACGCGACCGCGCCGCCGCCCTGTTCGACTGGGAACGCGACTGCGTGGGACGATACGACGCCCTCTACCGCCGGCTGAGACCCTGATGCGAGTTCTCCACTGGACGGACAACTACTGGCCTGTCTGGGGCGGCCTGGAAATCCTCACCGGTCGGGTGATTGGCGCCCTGCGCCCGCGCGGATGGGAAGCGACTGTCGTCGCCGACCAGGCCCCCCTGCCGCCGCCGAGCACCGGGCGGCTGCCGCCGCGCGAGGTCCACGACGGCGTCACGATCCTGCGCTTCCCGTCGATCGACGCCCTGCGGTCGCGCGATCCGGCCCGGCTGATCGCGCTGCAGCGCGGCCTCGACCGGGCGCTGGCTGACTTCGATCCGCACCTGGTCCACATCCAGGGCGCCGGCCCGACGTCGCTGTTCTGCCTGCGGTCAGCTTCACTGCGCCGCTGCCCGCGTCTGTTGACGCTGCATCACTGCCTCGACTCGGCCTCCGTCGGCTCCGATTCGCTCCAGGCGAAGCTGCTGGCCGCCGCCACGTGGGTCACCGCCGTTTCCGGCCAGGTCCTCGAATCAGCCGTCGCCGTCGTGCCCGACATCGCCACCCGGTCCTCGGTCGTCTACAACGCGCTGGAAACGCCGGCCATGGACGACGCGCCGCCGCCGGCTGATCCGCGGATCATCTGCGTCGGTCGGCTGGTTCGCTACAAGGGGTATCATGTCGCGATCGACGCCTTCGCCCGCATATCCGCGCGTCACCCTCGGGCCCGGCTGCTGATCGTCGGCGACGGCGACGAGCGGGCCGCGCTGGAGCAGCGAATCCGCGACGCCGGGCTCGGCGGCCGGGCGAGCCTTCACGGCTGGTCGCCGATGGAGCAGGTCTGGCCGCTGATCGCCGCCTCGACGTTCCTGGTTCAGCCGGCCCTGCCGCACGACCGCTGGCGTGAAGGCTTCGGGCTCAGCGTGCTGCAAGCCGCCCAGGCCGGTCGGCCGGCTGTGGCATCGCGGCTGGGCGGGCTGATCGAGGTCGTCCAGGACGGCGTGACCGGGCTGCTCGTGCCGCCGGACGACGCGACTGCCCTGGCTGGCGCCATGGACCGCCTGCTGAGCGATCCGGACCGGGCTGCCCGGATGGGACAGGCCGCCCGCCTGGCCGCCGGGCGCTTCAGTTGGTCCGGCATGGTGGACCAGTACGACACCCTCTATCGCCGCGTTGCCAACGCCGGCCCGGGAGCATGAGGCCCGCCCATCCCCTGCCGCTTCGATCTCTCCTTGTCGCCCAGGCCTTGGCCGAGTACAAAGACCCCTGCCCATGAACGAGCCGACGCCACATGCCGCCCGCGCCGCCGACCCGGGCACGCTGATCGCGCCTGCGGCCAGGCTGGACGCCGCCGCCGAGCGGTTCGCCGAACTGGCCGACGGCTTCAGCCGCGCCGTCGCCGCTTGCGCCCCGACCGAGGCCGACTACCTCATGGGCGGCAGTGTCGTCCGCGTGCGGGTCGCCGGCGAGGAACTGGCTGACGCCATCGAGGCATGCCTCGGCCATCTGCGCTGCGCGTCCGCGGTCGCCGCCGCCGGGCCGGCGTTTCGCATCGACGTCTGGGACGCCGCCGCGACGGGCGTCGCCGGACGGTTCATCTCCAGCGACGGCCCCGAGGGCGTCGAGGGCTGGTGCGCCGTGTCAGCCGACGCCCGCCACGTCGCCCAGGAGCGATTTGGCGAGCTGTCGATCGCCGACCGCCGCAGCCGCCGCACTGTCGCGCGCATCAGTGACGCCCGCGCGATGACCATCTACGAGCGGGCCCGCCCGCTCTACTACCCCCTCTGCCTGGCGATGTGGGAGATGGGCCACTGCGCGATCCACGCCGGCATGGTGGCGGCCGCGCCGCCCGGCGACGGCGGGCCTGCGCGCGGCTGCCTCGTCGCCGGCGCCAGCGGCAGCGGCAAGAGTTCGACCGTGCTCAGTTGCGTCGAGTTCGGCGACGCCGGTTTGCGATTCGTCAGCGACGATCACATCTGGCTTCAGGCGGCCGTTGGCGGCTTCGTCGGCCATGGTCTGTGGGGCAGCGTGAACCTGACCCCGCCGCAGGCGGCGCGGTTCGGCGAGTTGGCCAGGCGGGCCATCCCGCCGCGCCACCCAGCCGACGAGAAGAGCCTGCTGCTGCTGCGCGACTGCGCCCCGGGCCGCGTCGTCGGGTCGGCGCACATCGCGGCGATGGCCTTCCCGCAGGTCCGCGACATCGACGCTGCCCTGGCCGACCGCATCCCGGCGATGCAGGCGATGCTGGCCCTGGCGCCCAGCTCCATGCTCGGTGCGGCCTTCCTGAAGATGCCCGACCGCCCGCAACGGCGGCTGGGCCTGATCGGCGACCTAGTGGCGGTGGCGCCCGGCTATCGGCTGGGCGTCGGCCGCGACCGCCGCAGCATTGCCGACGCGGTGGCCCGTCTGCTGGCGGAGGGCATGCCGTGAGCGATCCCATGGTCAGTTGCATCATCCCCGTGTTCAACGGCCGGCAGTACCTGGCCGAGTGCCTCGATTCGATCTTCGCCCAGGCCCATCGCCCGCTGGAGGCGATCGTCGTGGACGACGGCTCGACCGACGGCAGCGGGAACGCGGCGCGGGCGTATCCGCAGCCGGTTCGCGTGCTTACCCAGCCCAACGCCGGCGCGCCGGCGGCGCGGAACGCGGGCATCGCTGCCGCCAACGGACCGCTCATCGCCTTCCTGGACGCCGACGACCTCTGGACGTCCGACCGGCTGCGGGTGCAGATGGCGCGGATGGCCGCCCGACCGGAGCTGGGCTTCGTCGCCGGTCTGGCCCGCAACTTCTGGATCGAGGAACTGGGCGACGAGGCCCGCCGCCTGGCCGACTCCGCCCGCGCCGGCGTCGTGCCGGCCTACGTGACCGGAACGATGCTCGTCCGCCGCGAGGCGTTCGACCGCGTGGGCCTGTTCGACGCGAGCCTGCGCCACGGCGATTCGACCGAGTGGATCCTGCGGGCCCGCGAAGCGGGCGTCGCCGAGGAACTGGTCAACAAAGTCTGCCTGCTGCGCCGGATTCACCGGACCAACCTCAGCCGCGTGCAGCGGGCCGCCAGCCGCGACGAGTTCCTGGCTATCATCAAGCGAAACCTGGACCGCCGTCGTGGCGGCGGCGAAACGGAGAAGCGTTGATGGACGCCGCGCCGTTCGCCGCCGAGGTCCGCCGATCGATGTGGGCGATCCTGCCCGACGCCCGGCGGACGTTGCTGCTGCGGGCCGCGCTGTGCGAGCCGGAGTCGGCCCGGGCCGCTTGGGACCAGTGGGCCGCGGGCGCGGGCGGCCTGCGGCGGACCATCGCGGGAGATCACGGCTTGCGATCGCTGCTGCCGCTGCTCTCGGTCTCGCTGCGTCGGGCGGGCGTGACGCCGGCTGAGGGGCTGGGCGACGCGTTTGACGCGGCGGCTGTCCGCGAAGGGCTGCGGCGGCGGACGATCCTTCGGCTGACAGGCGACGCGGTCCGCGCGCTGGAGGGAATCGACGTGCTGCTGGCCGGCGACGTGGCGCTGGCCGAGACCGGCTGGCCTGACCCGTCGCTGCGGCACTGCGAGGGCGTCGAGCTGCGGCTGGCCAGGGGTGACATTTCACGGGCCGCCGACCTGCTGACGGCTGGCGGGCAGTGGCGGTCGGCGGGTCGTCCGCGGCGCGGTGCGGCGGCCGGGCTGACGCTGGCGCACGAGTCGGGCCTGCGGATGGGCCTGCACGACGCCCTGCTCACGACGCCGCACTACGCCGACACGCTGGCCGACGTCCGCGGCCGCGCCGTCGAGCTCGACCTGGGCGGCGTCCGCGTCGCCGCCGTCTCGCCGGCCGACGGCCTGCTGGCCGCCGTCGGACACATGCTGGTGTGGGGCAACTGGCGATCGCTCAAGTCGGCGTGCGACGCGTTCATGCTCGCGCGGGGCTTGTCGGCCGGCACGTGGGCAGTGGTTGTCGAGTCTGCGAGGCGAAACAGCCTGGCCCCCGCGTTGGCCGGCGTGCTGAACTACCTGGCCGACGAACTGGGCGCAGCCGTGCCGGCTGAGGTGCGGGCGAAGCTGGCCGAGATCGGCATGGACCGCCGCGGCCGCGAGGCGATCCGGCTCGGCTCGGCCCGCGTGATCCGCCTGCGGGGCCCGGCGGCGCTGCGCGACGCGCCGGACGGCGGGGCGCGGGTGTTTGCCTGGCGATGTGCTCTGGCGCCGTGGCCGGGCCTGGTCCGGTGGGCCTACGGTGCGGCGGCGTGGCGGACGCCGCTTTTCTGGCTGCTGCCGCCGCTGAAGTTGGCGGCCCGGGCCCTGATCCGGCGTCGGCCCTCTGCATCGCCGCCCGAGCCGGGTTGACCCGTGCCGCCCGCACGCCCATAATTCGGTAGAGCCTTCACCTGGAACATCACCACGCTGGCGGCCGGGACGACGGGCGTTCCCGGCGGGCGGTTGTTCCTATTGGACAGGGAGACGTGACGATGTTCAATCCACTGAATCGCTTGGGCCGTCCGGCGGGGTTGGTCGCGCTGCTGGCTATGCTGTTGGGCGGCCTGGCGATGTTCGCCGGCTGCAACAAGAGCGAGTCGGAGAAGCCGATGGCCAAGCCCGCGACCCCGCCAGCCAACACGACAGCCCAGAAGCCATCGGGTACGACTTCCGAGACGCCGGCCAACCACATGGACCACATGATGCCGAACGGCCCTACGACCCAGCCGGAGGCGACCGCCGGCAGCTACCCGCTGGACGTCTGCGTGGTTTCCGGCGACGAACTGGGCGGCGAGATGGGCCCGCCGGTGATCTACCACTATCAGGGCCGCGAGGTCCGCTTCTGCTGCAAGAGCTGCATCCCGGAGTTCGAGAAGGACCCGGCGAAGTATCTCGCCAAGCTCGACGCCGCCGCCAAGGCGAAGACGCCCGATGGCATGCAGTGATCCGGACGCGCGGTATGGCGGCTGGCATTTGCTGACCGCCTATTGGAAACCGCAAGAGAAGTCTTCATTAACCACAGAGACACAGAGGCACAGAGAGATCGAGGAGAGTACGGATATCGTTCTGATCCCTCATGTTTCGTCTTCATCTTCTCGGTGTCTCTGTGCCTCTGTGGTGAGTGTCTCTTGTGCGCGCACCGTTGCGCAGCGTTCCGCGGCGAGATCAGTTGGATTGCAGCGCGACCGTCTGCGTCGTGTGGTAGCCGAGTTTGACCGAGAGGATGCGGCCGTTGCCCGCGTCGCAGATATACAGCCGCCGGTCGGTGTCCACGCCGACGTATCCGGCGTGCATCAGCGCGACCTCGTCGCCGCCGATGGAGTGCGTCTGCGCCGGCCCGGCGACGGCGATCAGCGGCTGGCCGTCGTCCACGTTGCCGTATCGGCCGATGCGCGTGACGAGGTTGCCGGCCGAGTCCAGGACGGCGACGTGGTAGCGCATCATCTCGGGCGCGAACGAGCGGGCGAGGAAATCGAGCTGGAACCGCGCGTGCCAGCAGACGCACGAGCCGCCCTGCCCGCCGTAGCCCACCCCGCCGTAGCCCCACTCGGCGCCCTTGGCCCAGCTCATGCCCACGGCGTACTTCGTGAAGTCGGCTGACCCGTCGGGCGTCTGCTCCTTCGGCAGCGGCACCGGGGCGCGGTCGGAGGCGCTGACGATCTTGGCCCCCTTGGGCGGGAACTTCATCAGCGTCTCGCTCTTCTCGTTGAAATAGGGCCGGCCGTCGAGCACGCGGTCGGCTGCCACCATCACGTAGAGGTTGTCGGCGGCGTCGATGCCGATCCCGTCGCCCCCGGGAAGCCCGGGCACGGCGTCCTCGTAGATCAGTCGGCCGTGCTTGTCCCAGACGTTCACGACCCACTGGCCTGCGCGGCCGGGGTATTGTTGCGGGGCATAGGGCTTGCCGCCTCCGCCGATGAGATACTTGTCCTTGCCGCCCTCCTCGCGGTCCTCCTTCTGGGTGCGGACGTAGCAGGTGACGGCCATGTTGCCGTTCGCGTTCACCCAGAGCCCCGCGTGGTGCCAGAAGACCGGCCGATGCCCCGGCAGCGCCAGGGCGCTGACGGCCGGCGAGCGTCGGCCCTCGCCGCCGGAGCTGAACCCGACCGCCTGCCGCTCCTCGCCGTAGTCCCAGGGAATCTCGCGCCACTTCTCGGCCGGGTCGAAGCGCATCACCTCGCCGTCGGTTCGCAGGTAGGCCAGCCCGTTGATGTCGAACGCGATGTCCTCGGCGTCGAACGGCAACTCGACGCGCCGCGGCGGGCGGCCTCGGCGGTCGGACGGGTCGAACTCCAGCAGTTCGTAGAAGCTCTTGCCGAAGTGCGTCATGTCCTCGGCGATGTAGAGGCGGTGGTTGCGTGGGTTGACGTAGAGCCGCTGGCGGCCGAACGGCGGGGGCTCGACGCGCCCGACGGCCTTGGCGGCGTCGGCGGCGAAGTCGCGGCTCGGCTTCCACTCGCTGTCCTCGCGGGCGAAGATTCGCACGCCCTGCTGGGCCCAGCCCGAGAGCTGCCGCGTCCCGCCGCCGGACCAGTTCATCTCGTCCACGCCGACGGTCGGACGACGCCCGACGACCCAGAGTCGGCTCGCGCCGCCCGGCTTGCCCTGCGCGCCGGCTGCCGCCCAGAAGTCCAGCGCGGTCTTGTAGACCTGTCCGCCGTTCTCGGTCCATCCGCCATTGCCGTTGGCGGCGACGACGGGCAGCGACTGGGGCTTGGCGCCCGACGGCTTGTCGAACGTGCCCAGGTTGACCAGAGTCGTGGGCATGCGGCGCATGTCCATGCCCATCCGTTTCTGTATCTCCACGTCCGGGCCGATCGCCCCCCAACTGAACGCCCACACCTCGTCGGTCGCCGGGTCGATCTGGAGGTCCGCCGGCCAGGGCGTCGGCAGGCTCTTGAGAAACTTTCCGTCGGAGTCGAGCACCTGCACGCGGCTGTTGACGTGGTCGGCGACGTAGACGCGGCCCTTCGAGTCGCACGCGACGGCGAGCGGGGCGGTGAACTGGTTGTCGCCCTTGCCGTAGTCGCCGTGCTTGACGCTGCCGGCGAATAGCGTCGGGGCGTCGTTCTTTGCGTATTCCATCCGCAGTACACAGTGGAAGCAGTCGCCGTGCGTCGCCCAGTAGGCCGTCTTCCAGACGAAGCCGGTCATGTAGAGATACTTGCCGTCGGGGCTGAAGGCCATGCTTGTCGGACCGACCCAGCGTTTGAGCCTGCCGACGTAAACCTCGAAGCCGGTGGGGGGGCCCTCCAGCGGCAGGCCGCCGCTGCCGCCGTCGGAGGCCAGCCGGTTCAGCTTCATGTAGGCCAGTGCGATCCGGCCGTTGCGGACGGCCATTGCGCTGGCGGCGTATCCGCCGTAGTGCCCGCCGGTGTCCTCGGGGGCGCCGCTGGAGCCGCTGCTCAGCAGCGTGGCCTGCGTGTAGCCGATTTTCAGCGGCAGCTCCTGGCCGTCCTGCACGAAGCGGTGCTTCTGGAGTCCGACCACGTCGTCGATCTTCGCCGCCGGGAAGGGGTAGACGGTGCGCAGGTAGTTGCCGTCGTGGTCGAACAGCCGCAGGTAATCGACGCCCTGACCCTCGAACGCGTAGACGCCCTCGGGCGCCGCCGCCAGCAGCGGGGCGATGTTGCTGATCCGCTTGTACGGGCTCCAGAACAGCGTCCGCTCGAACCGCGGCGCCAGCCCCAGCGAGACGCGCACGCGCAGGGGGGCCTTGTCCAGGTAGCGGCCCTGGTCGTCCTTGCCGTCCCAGACGATCGACTGGGCCAGCGAGTTCTTCACCAGCGGGGCCGGGGCGTTGGCGCCCAGCACGCCGCTGGCCAGGTGCCGCAGGATTTCCGGCTCGCCGTCGTCGCCGGCTTCGGGCGGCCGCTCGATGACGACCGTCACGTCGCAGAAGGCCTTGCTGGCGAAGCTGATCGTCGCTTTGTCGCCTTCCACGCGGACGGACGGGGCGGTGGTGAATTCGTAGACCTCCTGCCGCTTGACGCGAAATTCCCGCGGCGGGGCCTGCCCGTCGTCGGCCAGAGCGGCTGCGACTGGCAGGACCGCGAAGGCCGCCAGGGCCGCGGCGATCCATGACAGACTGGCGCGCGATCGTCTCATGGAACCTTACTGTAGCGCGTGCAAGGGATATTCTCGTCGGCGTGGGGGTTAAACCCCTCGACCGCCGGGCGGGTTCGGCCAATGTCGACGGGCGGCGGCCCTTGCGCGTTGATCGGCAGGCGCGGCGGCGCTACAGTTGATGGCCTCGCATTCCGCGAGCGGCAAACGAGGGACAGGCCATGAAGATGCTCATTCTCACGCTGCTGGTTTCCGCACTGTGCGCCGGCTTCTCGGCGTCGGCCGCCCGAGCCTATGACGCGTCCGCGGCTGCGCCCCAGGCGACGCCGCCGACGACCCAGCCGGACGCGACGGCTGCTGCGCCGACGACGCAACCCGACGTCATGGCCGCCGCCACGCAGCCTGACGCGTCCGGGCCGCTCGGCTTCACGATGGAGGACATCCAGGGCCGGCCCGTGCCGCTGTCGAAATATCGCGGTCGGGTCGTGCTGATGGTCAACGTCGCCAGCCGATGCGGCTACACGCCGCAATACAAGGACCTCGAGGCCCTGCACGAGAAGTACGCCGACAAGGGGCTGGCGGTGCTGGGCTTCCCGGCCAACGAATTCGGCCGCCAGGAGCCCGGCACCAACGAGCAGATCCTCCAGTTCTGCACCGACCGATACGACGTGAAGTTCGATATGTTCGCCAAGGTCGTCGTCAAGGGCGAGGGCATCTGCCCGCTCTACCGCCATCTGACCGAGAAGGCGACCGACCCCGAATTCGCCGGGCCCATCCGCTGGAACTTTACCAAGTTCCTGATCGGCCGAAACGGTCGGGTCGTCGCCCGCTTCGACTCCGGCGTCAAGCCCAGCGACCCCCGGGTCGTCGCGGCGATCGAGAAGGAACTGGCCGCCAAGCCCTGACGGGCGATCGCCGTCAGCGCATCGAGTTCATCCGCGCGGCGTTTCTGCCATCCGGTTGCGTTTCGCGCTGCCGGGCGGTAATCCTGCCATACGGCCATGATGCCCGCGACCCATCCGCTGCCGGAGTTCCGCCCGCATCCGCTGCTGCCCGGCGGGCAGTTGCAGACGCTCGCGGCTGCGCTGCTGCCCGGCCCGCTGCCGTCGGAGTCGGCTGACCGCTTCACCGTCGCACTTGATGACGGCGACGGGCTGATGCTGCACGACATCCGGCCGCTCGGCTGGCGGACCGGCGACCGGGCGGCGGTCCTGATCCACGGGCTGGGCGGCAGCGCCGCCAGCCCCTACATGCGGCGGATCGCCGGCAAGCTGGCGGCGTGCGGCGTGCGGGCGTTCCGGATGGAGATGCGCGGCTGCGGGGCAGGGGCCGGCTTGGCCCGGCTGCCCTATCACAGCGGGCGCTCAGGCGACGCGGCGGCGGCGCTGCACGCGGTGGCGCATCGCTGCCCGGGTTCGCCGATTACGCTTATCGGTTTCTCGCTGGGCGGCAACGTCGCGCTGAAGCTGGCCGGCGAGTGCGGCGGCTCGCCGCCGGCGGGTCTGGACAGCGCCGTCGCCGTCAGCCCTCCGATCGACCTGGCCGCCTGCTCGCGGGCCATTGCCAGGTCTGTCAATCGCCTGTACGATCTGAACTTCGCGCGGTGGCTGCGGCGGCAGGTTCGCGACCAGGCGAAGCTCGTCGGGCCGACCCCGGCCGACACGTTCGTCCGGCGGCATCGCCCGGCGACGCTTTTCGAGTTCGACTCTCACGTCATCGCCCCGATCTGCGGCTTCGCCGACGCCGACGACTACTACGCCCGCAGCAGCGCCGCCCGCGTGCTGGCGTCGGCACGGGTGGAGGTCCGCATGCTGGCCGACCGCCGCGACCCGATGGTCCCGTCGCGGATTTTCGGCGGCGTCGAGCGGCCCGGCGTTTCACTGACGCTCACCCGCGGCGGCGGACATCTGGGCTGGATCACGACGGCCGCCCGCGTCCCCGACCGCCGCTGGATGGACGCCTGGGTCGTCCGGCAGGTGACGTCGCTGCCGGCCCGAACATGAAGAGGTCTGTCGCGTGAGACTGCTGTTCGATCTCGGCCATCCCGCGCACTTCCACCTGTTCCGCCACACCATGGCGGCCATGCGCGACTCCGGCGACGAGGTCGTCGTCATCGCCCGCGAAAAGGAGTGCCTGGCCGACCTGCTGGCCGCCGACGGCTGGTCCTTTCACCGCGTCCCGCGCCACGGGCGTAGGCTGGCCGGGCTGGGGGTCCAGTCGCTCCGCACGCTTCGCCTGGCGTTGTCGCTTTCGCAGCCGCGCCCGTTCGACCTGATGCTGGGCACGTCGATCGTTGTCGGGGCGGCGTCGCGGCTGACCGGTGCGACCAGCCTGGCGTTCAGCGAGGACGACGCCGGCGTCATCCCGCTCCAGGCGCTGCTCAGCTACGGACCGGCGCACTACATCGTCACGCCGCACTGCCTGGCCGGCGAATTCCGCGGCCGCCGACACCTGACTTACCCCGGCTATCACGAGCTGGCCTACCTGCACCCGGCGCGGCGGGCGGCGCGGGCCGACGTGCACGCCGAACTCGGCCTCTCGCCCGGCGAGCGGTTCTTCGTCGTGCGGCTGGTTGCGATGCGGGCGCACCACGATATCGGCCAGCGCGGCCTGGGACCCGAGCAGGTGCGAACGATCATCGGCCGGCTGGCGGCGCACGGGCGGGTGTTCGTGACGGCCGAGGCAGGCCTGGCCCCGGACCTGGCGCCGCTGGCGCTGCCGACGCGGCCGGAACGGATATTCGACGTGCTGGAATCGGCCGACCTGCTCTTCGGCGACAGCGCGACGATGACGGCTGAGGCGGCGGTGCTGGGCACGCCGGCCATCCGCTGTCACAGCTTTGCCGGGCGGCTGAGCTACATGCAGGAACTGGACCGCCGCCACGGCCTGCTCCGCGAGTTCCAGCCGGAGCAGTTCCATCAGGCCGTCGCCCAGGCCGAGCAGTGGCTCGCCCAGCCCGACCTGCGGGCCGGCTGGCTCGCCCGCCGCGACGCCATGCTGGCCGCCTGCGTGGATGTCAGCGGCTGGATCATCGACCTGCTGGACCGCCTTCGCGAAGCTCGCTCGCGACGGGTTCGCTAGCTCGGGGCGATTCAGTTTCCCCGGACGCAACGCGCTCCCCTGCTGGTCGCGGCCAAGTGCTTGGTTACCACAACGCCGCAGGCGAGCGCGGCAGGGATTGTCGCGAACACTTCCCGGCAGACTGTTTCACGCTCATCACCCCCCCCGCGTCTCCCCCCTCTTGCCCGCGTGGAAAGCCCGTTCCCCGACGCCTACAATTCCCCCACGATGGTGAAATCGCCGTCGCCGTGTTGAGCAAGCCGAAGAGGACAACCCATGGCCCCGCGGTGTCCAGGACCGGTCCGGCGTCCAGGCGAGATCCTCGCGCCGGCGCTCCTCTTCCTGCTCGCGTGCGTCGGCCTGCTGCGGGCTGACGATGGGCTGCCCCTCGCGCTGCCCGGCCTGCCCGACGCCGAGACGCCGCACGACCTGGTCAAGGCCGAGTTGCTGGCTGACACCCGCACCGTCGCGCCCGGCCGACCGTTCCGCGTCGGCGTGCTGCTGCGGATGAAACCCGGCTGGCACGTCTACTGGCGAAACCCCGGCGACGCAGGCCTGGCGACGACCGTCCGCTTCGATCTGCCGTCCGGCTTCGTCGCGTCGCCCCTCCAGTGGCCGATCCCCGAGCGATACGAACTGCCCGGCGACATCGTCGACTACGGCTACAGCGGCCAAGTCCTGCTGTTGGCTGACGTGACTCCGCCGACAAAGCTCGACGGCGAGACAGTGAAGCTGGCGGCCCGGGTCGATTGGCTGAGCTGCAACGAGAAGTGCGTCCCCGGCGGGGCGACGCTGTCGCTGACGCTGGCGGTCGGCCAGGCGGCGCAGCCGGACCACGCGGAGTTGTTCGCGACCTGGGCCGGGCGGCTGCCGACGGCCGGCGGCGCCGCGGATTGCCCGGTGTCGGTCGAGGTCGAGGGGGTCGTGGCGCGACAGGCGGCGCCCCAGGCGATCCGGGTGACGCTGAAATGGAACAAGGAGTGCGACGCCGCGGCGGCCGTCGACCTGCGGTGCTATCCGGCCCCGCCGGATGGATGCGCAGTCGAGAACCTGAAGGTGACGCCGCAGCCCGGCCGGGTCGAGGTGAGCCTGACGGTGCGGCGGCTGACGGGGATCAGGGCCGACGGCTCGCCGGTGGCGCTGTTGGTCAGTTGGGGGCCGAAGGACGGGAGGCGAGGCATCCAAGTCGAACTGCCCGTGTCCGGCGATCCGGAGGCGCGGGCGCCGCCGCAGTCCGGCGGCACGACGCGGCCTGACGACGAATGATCGAGGCGTGAAGTTAGAGTGGAAGTTGAACCGGACCTTCTTTGGCGATGGAGAAGCGATATGAAACGCTATGCGTGGCTGTTGAGCGTGATGGGCGTGCTGGCGGTCGGCCTGTGGCTGAGCGCGGCCGCGTGGGCCGGCGACGGCGACTGCCCGGGCGGGAGTTGCGGTGACGACACGGTCTCCGCGATCGGCGATGACGGCCCGCCGCCCTGCTGCCAGGATAACGACGCCGCGGCGACCGACCCGACGGCCGTGGCGGCTGACGTGAAGACCGACGCCGAGGCCAAGTTGGCCGACAAGGCGAAAGAAGCCGCCAAGCCCGCGCCCGCGCTGACCGTGGCCAGGCTCGGCCAGCCCGCGCCCAATTTCCTGCTGGTCGATCAGGCCGGCCAGCCGCATCGGCTGAGCGACTACCGCGGCAAGACCGTCGTGCTGGAGTGGGTGAACTGGGGCTGCCCGTTCATCCAGCGTCACCTGGCTGCGGGCACGGCCCAGGCGCTGGTCGAGAAGTACAAGGACAAGAACGTTGTCTGGCTTGCGATCAACAGCACCCGCAACAGCACCGCCGCCGAGAACAAGGCCACGGCTGACAAGTTCAAGTTGAACTACGCCGTGTTGGACGACCATCGCGGCCGCGTCGGGCGGATGTTCGCCGCCCGCCACACGCCGGACGTGCGGATCATCGACGCCAAGGGCGTGCTGGCCTACACCGGCGGGCTTGACAACGACCCCAAGGGCGACATGAGCGACCGCGTCAACTATGTCGATCTGGCGCTGACGGCGCTGACCGGCGGCCAGTCCGTCGCCGTGCCCGAGACCAAGGCCTACGGCTGCGGCGTTCACTACCAGCCGGTCGGGCAGTTCACGCTCGCGGACCAGGCGGGCAAGTCGGTCAGCCTGACGGACTACGCCGGCAAGGTCGTCGTGCTGGAGTGGACCAACTGGGACTGCCCGTTCGTTCAGGCCCACCTGCGGGCCGAGACGACCTCGAAACTGGCGGCGAAATACGCCGGTCAGGGCGTCGTCTGGCTGATGGTCAATAGCACGAACTACGCGACGGCCGACGCGAACAAGGCCGCCGTCGAGAAGTTCCATCTGCCGACGGTGCTGGACGACCACGCGGGCGAGGTCGGCCGACTCTACGGCGCCAGGACGACGCCCGACGTATTCGTGCTCGACGCCAACGGGGCCATCGCCTACGAGGGCGCGATTGACGACAACCCGATGGGCCGAAAGGACAAGTCCACCAACTATGTCGCCCAGGCCCTGGACGAACTGCTGGGCGACAAGGGCGTCAGCGTGAAGGAAACCCGCCCCTACGGCTGCTCGGTCAAGTACGCCAAGAAGACCGCCAGCGTGCCCGTGGGGCAGTAGCGGACGAAGTGTCTTCCGATGGCCGGGGGCGGTCCGTAGGCCGGATCGCTCCCGGCCTTTTCGCAGGCTGGTGTCAGTCGTCTGCCTGTCGTGCGACCTGTTCCTCCGCGCGATCCTCTGTGGGTCGCGGCTGGACGTTCAACCGCCCGGCGTGAAGGCGACGTGGACCTGTCGCGCCCGCGGGCCGTCGAACTCCGCGAAGAAGACGCTCTGCCACGTTCCCAGCACCATCCGCCCGCCGCGGACGATGACCTGTTCGCTGCACCCGACCAGGCTGCTCTTGACGTGGCTGTCGCTGTTGCCTTCGTTGTGGCGGTAGTAGCTCTCTCGCTGCGGGACGAGACGGCAGAGCTTCTCGATCCAGTCGCGGCAGACGTCGGGGTCGGCGTTCTCATTGATGGTGATCGCGGCCGTCGTGTGCGGCGTGAAGATCGTCGCCACGCCGTCGCCGGCGCCCATCGCCTCCAGCGCTGCGCTGACCGCCCCGTCGATGTTGACCAGCTCGTTGCGAGCGGTCGTGCGAACGCTGAACGTCTCCATCGCGATCTCCTTTTTGCCTTGCGTCCCTTTATCGCACAAACGCCCGGGCATTCAAGCCGGCCGCCGGGTTGCTTCCGCCGGGCGATCGAATAATGTAGTCTCTTTGACCTCCCGGTCGGAAAGGGCCTGCGATGACATTGAACGCCACGACGCGCGGCCGCATCCTTGCCGCGGCCGACTCGCTTCGCGACGAACTCGTCGACACGGTCAGCCGCATGGTGCAGATCAACACCGTCAACCCCTACTGCGGCGACGAGACGGCATCGCTGGAGAAGCCCGGCCAACTCGACTTGCGCGACCGCCTCGCGGCCGCGGGGTTCGCGACGACGCTCTTCGAGCCGCCGGCCGACGTCTACGCGCAGGCCGGCATGATCGGCCCGGCCGGGCGGAGCTGGGAGGACCGGCCCAACCTCGTCGGCGAGTTGACGCTGGGCGACGGGAGCGGACGATCGCTCATCCTCAACTGCCACATGGACACCGTCGGGGCCGAGGGCATGACCATCGACCCGTTCGGGGGCGAGGTCCGCGACGGTTGCATCCACGGTCGCGGCAGCAGCGACAGCAAGGGCAACCTGGCCGTCGGCCTGTTCGCCGTCCGCGCCCTCCAGGCCGCCGGCGTGCCGCTGAACGGCCGCCTGATCTTCGAGTCGGTCGTCGACGAGGAATGCAACGGCGGCGGCGCCGGCACGGTCGCCTGCTGCCTGGCCGGCTACCGCGCCGACGCGGCCATCTGCCTGGACGGCCTGGGCACGCAGCCGATCGTCGGCTGCAATGGCGTGCTGACGCTCCGGCTCGACGTGCACGGCCGGGCCGGGCACGCCGCGATGGGCGCGGTCAACGCGATCGACAAGGCCCGCGTGCTGGCTGACGCGATGGACGTGCTGAAGCGCCAGCGGGCGGCGGCCGCCGAGCCTACGATGGTCAACCTCGGCGTATTCCACGCCGGCACGATCCCCGCGATCGTCCCGGGCGAGGCGACGCTCGCCTACAACCTCACCTACACCGTCGCCGAGGCCGAGCAGTCGAAGCGCGAGCGCGGGGCGTGGGGCTCGGCGCTGCTG
Organism: Phycisphaerae bacterium; assembly: GCA_022072085.1. GTDB lineage: Bacteria > Planctomycetota > Phycisphaerae > JAJVII01 > JAJVII01 > JAJVII01. Next base: position 109,568 of record JAJVII010000050.1, read on the forward strand.
CGCGAGCAGATCGAGCGGCTGATCGCCGACGCCGGCGGCCGCGATCCGTGGCTGGCCGACCACGCCCCGACGCTCACCTGGGTGAAGGACCTCTTCCCTTATGCCACGCCCCTGGACGCCGAGATCGTCCGCGTCGTCGGCGACGCCGCCGCGGCCGCGACCGGCCGCCGGCCCGCGCCGTTCCACATGCTCGCCTGGTCCGACGCCTGCCACACGTCGCTGGCGGGCATCCCGACGGTCGGCTTCGGCTGCGGCCTGGCCGGCAAGGCCCACGCCGCCGATGAGTGCGTGCGGATCGACGACCTGATGATCGGCGTGCGGACGGTCGCGCTGGCGATCGCGGCGTTCCTCTCGACGGAGGCCGGTGCGTGACGACCCTCTACATCGTGCGGCACGGCCAGACCGCGTGGAACCGCGACAAGGTCTTCCGCGGGTCGATCGACGTGCCGCTCAGCGAGGTCGGCGTCGAGCAGGCCCGCGCGGCCGCCCGGCGGCTGGCCGACGTGCCGCTCGCTGCCTGCTACGCCAGCCCGATGGGCCGGGCCCGCGAGACGGCCCGGCTGATCGCCGCCCCGCACGGCCTGGAGGTCGCGGTCGAGCCGGGGCTGATGGACCTGAACAACGGGCAGTGGGAGGGCAAGACCGAGCGCGACGTGGCGGCTGAGTGGCCGGACCTGTCTGCCCTGTGGCGGAGCCGTCCGCACGAGGTTCAGTTCCCCGGCGGCGAGTCGCTGGCGGTCGTGCGCGACCGGTCATCCGAAGCCGTCGTCCGGCTGGCGGCGCGGCACGAGGGAGAGTCGATCCTGCTGGTCAGCCACCGCGCCCCCTGCCGGCTGATCTGCTGCACGCTGCTGGGGCTGGACGCGACGCACTTCGCGGCGGTGCGGCAGGACAACGCCTGCATCGACATCTTCCAGCGGGACGCGACCGGGCGATGGGTCGTGCGCCTGCTCAACGGCGTCGACCATCTCCGCGACGTGAAGGGCGGGCTGCTTGCTGACGACTTCTGATCACAGCGGCCGGTAGACCGCCCACAGGTCGTATTCGATCTTCGTGTTCCACGTCCGCAGGCCGACCCAGCCGGCGCCCAGGGGCGCGTCGTCGATCCAGTCGTGGATAAGCACACCGTCGATCACGGCCTGCAGCCGCGGGCCGCGTTTGACGATCTGCACGACGTAGCGGTGCTCGTTGACGCTGCCGAGCATCAGCTCGGTCCGCTCGACAAACCCCGGGTCCTTCCGCATCCGCGTGTGGTCGCAGGTCAGCGTGAAGATGTAGTTGGGCAGCTCATGATAGAGCTGATACTGCCCGGTCAGCCCGGCGACCCGCTCCATCGACGTCCCGCCCGGTCCGGTCGCGCAGAAGAAGCAGTTGAAGTTCCGCCCCGTCGATGGTGCGTGGCAGATGCCCGCGTATTCGATGATCAGGTCCGCCGGGAAGTCACGCCTCAGCCAGACCGTCACACCGCGCTTCTCCACGCAGTCGATGTGCAGCCGGCCGTCGCGGAACTCGCACGTTCCGCCCTGACTCTCCACGCGGTAGTCTTCACCGCCCGCGAAGTCGCACGCCCAAAGCGGTTCGCCGGCCACCCGTTCGCCGCCGAAACGGAATTCCCTGTGCGCGGTCATGTCGCCTCCGTCGTTCCCCGCATAATAGTCCGCCTCCCGCCCGCGTCCAGCGCCGGCTTGACACGGCCGAGCCGCCCGGCATACTGCACGCTTTACTTTTCGGCCCGATCGGCCGACAGCGAGGGACTTCGATGAGTGATATTCGCGGCCGCCTGGTGCAGTACGTCACCCGTTTCGTCGAGCAGCGGATTCTGGCCGACGGCGGCGAGCAGGCCGCCCGGCGGATCACCGACCGCATGGACGGCAGCGGCTTCGTCGACCTGATCACGGCCTCGGCCTTGCCGGCGGCGATCGTCAGCGAGGCCGCCTGCGGCGCGGCGCTGCATCCCCAGGCCGACCGCATCCGGCGCATCGCCCTGCGGCTGGCCGACCTCAAGGCCCGGCTGATCCTCCGCCACTCGCGCCCCGGGCACATGCCGTTCAGCTTCGGCTCGGTCGGCTTCGGGCCGACGGTCGAGCTGCTGACGCCGCACGCGTCGGCGTCGCGGCGGCGGCTGTGGGGCAGGGCGATGGCCGCCTACTCGCTGGCGACGCGGCAGTTCCTGCTCAGCAAGAAGGCCGCTTGGGGCCGGCCCGGACCCTACACCGGCTGTGGGCCCAATCACCTGTTCCTGATGGGCGCGGCCCTGTACCGCTTCGGTCGGCTGACGGGCAACGCGACCGACGTTGGCATCGGCAGGACCGTCGTCCGCCGAATGTGCGGCATCCAGGCCGCCAACGGCTGCTTCGTCGAGGACACCGGCCCGGTCGTCGCCTATCACGGCGTGAGCCTGTTCGGGCTGATGGACTACCACTCGGCCAGCGGCGACCGCGCCGTCGCCGGCGCCTTCGAGCGCGGGGTCGACTTCCTCACCCGGACGCGATATCCCGACCTCGGCCCGCTGACGATCATCGACCAGCGCAACCGCGTGCGGCACTCGACGCGCTGGCAGAGCGGGCGGCGTCGCTGGGGCGGGCTGGGGCCATACCTGCTCACCTTCGGCCACACGCCCGAGGGCCGGCGGCTGGCCCACGCGGCGCTGGACGAGGTCGAGCAGCGCCTCGACGCCGCCCAGCCACGCCCGATGGACTTCTATGCCCTGGGCATGGCCGCGATGGGCGCCTGGACCGCCTCCCCCGGGCCGACAGCCCGGCGGCTGGCCATCGAGCGCCCCGCCTGCGTCAACCGCATCGACGCCCTGAGCGCCACCGTCCGCCGCGACGGCTGGTGCGTCGGCCTGTGCGCCCACCACGTCTCGCAGCGCCCGGGCAACCCGTTCATCCTCGACCGCACGCAGAACCTTAGCCTCTACCACGACCGTCACGGCCTGCTCATCGGCGGCGGAAACGACAAGCAGGCCTTCGACGCCGCGACGCTGGAAATCTGCGAGAGCGGCTACGTCTACTACTTCCCCGCGCTGACCGGTCGGGTGTCGGCGGCCGGACGCGGCGGGTCGGTCGAGCTTTACTACGGCTCGGCCCGCGCGAAGCTATCGGCGAAGATCCTCTCGCCGCGGCAGGTCGAACTGATCGCCGGCGCGGTGACGAACTACGGCCACCAGGCCAACCGCTTCAACCTCCAGATTCCCTACGGCGTCGGCACGCCGGTGCGCATCGACGGGAGCAAAGTCATGAAGCTGACCGGCCGCGCCGAGGAGAAGGACTGGACGGTCCGCCGCTCGTTCGAGATCGTCGGCCGATTCCGCGTTGAAGCCCTCGGCGGCGCGACGTTCTGCTGGCCGCACTTCCCCTGGCACAGCTACAACGAGCCGACTTACCGCAGCGGGATCGACGAAGCCGTCGGCTACCTCCGCCTGGCGATGAGCGGCCGCGACCTCACCGAGCGCACCGTCCGCGTAACGGCGCTCTGAGCGCCGCGCGGCGACGAATCACCGTTTGCGTTCTAAGGGGCTCTAACAGAACCTACGCGGGATCGCGTTGGGCCGCAAAGGGCCCGGATGCAAGGAGCCGCGACGCAGTCGATACGAGACTGAGTATCGTCCAGGAGCGGCGACGCCGCAGACGGGCCCTTTGCGGCCCAACCCTTCGGGACGGCGGGTCTTGCGGTCGCGGCCGGCGTCGCTCGTCGTCGACGATATTCGGTCACATATCGACTCCTCCTCGACTCCTTGGCCGCGACCGCAATACCCGTCGTTGCGACCCGCGTAGGTTCTGTTAGAGCCCCTAAGGGGGTTCTGCTTTGGCCTATTGAACGCGGCCGATTTTGTCGACCCGGAGTCCAGACGACCCGGCCGAATGCGTGTACGGGCTTCTAAACGCCTAAGTTGTAACATGATACCAGACAATAGCTTAAGATACAGGAAGATACAGGCAGTCACAGACAAATACAGAGTCGGGGGCGGAACGCGGAATGCGAAATGCGGAGTGCGGAATGAAGAGAACCCGCCCCGCCTTCGCCGCGAGAGCTACCTGGCGATCTGCACGCCGGCGGTGGGCCAGGGGGATTGTCCGCCGCGCAGGCGGGCGACGGCCTGGGGGAAGTTGAGTTTCGGCTCGTAGCCCAGTTGCTCCCGCGCCGGCGTGATGTCGGACCACCAGCGGATTGCGGGGGTCGGGTGGTTCTGGGCGGCCCACCACTCCATCTCATCGGGGTAATACTTTCGCAGCACCCCCGCCGGGTCGGCCAGCAGGCCCGGCGCGTCGGCCTCGACGAAGGGCGTCGCGGCGTGGATCAGGAACTCGCCCTGCGCGGGGCTGTCGATCGCGCGCAGGACCGCGGAGATCACGTCGCCCACCCAGACGCAGTGGCTCAGCAGTCGCCAGACGAACTCGTGGTCGGCCAGGTCGCCTTCGCGCGGGAACCAGCCGGGGCGCAGCGCCGTCACGCTCAGCCCGTGTCGCTGGCGGTAGAAGCGGGCCAGCAGCTCGGCCGCTGCTTTGCTGGCCTCGTAGATGTCCCGCGGGTCGATCGGGTCGTCGTCGCGGACGATGCGGGCCCGTCCGGCGGCCTCGATCTCGTCGGCAGACAGGCTCGTGCCTAGCACCGAGCCGCTGGAGATGTGGATGACGTGCCGTACCTGGCCGGCCAGCGCCGCCGCCAGCACGTTGGCGGTGCCGGTCACGTTGGAGGCGATGAACCGTCCGTGGTCGGACGGGTCGCACTCGGTCGCGTGGTGGGCGGCGTTGTGGATGACCAGTTCGCAGCCGTCCATGGCGCCGCGGACGGCGTTGAAATCCTCCAGCCAGCCCAGGGCGACTTCCCAGGGGTGGTCCTGCTCGACGTGGCCGGGCGAGAGGACGCGGACCTTGTGGCCGATGGCCACCAGCCGCTGTGCCAGCGGCGTGCCGAGTTTGCCGTGACCGGTGAGCAGGACGTTCATGCGGGCGATGTTAGCCGGGCGCGGGCGGCGATTCAACGCGCGCAGAAAGGGCCGCGGAGGACTCACCACCGCGGCCCGGGGCTTGCCGGTTCGACGATCAATTCCGGCGTCTTGTCCGCCGATGCAGCAGGACGCCGCCGCCCAGGATGACCAGCGACAGGGTCGCGGGTTCCGGCACGGCCGTGATGTTGTCGAAGCCCACCGCCGATTCCAGGGGGATGGTCGGGGAGCCGCCCAACCCGTCGGGCGAGCCGGGATCGTGGCGGATCAGGAGGCTGGTCACGTTGGCAAGAGTTGCCGACACATCCGACCCGCCGACGGAGGTCAGGCCGGAAGCTGTCAGATCGAAGACAGCGGTGACCCAGCCGGAACCGGCGGACAGGGAGAAGGCGTTTATTGAGGTGAACAGGCCGCCGTCGCCGTCGATCAGGACGCGGATTTCCAGGTTGGTCAGGCTGAAGTTGTTCATGTCGACCTTCAGCGCCGTGACGCCGCCCGAGGTGTAGTCGCCCAGCCACTGCGCAAGGTTCCTGATGCCCAGGCGGGAGCCGGGGCCGGTCTCGCTGTTGATCTCGGCCTGGAGATACCGATCGCCGGCGCCCAGCGGGCCGCCGGAGGCAACATTGAACGGGGCGTCTCCGCCGCCCCAGTTGGCGGCGTCGCCGCTTTGGAAGTCATCCGTTTGGCCCAGCGTGACTGCGCCGGCCGCGGCTGGCAGCAGCAAGACGCACGCGACCAAGAGAACCGACACTGCAAGGCGCGACATGGACATGGATAGGCCTCCTCTCTGTCTCAAACGCGCCGACGGGCGAACCTGGCGAAACGCATGCGACGCTGTGATGGGGGGGGGCTGGATGCAAGTCTTGATGGGCTGACGTGTCTATATGCAAACGGCGTGCCAGAGCTGCATGAGGCACGGAATTCCATGCCGCAACTCGTTTGGCGGGAATGGCTAAGAGCGCCTAACAGAATGAGTTTGTAAGATGCCGATAGCAGATCAGGACACAGCCGATCTTCAAGAACGCCAGATGGATATCGGCGCGTCGTTCGTAGCGAACGCGCAGGCGGCGGAACTGGTG